>NZ_SCFL01000002.1:0-968069 GCF_007000305.1 Rhizobium sp. rho-13.1 | reverse complement strand
CGCCAATTTACCACGCGCAAAAGCAAAAATCCTGCGGTTCACCTCGGATGGATACTCTGAAAGAGTTGGGCTTGTGTCTTCTTCAGCGTCTTCCGCTGCATCTTCTGCGTGTTCTACCGGCTCGTCGGAGGCCTCAACGGCTTGTTCCTCTGTGCTTTCGTTTTCGTCATCAGACGGTAGTAGTGCCTCATCGGCACCGTTCTCAGCATTGCTTGTATCCGTTTCGGTTGCACCATCGCTGGTGTCCAAGATACCCATAATGCGGCTTGCGGCATCGTCCCGCGACAAACCAATTCCGTCACCGGAGTTGCTGGTGTCATCCATTGGGGTTTTCTCCCTTTAGTCTTTTTGCTCCGCTGGTTATTCCAACGGTTGTCTGCACGTATTTACTCAGATGCGTTCAAACGTCGGGATTCTGCGCGGAATGCGGGAACAATTTCCATTTCCAAGGCTTGCGTTTACAAGTTGCACGGGACCGGACAAAAGCAGATGCAGAAGCCTACCGTGATCTTCGATCAAGTTACGAAGAGTGCCATCCTTGTCGATGGCGAAGCGTTGATCCCCTTACCCGGCACTCACGCAAACCAGCGAGATGCCGAAGAGGTCGCAAAGGCATTCATCAGGCGCCGTCAGTCGCATTGAACTGCTGGTTGTGCTTGGTCATCTCGGCTTCGGCCATGTAGCCGGCGAATTTGCCCTTCAAGCGCACCAACACGTCGAGTTCCAAGTGGAGACGTTCGCGATACGCCACATCCTCACGAGGGCTTTCAGCCCACGCCTTGTATAGGTCGCGCTGGATTGCCTCCCACGCGCCCTGATAGACTTCGTTTGAACAAATGCGGTCTGCTTCCAAGCCACGAGCGATCAGTTGGGTTTCGTTCATTGTTTACGCTCCCTGTGGTGGCATTGGAGCCTGTGGTTGCGGCGCTTGTTGCGCACCGTGCATCTGGCCCATCATTTCTGCCAACTGGGCCATGTCGGCCTGCATTTCATTGCTGGGGCTGTTCTGTTCGGCTTGGATGGCTGCGATATTGACCTGTGCCCCGTATTTGGCGTTTATCTCTGCCGCCTTCAAATCTCGATCTTGAACCATCTGGTCGCGTGCTAGGTCGTCGTCCATTTTCAACTTGAGCAATTCGAGTTGGAATTTCTGATCCGCTACGTGCGCCTGCTGCTCGATCCCGGCCTGTGCGATCTTGGCCTGAATTTCTTCCGGGCTTGGTGGCTGCGGCTGTTCCGGCTTGGGTGGCAACTTGGAAGGATCGTTGAAGAACGCACCCACGTTCTTGAAACCTGCGTTTTCCACCATCTGCGCCACTGTGTGATAGACGTTCTGCGGGGTGCTAACGCCTGCACTGAGTGCCTGCGGGTTCATCTGCAAATTCAGGATTTGCGTGTACATGGCCTGATTGTAGTCTTTGTTCATCACACCAAATGCAACGTTGGTGCTCATGTCCATCGACGGGTCCCAATTATCCGTGGTGATGGGAACGGCATTACCAAGCAAGCGGCTGATAAGAACCTGCGCACCTTCGGGCTTCTGCACAAGCAAGTCCGTCATGATGCGGAACAAGTAGGAGTACCCGGTGTCGGCGAAATAACGGGCTACCTGCTCCACTAGCAACTGCATGGAATTGGCACGCTGGCTACTTGCTGTAGCTGTTGCATTCTGCAAATCACTGGCATCTACGGCCATCATCTGACCGCCAACGCCTGTTGTGTAGTCGATATTGCTTTTGATCACGTCTACAAACTGCATGGCAGGACCACCCGAGAACGGCACATTCACGTAGTTGATGCCGTTGGTGGGATCACTCGAACGGATCAGTTTGCCGGGATGAGGATTGAGTAGGTCGTCCAGATTGACCGTCTCAGGATTGACCACCTTCATGGGGTTTACGCTGGCGTTCAACCCGTCGATGCTCGCTCTCATGATGCGGCTGATTAGTTTCTGGTCATCACCGATCTTGTCAGCGATGCCATGGCCGAACAACGTGTTGGGCAGCGGGAATGGGCAGAATGCCGCGTAGGGGTAGAACTCGCTGACTTCTTCCTGAGCCAACAGCACAGGTGCATTTTCGAGATCACCCGCGATTGTCAGGTGAACGTGCTCGCGAAAGCCATCGCCGTCGATATCCAGGCGCGTGTAAACTTCGTACACGTCAACATCATCCTCGACATCGCTAACGCCTTCGTCAAAATCCACCTGCTTGGATCGCTCCATGCCGATGCCGGTTGTGGAGTTTTGGGCCGATGTGACCTTTTCAACCTGTTCTTCGTCAAAGCCCATCTCAAGCAGTTGAGCGCGTGGCATCACGCATTTGTGGCCCTGAATGCGGGCCTTGATGCCGCCGGTCTGCTGGTCGAAATCGGCGTCCTTGCTGACGAAGAAATCTTCGGGCTTCACGTTGGTTATACGCATCTTCCACGTGTTCTTGCGCTTGCGCATTTTGATGTCGCGCATCTGCGGCATTGGCTGGCCCATCTGGGCAAGCATGTCGGGTGTGATACCCTGCGCGGCCAACTGCGGTGGGATTTCTGCGTCGTAGGGTTCGCTGCGGCTTAGGATCTGGATTTTGTCGTCGTCTTCGTCCTGAACCATTTGGACAAGAGCATCTTCGCTGACACCCTTTAGGGTCTGTGCGGGGGTGAAACATTTGTCCTCGTAGAAATCCACGTTGACGATACCCAAGCCAGTAATCAGGCCGTTCTTGATCCACGGCGTCAGCATGGTCACGTGGGAGTTCATGTTGCGAACGATGGCGTTCAAAACGTCGGTCATCTGCTTGGCAACAGGAACGTCTTCTGGACCCTGTGCGGTAAACTCGACCACCTTGCTTTGACTGTCGAAGATTTTGAGAAGGTTCGCGCCTAGCCAGTCAACACGCTCGGCAACATCGGGACTGACATATTTGCTGCGTCCACCGAGTGCCTTGTCGCCGTCGAACTGCTCGCGATTGTAAAGTTCTAGGCCGCGTTCCTGCTTGTATGAAATGTTGTCATTGGAAAAGCCAACGGCATCGCGGAGTTTGGTGGCAATCTTACTGGTGATTTGATCATCGGTTAGAGGCGTGCTCGCCTTCTTTTTGCTTGCCATTGCGGCCTTTCATGAGCCCTTTGCGGACTTCTTTTTGTTGTATATTTGCGATCACTCGTACGATTTCACGTCCGCGTATTTGATCGGCTTGCTCCACTCGTATTTACCCTGATGGCGGGTTTTGACACTGGCAAAGGTCAGGGCCAGAGCGTCAGCGCAGTCGGGCGATGCCTTGCCCCGCTTGCGGATAGACTTCTTGTCTTCAACGAGGATTTTGCCGCTGTCGTCGGTGTATTTTGGAAGAATGAGTTCTTCTTGCAGACCTACATGGTTTGGAATGCAGACGTTGCCGCCGCCGAACCACTCCCGCATTTCCCACCACAGCTGCGCTCGCAGATTGTAATAGAAGTTGACCTTTCTCGTTGGCTTGCGCTGCGTGACCACATCGGTGACCGGCAGGCCAAAGTCCTTGAGAATGGACCAGACACCATGCCCGATGCCGTTGGCGTCAATGCAGATGTCTTTGGGTTGCTGTGACTTGGGGGTCGCGAGATAGAGATCGCGGATTTTGTAGGCGAGTTGCGTGCCATCGAGGCCGCGCAACTCCATGGGCATTTCCAGAACGGTGTTGTCCTGGCGCTTGATCAGAACTGACCTGTCGCCGTTCTTTGATCCTGCTGGGTCCAGCCCCCAAACGATTGGGCTACCCGGCGCTGGAACTGCATCGTCGTTATCAATGGCCGAGATTACGGAGGCCAGCGAGATAATGCCGTCTTCTTCTTGTAGGGGAAATTCGCCCTCGACGTGGATCAGGTATTCGCGCGAGCCCTTGCCGCCGTAGGAAATGGTCATTTCCCGCAACTGCTCGTCCGTCATCAACGGATTGTCGCTCATCTTGCCGTGGACCTTGGTCCAGATCGATGAAACGTCCTCGTTCTTCCACGTGTCGTAGAAAAACCCTGTTACACTTGAGGGGTTGGAAATCAGGCACAGTTTGGGATTGGGATCGGTGAAGATGTTACCCAGAACGGTGAACACCTCATCGGGAACACCTGTGGCTTCGTCCACGAGAACGAAGTTGTTCGTCATGTGGATACCGCGAGCCGTCTCGATATTGTCTTTGTTGGCTAGTCGGTATTCCGCAAATGCACTCGATCCCGCCCCTACGCGGGTGATCTTGGTGGCAGCGTAATCGTATTCGGCCTTGAAAAAGGGGTCCATTCGGCCATAGAGGATGCCGAGTTCTTTCCAGATGCCCGACTTGATCTGGCCATCGGATGGGCCAAAAATGGTGACCTGCACGTTGTTATGGGTGAATAGCGCCCACCAGACGATAACCGCCATAACGTGGGTTTTGCCGAAGCCAACTCCACCGCGAAACGTGATGCGCTTGTTGTTTTGAAATGCCTCAGCGAACTCAATCTGCTTGGGGCGAAGCGTGCTCTTGAAAACGCTCTGTGCGAAAAACGCGATGTCCTGTTTAAACGCCGCAAGTAGAGCGACCATCTTGTCGTTGTCGATTGCCATAAAATACCCAGTGTTGTCGGGTATTTAGGCGGACTGGCTATTCCGCATGCCGCTCAGTTCGGTGGTGTGGGTGGCGGGTTGACCGGCGTGTTGACGCGACCGATATCCAGCGCTGTGAGTCGGATGGTCTCAAGGATTTTAGCGTCATCGCGAACCGCATCCCGGCTGTGCCAAGCCACCACGATCTTGCCAATGGGAAATCCGCGTAGGTCCTGCACTCCACAATCGTAAACGACATCTGTGCCCACGCTGCGCATGAGCGCTCGGATATAGGTGCTTTTGATGTCGTCGCGGGTCCACTTCCCACATGCGACCTCGTTTCGAGCGGGAAACAACACGGCGTGGATTTCGGCGAATATGCTGTTGTTGACCTTGTCGAAGTTGTCGGGGATGAACGCGATCCCCTCACCCACAAACGGGCACGTCAGGTTCGAGTAGTTGAAGAAAACTTGATTGAGCCCGTAGGTTGCGTTGGTGAAAGACCAGTATGTGGCCCTATCCGCGCTCAACGTGCGGCCTAACTCATCGATGGCAGCGCATGTAGTGGCGTCACGCGGAATGCTTTCCTGCAAGCGCTGTGCTTCTACTATAGGCGCTGGCTGTGCATGGGCTACAAACGCTGAAACGTCGAGTTTGTTGGTCACAGCCATGTAGCCGATAAAGCCCAGTGCGGCGAACAGGATGATGATGATTGTGGTTCCGATAAACGCGAGTGGCGTTTTGGCGAATGCACGTACCAGCGTAGCAAACCCATTCGGGATAAAAGAGAAGTCCATGGGATGCCTTGGGTATGAGAGTCGTCCCGGTATTTAATCGGAACCAGTCAAAGGCGGCATCAAACAGAGCAGAAAACCAAGCATGGAAAAGCCCCGGATTTCTCCGGGGCTCCAGTCGGATTGGCCAATCCGATGTTGTCATTTTGCCTTCTTCGACTTTGCGCGTCCTGCCTTCAAACGCTCAGACCGTTCTGCCGAGTGCTTCGCGATAACCCCTTGTAGGGCCTTGTCCTGGCGGATCACGTCGCCAGCGGCTTCCAAGACACCCACGACGCCAGCCAAATCCGCAGCCTTGAACAGTTTTGAACCAGCTACTTCAAAACCATTGCGACCGATACGGACGATCCATTCCCCACCTTGCTTGCGAAACCACAGGCTCCGGCTGCTGAAGGTTTTGCCGTTGTCCATGGCCTTTGCCATGTCGATCTGAGCGACCAGTTTGCCAAAGAAAATATCCATTGGATTAGCAGCACCAACCTGACCCACAGTTGCAGCCGACTTGAGCAGTTCCATTGCGTTTGTCATTTTCGATCTCCGTTTGAACCAACAGCACCGTGCTGCCGTACCATCGTCCAACAGCCTTTGATTCATCAGGGCAACCGGAGATTTCCTATTATTTTCAGGTAGTTGATTTGGACTGCTTATCCGCTTGTTCCCGCTAAATATCAGTAGAAATCAATGGGGAGCGCATATGAGCAGAGTTCTAATGAATATCGCGGGGGGTTATCTCCGCACCACTGTGCAGGACACAATCGAGAAGCACCCACAACTCAGCGTGGCGGAAGCAACCGAGGTTTGGGTCAAAGCCCGATACGGTGGTTGGATCGAGAAGAACCTTGAGGGCCATTATGTGATCGGCGATGTCACCGAGAACTCTTTTAGCATCATCTTCGATAACCCCAACGATGAAGACATATTCCTGAGAGACGTGGGCGGTCGAGTTGTGCCGCTGGAGGTTGCCGATGGCGAGTAAAGCAAAACAAGCCCGCAATGTCCGAAATGCCGTTTACTGGCGGATCATCAAAGCCGTTCCAAGTGCCGCGAGTATGCCCGCTAATCAGATTAGCCTATGGGTAGATCGCGTGATCGCGACGGGTGAAATGCAATGACGGATAAACCCAAGCGCACCCGCACACCCAAGCAGATCGCAGCGGGCTTTCAGAAGGGCAAGAGCGGCAATCCCAGCGGTCGTCCACCAGTTCCACCGGATGTGGTGGAAGCAGCCAAAGCGTTGACCATGGAAGCCATCGATACACTAGCCGATGAGATGCGAAACGGCAAAAACGGCAATTCACGCGTTCAGGCAGCAAAAGTTCTGCTAGATCGTGGATGGGGTCAGGCCAAGCAGAGCGTTGATGTTGATGTCACCCACAAACAGGACATGAGCAGCCTTTTGGACATGCTTGCGCAGTGGGACGAAAAGAAAGCCACAATTGCTGCGGCTAATGCGCCACTGGTGGTTGAACACGTGGAGGTGCGCAATGGACAAGAATGAACTGGTTGAGGTGATCGAGCGCGATCTAGCCGCGTTGGCCACATACGAGCCCCACATTAGCGAAGTCGTGGCAAATGCACTAGCCGATATACCGGATTGGGACTACGCCACGGCCAGTGCTGCGGTTGAAAACATTTTGGTCGGCTTGAGATCAAATGCGGAAACCGCACACGGTATCGTCAGTGAGATATCCACAGAGCACATCGAGGATATTACTCAATGGCAAGCAGAGCAGCAAAACGCGGCATTTGCGGCAGCTGCCGGAGAAGGAACCGTGAGTACCCCCACGTACTGGGACGACTTTAAAACCTTCGACATCAAGACGTGGGATGAAAACCAAGCCTTTTTCGATGCGTTGGAAATCCAACAAGGCAACTCGTGGCCGTTGCGCCAGCGCTGGATGTATTTGGAGAACACGCGGGTCTACAAAGTTTTCGACAACGCCAGTGATGTAGCGGCTTGGAAACTTGCTAACGGTAATGCCAGTTAGACCAAGCGAGGGGGTCTCATGTCGACGTGGGGGCGCCACATAAGGGGTCTAACTGGCAATTGAGTTTTGCCGTGACTGCCCCACTCGCGTCAATCGTTTAATCATTCCTTGGGTTCACATAATATTTCCGCTTGCCCAGCCAGACGCATTGACAATGTTCGCGTTATGTTCCTATGATTTGCCATGGACAAGGATTCCTTTCTCAGACTGCAATACCTCAGGATGATCAACAGCGATGAATTCGTGGTTGAGCAATGGCGGTCGAGCATTGATCGTTTTATCGCCGATATGTGGGAGCGAACGCCCACCGTACCGGGAAGACGATTTCTTGCACCAGTGGACCCCACGCTAGGATTCTCACCCGACAATGTGGAATGGCAGTTCCCCCGGATCAAATCGAGATCAAAGGCGAAAATCCCATCTAAACAAGTGGTGCGAGAAATCGCAGTGCGGCTGACAAAAGCGGAACGCATGGTGATCAAACAGGCAGAGCGAGAACTGGCTATCGAGGAAAAACGCAAAGCAATTGCTGCGGAACTGGCCGCTTGGAACAACGGATCTCTTACCCGCAGAGGTTGATTGCAATAAGCGGACTCATGCGGTGTATGTTCTCTTTAACAGGAGAATTGGCATGCGCAGCACGATTGAATTTGTCCGCGACAATCCCACGGCTATCAACGGCAGCGTGGATTTGTGGCACAATGGAACCTTCTACCACCTACAAGCGTACAACGGCCCGCAGATACACGAGTTGAACGCGACGAGTTGGGTGCTCCACGCGGACAAAAAAGACAAAGCAGACCGCCGTTGGATTTGTGAATACATCCTTGAGGCTTTGAGTGGCACATTTTTGGAATTGGATTATGCAAAGACCAACTACCTTTGCAGCAGCGGGATTAGCCATCGCACGGGATTCAGTCGGTATCTCAATGAGAAAACCCGCCCCGATTTGCTGCTGGAGAAAGTCACGCTGGACCACACCATCGATTTGCTAAGCGTAAGCATGAACATCAAAGCAAACGGCGTTGAGCAAGATATCAAGAAATGCGGGGTCCTGTTGAAGGGAACTGGCGATGCTGTGCAGTGGAAGTTGGCGAACACAGATCTAGATTTGATTTAGGGAACTTCCTGGCTCGGTTTCAAAAAATTTGAGAAACACCTGTGAGTACAGAAAAAATGTCTCAGCATTGCAAGTGACGCGTCAAAACATGCTATGGTTCATAGGTCTTTGACATCGATATCAGATGGTTGGAGTTATAAAATATTATTTCACCTCCAGATTTAATTAAGACGCCATTTGCAGTGGTCATTAAAACTGTTGCGTTAGCGTAGTTTTTATCATCTGCGTGGATCGTATACTTTGAACCGTGATCAAGTGCGTCGACCGCGAAACGCTGCCCCCATACGAAGCAGAATACGTTGGAGATTACGACGAAAAGTACGAAGGTGAATATATTTGTCGTTTTTGATACTTTTATAGACCAAAGGCAATATATTATTACAGTACACAGCTCCAATGCCCACAACATCGCCGTCGTATTCGACGAAATTTTAACATCCCTGAATGTGAATATTAGGCAAGCGATGCTAGTCGCTATTAGAAAAATGGTCACCAGCGGGGGCACACGGGTTGGGCTAATATTCTGCTTGATTGCGGTATTAATCGCATCGTCCGTCATTACCGCAATTATCAAAAACAGTAGGCCGAATTGGCCGCCTCGTAATACGAGATTTATGAAACTCCCATCGATAAGACTCGGGAGAAAGTTGATCCCGACAACAGAAAGAAATCCGAATACATTTGCGGCTTCTCCAATTGCTACAACACCACAAAAGATGATTGAGAACGTTGCAATATCTTGAAGGGTTAGATTCTTTAGCATTGACATGGCACCGAATGAAAACTTTCGGTAGTCTATCAAAAATTTGGGAACAATCTCAGACTGTAGAAAAATTATTGGTGCACTATACAGGTTTTACTTCCAAACCTACGGGGGGGGGTGAGTGCTCTGTGCGAGCCCCCCCCCCAAAAAAACAACATTTAATACTGATAGTAAAAGAGAGTCCTTAGGAGGCTCTTCCACTGGGTCCTATGCATTATACGCAGTGCATTGTAGGTATTGCACCAACGCGACCAGTGACTCTCCTAAGGACTCTGTGAGTAATGCTTAGCGTGCTCACATCGTTGTTATGTTGCCATCGATTAGTACCGTCAACCATTGATTCGTCTTAGCAATCGGACTACTTGGCCACTACCCCACTGCGATCCATTGACCGTAAGCAGACCACGTCCGTTTAACTCTCGTGCTATCTGTGCGGGCAATACAGCACCGTCCGCAACGATCTCCTTGACCGTTGCATCAAGTGTAGCGGCGAACGCATCTGCTGCCGTTGATCGCCGTAGGTTTGTTCCCCACGCATCTCCCCTCGCCCGTTTAGCTGCGATGGCCGCCTTGGTCCGTTCGCTGATCATCTCCCTCTCCTTCTCAGCCACAGCGGCCATTATGTGGAACTGGAAGTTATCCGCATTAGGAATGTCCACGGCCTTGATGGGCACGCCTTCCTTCAACAGACCCGAGATGAAGTGGACATCGCGAGACAGCCGATCCAACTTCGCTATGACCAGCACACAGCCATTGGCCTTAGCCAGTGCCAGCGCTGCCGTTAGTTGGGGCCGATCATCTCGCTTGCCGCTCTCGACCTCGGTAAACTCCGCTATTGGATCAGAGCCACCGTAATTCAGCACGGCTTTGCGCTGTGCCTCCAGGCCGAGACCTGATTGCCCCTGCGTTGCAGTGGATACCCGATAGTACGCGACGTATTTCATTTCGAACCTCAGACACAGAATGTGCGTTCTGTGTCTGCTGCCAAAAGAATGTAAGGGCGAGTGAAAAGATCGGTTGCCCTTATATGGTGTGGAAGTATGCTGTGGTGGAAGACGCAGAGCGTTAGGGCAAGGTAGCCATGGCTATTGGTTGGTCAGCCAGCTGTCGGCAAAAGCCCGGGACGAGATTGGGCGGGCCGTGAGGATGTGTACATTGTGACAAGTAACCGAGCCCGCTGCACTGATCGGATATTGATCCCAATCCTAAATCAGTCTCCACTAATCGTTTCGAATTTGGTGAAGCCGCGCATAGAACTGATTATTTCCGGATAATCATTGATCAGGCTGGAAGCAGCCTCCCCACGAACACGCAACTCTTGCATGATACAATAGCCAATGTCTTGAAGGAGTGGCGAGCCATTGGCGTTATTCAGTTCCCGTTGAACCTCAAGGGCCGCTTTTCCTAGCGTAGTATCACTTACGAAACCCATAGTGCGGTTAATCCAATCAGCCACAGACAATGCATCTGCTCCAGGTATGGATTTAGTAGGGAGCTGCAAATAGTGCCCCAGCCTGTTAGGACGGATAAAAAAGTCACTTCTTTCCGCTACAGTTTTTGTTGGCGTTTTTTCCAATACAGCGATGATGAGCGGTATTAATACGATTAGATGTATCGGAACTTGATAATTCCAGACGGTGGTTATACTCGCCAACACGTCCATCATATGCTCAAGCCGTCTATTATCTATGTTGTAATGGTTAGCGATCGCGGTAATAACTTCGCAGTAGTCTTCGATACGATAAGGCACATAAAACTTTGAATAATCCAAACCATATCGGTCAGCCATAGATCTAACGAGCATGTATCTGCTAGGCGTAGGCAAAGTATATGGTCGGTTAAAGAACCGGCTCAGGTATTTCTGGCTGTTAAAGCCCTCCCCGTAGACCGCCTTAATCGAGTGCGCCAGCTGCTCCGTATCCGTTGCAATCAGAAAGACAACATTTTCTACGTTGAACAGGTGCTTGATCCGTTCCAACATCGAAATCGCATAAGTTGGGCGGCATCGGTCGAGCTCGTCCACGAAGATAAAGAATGGCATGGCCTTTCCGTCTAGCCGTAGTGCCTCGACTATCTCTCCAAAACTC
Organism: Rhizobium sp. rho-13.1; assembly: GCF_007000305.1. Lineage (NCBI taxonomy): Bacteria > Pseudomonadati > Pseudomonadota > Alphaproteobacteria > Hyphomicrobiales > Rhizobiaceae > Rhizobium > Rhizobium sp. rho-13.1. The sequence continues at coordinate 956,774 of NZ_SCFL01000002.1, read as the reverse complement.
TGTTCGAAATTGAAGATGCTCTTCTTTGCTGCGGCAAATTCCTCAATCTTGGCTGTCGCATAGCTGTCCACAGCAGCGGTTACGATGTCTGCTAGGGGCTTTTCTACAACTTCGGCTGCCGTAGTGATGGTCTCATCTGACGCGAAGCCATCGAGAAGCCCGGCGATTTCATCTTTGCCACCGCCAATGGCTTTCTCGATCAACTTTCCCGTCATCCCCTTTGCGGCGATCCACATGAACTTGCCGGCGTTTCGCTTGACCACTTCGAGTTGTTTCAGCAAGCGGTCTTTGACGCCTTTATCTCGGGCTTCAAACTCCTCGATATACGCGGCAAACTCCGCAAGCACTGCGGTGAACGGGTCGTCGGAAAAGTCATCGCGCCATGCGTTGATAAAAACCGCTGGGTGGCCATTTGCTAGCACCTGCTTGTGCAAGCGCTCCATGAAGAAGGATTTGCCCTGCCCCCATTCCGCGTCGATATTCATCACGTAGGAGCCGTGTTTGCCTGCCGAGGCTCGCTCACTCATTCGGCTGACAACAAACGTATAGAGGAGGCCAGCGGCGGTCTCTCGCTCCAGAAGATCCCCGGCCCAAATGTCCTCAACTGCCTCGCTCATGCCTGCCTCCGCTTAGGTTCGAAGCATCTTACTCGCGAATGTTTCGAACAACCATTGCGGCAGAGGGGTTTAGCACAACTACTTTTGGGCTCATTTGGTCAGTCGCTCAAGCCCTACGCCATTTGATCCCGTTGGCATCGCACCATGCCGCATAAGTGGTTTTGCTGGTCTTGCTGATCTTAGCATCAGGGTTCTGAAACACGATGGTCACGCTCCAGTCCGGGTACTGCGCGGCGATGGCCCTATGCTTCTGCCGATCTTCCGCTGTGAACCTTCCCTTGACTTCAAGAATTTCCTTGGCGGATTCATTGACGAAATCGGGCAGGTAATGTTTCGTAAGTTGAAAGGGCAATCGCTTGGTTTCATATTGAAATTCTGCAGGAAGTGTTGCAGCGACCTTTGATTCTAGTTTGTTTCTATAAGTGGGTGTTTTGCTCATCCCATACTTATTGGTTTCCGAATCCCCCCCTTGGATTCGCCTTGCGGACCATTTTGCAACGATGAAAATCTTGTCGCCTTTTGGTTCGTTTCTTGGTGCGATATAGGCGCAAGTTGGTAGCCGGATAGCAACATCTCAGCGCAAGCATCTGACTTTGCACGGCTTTCTCGTTTCCCTCTGTTTCCACAGGCTCACCCACCAGATATTGTGGTTAGCGGAACATTAAAAACCAGCCCTTGACGATCGAGGCCGAAACAAACTTAATAAGATCACGTTACGGCGGTGACGAACCGGATATGTAAACGAGGCCGGTTCCTTCTCAATAATTGTCTCAACATCAACGATGGTGGTTCGCAAATCGCGTCCCTCCCTCGCAGCGAACCTGAATCCAACAAAAAAAGAAAGCGAGTAAGCAAACTGGAGAAATTGATCGTTTAATACTAAGTTTAGTGTTTACCGCAACAATCGCCACAAGATACAGAGGCAGCGCACCAACAAATGCTTCTGCAAGTAAGCCGCATACAAACCCTAGGACGCGATAACGAGCGTACTGGGATCAATCAACTGCGCCATCTTGCGAGATGGGCACACAAAAGGATTATGACAGTGAAATTCGAATGGTTTAAAAAGTTCAAGTTCGCGTTGGAGCCCAAGGTGATGAGGATGCTGCTCATGCTGTTCGTTGCATGGATTGCACCGCATTCACATGGCGCAATGCTGGTGGACCTTCTGATCTAGGCTCTAGAAGCGCCGATGACTTGGGTAGCAACGATGAGTAAGGCCAGCGGGGGTTGCTCCCTTTGGCCTTTCTCCCCTTATCGGACTCGGCTTCTCACTTCGCAATGTTCAAATTTAAATACTTGTTGAACTGCATGTCGATTTCGTCATGCATGTATTGTTCAAAGAACCACGAATCTAATTCCTTCGTTTCCGAACTTATTTCGGCCTTGATCACTCTCAAGCGCTCTTTTTCCACTTCGATAGCCTCAATGTTGCTCTCCGGAGGATGGGCAATTGACGCCTGTGAACTACCTAAACCTATGACTTCATTGTCGGAATATGAAATTTGCGTTGCAATCTCCCAGTCGCAGTTAATCATGCGTTCTTGCAATCGCATTGCCTCACCGATTGCATTTACAATATCTAACAACCAAGAGGGTATGTCTGATTCGAAAATAAATTCTGATTTGCGCCTGAGATTGTCGAGTGCGTCGTAATCGTCCTGGCCATAAAAATTCGCGTCGCGGTGCTGATTTGCGAACCGTAGGAACTCGTTGTAAACCTCGACGCGCTTTTCAAACATCGCCATTCGATGCTGGAAATAGGCAGTCTCCTTGGCTGTATCCGCCTGTGTTTGCATGGCTGCGGTTTGCGCCTCAAGGAACTTGACTTGTTCGGCAGCTGATGCGGCCTGCTGCTTTGACGTTTCGGATTGTTCCTTCATTACATTCCGGGTCAGCACGAGTTCCTGCCCTTGGATCATTGTAGCCACGAATAGCCAGAAGAATGCTAGCGGCGCAAAGAAGCCAGCAAGCACGTCGCCAATCTCATTCAGTTTGAGGTCGGTGAATTTCTGCGTGAAGGCGGGTTCGTTGTGAGCGATCCATGCCCCAACCACCACCACATAGATGACGGTAATGAAAATACCGGACTTAACCCAATTCTGCGATGTAAAGTTCTTCAAGACAGCGGCTCCTCCAACCTTGGGAGTATGCGTGATTCTCAGTTCACGGCAAAGTTGATCGCCTTTTTCGTTTGAGGTTTAGCGAAAACCCTTAAAGCCGAACCGCCAGAACCAAAGTAAGGATCGTGGATGACTTGACCGCAAGAAGTCCGTAGATCAGCAACGACAAAACTCTTGGGTGGATGATCAACTTAAACTTATTATAAAATTCGAAATTCATGGCTTGGTCCCCGACGTTGTTTGGTTGCTCTCTTGCAGTTTCATTATAGCGGGATGGTCGAGCGAGCGCGCAAACTCGACCGTGAGTTTAAAAATACTTTAGTGCTTGCGCAGGTAAGGGCTTTGGTTGCTCTTATTAGGCTGCGCTGGCCCGCCTACGTCAAGAAAATGGCTGATGAAATTTTGTCGCGCTCGGGAACCTTGAGGGGGTCGGGGGTCAAAGAAAAAGCCTGCCACGTTTGCAGCAGACTTTCTCATGAGGACCAACGTCTGTATACGGGACCATTCCCGCCGCATATTTACGGCACGAAAAAGCCCGCCGGGGTTAACAGCGGGCTTTACCTAAGTTTGGAGAAACTTGTGCGGCTCGTTCACTTCCGCATCCGTATTTATGCGCCGCCGATCCACGAGTAACCACCGCCGCTGCCACCGGTTGTTACGCCGGTTTCCGATTGCTTGAAACGCGTGAGAAGATTGCCGCCACTGGTTCCGAGATAGCCAACCACATAAAAGGGACCAGCACCCAAGCCGGAGAGGTCTACGCCGCCGCTACCGCCCACGCTGTTGAAGTTCGAGCCGTTCCACTGTGAACTTGTCGTTGTGCCGTTGGAGCACCACAACTTTTTCGTATCCATGTTGATTGCAAAGCGTGCCAGTCCTCCGTTCCCATTCGTACCAACTGAAACTTTGTTGGTACCGTTGTAGGTGATCTGACCTGTTGACGAGACCCAAGCGATGGCGTTGGCCGAGGCCGCGGGATTGCTTGCTGTGTTTGTTGAAATGCCGCTGAGAAAGGCCGCGTTGCAAAAGCCAACTGCCGTTCCTGCTGCCGTGGTGGTCGTGACTTCAAAGTACCATGTGCCTGTTGCGGGGATTTGCGTAGTTCCCGCTACCGCTGCCAGTGCGGAACCTGTGCCAGTCCATTGAACAGTGCGGTTGCTATTGCTGAGGATGAGGTTTGGCGAAATGCTCGATGGGTCCCATGTTGCAGCTGCTGATGCCGCAGTTACAGCAGCTGTCGCCGCGCTACTTGCTGTGGCTGATCCGTGAAGGTTGGTCGCAGTGACGGCAACTGTGAGGGTCGATCCGAGTTGCGCGGATGTCACAGTGAAAGAGGCAGTGTTCGCACCGCTTATAGGTGCCCCACTGGCTGACCACACGTACGTATAGGTACTGGGCGAATTCTGCCACGTGCCGTTGCTTGCGGTGAGCGTGCTGCCAACCTGGGGTGTACCAGTGATCGTGGGCACAGCCGTGTTGACTGGATCGGGCTGGCTTACGATGCTGGAGTTCGAATCCGCGCTTGCTGATCCACCCGCATTGGTGCCGGTCACTCGGACAAAGATGGTCAAGCCATAGTCACCTGCAACCGGCGTATACGTGCTTGAGGTAGCCCCGCTCTTTGCCACTCCCCCGATAAACCAACGATACCCATAAGAGGGCGAGCCGGTCCACGTTCCTGTGGTCGTGGTGACTACTGTTCCCACGTTTGTGGTCGTGCTCATTGTCGGAGCAACAGTATTCACGGGAGCAACCGTGGTGATGGGACCCAGGGCGTTTGAGGTGGCCAAAGCCGATCCATTCGCATTAGTTGCGGTTACCACGCAGGTAAGATTCGTTGCATTGTCAGCTGCCACAAGGACGCGGCTGCTGTTGGTCGAGCCAGATATATTTGTGCCGTCGCGCTGCCATTGATACGTGTAGCCGGTTGGCGAGTTTGTCCACGTGCCGTTGGTCGTGGTGAGGGTCGAACCCACTGTGGTCGTGCCGGAAACAACAGGGGCAACCGTGTTCGCGGGAACGGGGTTTGTGATGGGTCCGACTGCCCTGCTGGTCACACTTGAAGTGCCGTAGGCGTTTGTCGCGGTGACAACTGCGGTGATCTGAGTGCCAATATCAGCGCTGACGACAGTGTAGGTATTGCTGGTGGCGTCGGGAATTGCCGAGCCGTCACGCTGCCACGCATAGGCAAGCGTGGGTGAATTTGTCCAAGTCCCATCGGACACCGTGATGGTTGATCCATTGGCTGGCGTGCCGCTGATCGCGGGTGCCGCTGTATTCGCTGGCGTAGGATTGACGATTGGGCCGATGCCATTGCTGGTCGCGGTAGCCGTGCCATAGGCATTCACTGCGGTTGTGGTCGTGGTGATGGTCGAGCCGACATCAGCAAACACACAGACGTACGTTGCGGCGGTTTGACCCGCAATGGTGTTGCCGTCGCGTTTCCAGACCCTGCTAAGCGTGGGATTGTTTGTCCACGTGCCGTTACGTGCGGTGAGGGTCTGGCCGTTTGCGGCTGTGCCAGTGATCGACGGCGCTACAGTAGTGACCGGCACTGGATTTGTGACGGGTCCAATCGCGTTTGAAGTCGCGGTTGCGCTGCCCGAGGCGTTTGTCGCCGTGACCGAACAGGTGATCGATGTGCCTACATCTGCAAGAACGCTCACGTATGTGGAAGCTGTCGCAGTGGATATTGCCGTGCCATCGCGAAACCATGCGTAGGTGTAGGTCGTAGGCGAGTTGGTCCATGTGCCGTTATCGGTGGTCAAGGTGGAACCGATTTCCACGGCTCCCGTAGCAACAGGAGCAACCGCGACTACGGGTACTCCCGATGGCAAGGCCGGTATCGGCAAGAAGCCGATGGGGCTCCACGATATGCGCCAGCAGAATGTCATTTTATCTGCTGCCTAGGCTCGCACGTACTGTAACGGAATTGGCTGATGGGCTCTTCGCGTAGACTTTATCCGTGGCGTTCAGCGTGAGAACAATCGAGGTGTCGCGTTCACGCTGGAGAACGATGAAATCGTTCGATGCCACAGCGGGAAGTGCCTGAGCCACTGCGATATTAACGCTTGGGCTAACCGGATCGATCTGGATCTGTGCGGAAAGGATTGTGCTGCCATCGGCAATCAGCGTCCATGCTGTTCCGTTGACGCTTGTTGCTTGAGTAGTTGTGGTGGCCATACGAGCGCTCCATTTATTGGGGTGCTAGTATTTATTCGCGGAGGCAGGTCCGCTTACGGGATGATCTGACGCAGGGTGATGTTGTCGTAGAATGAATCGCCAGCGGCAAATTGCGCAAATCGAACGCTGACTTGGCTGGTGGTTGCGGTGAAGAAGACCGTCTTATGACCCGCTGAGATCGTGCTGTTATAGTAGTCCATGGAGCCCGGACCTGTTGTTCCGATATACAGCGACGAGGAAATGCCAGTCATGTCGCAATCGAACTGGTACGTGTTGCCGGTGATCAACCCTGATAGCGTCTGATCGCTGCGGGCTGTGCCCGTCGTTACGTTCAGGTTTAGTCGGCCTGCGCTCCATTGGACCAACGCTGGAGCCGTGGACACGTTTGTCCAGCCGGTGAAATCGGTATCAAAGGTGCCATTGGTGATTAGATTTGGGCGTGGAATGAAACCGTTGTTCCAAGAAAAGCGCCATTGAAAACTCATACGGATACTCCATTAACGAGGTATCCGTATTTACCGTTTCACGTCAGAGTTGCTCTGGAATGACTTAGCCGTGTGCGAGTTTCAGCAGCATCGTAGCGTGATCATGCTCCGACATGAGAAGTTCGAGGGCAAAATGTTTCTCAGTTGGCTTGCAACGGTAGCCTGCTACATATGGGGCAAATCTTGCAACGATGGCGTCGAACATAATGTCGGTGAGGTCGAGGTTGTCGACTGGCTCGTTATTCGCCCACAGCGACGCGAGGTGATCATGCAAGACGACGTCAATGTTGTAATCGCTCGGCTCCCATTCCGCGTCTTCGATATCGACAAAGCATTCATTGTCGAATTTTGAGACCGTGTAATCGGAAACGTAGGTGACATGACCCATCACTTCACCGCCTTTGGAATGACGATGACATTGGAGCCAACAGCCGTCATGATCGCGTTGATAGCGCCCAGCTGCTTTGCGCTGAGGTCTTCGCCCATCCGACCAACCACGTACTTGTGACGCTTCTTCAATTTCGCTGCGACACCCACGAGGACATCACCGAGGGTGGACCACTTTTGGATTTGCTTGCCGTAGATGCCCGAGCGCTTGTCTAGGATCGCATTGAGCTCAGCCGTCGCATATGGGTTGCTGAGGTCTGCGCGGAGCTCCATCACGGCGGTTACGAAATCGCAAAGCCGCTTGTGGTCGACGTCCGACAGTCTCACGTATTTGACCGAGCCTTTGCCCTCTTTCGATGGACGCTCAATTAGCTCGCTGGTGTTGATCGCAACGGTTCGTCCGCGTGCGCTGGTGCTGCTACGTGGAAGCGGTGCAGTTGTGTTGGTGAACAGGGTATCGTCTAGCTGTGTCATGAGGGTTTCTCCCTTTTAGTTTTCTTATTGCTGCTGTCTGGATTTGAAGAATTCGATTGCCTCGGCCAAAGCGGCTTCCGCCTGCTCGACCGCTGCAAGCAAGCGCTCGTTCAAATCGCGCGTGCTCTGTTTTGCTTGTGAGAGAGCCGCTTTGTGGGCTGCCGTTAGCGGCTTGCCTGTTTTTGCAGCGCGGATTTTCGCAATCGTCTCGGGCGAATGCTTGTGGCCTTTTGTGAATGCCATTGGGAGTTTTCTCCTTCTTATATGTTGTCGATAACTTATTTATGCCTGGGCGAGCGCGGTGCGTTTTGCCGCCTTGGTTGCCTTCATCGACGCGCTGATACGTGCGCGTTCTTCGGGCGATTTGGTCTTGCCCAGTTTTGCAGCCGCCTGCTTTGCGCGGGTTTCAGCGGACACCTCATGGCCCATCAAGCCGTTGCTGATCGCCTTTTTGGCCTTCTTGGTGCGGGGCTTGCCGGTCTTGGAAGCACTGATACGCGCCTTGCTGGCTTCGGTGTGCGTGTCGCCCTTCTCGAACTGGTTGACGCGCTTGCTCATGCGACGCGTCGTGTACACGGCCGTGGATGCGTCCATGATTTTGGATCGGAAACTGGTGCGATCCTTCCATGACAGGCAGTAACCGGACCAACTTTTGAAAAACGGCACCAGCGTGCCTTGGTTGAACTGCCTGCGAAGTTTTGACCGCTTGCCTGAGCCGATCAGCGCGAGGAATTCCTCGAAGGTAAGATTAAAGGTCACGCCCTTGGCAATCTGGTCGTGCTTGGCCTTCTGGAAACGATCATGCAGGATCATTTCGAGGTCAGCGGGCAGATACATATTGCCCTGCGTGATGGCGGCGATAACCGACTTGGCAGTATTCTCGTGGATTAATTCTTGATTGAACATAATATAGGCCTTTCGAAAACGTGATCGGAACCCCTTCCGACAAATGTATTTATATGTTTGCTATAACTTACGCGCCCTTTGGCCGTCATTATTTAAAAACGGCAAACAACGAAAAACCTAGACCGCCGTAAAGCGTGTCTAGGTTCGTGGGGTTTCGACGCGGGCCTATTCGCGTCCCACTATTTACTGTAACGGGGTGTCTGGACTTAGATACGACGCTCACGGAGCCAAGTTAACAGGTTACACCCATTAGTCTTATAATAGGCATTACACTAACAGGATACGAAGTTAACTGGATACATCCATATATGTAATATACATATATAGACGCACCCACTTATCTCCATTTCCCATTAGCGCAAAGCGCTAGCGCCTGCGGCTCGCTCCGCGTTTTCGGTGGAACCGAAAAGCACTCGCTCGTCCTAGCGCATGGGCTGACGCCCGTTTCCGGTGGAAACACCAGTTTCACTGGCTATTTCCATCTCGTTCTTGTCTTAGTTCCGTGGGTTATTGGTAGGTAGACGTAGCGCGATTTCGCAGCAAATCCAGTGGGTTAGATTGCCGCTAGATGCAGCCGCTCCGTCCAATAGAAGCCCGCACAGCGCGATCAGCGGCTTCCATGTGCAATGCAGCGCGGATGCCTGCCGCGTGTGTATGACGCTCCATTGGCTGCCATTTAGGTCCAGTCGGCTTAGGCGTCTTCTTTCATGCAGTACGAGCACAGGCCCTTATCGTCATAACGCGGGCCGAGGTTGTCCATAAAGTTCCTGGCCGCCGCGACCGTCTCAAGCCCCAAGGAGGGGTAAGACGGGTGCCAATAGGTTGGTCCACTGCCCTTGTCTTGGTTCTCCATTCCCTGACCGTCGCGACAGAACTTGCATTCGCCGCTGTGGATGCGAGCCCTCTTGCTAGGCGGAATGACTTTTACGAAATAGGCCATGAGTCCTCCATGTTTTCACTCAGAATATAGAAAAGGCCTGTGCCGCTTGTCCACGGCTCTCCGTTGGCTGCTAGTGACAGGGCCATGCGTTGATAAAGGCAACCATTGCCAGTCCAGCAGCTGCCTTCTCTCGGTGCTCAGGATTTTCCTGAAGATACTTGCAAAAGACGTCACCGAGCTGCCCTGCGGTTACACCCTTGGCAAGACAATAAAGTCTTGGTGCCTTGGGACCTGCGAGCAGCGCTTGGCTTGTGTCCGCAACCGCCATCACGAAGTGATTTACCGCAACCCGACCCTCCTGCTTACAGATCGCATTCATGTCATTTCCAGACAGGTACTGACAAATCCCCGATGTGGGAATTGACACCACCAAAGCGGCGATTAAGAATTTTAGCAACTGCACTGCCCCCGATGCTTGAATGTCCAAACCACATCATTAGACGTGTGGTTGTCAAGTCAGCATGAAAAACCCACGCGCCTGTGAAGAAGCGAGTGGGCTGAAAAGCCGAGGAAAGCGGCCACAAGCAATGTTTGTCAGCATTGCTGCTTATTTATGGTCCTGCTCGGCTCGTAGTTCCTCGATCCACTGACGGCGGCTCAACACGCGCATGGTGGGGTTCTTTGGTACAGCTAGACCAGCCTTGCCTTTGCGTGGGGTGTTCGTCTCTTGCTTCCACTCATTCTTGGTCATCGCCCGCATGTTGTCGGGTGTCCACGGCAAACTGGGGTCGATCTGCATGACGATCACGCTCAACGGGGAAGCCATCTTGGCAGCTCGCATTGCCGAAGCATTCCACCACGTTAGCCATTCAAAGGTGGTCATTGCCCACGGCTGTTTGTTTTGCTGGGCTCGATTTCTGGCCCGCTGATAAAATTGTTCGAAGTAGGCAAGTTCCTCTGGTGTCACGCGATATCCCCTTGAGACGACTGCGGGGAGACCCTTGTAGCCTCCCCGCTTGAGCAGCCACGGCACGTTCTGTGTCCGGTCGGATATTTACAGGTCGGTAAATACGGAAAAGAGGAGAACAAATGAAACTCATCATCCGTACCGCAATGCTAATGGGCGTAATTTTGTGGACAGGCGTGAACGCCGGCGACCTAATCCTTGGTGCCCCGGTTTTTGACCACATGACAATTTTGGTTCTTGGAATTTCCAACTGGGTCTACATGGAGGCCGACGCAGCATGACGGAAAAGGAAATCAACGACAACGCCCTACAGATCGCAGTGACCCGCTTGGTTGACCGGATGCAAACTGACCGCATCGCCCATGACCTCGCCATCGCACAGATGATGGAACGGCTCAGCATTGCCGGGGCAGCGCCCATCATGGGCATTACGATCCCCCACTGGACCCCTTATTTGACAGCTGAAGAATTCAACACGCTGGTGGCATGGCGCGAAGGCCAAAATATGCTCATCCATAAATTATCGAATTAACCATAAGTTAACAAACCCTTAACTGACCCGCTCTTTTTTATTGCATCGGCCCGCTGCCTTCAGGTATACCGACGCCTGAACGTGAGTGGGCCTCGGCCTATGACTCTGGCCTCGCAGGCCGAACGGATCACTAAACCGCAATCGCAGTTTAACGGAACCTTGTTCCGGTAGTGATCCTATGGAGTCCTCATGACTGACAAAATCCAAATCATCCTTGGCACCGACTACGGTCGCCACAACGACGACGACCTCCAAGCCGTCTTGAACGTTCTTTTGAACGGCATCAACTTTGCGCAGTGGCGTCCTGTCGACTGGGGCGACGACACGTACCGCTGCTACCTGCCTGCCTCCTGCTCAATCGTTCTCGCTCTGGGCAGCGGTAACATTTCCATCATTCCTGAAACCGATCTCGACCTCGCAACGCAGACGCCGCTCGAAGTTGAACTCTACGAAATTCCTGGTTGGACCGATCGTATTTTCTCGCAGATCTTCGAAGCAAACGGCTGGTCTGACGACGCGTAACTAATAGCCGGGGCTTCGGCTCCGGCACCCTCCCCCATTTTTGAAATCACAGCGTCAGACCGACGAACCATTTCGGCTGCGCATTTTTAGGAACTGCAATGCTGAACCTTCAAGTTTTTATCGACAGCCTCATGCTGCGCATGGGCTACACCAAAACTGCACTCATCCCACCTCCAGCTGAGCAGCTTTTTGTACCGCCGCTGTCTAATAATGCCTTCCGAGAAATCGGCGGCGGCAAGGTCTTATTCCCTATTGCTACGAATAAAGCGGGTAAGCCGATCATTTTCGAACGCAACGTCGCGTACATTGTTGGGTTTAACGGTCATTGGCGTAAAAAGCGCGTTGTCTCGCCCGACAGAGTCGAGACCGAGGACACAGAAGACGACATCGAAGACCGGGTAGAAAACTCAATCCCGGTTGTGTCTGTAATCGAAGAGCCTACTGTCGCTGCTGTGAAGGCCGTGCATAAGCCACCTACTGAGTATCGACAGACATACAGCCGGATTCACGCCCGGTGGAGCAAGTTAATGGCGTCTTGCTACGAGGTTGATCATCCCGATTACAAATACGTTGGCGCTCAGGGAGCAACCGTCTCCGAGCGTTGGAAAAATTACGAACTTTTCAAAAAAGACCTCATTGGGGCCGGCGGTGCGCCGTTTCTAAAGACACTCGTTCGAATAGATGAAACTCGGCCTTTTGGAGAAGGAAATTTCAAGTTCGTGAATCTAAGTCGAAACTTGACCGACGATGAAGTTCGCGAAATCCGTCGTTCAACTGAAACTACGACCGCAGCCGGTCTGAAGTACGGAATAAGTTCCGACGCTGTTAGCAAGATCAGGAGATACCAAGTCTACAAAGACATCGATTGACATGGAAAAGGCCGGGAAACACTTCCGGCCTTTTTCATATTCCATGGGCCATCAATTTTAAAGCAATGCAATCGCCGGATCGGTGTTCAGGATGATTATCACGTCGATCGCCCTAAAGGTTGCCGCGCCCGAACTCATCAAAAGCAAGAACGTACCAAGCGCATCTTTTTGGGATTGGCCTGATTGGGTTTCGTAGACAACCTCAGTTGTCTTGTGGTCGACATTGTCGCGCAGCCAACAAAATGCCTCGATTTCCGCTTGCGGGCTTAGATGTGCAATCTGTATAAAAACCCGGTCGCCCTCGACGTGCGTGTTAAAATCCGGTTTCGTCGTCATCATGTGTCCTCCAGCCTTTAAAGCAGCGCATATATTGCCAGCCGAATCGAAGGGCAACCGCAGACTATTACAAGGAAGCCATTCCCAGGACTTCAACTACCGCACAGCGTTCGACCAGTTTCCGCTCTGCACGCCATTCAGCTACCGAAGCGAACACTTGTTCAAACCACTTGCCGTCTACCAATCCCCAAACCTTGAACATTTCAACACCCTCTTAAGTTGCTATCTGCAACTCAGAGTATTGCCGTTGTCCTAGGAAGCGAGCAAAGAGTTGAGTCCAATTCAACTCTTTTGGCTAGTCCAATAGGAGCATCAGGACACGCCAATACGCCAGGTGCAGTGCTGATGCATTCGGAGCCGAAGATCGCGCGGACGACCCTCCTAAGGCTGCTATGGCTCGGTTCCGCAAAGTTGTTAGCCCCTTCAAAACAGGATTTGCACGGCCTTTGCCATTGTGTACAATACGCATATTGCGCACGCGCTTGGTGGTGTAGAACAGCACGTAGGGTTTGGCCGAATAGGGATCGCGCAGGACGCGGATACCAGTGCGGTCGACGACGAGGTAGCCGGCGCGGAAATCGCCGAAGGCAATGGCCGGCGCATCGGCGGCGATATCCGGCATGTCCTCCGCTTCGGTAATCGGGAAGCCCATCAGCGAGGCCGGCTGTCCGGCGGCAGACGGCGCCCGCCAGAGATAGTTGCCATCGGCATCCTTGAACTTGCGGATGGTTGCCTGGCTGCGGCGGTTCATGACGAAATTGCCGTTCTGGCGATGGCCGGCCTTCAGCGCATAGACGGCATCGATCAGCACGTCCGTCGGCCCGGCGGTGCGAAAGGCACCGGCAGCACCGGTGGCGATATAGCCGAGATTACCCCAGCTCCAGCCGGCATCCGCCACCGATGGGTACGCCAGAAACCCTTTCGGCTTGGCGACGCCATCGCCGGTGACGAACGCGGTACCCTCTTGCTCGGCAAAGACAATGTCGACCTCGCTGGAAATCCAGCTCTCGATGTCAACGGCGGCATCGTCGAGCAGCGCCTGGGTGGCGGCCGGCATGGCATAGAGTTCCATCGTTGGAAAGGTCAGCTCGGCCAGCTGCGGCGCGGTGGTCTGCGGCCGGGCGGCAGTTTCCGACACCCAGCCGGAGGCAAGCCCCTGCGTGGTGAACGGCTTCTTCAGCACCGAGCCGGACACCTGGCGAACCGTCGCCAGCGCACGGATCGGCGAGACCACCGACAGGCGGCGACCGATCTCGGTGTCGGTCTGGTCGGGCACCAGATAGCCGCCGTCCCCGTTGGAACCGACCGACAGCGCCTTGGCTTCGATCTCGCGCAATCCCGACGCGTCGCCACGGCGAATGTAGGTCTCGAAGGCCGCCTTGTGTTCGGCGGCATCGACGGAGCCTGGAAGGCTGCGACCGAGCGGCGGGCGGGCCTTTTTCAGCACCAGCTGGTCGAGGACCTTCTTGTGATCGTCCATCGCCTTGTTGATGCGGTCGACCTTTTCGCGCGTCACCACGTCCGATGTCAGCTTGCCCTCGATCTCGCCGAGGCGCCGGTCGTTGACATCCTTGAAGGCTTCGAACGCCTCCATGAATTCTTCGAAGGCAGCCCCCACGGTTTCCGGCACTGTCTTGATTTCCATGGCACCACCGCGCGGTGCCGTCGCTGTCTGCTCGCTCATGCGATCATCCTTGTTTGAAGGTTTCGGTCATCAATTGCCGCGCCGCCCGCCTGATGTGGCGGACGAGCTCGGTCTCCCTGTCGCGGAACCACCGCGCATTCTTGACATTCTGGACACGCGCCGACGGCAGCATCGGAAAGGTGACTACCGAGATTTCCCAGAGGTCGGCTTCCAGGATGTGCCGCACGCCGGACTTTGCGTCGGTGCGGGCCCTGACGGTACGAAAGCCGATGGACAGGCCATCGAGGGCGGAATTTTTCAAGAGCTGATGCACCTCACGGGCACGCGCCACACCGTCTGCCAGCTGGCCCTCGACATAGAGGCCGCGCTCATCCTCGCGGATGGTCTTCCAGGCGCCGATCGGCTCGGACGGGTCGTGCTGGAACAGCATGCGGATGCCCGATGCACCGCGGGTGGCGAGCGACCGGGCAAAGGCGCCGCGCTCGACGCGATCGCTGCCGAGATCGACCTCGCCGAAGACGCTGGCATAGCCGGAAAAGCTGCCGTCGCGGGTGAGGCCCCTGAGTTCGAGACTGGCAAATTTGCAGCTGTCGATGCCCATGGGGGATCGAGCAGACACGCTGGGTGCGGTCATGGCGAAGTCTCCGGATTGCGATGTTGATGGCGTCAGGGGCAGTGGCCCGCTTCTGTCAGGGGCGGTCTACCGGCTCCCGTCAGGGGCGGTTTAGGCGCTCCCGTCAGGCGTCGTGTTTCTGGCCGTAGCGGTCGGCAAGCCGCGACAGGATGCCGAGGGCCCACCAGGCGCAGAGGCTGGCGGCGGCGGAGCCGGCAAGCATGATGTCCGATGCTGCCAGCACGTGCGAGACATTGAGCCGCTCGGACGCCCAGACGCCTGTCGGACCGCCGAAGATCAGGCCACAGGCAAGGCCTGTGAAAAAGCGCATGGCCGCCTCGCGACGGGTTTTAGGCAGCAGATAGATCAGCGACACAGCCGCCCCCGCCGAAGCGCCGACGAGCCTCGTCGCCCACAGCGAAGTCTCGCCTGGAAGGTGCGCCATTGTTAAGATCTCCGGTTTAGGAACGGGATGTCGCATGCCGCTGCCAGCGTCGACCATGCTCGGCATGGGACGGCAGGTTCCGATTTCAGTGAGTCTTTTGAATCCGTTCGCGCCCGAACTTCGCTGGCTTGGCGAGGAACTTGATATTTTGAATGAGCGGATAACGGGCGGCTAAATTGCTGCTGCCGGCCCCACATGGCTTGATTTAATCTCGGAACTAATCCGTGTCGGGAATATCCGCGCCTTCGTCCTTGTCGAGATCAGGCGCCTGCTGGCGCCCATGCCGGATATAGGAAATCTTGATGGCGTCCGGCTCGACGCGGTAAGCGATGATGTAATTGCCGGCCACGTAAATCCGACGACCCGGCAGCTTTGTATCCGCGACGCCCGCCTGGGGGTATCCGGCCAGCAGCCGGAATGCCGAGCGAAGCTGTCTCATTGCGGTGTCTGATGCTCGCGGATTGAAGCTTGCGAGATAGGCCTTCTCGCACCGCAGATAGTCTCCGGCATTTGCCGAAAGAATGATTTTTCTCATGCAGCATCATGTTGCACGGGAGATAGTAACTCTGCAAACAGATCCTCAGCGTCGATGACCTCGCCATTGCGAATCTGTTCCTCGCCTTCCATGATCTGCAGGATGTCATTGCCTTCCTGCATCAGGTAATATTTCAGTGCCCTGACAATCACCCAGCTGCGGCTGCGCTCGGAGACCTTGGCGATGGTTTCGATGTCCTTCAGGATGTCTTCCGGAATACGCAGGGCGATGGGGTCTGAGAGGACGGGCTTTGTCATCGGGAAGCTCCTTATCTTGTTATACGATGTATAACAAATTTCGGGCGCCACCTCAATAACCCACCGCCTGGCGCTTTTCGGCGTCTGTCAGGAAATCCGCCTGGCCGACACGGGCCCATAATTCGCTGCGTTCGGCGGCAAGGCCGGCGATCTTGTCGAGATCCGGCTCCAGCCGCAGGCCTTCGCCATAAGCCGTGGCAAACCACAGGGAGAGCGCCGAGGCGGTGCGGGTTAGCAGCGGCAGGACGGTCAACCGGTAGAAGGCGCGATTGGCCTCCTGGTAGTTGGCATAGGTGTTGTCGCCGGGGATGCCGAGCAACATCGGCGGCACCCCGAAAGCCAGCGCGATATCACGGGCAGCGCCATTGCGGGCCTCGACGAAATCCATGTCCTTCGGCGACAGGCCCATCGACTTCCAGTCCAGCCCGCCTTCGAGAAGCAGCGGCCGGCCGGCCCGCATCGGCCCGGAATAGCCTTCGTCGAGTTCCTGTTTCAGCCGTTCGTACTGGTCCGGCGACAGGTTGCCGCCCTCCTTCGGCTGGTAGACGAGCGCCCCCGATGGCCGCGCCGAATTGTCGAGCAGCGCCTTGTTCCAGGTGGAGGAGGCATTGTGCAGATCGAGCGCCACCTGGGCAGCTGCCAGCGGCGGAAAGCCAAGATGGTCGTCGAGCGGATGAAACAGTTTCAGGTGCAGCAGCGTCAGGCCATCGCTCTCGGCAGCAAAGCGGCGCACGAGGCCGCCAACGCGGTATTCATAGGCTTCCGGCCAGCCATCGCGGCCCTCGACGATGGCGACACGATCCGGCCGCAGCAGGTGCAGCTCGCGCAACGCGCCGCCGACTATGAGCGGCTCGACATAGGCATTGCCCGACAGAAGCAAATGGCCGTGCAGCGCTTCGAAGAAATCCGGGCCCGCCTTGCGCCCGTTCGGCTGTCGCATCAGTGACAACAACGGATGCTCGCCAACTTCCCGGTCACCCTCGTAGAGCAGCCAGGAGACAGATGCCGCCGCCTCGGCCACCAGCCGCACCGAACGATGCGCCACAGGGTTCTTCATGAACCCCTCACGCGCCAGCGCCCCATAGGACCGCCCCGTCCAGTGCGCCCGACCCTCGGACGTCAACGTCATCATCGAGCCGCTTGCCTTGTGCTCGGCCACAGCCCTGCGGCCCGCCGTGGAACGCCACGGCAGGGTGAACGGGAGTTTCATCGGGATGTCCTTTTGAGTTGCGATTAAGTCGCCTTAAGCCTGTGGGGCTGGCAGAGCAGGCTCGACGGATCTCCTCTTGTGGGGGAGATGCCCGAAAGGGCAGAGGGGGCTCTGCGCAAAGTTAGAATTCGCTGGCATATACGCTGATGTCTCCCCCGCCTGGGAGGATATCTGCGCCACGCTTTGAACGTCTGTTCACGCTGTCCCGAAAACGCGACGTGTCCTCAAAATGCTTGTGCTTCGAACCTGACGATCAGTGTCTTCCACGACTTGTACTTGTCCAATGGCAACCCGGTAAACGGTGCGGCTTGCAAAATCGTTCGAGTGACCAATTCTGCAAATCTTTGCTGCTGAGCGGCGGTACCACCGGTTATATGTGGCGCGGGTTTGCCGCTGATTTCACCACGCGTGTTCAGGTTGACCCGAACTTCGGCGCGTAGCCCGCGAATCGCCAAATCAGACGGCAAATTCCAGCGTGCTATGATCGCATGCATGACGCCGTCAATCGTTGATTGTTTCAGCATAGCCGGCCTGGCTTCTGCGCGGGCAACCAGCAGCACCAGTGAAAGGACAAGAGCGAGGCACAGTTTAGATTTGGTATTCATTTGAAAACTCACGTGCTGCTCCCAGATACCGCAGCTTTAAAGGGCGTAGGCCATTACAGTAGCAATGGACATCCCTGTCGCGCGCCCTCAAGCGACCGCCGCTTTCCGCAAACCCAGCCGCTCGAAATCCGCCAGCCAAACGCCCCGCCGCCCTAAATCGCCTCCCGCACCGCCGTCTCGCTGTCGTAGTCCGCGGCAATCCGCATCTCGCGCAGCGGCCGGACGCGTTCTATCGAGATCTGGTAATTCGGATGGGCCTTGTAGGCCGCCAGTGCTGCCTCGTCGTCGAATTCGCCGTAGACGACGAGGTCGACGTCGGTGCCGAGCTGGTCGGTCTTGACGTTGGTGCCGATCTCCAGCAGCCGGGCGTGAGGAATTTCGGTGAGGATCGACAGGCCTGCCCGGACCGCCTCCAGATTGGCCCGATCGGCGACGTTGAAGAAGACGATATGACGGATCACGCGTGGCACTCCTCGAGGACGTTGTCTGTCGCAGCGGTTAGCATGCGTGCCGCCGGCGTTCAACCGGGGCATGCTGCCCCGGGCTCAGTCCATCAAGCGGGAAAGTCCAATGCGATCTCGGCAGGGATCTTTTCCCAGGGCGCCGAGATCGCGCCGTTTTGAACCTCGATCGGCCTGCCTCAGTTCATCGATGTGCCGTCCGATACGGTGAGACCGACAGTGCGACCGGGGAAGCCGGCGGCGTCGAAATATCGGGTATCGCCGACCATCTGCATGTCGATGATCGTCTTCAGACCGTTTTCGGCCGGTTCCGACACCAGCATTTTCGTGGCGACCTCGGGCATGGTGCCGTCCTTCATCGCTTCGGTGATGACGCGGCCGACGAGCTTGCCCTTGTCTTCGGTCTTGAGGTCGAGGATGCGGGCGATGGTCTTGCCGATGTCCGCATTGCTGGTCGGCGCGGCGTCGACGAAGCCTGACTTGAAGTCCGGGCCGATCATCGCCTGGAAGTTCCAGGTATCGGCACGGCTGAAGGATCCGTGCATGCCCTGGCCCTGCTGCAGTCCGCTGTCGGCGACCTCGGCAGTGCAGCGCTCCGGCTGGCCGCAGATCGTCGAGAAGGAGCGGAAGTTGACGGCGATGGCCGGCATCGGCGTGACGGCAGACCCTTCCAGCGCGATGTCGTCGAGCGACAGTGTACCGGGGAAGGCACCGAGCGATTTGGCGACGAAGATGCCGCTGACGTAATCCTGCTTCAGGAGCGCATCGACGACGTTCTTTGCCATCGCCTTGTCGCCGTCCGGCAGGTAAATCAGGTCAGATCCGCCGTTGGCAGCCACCACCACCTTCGGGTGGTCCTTGTCCCCGCCGATCAGGCCGTTGCCGCTCTTCGGGTGCTGGCCGGCGTCGATCGCCTTGTAATCCTGGTCCGGATCGATCAGCGGCAGGCTCAGCGCCTTGGCAAGGTCGAGCGAAAGGAAGCCGACCGGCAAAAGGCCGGGGGTGACGTCGGCGTAGCTCGCCTTACCGGCGGCGCTGGTCTGGCTTTGCTTCGAAATCGTCGAGAAACCATGGTCAGCGGTCACGATGATGTCGGTGCTGTCGGCCAGTCCCTGTTCCTGCAGGGCAGCGCGCAGGCGGCCGAGATCGTCGTCGGCATTGCGGATGGCCGCCATCGAGGTCGGGCCGTTGATGCCGGGCACCAGCTTGCCGAGGCTGTCGCCCTGGTTATGCTGGGTGCCATCCGGATCGCGGGACCAAAAGACCATGACGAACGGCTTGTGCTTGTCGGCAAGCTCGGGCAGCACGGCGCGGGTGGCGGCGGCAGCGAAATAATCCTGCTGGATGGTGTTGGCCGATTTCGTCCCTGCCGTCTGGAAATCGCCCGACTTGCTGTTGGGCCCACGGCCTGGCGCCGCCAGTTGCAGCCCGGCTGCCTTCAGGCGATCCTGCGTTTCGGCAGACAGCGGGATACCCTTCTCGGTGCCGGTAGCATCGTCGATCAGGATGGTCTTTTCGCCGGTTCGCTCGGTGTGGTCGAAAATCAGTGCGGGACCGAGCTTGCCGATCGAGGCGGTGCCGAACCCCTTGTCGCGGGCCAGCTGCAGGATAGTCGCCTCGTTCAGGTAGTTGCCGGAGAAATGCTCGTCGACATCGCCGAGCACCGGATCGCTTTCGAGAAACGGCGTCAGGCTCTTGCCGGCGCCGGGAACCTGGAAGCCGGTGTAGATGGTGTTCGAGAAATCGCCCGTATCGCCAAGCATATGGCCGGTCGCCAGTGCGGAGGCATTGGCCGTGGTGAAGGTCGGAAACAGCGAGTGGCTGTTGCGCAGATAGACGCCGTTGCGGGCGAGCGCCGCCATGTTGGGCGCCGTGGTGTCGTCGACAACGGGGCTGCGGAGACCGTCGGCAACAAACAGGATGACATTGTGCGGCTGGTCGGCGGCTCCGGCAGCGCCGATGGCGCAAAGGCTTGCAACTCCGGCTGCGAGCACGGCGGATAGAAATTTCAATGTCATGGCTGTCTCCGATCTCTTGACTGAGCCCGACGCTAGCCGCGCTGCTTGACAGTTTCGTGACAGTTGCAAGACCGGTTCACACATTGAAACCCCCAGACGATTGTCAACTTCCAACGGATGCGATTTGCACCACGCAAAAATTCGCACCCGCCCTTACATCGCGCGGCGGGGTGCCTAGATAGCGGCGGTAGATGGCGTTCATGCGGGTGTTGCATGGGGCCGAGACGGGGTCCTTTTGCATGAGTGTTGTTGCATCCTTTCTGTATCGCGATGGAGTGCGGGCCGAGAAGGTGCCGATTGCGGCAGCGGTTGCGCCGGTGGCGGAGAACGAATTCGTCTGGATCGGGCTGCATGATCCGACCCTCGACGAACTGCAGGTGCTGCAGCGCTCGTTCGGGCTGCACCGCCTGGCCGTCGAGGACGCGCTGAATGCCAAGCAGGTCCCCAAGCTCGATATCTACGGCGAGCAGTTGTTCGTGCTGGCAAAGACCGCACACCTCACCGGCGATGACATCGACTATGGCGAGACGGCGATCTTCGTCGGCAAGCGCCACATCATTACCGTCCGGCACGGATCGGACCGGGGCCACAGCCAGCTGCGCGGCCAGCTCGAGGAATCGCCGCAGTTGCTGGCCCACGGCACGGATTACGTGCTGCATGCGATCATCGATTTCATCGTCGATGGCTACCTGCCGGTCGTCCAGACGATCGAGGACCATGTGCTCGGCATGGAAAGCCGCATGCTCGAATCCTTCCTGGAGCGGACCCAGATCACCCGCCTGTTCCAGCTGCGCCGTCAGGTCATCCTGTTCCAGCGCGTCCTCGGGCCGATGTCGGAACTGTGCGGCAAGCTCGTCCATCTCGACCTGCCCTGTCTCGACTATGAGGCAAAGCCCTATTTCCGCGACGTGCTCGACCATGTCCACCGGGTGGAATCGATGGTTGCCGGTCTCCGGGACGTCATCACCTCCGTTTTCGAGGCCAGTAACCTGCTCGAGCAGCAGCGCCAGGGGGTGATTACCCGGCAGCTTGCGGCCTGGGCGGCTATCCTTGCCGTGCCCACTGCGATTGCGGGCATCTACGGCATGAATTTCGAAAACATGCCCGAACTGAAGACCGAATACGGCTATTACGTCGTGCTCGGCGTCATCGTCGTTCTCTGCGGCGGGCTCTACATGCGCTTCAAAAAGACCGGCTGGATCTGAGCCTCTCCTCACCCCGGTATTGAATAGCCCTCCCGCTGCTCCCAAGTGTAGGACATGCCGCATCACCCGACACCCACGTTCGAGCACCGCATCACGATATCGCCGGGGGACATCGACCAGATGGGGCATGTCAACAACGCCGTCTATCTGCAGTGGGTGCAGGAGACGATCGTCAGCTACTGGAAGCATGTCGCTCCGATCGAGGCCCGGGCAGGCCTGCTCTGGGTCGCGCTCAAGCACGACATAACCTACCGTGCGCCGCTTTTCCTCGACGACAATGTCGAGGCGCTGGTGACGGCGACGGAGACCCGTGGTTCGCGGGCGTCGTTCAAGACCATCTTCAAGCGCGGCAAGGATGTGTCCGCGGAAGTCATCAGTTCCTGGTGCTGCGTCGATGCGGCCACCCGCAAGCCCAAGCGTGTCGCACGCGACCTCGTCCGCAGGTTCCTGCCCGACTAAGGCTGGTTGCCTCTAAACCGTGTAGCTGAGCGCCGCGTAATAGATCTTGCCGTAGCCAGCAATCGTGTCGGCGCGGTCGAGGCCATTGACGATCCGGCGGGCGTTGACCCAGTCGCCCTTGGTCTTGTTAAAATAGTCCGCCAGCTTGCGGCCGGTGAAGCTGCCGTTCAGCATGCCGTAGAAGATGATCAGGACGGCCACGTCCAGATCCAGCGCAAGATCGGGATCGGCGACCAGATCGACGCCGATGGCATCCCCGAGCTTCCGGTAATTCGCCTTGAAGGTGATCTGCACCAGTCCGCGGCCGAACCAGTATTTCCCATCGGCATCCTTGCGCCAGTACGGCGTCTTCACCCATGAGAGCTTTCCCGCATCCCAGGCCGCCTCCAGCTTGGCTGCGGCCTGCTCGTCGGTGTTGGCCAGCGTCTCGCGGACAGGCTGCATGGTGAAGGCGGATTCGTGGTAGGCGGTCGCCAGGATATAGGCGAGCCACCGGTCGTCGCTTTTGGCGTGGTCCTTTTCCCAGGCATCGAGGACGGCCTCGTGGCCCTCGACCTGCGCCATGTTCAGGCCGTTTGGATAGAGTTTTTCGCGCAGCTGGTCGAAGAAGAAGTCGCGGTTCAGGCTCATCTGTCTCTCCATTGTCTATGCAGCGGAATGGACTTGTGCACCGGAGGTCGTCACGTCGCGAATGCGCTCCGGAGAGCGCTGCGTGTCCTTTCTTTGTGAGGCGATTCATAGCTCAGCGACACAACCCTGCGCGCGTATATTGGGCACGGCCGCAAGCATCCTGGATTGAACTCGACAGAGGACATCGATGCCGACGAGGCTTTGATCCGGCAACGTGGCCGGGGATTGCATGATCTCCACAACTTCAATCGGTTTAAAAAAAAATTCAATCGTTTAACATGTTTAAACCCCTGATTTACAACCGCTTTAAGCTGTGGAACTATGATGTCACAAAGTCGTTATCTGCCCAGTCAACGTCCAGCGAGGTTCTGATGTCAAAGCCCGATCAAAGCACCAAAACCGTTCCACAGCATGTTTTCGAGCGCCATGAAAGCGAATGGCGCCAGATGCAAACCCGCGAGACGGCTCCAAAGCCGGCGACCCATACCGCCCAGGCCTGAGACTGCGGGCAGCCCGGCGCTGCCCGTCATTATCCACGCTTTCAGATGCCGCGGACACGGGGCTCGCCGCCACCTTCCAGCATCAGCGCCGTCAACGCCCAGACCAGCGCATCGAGCCGGTCGGGCGACCGGCCGAGCGACAATCCATCCGGTCCGAAATCGCACATCTGGTCTTCCAGCGCCGTGAAACGCCCGGCGTGACCCACGCGGCCTTGTTCGTAGAGGGCTGCCACCGGCTCGGCCCGCAGAAATTTGCCGCGCGTCGCACGTACCGTCGTTACCGGCAGGTTGATGTCGATGCTGCGCAGCATGGCCGTCACCATGTCGCCGCCCTGGTTGATCTCGGCAACGATGCGGTCGGCATCGAAACGCCGGAAGGCCCTGACGACAGCCCCCGCCCATGTGGCAGGACTTGCGCCTTCCACCGAGCAATCGGCCAGTACCACCGCCCTTCCCGAGGCCTCGAGGCCTGCGACGACGATGCCGCAGCAGGCATTTGGCCCGGCGGAGGCCGGCGGGTCGACGGCAACGACGATGCGCCGGAGCGGGCCAGTCAGTTTTTGCACCAGCGCCGCAATCGTGTCGCGCTTCCAGAGACCATCCTCGCGGTCCTCTATCAGTTCTCCATCCAGCTCCTGGCGCCCTAGCCGCGTACCGCCGTAGCGGGCTGCAAGTGCCGAGATGAAACCCGGCGACAGGTTGCCCGCGTTGGACAGCGTCGACAGACGCGTAACGACCGTGCCGGCATCGGCCAATAGGTTTTTGAGCAACGGCACCGGGCGCGGCGTCGTGGTCACCAGCTGCTGCGGATGCTCGCCGAGGCGAAGCCCGAACTGCAGCATGTCAAAGGTTTCCTGGCCATGCTTCCATTTGGCCAGCTCGTCGCACCAGGCGAAATGAAACTGCGGCCCGCGCAGGCTTTCTGGATCTTCGGAGGAGAATATCTGGGCCACCGCGCCATTCGGCCAGACCAGCCGGCGGCGGGAGATCTCGAAATCCGGCCGCTTCAGCCGGGCGATGCGACAGATGCCGGACACGCCGTCGATCATCACCTCGCGGGCATCGCCAAGCGTTTCGGCGACCAGCGCGATACGAAGATCGGACCGGTCTCCGGCGCTGGCGAGCCCATGCACCCATTCTGCACCCGCCCTTGTCTTGCCGGAGCCGCGACCGCCGAGCAGCAACCAGCTGCGCCAACACCCCGGCGGCGGCCTCTGGTGATCGCGACCGGCGATCTCCCAGTCCTTGACGGCGAGATATTCCGCGGCAAGCGCATTGAGGACGGCATCGCAATCGGTATCGCCCGCCATCCGGCCTCCCCTCGCCGCCAGCGCCGGACCGGCACCAGCCGATTGGCCTGAAGCAAGCCCCGACGCCGTGACGCTTGAGAGTTGCTCGGACACGGCCGTGACACTTGCCGGCGAAGGTTCGGCCTGCCTGAAGGCCCGGTTGTCCGCCGAAATCGCAGCGGCGCGGCTCGTGCACCTGAGTTGCGCCATTTCCGTACTGTGGGTCTTCAACACGTCGTCAAAATACCGCATCAGCTTCAGCAGCCGGCGGATCCCCTTGCGGCGGCCCGGTGGCGGTGGCGGCGGGATCCAGACCGGGGTTAGCCCGCTGAAGATCGCGTTCCGCAACAATTGCCCGCGCCCGATCCTCGGCACGTTGCTCGATGATCGCCAGCAGCCGGCGCTTGTTTTCCACATATCCGGGCCCATCGGCATGGCGCTCGATCTCCGTTTCCCGGTCGCGCGCCATCTGGCGCTGCAGGCCATCGATCTTTTCCAGCGTCCGGACGATCAGCGACATCGCATCGACCGACAGCTTGACATCGGCACGGGCAAGCTTTGCCGCAGCCTCGTCGCCCGTCCCTTCCGCAAACGCCTTGCCGGACGCTTCCGCCGCAGAGCGCAGTCCCTTGAAATAGTCGAACTCGGCCCGCATCTCGACCGTCATCTCGTTGAGCAAAGTCCGAAGGACATCCTCGGCACTGCCGGATTTGATTTCCAGCAGGCAGGCTTCCGCCTGTCGAAGGCACTCGTTGGCACCCCACCCGATATCGCAACCCCGATAGGCCAGCGCATTCGGCCAGTACCCGAACAGGCCGGGATCGAAACCCTCGAATTCATGCATGGCAACTCTCACGGGTCAGCGCGCCGGACACGAAAGCGTCAGCGGGCGGGACATGGAATTTTTCGGAATGCTGAACCAATGAGGCCGCCGCACCCGATCTCCCCCCTGTGGGGGAGATGCCCGACAGGGCAGAGGGGGGTGAATGCGGCAGTCTCGGCAGTTGCCGAAATACTCATAGGCCAACCGAATTGTCTGGCTTCTGGATCGTATTCCACAGGATGCCGGGCGTAAAATCGTAGCCCAGGCGTATCCACTGCATGACATCGAACGGGTGCGCGATAATCAGATCCGCGCTGCCGATCTCGTATCTGAGAGCCTGGAGGGTTCGCTTGCCAGAAGACGTCGTGTTCACCACTTGAGTGTCGACGACAGACGCATCGTTGGAAGCGAAATCTTTCAAATTATCCGTGACAAGAATGTCGGCTTCGGACCCGAAGGCCGTCGCCAGCACGCCTGCATCCTCGACGTCGGACATGGCGAAGCGCTCTTCTCCGCCCAGGATAAGATAGGGATCAAGCCCATCCGGCCCATATTTCATGATATCGACAATAGAGCCGGTATAGGCATCAATGCGGTCATTCGAAAATTGCAGCCGGCGGAGAACCGTCTCAAGGGTTTCGATCATCTCGAAGGAGACGACCAACTGAGACCTGTCGGCCACGCCCCATTTCTGGTTGCTCACCATCGACACCAGGGTCTGCGTTGCAGTTCCCACATGACCACGGTCGTGCGCCATTATGTTGGCGACGAAGACATTGACATCGAGCACCACCCGGACCGGACGATCCATGCCTTACTTCCGGTGCGCTACGGCTCGGGTAAGGGACGTGGCCTCCTCCAACATGTCGATCTCGCTGGACGCATCTTCAGGCCCTCCGAAACGGTGCTCGGATGCGAGATCGGCGGTTGCCTTCTCAAGACGGACCCTTGCGGCCGCAGCCATCATTTCGCGGCCAAGCCTGGTGATCGTGTCCTGGTCGTTCTGTGCGTTCAACTCGAGCAGCAAATCGCGAACGCCCTTGGGAAGCCCAACGAAAACAGTGATTGCGCTGGAAACCGCGTTCGATACGGACCTGTTTTCCATCGAAGCCACCATCTTCAATTTCGTGGCCGTTTTGCCATCGACATTCGCCGAGATTGTGGAGGACATCGCTAGCTCCTATAGAAACACATCATTTCTATATACCCGCGAGGGCAGCCGTTTACAACCTGCCTATACCCCCAGAAATCACGGTGGCCACCCCCTCTGTCAGCTACGCTGACATCTCCCCCACAAGCGGGGGAGATCAGGCTGGCGTCGCCTTGGCCGTTACCTCACCAACGTCCCCGCTTTTGGCGGCAGACCATGAGGTGTCAGAATGTGAGGCATCTAATTACCAGGGATGCAGACAATACGGCCCCAGCTGATCTCCCCCCTTGTGGGGGAGATGCCCGACAGGGCAGAGGGGGGGTGAATGCGGCGGTCTCGATAGGCTCCCTGTCAGCGACGCTGACATCTCCCCCACAAGGGGGGGAGATCAGGCTGGGGGTCTTCTTGCCCGCACCTCTCCGACTATACCTAAAACTAACAAACAACCGTCACGCCGCCAAGGACTATTTTCCTATAATGATGATTTCGGTATTTGAATTTGGGAATAGAGGATTATTTCCCTATTTCATCAGCCCGCTGGCGCTCGTCTTCTTCCGCATCGCCGTCGCCATCCCTTGGCATGTCGCCGACCGTCAGCGGCCAGTCCACTACGTGGTCCTCGTAGTCGTCGACCGGCACGTCTTCTTCGCTGAAGGTGCGGCCCCTGGTCGAGATGCCGGCGGCGTGGACGGTCTCGGGGTCGCCGGAGACGAGGGGGTGCCACCAGTAGAGATCGCGCCTCTCGTTGATCAGCCGGTAGCCGCAGGTCGGTGGAAGCCACTGGATTTCCGACACATTCTCAAGTGTCAGCTGGACGCAGTCGGGTACGAAATCCCAGCGGTTGGGATAGCTGGTGCAGCGGCAGCTGTCGCTGTCCATCAGCTTGCAGCGGACATCGGTGAAATAGATGTCGCCACTGTCCCACTCCTCGATCTTGTTGAGACAACAGAGGCCGCAACCGTCGCAGATGCTCTCCCACTCGCCCGGTGTCATGTCGGCAAGGGTCTTGCGCTGCCAGAAGGGGGTTTCGTCCATGCTCTTGCTATCCCTGCGCGCCGGCCGTTTCAGGAAAGCCGCGCTGCTTTGTTTTGTGATTTGCCGGAAAGCAACCAATTGTTCAACCTGTGGCGGATATAGGGGATATCGGGTTGCCGGGGAAGGCTGAGCCTGCCGCATTCGGCGGAAGGCTCGAAGATCATACGGGAAATCACGCATGCAGGAGCCGATAGAGCCCGAAGGGCCTTCGCCGAAGAGGCCGCGCCGAAAACGCTTCCTGCTGCTGCGGCTGGATTCGCTGATCGATTCCACCGTCTGGAATGCCGGTTTCCGGGCCGCCGAAATCTGGGAAGACATCACCATCTTCTTCCGCCGCTTCCGCATGCATGGCTGGAAGCGCATCGTGTTCGAGTTGCTCGGCGAAGGCATGACGCTCGGTGTCGCGGCCTCCGTGGTGATGCTGGCGCTTGCCATGCCGGCCTTCGAATCGACGGTCGGCGACTGGCGCAACCGCGGTAATTTCGCCGTCACCTTCGAGGACCGCTACGGCAATGTAATCGGCCACCGCGGCATCATCCACGAGAACTCAGTACCGGTCGATGAACTGCCGGATTACTTCGTCAAGGCGGTACTGGCGACCGAGGACCGGCGCTTCTTCGATCATTTCGGCATCGACGTCTTCGGCCTGTTCCGGGCGCTGACCGTCAATGCGCAAGCCGGCGGCGTCGTCCAGGGCGGCTCGACGCTGACCCAGCAGCTGGCTAAAAACCTGTTTCTTTCCAACGAAAGATCCATCGAACGCAAGATCAAGGAGGCGTTTCTGGCGATCTGGCTGGAGGCCAACCTGTCGAAGAAGGAAATCCTCTCGCTCTATCTCGACCGCACTTATATGGGCGGCGGCACCTTCGGGGCGGCAGCGGCGGCGCAATATTATTTCGGCAAGAATATTTCGGACGTCAATCTGGCGGAGGCGGCGATGCTTGCCGGCCTGTTCAAGGCGCCGACCAAATATGCGCCCAGCGTCAACCTGCCGGCGGCACGCGCCCGCGCCAACGACGTGCTGTCGAACCTCGTGCAATCGGGCTTCATGACCGAGGGCCAGGTGGTGGCCGCGCGCCGCAACCCGGCCTCAGTGGTCGACAGGGCCGAAGTCGTGTCGCCGGATTTCTTCCTCGACTGGGCGTTCGACGAGGTGCAGCGGCTGTCGGCACGCTTTGCCGAGCGCTCGCTGATCGTTCGCACCACCATCGACATGAGCCTGCAGAAGGCAACCGAGGATTCCATCGGCTCCAGCCTGCTTGAATATGGCGAGCACTACAATGCCAAGCAGGGCGCTTCAGTACTGATCGAAACCGGCGGCGCCGTCAGGGCCATGGTCGGCGGCCGGGACTATGGCGAAAGCCAGTTCAACCGCGCCACCAAGGCGCTGCGCCAGCCGGGCTCGTCGTTCAAGATCTATACCTACGCGGTCGCCATGGAGAACGGCATGACGCCGGCCACGACCATCGTCGATGCGCCGATCTCCTGGGGCAACTGGAGCCCGCACAACTACGAGAACCGCTATGAAGGGCGGGTGACGCTGACCGAGGCCATCGCCAAGTCGATCAACACCATCCCGGTACGGCTTGCCAAGGAGCATTTCGGCATCCAGCCGATCCGCGAGATGGCCAAGCGAATGGGCGTCGAGAGCCCGGTTCGCAACGACAAGACCATTCCGATCGGCACCTCCGAGGTGACCGTCCTCGACCAGGCGACGGCCTACGCCGTCTTTCCCTCGGACGGACTGCAATCGCGGCGCCACGGCGTCAGCGAGATTGTCGGCTACGACGGCAAGATCCTCTATGATTTCAATCGCGACGAACCTGCGGCAAAGCGCGTGCTGTCGGAGCAGGCGAATGCCTCGATGACCCAGATGCTGACGCAGATCCCGGTCATCGGCACCGGTCGCAAGGCAGCCCTCGACCGCGGCATCGTCGTCGGCGGTAAGACCGGCACGACGCAGGCCTACCGCGACGCCTGGTTTATCGGCTTTTCCGGCAACTACACCTGCGCCGTCTGGTTCGGCAACGACGACTACACCTCGACCAACAACATGACCGGCGGCACCCTGCCGGCGATGACCTTCAAGAAGATCATGGACTACGCCCATCAGGGCATTGCGCTCAAAGCCATCCCCGGCATCGCCGACCCCTTCCCGGCCCAGAAACCGATGACAACAGCCGCCCGCAAAGCCGCCACGGACGCCGCCGCCAGCGCCGAACCACCCCCGGTCCGGCCCCGCTCGCTGTCGGCCGAATCGACCAAGGTGCTGCGGGATCTAGAGGAGCAGTTGAAGACCGCACCACCGCTGAAGGGACAGCGGGTGGCGAGTGTGGAGTAGTGACGGCAATTCCAGCAGTTGCCGTGAAGGATTGCTAGACACATCGCCGGTTTCACGTTTGAGATTGATGCATTGGAGTACGGGAGGCAGATGTGCGCGTGCTGTGTCTGAACGGCTGGGGCGGACGCCTCTATGAGCGCCTCGTTGCCTACGTGGCTGCAGTCGACCCCGATGTTCTCTGCCTGCAGGAAGTGGTCAAGACACCGGGTACAGGGCAGCGTTGGCTCACCTACCGCGACCAAGGTACCGCCCTACCGCAAAGAGCCAATTTTCTGGTTGACGTTGCGGTGGCCCTGCCCCATCACACGTCGATCTTCTGCCCGGCCGCTGAGGGCGATCTGTTTGATGGCGAGCAGCCATATAAGTCGCAATGGGGTCTAGCGACATTCGTTCGCGCCACCATTCCCATCATTGGCCAGACACAGGGCTTCGTTCACGGAGATTATTCGTCTGACGGATACGGACTGCATCCGCGGTCGCGGACCGCACACGCCGTTCGGCTGTTCGATGTGGAATTGCAGCAATGCATTACCATTGCACAGATGCATGGCTTGCGCGACTTGAGCGGCAAGCACGACACTCCCGAAAGGCATCAGCAGGCCAACAGGTTTGCGTTGCTGATCATGTCGACTGCGCGACCGGGAGAGCCTGTCGTGGCGTGCGGCGATTTCAATTTGCTGCCTGAAAGCAAGACATTCGATGTTCTCAGGAATATAGGCCTCACCGACCTTGTCACCGGCCGGGGCTTTCGGGGCACCAGAACGTCATTCTACCCCAAGCGAGAACGCTACGCCGACTATATGCTGGTCAACGATGCCGTCGGCGTAGACGCTTTCGAGGTTGTCTCAGAGCCCGAAGTCTCGGATCATTCACCGCTGCTGCTGACAGTCGGTGCCACGCTTCGCCAGGTGTGAGCCAGCAGCAGGACGCCGATGGATTTCATCAATGACTCATTTAACCTCAGCTGACTGCGGCCAGAGGGCCGCAGTCCCTTCATTCAGCAAAAGCTGATTACTTCTTGTAAAACGCCAGCCGCTTGACGCCGATTTTCATATTGTTGAAGTTGGAGGGCTTGAGCGGAAACAGGACGTTGGCGGAGTAGCTGCCGCTGATCGAGCCGATGGCGAGGTTGACGATGAACTCTGCAGGATTGGCATTGGTCCAGGTGTAGTTCTTCGTATCCACCAGCGTGCCGTTGACGTAGGTATCGACCTTGCCGGCGCTGGTGCGCACGACTTTCGTGAGCCTGATATCGCCGACCAGCGGACCGGTGAGGCGCTTGAGATAGCCGGCGCCGACATCCGCGGTTGCAGGCGCCCATTCGTCGTTGTTGAGCTGGAAGCCCTGGGTCACGGTCTCGCCGTGGGTGAAGGCCGAGAAGATGTCGGGCCCCTTGTAGAAGTCGAACCAGCTCTCGCTGTCGATCTCGTCGGAGCTCGTTGTCGAGGCGGTGGTATTCTTGCCGTAGAGCCAGGCAGCACCCCAGAAACCGTTCGGCTGGTTGGCGGGCAAGGCGTTCAGCTCGGCAATCGTGTTGACCTGGCGGCTGGCAACGGCCTCAGGGTAGTTGACGTTTGCATCGAAGGCGTAGTCGCCATTCTTGAGGTCAAAGGTGTCCTTGGTGATGATTTGCGCAGAGCGGATCGGCGGCACGAAGATCATCAGCTGGCCGGCCGGGTTCTGATAGGTCGAGGGCTGGCTGATGAACACGAATTTCTTCTGCGTGGTCACGGTCTTGGTGGTCTTGTCGACAGTGACAGCCCGGTAGTCGTCGTTTCGCTGGAAGGCGTTGTCCTTGACATAACCGACAGCCATTCCTGTCGGCATGGAGGCGGGAATGGTGTCGAACACCATGGTGGTGGCCGTGCCGGCGGCGTTGGTGGCGGTCGGCTGGGCGAGTTTCAGGGCATAGAAGGGCGTCAGGACGGCAAGCGCGTTGGTGACGGGATTGGTGGTGTTGGAGTTGAACATGGCAAGAAGCGTGATCTTCCCATCGGTGCCTATCGAGTCGACCCTGTATATGCCGCGCGACTGCAGCACGATCATGTTGCCGACCTCGATCTTGGTGCCGCTGGCAAAACCGAACTGTGCGGGGTCGATCGGACTGTTGACGTTGATCGAGCCGCTGATCTGGCCGAAGACATTGGTGAAGCCGCCGGAATAGGAGGCGTCGCCGCCGCCAAGCACGCCGGTCAGGTTAAGCCGGTCGCTGGCAAAGACGTGGGTCTGGGCGTTGCCAGCGGTATAGCGCTGGACTTCCGAGCCGATCGTTACTTCTGCCGCATTGTTCTGGAAATAGTTGAACTTGCCATCCAGTTGCGCCTTGTTGGTGATGGCAGTTTCGCCCGTGCCGGCCACGGCGCTGGTGCCGAAGACATAGGTTCCAAGCGAGGTCCAACCGGCGATCGCATCGTCGGCGGGAGCGGCCCGGGCAGCCGACTGCCCGAGAAGGATTGCGGTTGATAGGGCTAGAGCGGAGAGGAGCTTTTGCATGGCTTTTCCTTTTTGCCTGATCGACCGAGCCCGGAGATGGGCTCATAGTGCACTGCAATATGTGGAGCGCCCAAGCGTCTGGAATAGTCTGCTATCTCAAGGGTCGTTAGTTGCCATTGACCGGAAATTACTCGGTTCAACCCATGCAGAAAAACCGATACTGGTGTTGCAATCCTCGATTTTGCGAACCGTTTCGTAAATCTCCCGCGTGTGTTGATAAACGAAACCGATATTTCGCGTCGGCATCCGGGAAGCCCCGGCGTAGAGGCTTTCGAGACAGCTCGCGGGTTGCCGTCCGGGTGAGGCTCAATACCGGCGAATCGATTCCCGTCTTCAGTTTTTTAGGGCGACGATCCGTCTGGCCATGAGAATTTCGTCGATCTCCCTGCCCTGGTGCAACAATGCGCAGGGTATTCGACCGATCTCGGTTAAGCTCCGGCGACGGTAAAAGCGGATCGCAACATCATTTTCGGCACTGACCGCGAGCTCCAGCTGGCGAATGCCCTGGCCACGGGCAAATTCCACCAATGCTTCCAGAAGCGCTTCCGCAAGCCCCCTGCCGCGGGCATTCTCGCGCAGATAGACCATCTGGATCATGGCGCGGTGCGCCTTCTTGGCTGGGCGCTGCCGCGCAAGCGCCATGATCCCAACCGGCAGGTGGTTTTCGACTGCGATGAAGACATCATTGTCCACCAGACGGCGGCGCCATTCCTGATCTGGAAGGTCCTGCCAATCCTCGACACTACTGGCGTAACTTTCCGGCGAGGCTCGCAAGGCTTCGAGGCGAATGGACCGAAACAGATCTACATCGTCGGGTGACAGCAGCCGGATCATTGCGTGTCCTTTGCAAGAACGAAATTTCCGGCAATGTGCCACATTCGCCGAAGCTTTGGCAGGGGCGCGCTCGGCCCACGGACCATCCCGCCCTTCCCCCTCCCGGCAGAATCAGGAATAAGCTTGACGCTTGAGTTCTCACAAGGACGCCGCTGTGTTTCGGGTTCCTCTTCTGGTCGCGCTGTCGCTGGCCATTGCGTTTGGCGGCGGCATCCTGTTCACGCTCTATGCGCTCGATGCCAGCGCCGGTTTCGGCGCGATCCGGCTTGGCGCCTGGCAGGCCTTTCCGGCGCTGCATACCGTGGACGCCGACCCCTATGCCAAATCCCACCGCGCCCGCGACGGACGGCTGCTCTACGGCACCGCTGAGGGGCTGGAATTCACCGCTGGCGACGACGATGGGCATGACCGGCTGTCGGCCGGATGCCGCTACCGCATCAGCGGCCAGACGCCGCCGGCGCGGCTCTGGACGCTGTTCTCCGTCGCCCCGGACGGCAAGCCGCTGGCAGCCCAACCCGGCCGCCCGGCAGCAATCAACTCTTGGAACGTGCTACGCGACAGCGATTCCAGCTTTTCGATCGTCGTCTCGAAGGATGCCTCCGCCGGCAACTGGCTGGCGCTGCCGCCGGCTGGCAATTTCAAGCTGGTGCTGACGCTGCTGGACACGCCGGCGGCTGGCAGCGCGGGGCTGATCGACCTCTCGATGCCGAAGGTCGAGAAGATCGGCTGCGACCATGCTTAAGGTGCTGTTTGCCATCGTCGTCGGCGTGCTCGGTGCGGCCCTGCTGCATCTGGTGATCATCTTGGCGCTGCCCGCCTACAGCGATCGCGATGCCTTCCAGCGGGTCGAGGCGCTCGGCGAGGAAGATGCCTTTCACGTGCTGGACCCCACCACCAGTGCGGGCAGTCTCTCGAACGGCGATCCCTACATGCATACCGCCGTTTGCGCCTTCGACCTTGCCGACATGCCGGTGCACCTGATGGCGGCGGGCCATGTGCCATTCTGGTCCCTGGGGATCTACGACAGCGCTTCGAACGAAGTTTTCAGCATGAGCGACCGGACCTCGGTCGGGGGTGCGCTCGACGTGCTCGTGGCAGCGCCGGTGCAGCTTGCCGCGATCCGCAAGGCGTTGCCTGCAGAGCTGGCGCAATCCATTCTCGTGGAGATGACAGAGGGTCAGGGCTACGTGGTGTTGCGGACCATGGCGCCGCAGCCGAGTTTCAAAGAGGGCGCCAGTGATTTTCTCGCCAAGGCGCGATGCGACGCCTTCGACGCAAGCTAGATCGGCTATATCAGGACAAGGCCTGTCAGCCCTGTTTTCTCGTCTTCGTTTTCGGCCGCTTGGCG
The DNA here is from genome assembly GCF_007000305.1 of Rhizobium sp. rho-13.1. Classification (NCBI taxonomy): domain Bacteria; kingdom Pseudomonadati; phylum Pseudomonadota; class Alphaproteobacteria; order Hyphomicrobiales; family Rhizobiaceae; genus Rhizobium; species Rhizobium sp. rho-13.1. Next base: position 922,597 of record NZ_SCFL01000002.1, on the reverse strand, counting down.
CCAGGCGCCGTGCGGCGCTTGGGCGGCTCGAGCCGCTCGTAGCGTACGCCGGTAAACAGCAGGATGCGGGCCGCCGTGCCATCATGGGCCGGAGGTGGCGGCTTGTGGTTTCGTCGGTCTTCCAGTCTTATGATATCAGCCATGTCTCGTCTCCATTGCAATCTTGAGACGGATGAACTTGCGATCGATTTCACCCTGTCCGCCTTTTTGGCGGACCGGCGCTCCCTCGGGAAAAGTCTTGCTGGCAAGAGCATGTCCGAAGGGCATTCGCGCCTTTCCAATAGCAGTGCGGTACGTGTCTGACGGTTTGCCGGGGCGCCCGAAGGGACGGTTTGCGGCGGTAGCGATTCGAACAGACGCCGGGTCGCGGTGTGCTTGCGCGGATTGAGACAGGGGATCGTTAACAAGACCTTAACGGCACGGGACGCCCTGCAACGCGTTTTGGTCCGCCGCCGTGCCAACAGGTCGGAACGGGAGCTTCGGATTGGCATGAGAAACCACCAATGGTTGAGGCGCAAAATTCTAAAATAGAATGGATTCATATTGTTAGCACCAGTGCCCGCCTGTCGGCGAGCCCTGCTGCGAGCGTGTGTGACACGAAAACGTCATGCAAATATTATTTGCGACTTTGGCCGTTTGGCGTATGGTTCCCCTACTGGCCGGCCCTGCAAACACCGGCAGTTCATGACATACAGTGTTTTCATCCCACAGCTTGGGAGATGTGCAATGACGCTTCTGCTCAACTCAGCCTTCACAACCGACGATGTAGACGTGCTTCGCGGCGCTCTCGACTGCTGGTATGCGGAAAAACGCATCGACCTGAAGAGCACGGAAGCGCAGTTTGCGGCTGCGGCCGCGCTCGACCTGTTTCAATCGGGCTACGATACCCGCGACAGGCTGCTGGTCGCCCTGCGCAGCCACAGTGCCCGCCAGGGCGTTTCCTACGCGTAACCTGTTGAAAGTAACCGGCGGCATGCTTGCTGCAACCTCGCTGCCGCAATCGCCTCCCCGCTTTTCACGAGCGTACCTTTTCGTGACACCTCCGTCGCATTTTTATTAAAGTTTTCACTGCCTATTAACCCTGATCGCGCTAACGTCACGGCATAGCCAGATCCGGACGCGAGCGTCCGCCGGGTCCTATCGTTTTCCGCGCGACGTTTTCGCCGGAGCGCGTTTGCCCGGCTGCCCCGCGTGCTGATCTCCGGCTCCCCTCTTTGTTCTGTGTGTGGGTGGTAGCGTGCGTGATCGGTTTCGAGACCTGGAAGGACCGCTTGGCGAGCGCAAGAAGGATGTGGTCCTGATGGCGACGGTTACCAGCTTCGAGGAACGGCCCCATCCCGGAAAATCCGAACTGCGGCAGTTTGCCGAATTGTTCATGCCGCTGTTTCTCGCCTCCAGCGACGAGGCCAAGCGACAGGCGGTCGCTGCTTTGTCGCAATGCCCGCATGTGCCGCCGGCCGTGGCGCTGTTCATCGGCTGCCAGCCGATCGCGATTGCCGCTCCGTTCATCGCCGGTGCCGCAACAATCGACGACGACACGCTGATCACCATAGCCCGCACGCAAGGAACGGAACACGCCAAGGCCATCGTCAAGCGCGACAATCTCTCGCCTGCGGTCGTCGATGCGCTGGTCGGCCTGCGCCATGCCGACACCGGTCGCGGCAAGACGAAGGCGCTGGAAACGCCACAGACCGAGCGTATCCCCTTGCTCGAGGCACCCGACAGCGCGATTGCCGAAAGACTGGCCCGCGAGGAGGCACTGCGCCAGCAATTGCGCCAGATTGCCCGCCACCTCTCCCACGACGATACCGATCGCCTCGGCCTGCGCAGCCTGACAGATGTCCAGGAAGCGCTGCTGGTGCGCTTTGCCCGCGAGCGCGAGGCCCAGAATTTTGCAACGGCGCTGGCCGACGCACTGTCGTCGAGCCGCTGGCTTGCCGAGCGCATCCTGCTCGATCTCTCCGGCCAACAGCTGGCGGTCACGCTGACCAGCCTCGGCATGAACTTCGCCGACGGGGTCTTCGTGCTGGAGCGCTTCTATCCGCATCTGAGCGAGGGTACCGGCAGCATCAGCCGCGCCTGGCGGATCATGGATTCGGTCGACCCGGTGGACAGCCAGGCGCGCGTCGAAACCTGGCGCCGCGCCGACCGCTACACCTACGTCACCCCGGACCAGGCAAGGCCCGCCAGCCAATTCAAGGCGCGCAATCCCGAGGCGGAAAACGACGTCTTACCGGCCCGGGCGCGCGGCGGAGCGCGCTAAAGGCCCCAGGTGTCAGAGCGGATTTTGCCGCTGGTCTGCGACAGGCACGATGTCGGCGATGTCGTCGGTCTCGAGTTCGAGTATCCAGAGATCGGCATCGAATTTCTGTTCGCGCTCGAGCATCTGACGCACCGTCTCGGCATCCTGACGCTCGAGGCGGACTTCGAACATCCGGCCGTTTGAACCATCCTCGTCGAACAGGCTTTGCGGCGCCGGACCGAACAGTGTTTCCAGCCCGTCGCGAAACCGCTGGCGTATGAAGATCGCCCCCGAAGCTTCCGCCCCCTTGCGCTCGACCGCGGCAAAATCCCCCCGGCCAAACAGCCGGCGGATCAGGGCGGATACAAAGATGTCGCTGCGCAGCCTCATGGATCCGGTGTATCTGGTGGCGCATCGACGAACAAGAGCGACGGTCCGGTAACGCTTCCACCGGCGTGCAGGTCGCGTGGCCGCGCCATGCGCCCCATGCCTTGCAATTCTCCGTTAAAAAACTGCGCGAAACATACGCCTTGCAAGACGCGAGCAATGGGCGCAGTGTGTACTTATAGTAGCATTCATTTCAGATTTACCTCTAAAATTGCAACCTTCTTTGAAAAGGAGACGTGCATATGACGATGTCTGTTGTCTACAGAAGCCTGCAGGGGCTTGGACTTGCCCTGACGATACTGGTGGGGCTGACGGGGCTGGCGCCGTCGGGCGTTGCAGCCGAAAGCAGGCGGCCCCTCAGCGCAGCGGCCGCCGCGAGGTCGATCCCGATGCTTTCCGCCAGGCAATTTCGCCGCCAGGAAGACTGGCGCGCTACCATCGCCACCGTTCCGCAGCCGAAGAAGGGCTGCTTTACGGCCAAGTATCCTTCGACCCACTGGCAGGAAGTGCAGTGCGTGGCGGCGCCGAAACAACCGATGCCACCGCGCTCCGGCATCGTGCCGCAGACTGTGGGCAACGGCAACGACATCGCGGCGCAGGCACCCGGCGGCTTTATCATCAGCGCCTCGGGATCGTTCGATACGTTGACCAATGTCACCAGCGAAAGCGGCCAGATCGGCGCCGCCGGGCCGATGATCCCCAACACCTACACGCTGCAGATCAACACCGATTTCTTCAAGACCGGCGTCTGTGCGCCGTCTCCGAACCCGAACTGCCGCGGATGGGAGCAGTTCGTTTTTGAAAACAACAATGCTTCGCACCGTGCCTTCATCCAATACTGGCTGATCAGCTACAACACGACATGCCCGGTCGGCTGGACGCAGTTTGCCGCCGGTGCCGAAATCTATTGCGTGATCATCAGCAACTCCAGCGGCGCTGTTTCCACCCCGGCGGTGCCGGTGACCAGTCTTGGACAGGTAACGCTCACGGGTATGGCGGGGCCAAGCGGCGACAGCGTGATCATGACCATCAGTGGCACCGCATTTTTGCGGGTTGGCGACAACGCCGTCAATGCATCCGGCGGCTGGACGATTGCCGAATTCAATGTGCTCGGTGATGGCGGCAGCGCTGTCGGCGTCGGCAGCCAGGCAACCTTCAATGCAGGAGCATCGCTGCAGACGAGGACGCGGATCACCTATGGCGGCACTGCGCCCCCGAACTGCGTCGCGCAAGGGTTCACCGCCGAGACCAACAACCTGAGTTTCGGGCCGAATGCGCCGGCAAGCTCCGGACCGGGACCGGCAATCGCCTTCAACGAAAGCACAGCCGGCGGCAGTCCGTCGAATTGTGCCGCCTCGACTGCAGTCGGCGATACCCACCTGACGACGCTCAGCGGCCTCCTCTACGATTTCCAGGCTTCCGGCGATTTCCTGCTGCTGCAGACGGGGTCCGGTTTCGACGTGCAGAACAGGCAGGTATCGGGTGCTCCGAACTGGCCAAATGCCGCTGTCAGCTCGGCCGTCGCCGCGCGGTTCGGAAAGACGCAGGTTGCTGTCTGCACCAAGCCGCAGGCCGTGTTCATCGACGGAAAGTTCGTCAATGTCAGCGAAAAGACGCCGGTTTCGCTGGCCGATGGAACGCAGGTTACCCGGAGCGGCGACATCTACATTGTTCGCGGTGCCTCCGGCGACTGGCTGCAGGCCGGCATCAATCCGGCCAATGGCACCGACTACATCAACGTCAAGGTCGGTCTCGGCCAGTGGCCGGTGGAGGCTCACGGCCTGCTTGCCAACGTCAAGGAAGACCCGAACCTGCTCGCCACGCGGGAGGGGGAAGTTCTGAAAAATCCGTTCTCGTTCAAGGAACTCTACAGTTCCTACGCCAATAGCTGGCGTCTGAAATCGGGGGAATCGATGCTGAATGTCTGCGGCGAACGGACCATGGCCGATATCCCGAAGGCGCCCTTCTCCTCCCGGGATCTGGACCCGAAAACGGCGAAGAACGCACAGAACGCCTGTGCACGGGCTGGCGTCAAGGAAGGCCCGCTGCTGGAAGCCTGCCTCATCGACGTGGCAATGATCGGTAACCCAGCCGCCGCCAATATCCACGCGGAAACCGAAGCGCCTAAGGCCCTGGGGCGGCTGAGGTAAGCAACCAGGCATTCGTTGGGCATCGCAAGCCCTATGCCCTCCCCGTTGCCGGCCGCCCATCACGGGCGGCCGGCTTTACTTTGTGCGGTTGCCAAGATCTTGCTTCAGCAAGCCCTAACATACAACCGATGCACGATCATCGATCTGTTATATCGCAGTGCTAAATTTGACCCTGGTGCGACGAAATTCGGTTTCGCAGCACCTGTTTTGAAGGACGCGGGCGTTCTTTATCGACAACGCACCGCCGACCTTCGCTATTGCTAGTTAAGGGTCTGATTATGAAACGTTTCCTTCCCGTACTTCTTCTGGCTGCCCAGCCACTGGCAGCAAGTGCTGCTCCATCGGGCGGCCACTCCATGTCTCTCCCCGCCGTCGAAAATGCGCTGGTCAAAGGCAGATCGGTCGCTGTGTCTCTCGACCTCGGTCGTTGCACCTCCAGCAGCGGCGATGAGAAGCCAAGCAAGACACGCGGCGGACTGAAGATCGAAGCCTTCCGGATTATGGACGACGGAACGCTGGCTTTTGCAGATGAGCATATGACGCTGGATCTCGAGGGAAAGCCCATCGTCCAGCTTTTACGATACAGGGTCCACCCGGATAAAAATGCCGAATTCACGATGACGGTGTTCAGCCTTCCCGGCTACACGCAGGTCGGCACTCCCCGCAGTTTCACCTGCAAGATCGACGACGGGATGAGCTTTTTCACCGCCCGCTGAATTGCGGGGCGTGATCCTGATCCGCCTGTTGCACAGCCGCTGCGGCTGGCAACAGTTTTGGCGCGCCTTGCGCAAGCGTTGCCCCGATGCGGACTGCCAGAAGTCAACATGACAGGAATTCGATGACCGGTTTCAAATCATCCAGCGGATCCGATGCCAGCAACGTCCCGACGCTGTCGATGCAAACCCTCGCCAGCAATCCACACGAGGTTTATCGCCACTTTCGAGGCGAACTGCCGTTCATCCGGTCGGAAGCCGGCGTGTATCTGGTCCTGCGCGCCGATGATGTTCTCAACCTCCACAGCGATGCCAAGACGCGGCAGGTGGAAACAGAGCTGATCACTCTGCGGGGCGTCAAGGACGGGCCGATCTGGGATTTCATGACAAACGGCATGCTGACCTCGAATGGCGATGCTCATATGCGGCGGCGTTCGCCGATGGCAAAGACATTCGCATTCCGGATGATTGCCGCGCTGCGCCCGCATATCAGGCAGACGATTTCCGAGATTGCGGATGCCGCAACGCCCAAGGGCGGCATGGACATGCTCGACGACTTCTCCACGGTTATTCCGGCGAGGGTGATTGCGTCGATCCTCGGTCTGCCGCGAGATGACGTGGGCAGATTTTCAGAGATCGTCTACCGGTTCAGCCCGCTGCTGGGCGGCTCCTGGCTTACGCAGGACGTGCCCGAATTGCAGCAGGCAGCGGGCGATCTTCGGCGCTATGTCGGGGAGATCGTGACCAGGCGCAGCCGTGACAAGGCGAATGATTTCGTCAGCGAGTTTATGTCCAACGTCGAAGAAGAGGGATCGCTGACGGCCGAGGAAGCCATCACCCAGATCATGACCCTGATCGTCGGCGGCAGCGACACGACCCGCTCGGCGATGGTCATCCAGCTCTCCCTGCTCCTCCAGAATCCGGATCAATGGCACGCGGTCGTCAAAAATCGCGATCTGGTGCCGAACGCGGTTCTCGAGTGCCTTCGCTACGAGCCGGCAATCGGCTCGGTGCCCCGCGTCACCACGATGGATATTGAACTCGACGGGCGGGTTCTGCCAGCGCATAAAGCGTGTTCGCTGGTCACCATGTCCGCCCTCAGGGACGAAAAGCTATATCCGGAACCGGAGCGCTTCGACATCACCCGCGAGCAGCTGAAATGGCATCCGGTTTTCGGCGGAGGCGCGCATCGTTGTCTCGGTGAAGCGCTGGCGAGGGCAGAGCTGGAGGAAGCCCTCACCGTGCTCGCCGAGCGCTTTCCCGACATCGAAGCCGCCGGTGAGTTTCCGAAGGTCAGGGGCTTCTCGGGCATACGCCAGGTCCAGAACTTCGCCGTCAATTTGAATGCGTAAGGCCGGTGTTTCTTCCATGCGGAACAGGTGGCCGGCGTGGCAGGGTCACGAAGCGGGATCGCTGCCGAGCGCTGCGAGTGCTTCACCATCCAGACGGTAGTAAATCCTGTCCGTTTTGCGCGTGCCGCCTGTTTCGTCGTAGAAGGCGAGAAGCCGTTCGTTGGCAGCGTCTGCCGTCCAGTCTATGCGGACGAGGCCCCTCTCGCCTGCGAGCATGGCCAGCGTCCGCATCAGCGAGCGTCCGACGCCCTGCCCCCGACAGGCGGCACCGACGTAGAGTTCCTTCAGGAATATGCCGGGCTTGAGGCCGGCTCCGGGATAGGTCGAACTGAAAGCGCAGAGGCCGACGACCTTGCCGCCGTCTTCGGCAACCAGAATTTCTGAGCCTGCCGGCCGGGCGCGCAATTGCTGCAGAATGTCCGACGTCGGCGGGCAGAAGACTTTATAGTGCGCCTGCATTTCCTCCATGAGCGCGACCAGACCTGCTTCGGCGGGATCGTTTGCTTCGAGCAGGCGGATTTCGACAGCCACCTCATATCCTCCAAAAGACACTCATTGGGGTTCTGCAAGGCTGATCCATTCAGCGGCAGCAACGTTACCACCGCAACCCGATCACAGGGCGCCGATCTCGCGGAGTTTTTTCAAGACGGTGCCGTCGGGTTCGCCGGTTTCCGGCAGACGGTAGTGTTTCTGGAAATGGAGGATGGCAGTGCGGGTGCTCTCGCCGGCCACGCCGTCGATGCTGACATTGCTGTAGGCGATGTTGCTCAGGCCCTTCTGGATCTGCATCACCATCGTCGCATTGGCCACCGGATCGGGCACCGGCTTTTTGGCCGGCGTCGCGGAGGCGGTCCTGACCGATGCAGTCTTGACGTCCTTTTCCGAGCTCATAATGGCGGCGGCAACCGGATCGGCGGCAGCAGCATTCGATGAGATGTCCGCCGGCGGCTTCTCGGCTGGCACGGCGACGCCTGGCTTGGCATCCGCCTTCAGCGCGGCCAGCAATTGCTCGCTCGCCTCGCCCGTCTGTTTCAGCCCGGCGGATTGCTCGAAGGAGAGGATGGCAGCCGTGGTGCGCGGTCCGATGATGCCGTCAGCCGCGCCGTTGTAGAGGCCACGGCGGACCAGTTCGGCCTGCACCTGCGAGACAACGTTGCCCGGCTCGGCGACGGGAGCCTGCGCCGTTGCGACAGGTGCTGCCGCGGCTGGTACCGGCGGCGCGGATGTCGCCGTGTCGTCCGGGCGTTCGATGCGGAACGTGGTGGTATCGGCGGGGTCGTGGCGGGCGCTGCTAAACGGCTTGCGTCCGGCCAGCTGGTAGGGCGATGACGCGTCGCGGGTGCGGAAGAACGGCGACGGGTGGTTGCCGGGCTGGTACCAGAGCGCGTTGGTGGCGATAAAGCTGAAGATCACGGCGAAGGCCATGGTGCCGCCTGCGGTCGCGGGATAGCGGGCGATGACGCCGCCGAGGTGGCCGGCGCCGCGCAGGGTAGCGCCACCGACGAGGCCGGCACCGCGCAGACCGAGACTGCCAACGGCCACCGCACTGCGGGACGCGAGCCCGGACTGCTGCCGTTTGCCCTTTCCCTTAGGCGATTTTCGCTTTCGCGTGGCCATAGACTGCTTCCTTGCTCTGTGTTTCCAAATGCTCCACGGAACGGAGACGCGGCGGGAATTCCACCGGCTGCTGATCTTCTGCCGTCTGCACCAGCGTGCCGTCAAGCGGTACCAGCACGGTGACCACAGTTCCATGACCGGGCGTACTGGCGATACCGAAGCTGCCGCCATGCAACGCCACCAGTCCCTTGACCAGCGACAGGCCAAGGCCCGTGCCCTCGTAGCGGCGGGAATGTTCGCTATCGATCTGCACGAAAGGCTGGCCGAGCGAGGCGAGCCGTTCGGGCGCAATACCGATGCCGGTGTCGCTGACGCAGATCTTCAGCATGTCGCCGGCCCGCGTCGCGTCGACCGTGACGGCGCCGCCGGCATCGGTGAACTTGATGGCATTGCCAACGAGGTTGATCAGCACCTGCTGGATGGCCCGCTGGTCGGCAACGACCTCGCCGAGATCGCGCTGGATACGGCTTGCCAGTTTCAGGCCCTTGTTCTTTGCCTGCAGCGACAGCATCGCCTCGCAGGACTTGATGGCGGAGGCAATCGGGAACGGCTCGACGATCAGCTCGTAGCGGCCGGACTCGATCTTGCTCATGTCGAGCATGGCATTGACGACGGAGAGCAGGTGGGCACCGGAATCCCGGATCAGGCCGACATATTCGCGCTGACGGTCGTTTTCCAGCCGACCGACATATTCGCCGGCCAGCATGTCGGAAAAGCCGAGGATGGCGTTCAGCGGCGTACGCAACTCGTGGCTGACGGCGGCAAGGAAGCGCGACTTGGCGTCGTTCGCCGATTCCGCCTCTGCCGCCTTGCGGGTCTCGGCGTCGCGCTGCTGCTGTTCGCGGCCGATGTCGCGGGCCTGGGCGACGATGTCCGTCAACAGGCCATCGGCATCGCGACGGGCTGTCATGTCCATGCTGATATGGGCGAACTGGTCGCCATCGATGGCGCCGGCCGGGCGGTCGAGCCGGAGACGGATGGCAACGGCGTCGGAGCCCTGGCGGATGGCATCAAGTGCCTGCAGGAAGACGATCCGGTCGGAAACGTGGACCTGCTCGAAGAAGCCGCGGCCAAGGACCGGACGCATCCAGCCGAGGAACGCGGCACGGTCGCGTCCGCCGACAGTGGTGACGACACCCTGTGCGTCAAGCAGCAGGACAAGACCGGCGGCGGCCTCGAGCATCAACTCCTGGCGCTGGATAATGACGGGTGCTTCGATTGGCAGCGGTCTCTGGCGCGAAAGGGCGATGCTGCCGACTGCGGAAAACAGGAAGGCGGCGCAGACGGTGGCAACGCCGACCGGCAAGGCGACGGCTGGCGTGGTGAGGAAAGACAGGCCGCACGGCACCACAATCAGCGCCAGCGACGACAGCCGCGCAACGCGCCGCAGGATCGCCAGCTCTTCGCCGCGCACCTGCCCGTCGCCCGACGTCCGGGAGAGCCAGCTTCCGCCGGCCCTGTCGACAAGGGCGATCGCCTTTTCAGCCATTTTACTCAATACGCGCACACCAAAATCCGCACAAAAGGCGTCTATTTCTGTCCCGATAATAGGCGTTGCGCGCTTAAGGAAAGGATAAGCCGAAAGGCCCAATCCACCGCTGAAAAGCCGGAAAATCCCGTTTTGACGCATCGAAAGGATGCATCGGTTTTTGTAGTTAACAGGGGGTAAGCGATGGATTTCGCTGCTTTTTCGTGTTTTCGTTAAGGTTTGTGGCAGGCGATGGGAGCGCAACCCCCGGCATTCTCTGGAGATGGCCTGCAACATGCTTAACGGCGGCCACGACAATTTGACTTAAATGTGCATAAAATGCCGATAGCTCGCATTTGAACTAAATTGGCCTCAAATGCCTTCTAGTTTTGAAAAGCGATGTCAGCATCTGCGGACTAGGTTTGTTTCAACCGGGAAGACCGGATCGATTCGGCTCCAAGACCGAACGAAAAACAGGATGGGCAACACGATGTGGTTTCTGATCAAGACAGCCTTCTGGTTCTCGCTGGTACTGGTGCTTCTGCCGGTTTTCTCCTCGCAGAGCACGACCCGGACCCAGAACAACCCGCAGGTCCAGATGTCCGACGCCGTTACGGCAGCAACGGGCGCCTTTCAATATGTAACGTCGCTGTGCAGCGAGAAGCCCGAGATTTGCGTCAAGGGCGGCGAGACTTTCACGGCGCTCGGCTATAGAGCCCGCGAAGGCGCACTGGTCGCCTATGAGATGATCGACCATCAGCTTTCCGGCAAGCCGGCCGATAAGACTGCCAGCAACGCCGGTACAACAGATACGTCCCGCCAGCAGGTCGCCGTCGCCGCACCGCAGGCAGAGCCCGATATGCAGCCGATGCCGCCGAAACTCGGCAGCGACGCCAACGACAGCGTTTTCACCGGCACCATCATCCACGTTCCGGTGCCGATGCGCCGCCCGGTCCTCTGAGCCGACATCAATTCCGCGACGCCGGGCAAGTCTCCGGTGGCGCCTCCCCTTTACCCTGACGTGCCGTGCCTGCCCTGTTAAACTCCCAGCATGTTGCTGCGCCGTGTGGACTTGCTCCGCACGGCGTTCTTTTTTCCGCGCGGGTTCAAATCGCCGTTGCTTTCGCCTATATGCCAGTCTCAGAGACAGTGGACGTATGCGATGACCAGCCTTGACAAAATCATGGACGATTTCACCTTCCTCGAGGACTGGGAGGATCGCTATCGCTATGTGATCGAGCTCGGCAAGGCGCTGCCGGACCTGCCGGAAGAACAACGCACGGCTGCCAACAAGGTACAAGGCTGTGCCAGCCAGGTCTGGCTCGTCAGCCACACCGAAGACGGGGCCAAGGATCCGGTCATGACCTTCGAGGGTGAATCCGACGCGCATATCGTCCGGGGGCTGGTCGCCATCGTGCTCGCCACCTATTCCGGCAAGCGCGCCTCCGATATCGCCGATCTCGATGCCATCGAGGTGTTCAGCAAGATCGGGCTGGTCGAACACCTGTCGTCGCAACGCGCCAACGGCCTGCGCTCGATGGTCAAGCGCATCCGCGAGGAAGCGCGCGACAAGGTCGCCGCCTAGGTTTTCCGTCCCGGATAGTACGATCGCATGGCCTGATCGCTTTCAGCCGGCCAGCTGCTGCAGCAGGGCTGCCGAGAGCCCCTGTTGCTGGCCGGGCAATCCGCGGCGCCGGGCCGTTTCTTCCAGCGCCCTTGTCGCGAATTCATAGAGACGGTAGCGCGCCGGGTTTTGATCGACACCGCCGCCATCCGGGTTGTCCCCGAACACTACTTGCTGGCAGCGCGGCAGGGAGGTCGAGGTGAAGCTTCGACAGGAAAGCGGGCGAACCGCATAGACCGTGCAACTGCCGCCGTCGTCGAGCAGTGCACAGGGCGTCCGCAACAGCTGCGGTGTCGGCGAGGCCGCATCGGCTGCAACTTTCGCCTCCAGCCGCAAAACCAGCTTTTCGCGCTCGATGACCGTGAAGTTACTCTCGACATGAGCAGCGATCACCTCGGCCACGCCGGGCGGCACCGCGACGAACAGGTGACAGCAGGGGCTGCATCCTTTCGAACAGGCAAAGTGCGGCTGGCCGGCGAAATTGCTCCGAACGGTGTCGACAGCAGCGTCCGCCACCGACATGGCGGTCAACGCCGCATCGGCCATGTCGGAGGCGCTGTCGAGCGTCTCAAGGAGCACCGCGTAGAACTCCGCGAACATCGCATCGTAGCGCTGCGTCACCATCCGCGTCAGCTCGCCGACGGTGGCGATATCCTCCATGATGCGCAGCCGGGCCTCGTCGTGATCCATCGATGTCTTGACCTGTCATGGAGACCGCAGCAAAGCGCAAAATGCGGGCTGCGGGATCTGGCCTATCCCTCGCCCGACGATTCGTCGAGTCGCGCAGGGATTGCTTTCCGGTTGCGTTATCCAGCTATCAGAATCGTGATGGCACTCCCTTGCGTTTCAGCAAAACACTGCGCTTCACCTCGCTCAAACGATTAACCATGCCTTTAACCATAGATTGAGATCGGACGGATGAATGATCGCAAGCGAGCCCAACGCGCAAACGCATAAATATGTAACCTAGACGCGAACGTTACGAACGCATCATCGCCCTCGTTCGAGCTCAAAACATCCCCAAAAAAACGTCATTTCACTGAACGAAAAGTCAACGGGAGACAGTCGCTATCTCCTCGAACGCCTGAAACTGGACATGACATTGCGAATCCCGGACAGAAAAGCGGAAGCCGAAAGCTCGATTTCCGGCTCAACGAGCGGGCCGGCTTGAGTAGATCCGGTCGATATCCTTCCGCTCCCCAGTGCTGCGTGGTGGAATTCTTCTGAGATCGAGGTGGCGTATAGTGTCGCGAAAGCGTCAGCAGCGCGGTACGCAGCATCAGCTTGGCAGAGCGCGCAGGCCATTGCCTTTCGCGCTCGACGGTCGTCAGGCCTTTCGTGAAACAGCAGATATCGAGCGCGACACCGCTGAGTTCTGGACCCATCGCGGCGATGGCGCGGTTGACGGCAAGACGGGCCGCCATGGCGCTGTCTGCGACGTCAGCCATGCCGCCGCGCCCGCCCTTGGCCGAAGTCGCAAGGCGCGGCTCCCACGAGGCAGTGACGCGCGGCTGCAACTGTCCACGATTGAAATCGGACGCAAGCTTTTCCCCGGCAGCGAGAGCCGCCTCCGGCAGGAAAGGCGCGCCATTGCGGTCTTTTAACCGGGAAAGCGCGGCAAGCGGCGATTCCGCCTGATCGAAACGCACTCTCTGCCTGGCGCCGTCGACCTCTGCAGTCGTGGAAACGATTTCGGCGTGCTGGGCCAGGAACTCCTCTTCCGTATCGGCGGCTGCGCGACGCAGGAAGCTACGTGCCGGCGGCAACAACATCAGGTACTTGGCCGTCTCCAAAGGCCCCGCTGGCGCGTCAGCCGCCGATAATGGTGGGGTCGAGGGGCTGTCGGTGACGAGGCCTGCAGCCATAGCCCAGTCGATCAGCCCGGTGGCGCTGAACTGCCGGCGTCCGTCCACACTTTGGAGCACCACGCCGCCGGGCTCGGGTATCATACCCGCACCGGCGCCGATGAAACGCAGCAATCTGACCAGCGACTTACGGGATGGGGGTGTCCTAGTGCTCATCTGCAGCCGCCTCCGAAGCTGCAAACACCGAGCCGGCCAGACGTTCGACGGACTCGACGAAAGCGTCATAGGCCTGGTCGTCGCGCCTGCCCTCCACGATCCTCAGGGAATAGGCCACTGTGCTGCGGTCGCGCCCGAAGGCGTCGGCGATATCGGCGATGGGGATCTGCAGCGCGACGTGGCAGACATACATGGAGATCTGGCGGATATGCCACATCGTCCGGCGCCGGTCTCGCCGGTGCAGAGTGCGCTCGCTGACCAGCGCCGACATCTCGCCGGCCATACGGTTGACGATACCGCAGGTGGCGTCGACCGAGAGAAAGCCGCGGCGAACGGGCACGAGCGCCGTGCCCGACAGCACCGTTGGCAGCGGAATGATCGCAGGAAGAGAGACGGGAACGAGGGGATCGATGGACATGCGCAAACTCCTTTTTAGGAATTTATTCACACATCGACGAAGATAGCAAGAACCAACAATTGATAGACGCCAGCATTATTTTGCTGAATTAAATGATTAAATTGAAAATCACCCTCAATATTAATGGGATTATTTTCCTTAAATGTCGAAACTTTCCCACAAAAAAACCGGGCTCGAGGCCCGGTTCCGTGTTGCTGTGTATCTTTGATGGTCAGCGGGCGCGCTTGCGGCGCTGGCCGAGACCCATTTCCTTGGCGAGGCGCGAACGCGCTTCGGCATAGGCTGGCGCGACCATGGGGTAGTCCGCCTGCAGGTCCCACTTTTCGCGATAATCTTCCGGCGACAGGGAATGATGCGTCATCAGGTGGCGCTTCAGCGACTTGAAACTGCCGCCGCATTCCAGGCAAGTGATCTGGTCGTCCTGTACGGACTTGCGTACGGAGACGGCAGGCTTCTGCTTTTCAACAACAGCCACGGCGGCGACCGGTGCCGAGGTGCCGCTGAGCGCGGAATGCACGTCGGAAATCAGGTGTGCGAGGTCGCTTACGGGAACAACGTGATTGCTCACGTAGGCGGCCACGATGTCGGCCGTCAGTTCAACCAGCAAGTCAGCGCCGGCACCAAGAACCGCGTCTGTCATTCAAATTCTCCTATTCACATTTTTTCAGAGACAAGCCGCTCTGGCTCGCCTCAGTTCCGGTCAGCGTCGCGGCGACATAGTCTTTCGCGACACAACTGCATGTGACTTCAAGACACCCCCAAGTCTTGTCCCCGCATAAACAGCAAATTGTCTACCAACGAATCGGCGTGCCGACTTTGAACGCCCAAAGATGGACCAACGACCCCTTGGGTAAAACCCGTTGCAATAAGCTTCAAGCATCAATGGCGTAATCGAGAGTTCAAAAGCACGTCAAATTCGACTTGCAATGAATTATCACTGTCGGCGTGAAAGTCCAGTCACCACAGAGAACAATTCGTGTGCTAAATTCAGACACATTGGGAAATGTAAATGTAATTATACTTCGAATTTTCAACTTGAAGGAAAATTAACAGATTATGAAATAGGATCTCGGTTGCAATGTTTCAGACGGTCGAATCCGTTATTCTATGCAGGAACAGACACCCAAAATAACAAAGCAAACCTACCTATTTGCGTACGAACAAATGATCCCTGAAAGAACGCCGCGTCAAGTTGTAAATGCTTGAGCCCCGGAAATCGCCGGTGCAGGGTCCAGTGTTGTCTCGCGACGTATTCAACCGGCAGTTAAGCTGCCAGATACTGCAGGGTGCACTTCTCCCTGCACTCGCGGGACAGCAGATGTAGCGACGGGACCTTGTCGCCCTGCCCCGGCTTGTTGGCCAATGGCTGGCTGCAAGCACATGGACAGCAAGCCGGAGCATGGCCCCACGGTCAGGACAGTATCCGCAACTCCATGCAGGTCAGATCGAGCCAACGACCGAACTTGATGCCGACTTCCGAAAACGTCCCGACGACGCGAAATCCGAGTTTTTCGTGCAGGCGGATGGACGCTGCATTCTCGGCCTCGATGCCAGCGATCATGACATGGACATTGCCGGCAGCGGCTCGCTCGATCAGGGCTCGCATCAGTTGCTCGCCGATCCCCGCGCCACGCGCCTCCCGGTCGACATAGACCGAATGCTCGACGGTGTGGCGGTAACCGTCGAAGGCGCGCCAGTCACCGTATGACGCGTAGCCGGCGACCTTGCCGGCGACAATCGCGACCAGCACCGGATAGCCCTTGGCGACGCGTGCGTTCCACCACTGGCGGCGGTTGTCGACATCGACCAGCACCTCGTTCCAGATCGCCGTGCTATGCTCGACGGCGTGGTTGTAGATGTCGCGGATTGAGGCCAGATCGGCGTCGACGGCATCGCGCAAAAGGATGGGGGCGGTCACGGCACACTCCGTTTTAGGACGATCGACGGCATACGCCGCGCCATGACCAAAGTAAATCTGCCGCTCTTGCATGGCTGCCGCCGCGATGACTTATCCTTGGGCAATTCGCCATATTAATTTTTCAAGACTACGAGATTCTTGGCTCGAAATAGGCTAAACAATAGACATCCTTTGTTCTCGCCATCCGGAAAACGCATGTTGTCGCGCCTTGCCGCCTGTCTGCTCCTGTCTGCAGTGTCTGCGCTCTCGACCGGGCAGGCTCATGCAAGCGAATGGTGGCCCTACGACAACAGCCGTTTCGGCTACAGCATCGAACTGCCGCCCGGTTTCGGGCTTACCCTTCTTGCCAATCACGGCGACGGACTTTCCCTGGCGCCGGCCGACAAATCCGCCCGCTTGCTGGTATTTGCCACCCCCGCCTTCAGCAGCGATTTTCAGAGCGAGGCGAAGACGCGTCTGGTGCTGGCGAGGCAGGATGGCTGGCAAGTGTCTTTTTCGAAAACGACCTCGCAAGGCTTCAGCTTCACCGGCATCAAGCGCGACAGGCTGGTCTACGGACGCGGCGTTGCGCTCTGCAACGGGGCTTCGGCCTTTTTCCAGATGGACTATGCCAAGGCGGAAATGCAGCGCTACGATGCCGTGCTGATGCGGCTGGTGCGCAGCCTCAAGGCAACCGAAAAATGCAATGCCGGCAGCCAGAAGCCGCCGTTCAAAGGCTCGCTGGCGGCGACAGGGTGAAGCAGGTCATGACCGCCGCATAGTGGATGCCGGCGGCCGTCAGCACGAAAGCGTGCCATATGGCGTTCTGGAACCGCAGCTTTTCCCAGACGTGAAAGATCACGCCCAGCGAATAGACGACACCGCCGACGACGATCAGCAGCATCGAGACGGACGGGATCCGGGCTGCCACAGGTCCTGCCACCAGCACGCCGCTCCAGCCCATGGCGAGATAGAGCAGGATCGCCAGCCTGTCGTAGCGACCGGGAAATCCGCATTTCAGCACGATGCCGATCGCAGCGAACACCCACAGGGCGATCAAAGTCGACAGCAGCAGCGGATCGTCGGATCCGCGCTCGAGAAACGGCGTATAGGTGGCAGCGATCAGCACGAAGATTGCCGAATGATCGAACCGCCGCAGGATCCACTTGGTCGGCGAGACCGGCCAGATGTTGTAGGAAAACGACATGGTGAGCGTCAGCACGAGGCCGAGGCCATAGATCCAGGCAGCGGCGATTTCGCCCCCGGATCGCCACAGCGTCGCATAGACGACCAGCACCGTGGCGCCGATCAGTGCCAGAACGACGCCGACGCCGTTGACGATGCTGTCTGCAATGATTTCGGATTTGTCGTAAGTCCAGCGGATACCCTTGAACTCCGCCACCGGTGAATGTGCGTCGCGATTTGCCATGCCGAATGGTGCCATCTCATGGATTTCGGGGCAAGCGTTGGGAGGCGGAGAATAGGGTTGCATCCGCTGTTATCAGGCTTGCGTGATATCATATACGATATTACCTTGAACCATGGTCGTTGCAGATGCCAATGTCATTCTACGCGGAATTCGTTCGCGGGACGGAGCATCCGGCTTCGTTCTAAGAGAGATGCTTTTGCGGTCCATTCCGTTTGCAATGTCACCAGCGGTTGTGTTGGAATACGAGGATGTTCTCAAAAGGCCCGGACTAGCCGGATTGTATACATCGGCAGTAGAGATCGATGTCATTCTTGACGCACTATGTGCCATGGCAACTTTGATACGGCCGTGGTTCCGCTTTCGGCCATTCCTGGATGATCCGAAAGACGACCTGATTGTCGAATGCGCCTTGGCAGCTGGAGCGAATTTGATCGTCACGGATGATCGCCATTTTCGACATCCGTCAGTTTCGGTATTCGGCCTGACAGCTCTTTCGGCAAAAGATTTTGTCCGCCTGTACAAACGAGAAAGGAAAGTCACATGAGCCAATATCCGTTGCGGCTGCCAGACTATCTGATGGAGCAGGCCAAGGAAGCCGCCGCCGAGGAAAATGTCTCGGTGAACCAGATGCTTTTGTCGCTGATATCCGAGGGCATGGGAAACCGCCGGGCTTTCAAAAGTCTGAAGCGGAAGGCGGCGCGTGGCGATCCGGCGCAGGCACTGGCGATTCTCGACCGGCTTGAAAGCCAGCCCCCGGAGAAGGGCGACGAAATGCCCGAAGACGCGGGCTGAGGCCAACTCACCCCCACTCAGCCACGCCCTCCCCATCGTCACCCCCGTCAAGCGCGCGGCGGAAGATGAAGTTTTCGTGGCGCTCGCCGTCCAGTTCGAAGTCTGTGGAACCGGCGCTTTGGAAGCCATGTCTTTCGTAGAAGGCGATGGCATCGGCGTTTTCGTGGTTGACGGACAGCCAGGCGGCATCGGCACCGCGGCGATGCAACGTTTGGAGCGCCCGGTTCAGCAGTTGCGTCCCGATGCCCCGGCGCAGGAAGTGTTCCTGGACGTAGAGCGTGGCAATTTCCGACTGCAGCCGGTCGTCGGACGGACACGGCGCGCTGAAGGCGAGGCGCACATAGCCGACGAGATGGGCGCCTTCGCAGCAGACTACGAATATCTGCTGCTTGTCCTCGAGGGCCTGAAGGAACTTGTCTGCCGTGAACTCCGATAGGACATAGGTCGAAAGTGCGGTCCGGACGCCGCGCTTGGCATAGGTATGGAGAAAAACCTGTGTCGTCAGCGCTGCCAGATTGGCGGCATCGTCTGCTACAGCCTCACGAAACTCCATTCCGCCTTCCCCTACCCTCGGTGCTTTCCGGCGGTAGCCGATAGCATACTCCGACAGAGAAAGAGAGAGAGAGCCGTATTTCCTCCTTCGCTCCCCTATCCACGTTCGACGAGGACGGAGCATTTGGCGTGGCGGACGACGCGGTCGGCGGTTGCGCCGAGAAAGTAGTTCGACAGGTCGGGTATGTGAGATGAGACGATGAGGAGGTCTGCCTCATGTTTCTCGGCAGCTTTCAGGATCGCTGCTGCCGGCGAGCCGGTGCGGACTTCGACGAGAGCCGGAACAGCGAGGCGCTTGCAGAGATCCTGGAGCTTCAGGTCGGCGTCGCCGATAGCGTCGGTGACGAAATCCTGCGGCAGGTCGAGGATGAGAGAGCTCGGTATATCCTCCACGACATTCAACGCGACGATCTCGCCGCCGGCATCGAGCAGTTCCATCGCGCGCCGCAGCGCTGGCTCACCCTTCGCAAGGGTTCCGATATCGATGGCCACGATGATCTTCTTGTACATGCTTCTGCCCCTTTGGACGCCCCGTTGCTTTCCATGACCACCCTAACGGCGCGGACCCGACAATCCCTTGATCGAGGTCAAAGGCTGCCAGCGTCAACAAGGCCAGCGTCAACAAGGGATGCACGCTTCATCGTCAAAAACACATCTTCTGCGAACGACGGTTATCGGCCATATAAGATGGCGAAGGCGGTGGCGGGACCTCGGGTCCTGCCAGCCGTCCCATCGATGCCGCCTCGCGCGACGGATATAATACCCGGACACCGGGCAGGAGATTTCATGACCGAGACCGCACCGTCCTATGCGCTGACGCGCCCAGCCTATGTCGGCCAGTCGCATCTGGTCGTCAGCGACCTGCCACTGGTTTCCGGCTTCTACCAGTCTATGCTCGGCCTGAAATCGATGGAAAAAAGCGCCAGCGGCGAATTGCTCGGCGTTGGCGGAAAGCCGCTGCTGTCGCTTACCACCGACAAAGCAGCCAGGCGCGCGCCACAGAATACCGCTGGCCTGTTTCACACCGCCTTCCTGCTGCCCAACAGGACCGAGCTGGCCCGCTGGCTGCGCCATGCTGCCCACAACAACGTCCAGCTGCAGGGCGCTTCCGACCATCTCGTCAGCGAGGCCATCTATCTCGCCGATCCGGAAGGCAACGGTATCGAGATCTATGCCGACCGCGCCCACGACCTTTGGAAGTTGCAGACCGACGGCATGATCGAAATGGCGACACTGGCGCTGGACCTGCAGAAGCTCTACGAAAGTGCGCCACAGGACAGCTGGAACGGCATGGCGGACGGCTCGGCCATCGGCCATATCCATCTGCAGGTCGGCAATATCCCGGAAGCGGATGCTTTCTATCGCGACGTCCTCGGCCTGAAGATCATGGCGCGCTATCCCGGCGCCAGCTTCTTTGCCAGCGGCGGCTATCACCACCATGTCGCGGCCAACATCTGGAACAGCCGTGGCGCCGGCGTCCGAACGGAGAACATGACCGGGCTGTCCGACTACACGCTTCGCTTCAACGACAGCGCCGCTTTGGACGCAGCCGTCAGCAAGCTCGATGGCCTCGAAATCCGCCACGAAAAACGCGACGGCGGGGTGTCGCTGAGAGACCCCTGGGGTATCGGCCTGACGCTCACCGCATAGGGCGTTCCGCCCTCCCGGCGGGCAGTTGGCGGCGCTGTAGAAATCGCTGCCGATGCCGCGGAAGCGGCTACAACCTTTAGCTTACCGCTCTCGGGAACCCGCAGTGCGTTTGCGCGTTATGGCTGCGAGGCGCTGGGGCTTCCGGAACGTTCACAAAAATGGGCATTGCCAACGGTATACGTAAGCAGACACGCAAGATTGCCATAGAACGCGAGATGCGATTGAGCAGCTGGGCCAACTCGCTGAAACAGGCGACCGAGCAGATGGATGGTGGGGCACCCATGCGCCGGGTCGAGAAAGACGGGCTCGATGTCGCGTCCGCCTGGGCCATCATCGGCATTTTCCTGATCATGGCGGGAGCCGGCATCTACTTCATGTCGGTCATCCTCATTCCGGTGACGCTGGCAATCGTCGTCGGCATGATCCTCGGTCTGGTCGCCGAAAAGCTGAGCAAGCTCGGTGTCCCGCGCATTCTCAATGCGGTCCTTCTCTCGAGCTCCGTGGCGCTGATCATCTTCCTGATCATCAACAGCGTCGCCGGGCCGCTGGCAGCACTGGCAAGCCAGGGGCCCGACATGGTGCAGAACTCTATCGACCGCATCATGCCGTTCCTGCAGAAAATCCACTGGCTGCACATCACGCCGAAGACATTCGAGAGCGGGCCGATGTCGGCAGGGGCCCTGATCGAGCATACCGGCAGCATACTGCATGTCGTCACTGCGAACCTGACCCCGGCCATCGTCCAGGGGCTGGTGTTCTTTGCGGCGCTGCTGCTTTTTCTGGTCGGCCGGGTCACTCTGCGCAAGGCGATCATCATGGCGTTCAAGGGCCGGCCTGAACGGCTGGCGGCAATCCGCGTCATTAATGCTGTCGAGCAGGTGCTGGGCTATTATTTCGCCACGGCCTCGCTGATCTATATGGGGCTCGGCGTGATCATGACGGCCATCGCCTATTTCGGCGGGCTCAGCATGCCGGCGTTGTGGGGTGTGTTCGCGTTCCTGTCGAGCTTCGTACCGTTCCTCGGCATTACGCTCATGACCGTCGCGGTCGCCATTGCCGGTGTCCTCACCCATGACAGCATCCTTATCGGCCTTATACCCGCAGCGATTTTCTTCTCGGTCCACCTGACTATGGAAAACCTCGTCTTCCCGGCGGTGATGGGTCGCCAGCTCGAGCTCAACCCCTTCGTCGTGTTCGTCGCCATCATCTTCTGGACCTGGATGTGGGGCGCTGTCGGCGCGATGCTCGCCCTTCCCCTGTCGCTGATCGTCATGACCGTCATCAACGAAGTGTTCATCGAGGAAAAGCCGCAGCCGCAGCTTCCCTGACTGTCCTGCGCGCACGCCTTTTCCTGGAGCCAGAGACGAAATGCCGACCGACCTGCAGATGAACGCCACCGAACAGTCCGACCTCGTCACCGGCCGCGCCCCCTGGGGCCGGCTGGCTTTGCATCCGTGGTACAGCCCGTTGCGCGAAAACCTCTCGGTCGACGTGGCCATCGTCGGCGGCGGGATCACGGGATCGCTGATTGCCGAACACCTGACAGCGCGTGGCTATTCCGTCTGTGTGATCGACCGCGAAGAGCCGGGGCTCGGCAGCACTTCGGCAAGCACCGCGATGCTGATGTGGGAGCTCGATACATCGCTCTCCGATCTGTCGCTCTCCTACGGCTATGACAAGGCGGCCGCGATATACCGGCGCAGCGTCGTTGCTGTCTCGGGGCTCGGCAAGCTGATCGAGCGGCTGCAAATCCCCTGTGGCTACCGTCAGCGCTCGAGCCTGTATCTCACAAACAGCATCGGCGGCGCGCGTGAACTGCAGCAGGAACTGGCGCTCCGCAAGCGTGCCGGGTTGCCGGGCGAGTATCTGTCGCATCCCTACCTGATGACCGAATTCGAGATTGAACGCGACGGTGCGATCCTCTCGTCCGGCGCTGCGGAAGTCGATCCGCTGATGCTGGCCTGGGGACTGCTCGCAGTTGCCGTCAAGCGCGGCGCACAGCTGGTCAAAGCATCCGCCACGCGCATCCGCACGGAAGGCCGCTCCGCCGTCATCGAGACCGATGGCAGCCACGTGATCGAAGCCCGGAACGTGGTGCTCGCAACCGGCTATGCGATGCCCGGCATTCCGATGCCGAAGCTGCATCGCGCCACCTCGAGCTGGGCGATGGCGACAGTGCCGCAGGACCCGAACAGGCTGTGGCGCGACCGCGCGCTGATCTGGGAGGACAGCCACCCCTACCTCTACATGCGGACCTCGGCGGACAATCGCATCATCATCGGCGGCGAAGACGATGCGACGGTGCTGCCCGCCCTGCGCGATGCCAAGATGGCCGACAAGATCGACACCCTCAGCGAGAAGCTGAAGCGGCTCTGGCCACAGGCAGACACAACCGCCGAATACCGCTGGTGCGGCACGTTTGGCGAAACGGTGGACGGTCTGCCGCTGATCGGCCCTGTTCCCGACATGCCGAACGTAATTGCCGCCTACGGTTACGGCGGCAACGGCATAACCTTCTCGTTCATGGCCTCGCTGATGATCGGCGCACTGGTCGCAGACGAACGGCGCGACTGGTTCGACGATTTCGCGCTGGACCGCGAAGGCCCGACCTATCGGGGCTTTGCAAATGGCAACCCGATACCGGAGCGCGGGTTGCCGCTTTAGCGCGATGCCTGCTGGGTGGTGTTGTCGTCGCCCTGTACGGCGAAATCCTCCAGCCGGACGAACTGGACGCCGCGCGCCTTGAGGTCGAGGATGCCTTTGACGACGCCTTCGCCGGAGGAATGGGTCGGCTGGTTGATGTGCGAGATCAGCACGTCGCCGTCTTTGGCGCTGAGATACTGCTTCTCCACCACGGCAGCCGGCAGGGAGGCGCCGGCATCGCCGTTGATCGAATAGCCTGCCACCTCGAAGCCGAGCGCGCGGATCTGGGCGATGGCCGACAGGTCGTATTTGGCGGTTGCGCCGCGAAACCAGTGGGCCTGCGGGATGCCATGGGCCAGCATGGCATCGGAGCCGCCCTGCACTTCCTGGGCCACGGCTGCCGGCGAACCGGCAGCGGCGATGCCATAGACCAGCGTCGGGCGATCGACCGTCGGGATGTGGTTGAGGCCGTGGTTTTCAAGCTCGAACAGGTCCGAATGGGACATCATCAGCGCCAACGCATCCGGATTGGTGCGCAGCCAGCGGGCAGTGACGAAGATCGTCGCCGGTACATTCTGGTCGATCAGCGTGTTCAGAATCCGCATGTCGGTCTTGCCCATGCAGGCGTCGAAAGTCAGCGCCACGCGCGTTGCCGGCTTGCCGGCGCGCGCCACGTGCAGATGCGGTTCGACGAGTTTGACGCCCGGTGTGGAGGGGTTCGGCTTCGGGGCGAGCGGCGGGGAGACCAGCGCGGTTTGGACCGGGGCCGCCGGAAATGCGGAATTGGCGGACATGGCCGCGGGGATGGCGACAAGCAGGGCTGCGGAGGTCAGGAGCAGTCGGATCATGGGGCAGCCACCGTGTCAGGGACATCTGATTTCAAAGGGCGCCGGGGCACCAGTCCCTGCAATCCCATGGCAAGGCGACCGATCTGTGGCGCGACGGCATTGCTTTACTGCCAAACCCGGCAGAAGCAACAGCTTTCGGCTTCGAACAGGCGTCAAATGCCTCAGTCGTAGAGATAATGCTTCTGCCAATCGTCCCTTGGCACTTTCTCGCCGATCTGGAAACTCAGCGATTTCACGTCGATCTGCTCCGGGCCCGTCACGCAGTCGTATGTCAGGTGGTACCATTCGCCCTTGCTGCGAAAGACCGCGCCGGGTGCCTTGATCGTGTCTGCGGTCATCGACGGGTCGCCGAAGGTGTAGGCGATGACCTTGTCGGGATGGTAGTCCTTCTCGGCGGCGATGCGTTTCATCGCCTCGGTATCGCAACTCTGTTCCAGGCGCTCGGCAGGATCGAGCTTTTCCAACTGCTTCTTGATGGCGGCATCGACGGCGTAGGAGGTCGTGGCGAGGCAAACGGCGGGTACGAGGACGCCGATGAATTTCAGCATGAAAAGCACTTCCTTGGTTCAAGTCAGACTGAACTGACAATCGTTCGCGCAAACGCACGGTCGACTGCCGATTCAGATGTTTGTAACACTTCGTGAGTTTCGGAAATAATGTGGTGACATCATGGCGGGTGCGGCTGAACCTTGCCGTCATCCGCAGCCAACTGCCCGATCTTCGCACCGCGCCGCGGCGCTTATCGGCGACAAGTCGCTTGATCCGACACCGGCCGGTGTCTATCTCTCTGTCACCTCAGATCACCAGAAAGCGAACATACGTGTCGATATTCAAGCCTCTTCCGACCGCCCCCGTCGCGCCGAAGCGTCCGGTATCCGACACCCGCCACGGCATCACCCGGACGGACGATTATGCCTGGCTGAGAGCCGACAACTGGCAGGCGATGTTCAAGGATCCGTCCATCCTCGATGCCGACATTCGCAAGCATCTGGAGGCGGAAAACGCCTACATGAACGCGGCGATGGAAGACACCAAGGATATCCAGAAGGTACTGTTCGCCGAGATGAAGGGCCGCATCAAGGAGGATGATTCCTCGGTGCCGGTGAAGGACGGCCCCTTTGCCTACGGCACGCTGTTCGTCACCGGCGGCGAGCAACCGCGCTATTTCCGCGAGGCACGCGATGGCGGCGAACGCCAGCTGATGCTGGATGGCGACAAGGAGGCATCAGGCAAGGGTTACTTCCGACTGGCTGGGCTCGACCATTCCTCCGATCACAGTTTCGGCATCTGGGGCTATGACGACAAGGGGTCGGAGTATTTCACGCTCAAGGTCCGCGACCTTTCAACCGGCGAGGACTTGGCCGATGTTGTCGAGAACACCGGTGGCGGCGGCGTCTGGGCGCCCGACGGCAAGAGCTTCTTCTATTCGGCACTCGACGAGAACCACCGCCCGTCGAAAGTCTTCCACCACATCGTCGGCACACCGCAGGCAAGCGACCGGCTGGTCTATGAGGAGAAGGATCCGGGCTTCTTCATGGGCGTCGGCGGATCTCTGCTCGACGACTACATCTTCATCGACATCCACGACCACGAGACATCGGAATATCGCATCCTCTCGACCAAGGACCTGATGGCCGAGCCGAAGCTGGTGGCAGCCCGCGAGGAAGGTATCGAATACGAGATCGCCGAGGGCGGCGACGTGTTCTACATCCTCACCAATGACGGCGACGCGCTCGATTTCAAGATCATGCAGGCACCGGCAGCAACGCCGGAAAAGGAACACTGGACCGAGGTTGTCGCCCACAAGCCGGGCACGCTGATCCTGTCGCACATGGCCTATGCCCGCCATCTCATCTGGCTGGAGCGCAAGGACGGCCTGCCGCAGATCATCGTGCGCGACCGCGAGACCGGCGAGGAACATGCCATCGGCTTCGAGGAAGAGGCCTATTCGCTGGGCCTTCAGGGGGCGGCCGAATACGACACCGACACCATCCGCTTCTCCTATTCGTCGATGACCACGCCAAGCCAGCTCTACGACTACAACATGGTGACGCGCGAGCGCACGCTCCTGAAGACGCAGGAAGTGCCATCGGGCCACGACGCCAACGACTACATCACGCGCCGCGTCTTTGCGCCCGGCTGGGATGGCGTCGAGGTGCCGGTCTCGCTGCTTTACCGCGCAGACACGTTGCTCGACGGCACCGCCCCCTGCCTGCTCTATGGATACGGCGCCTACGGCATGGCCATTCCCGCCAGCTTCAGCACCAATGCGCTGTCGCTCGCCGACCGGGGCTTCATCTATGCCATCGCCCATGTCCGGGGCGGCAAGGACAAGGGCTTTGCCTGGTATGAAGACGGCAAGATGGACAAGAAGACCAACACCTTCAAGGACTTCATCTCGGCGGCGGATTATCTGAGCGAGAAGAAGTTCACCTCCTACACGAAGATCATCGCCGAAGGTGGCTCTGCTGGCGGCATGCTGATGGGCGCCATCGCCAACATGGCACCGGAAAAATTCGCCGGCATCATCGCCGCCGTGCCCTTCGTCGACGTGCTCAACACCATGCTTGACGACACGCTGCCGCTGACCCCGCCGGAATGGCCGGAATGGGGCAATCCGATCGATTCAAAGGACGACTACGACCACATCGCCAGCTACTCGCCCTATGACAATGTCGGCGAGAAGCCCTACCCGCCGATCCTGGCGCTGGGCGGCCTCACCGACCCCCGCGTCACCTACTGGGAGCCCGCCAAATGGGTCGCGCGCCTGCGCGAAAAGACCACCGGCGACGCCCCGATCCTGCTCAAGACCAACATGGACGCCGGCCACGGCGGCGCCTCGGGGCGCTTCCAGCGGCTGGAAGAAATCGCATTCGAGTATGCGTTTGCCCTGAAGGTCGTGGGGAGGATGTGAGGGGGCGGCTACCCTCACAGCAACGTGGCGCGGTCGTAAAAGGTCTGACTCGCGTCAGGCACAGGCGCCATTGCCAGCATGTCAGCCCGCAAACATCGCTCCCAGCTCTTCAGCTGTGCCGTTCGGGAAGGTGGCATGGAGATGGGCGATGAAGGCGGAGACCTTGCTGCTCAGCAGGCGACGCGAGCTGTAGAGTACCCAGATGGCGGTTTCTGACGGGCTGACACTGCCCCAGGAGACGAGACGGCCACTGGCGAGGTCGCCTGAAATCAGCGACTTTGGCAGCAGTCCGGCGCCGGCGCCGGCCAGCACGGCATCGCGCACCATGATCATAGTCCCGAGCCGAAGGACCGGATCGGGCGCAAAGGTCCGGCCGCCGACCGGATCGACGGTCGTCCAGGCCGCTCGTAGGCCGAACGATTCCAGCACGACGGCGGCAAGCGGTGGCGGCTGCTCGCCCTTGTCCGCCATCGGTGGCAACAGCGTCGGCACGGCTGCAAGCAGAAGGTCGTCGTGGAGGAAGCGGCGGCCTACCAACAACTCATCCGGCGCGGGATTGACCCGGATCGCCACGTCGTACCCCTCTTCGACCATGTCGACATCGCGGTCTTCCGCCGTTACCTCCAGCCGGACCTCCGGATAGGCTTTGGCAAAGCCGGCAGCGATCCGGCCCATCGCCATATGCGAAAACAATACCGGCGCGCTGACCCGCAGGCGGCCCCGCGGCTGCGCCGAGCCGTTGCTGACCTCGTCGGCAGCCTCGGATATTTCCGCAAGCAGCCCACCGGTCTTTTCGTGCAGACGACGACCCTCGTCGGTCAGCCGCAGGGTCTTGGCTCCCCGTTCGAACAGCCGCACGCCAAGGCCCAGTTCCAGCTCGGCAACCCGCCGCGACAGCGTCGCCTTCGGCCGGCCGCTTGCCCGGCTGGCAAGCCCAAAACCGCCATGGGCGGCGACGAGATTAAAATCCGCAATCGCAAGCAGGTCCATCGGCATCGTTCCATCAGTGAGACACCCCATCTATATTCTCGGACTACTTGCATGGCAATGGATCGATTAACTTCAGGTCGACATCACGGCGGCGCACTCACGCGACCGGCGATGATCTCGAAAAGGAGTATGAGCATGACGATCTTTGTTGTTGGAAGCACCGGAAACATCGGCAGGCAGGTAGTGGCTGGATTGGCCGCCAGAGGCGCGGATGTGCATGCGCTGGCCCGCGATCCGGCAAAGGCGAAATTCCCGGCCGGCGTAACTGTCATCAAGGGTGACCTGACGGATATCGATACGATGCGCGCCGCGCTGGCAGGCGTCTCGACGCTGTTTCTGCTCAACGCAGTGACGCCGGACGAAGTCACGCAGGCACTGATCACCCTCAACCTTGCCCGCGATGCCGGCATCGAGCGGATCGTCTACCTCTCGGTTATTCACAGCGACCTCTATACCAACGTGCCGCATTTCACCGGCAAATTCACCGTCGAGCGAATGATCGAGCAATTCGACATGGCGGCCACCATCCTGCGTCCGGCCTATTTCATCGACAATGACGGGCAACAGAAGACGGCGCTGATCGAGCACGGCGTCTACGGCATGCCGATTGGCAGTCGTGGCCTGTCGATGGTGGCGACCCGCGATATCGCCGATCTGGCGGTCATCGAACTACTGCGCCGCGAGCGCGCCCCAGATCCGCTACCGCGCACGACAGTCAACGTCGTCGGCCCGGACAGCCTGACGGGCGAGCGGGTCGCGGCGATCTGGTCGGATGTACTTGGCAAGCCGATTGCCTATGGTGGCGACGATACCGGAGCGTTCGAAGCGATGTTGAAGCAATTTTCGCCAAGCTGGGCCGCCTACGATCTCGCCCTGATGGCCCGCCGCTTTCAAAGCGACGGCATGATCCCTGACGCCGGCGACGTCGAACGGTTGGAGGCCATGCTCGGCCGGCCGCTGACATCCTATCGTGCCTTTGCAACCGAGACAGCCGCTGTCTGGGCAAAGGCCTGAGCAAGCTGCAGCACCCCATCAAGGAGTTGATCCCATGAAAATTCTCGTCGTCGGCGCCACCGGGGGAACCGGCCAGGCCATCGTTCGTACCGCACAAGCGCAGGGCCACAGCGTCGTCGCCCTGGTGCGCTCAAGACAGAAGGCAGCGCAGCTTGAAGGAGTGGTGCTCTTCGACGGCGATGCCCGCGATGAGGCAGCGCATTTTGCCGCACTCGGCTGCGACGGGGTGATCAGCGCACTCGGCACCGGCATCGGGCCAGTCAAGGAAATCACGCTGCTGTCGCAATCGACAGCAGCGCTGATCGCGGCGATGAAACGCCGCGGCGTGCGGCGTCTTGTCTGCATCACCGGCATGGGTGCCGGCGACAGCAAGGGTCACGGCGGCTTCGTCTATGACCGGCTGATCCAGCCGATCCTGCTGAGAAAGGTCTATCAGGACAAGGACCGGCAGGAAGCCGTGATCCGCGAGAGCGGCCTCGACTGGGTGATCCTCCGGCCGGCCGTGCTCAACGACAAGCAGGAAGCGCAGACGGTGCGGGCACTGACCGATCTGTCCGGTTTCCACGGCGGATCGATTTCACGGCAAAGCGTGGCGACGTTCGCTGTGGCACAATTGACGGAGGATCGGTGGTTGCGAAAGGCGCCGGTGATTTTCGCTTAGCGACGGCAGCAGATTTGCGCGCCTCTGGCCCCACGCCGTATTGCCCTACGCCCGCTCCTCCCAGACCCGGGCCAGTTCCACCAACGTCTTCACCGCTTTTTCCATGTCCTGCCGGCTCACCCATTCCAAGGGTGAGTGGAAGGCGTGGCCGCCGGCGAAGATGTTGGGGCATGGGAGGCCCATGAAGGACAGGCGGGAGCCGTCGGTGCCGCCGCGGATGCTGCCGCGTACCGGCTCCATGCCGGCCCGGCGGATCGCTTCGACGGCGTTTTCCATGATCTCGGGGTGGCGATCGAGCACCTGCTTCATGTTGCGGTATTGCTGCTTGACCGTGAACGTGTGGGTCGAGCCCGGATAGTCTCTCATGACGTTTTCAACCCGGGTTTTCAGCATCTCTTCCTTGGCAGCAAGGCCGGCATCGTCGAAATCGCGGACGATCAGGCTGATGGTCGCTTTTTCCATCGAACCGGTGACGGCAACGGGGTGGACGAAGCCATTCCTGCCCGATGTTGTCTCCGGTGCCTGGTCCTTCGGCAGGCCGGCCACGATGGCGCTGGCGATCTTGATGGCGTTTTCCATGCGCCCCTTGGCAAAACCCGGATGGATGGCAACGCCGGCAATGGTGATCTCGACGCCATCGGCGGAGAAGGTCTCGTCCTCGATATGGCCGGCGGTCTCGCCATCCACCGTGTAGGCGAAGGCGGCTCCGAGCTTTTCGAGATCGACCTTGTCGGCGCCCCGGCCGACTTCCTCGTCGGGCGTGAACAGCAGCTTGATCGTGCCGTGGCGGATGTCGGGGTTGTCGATCAGCGTCTGCGCCGCCGTCATGATTTCAGCTAGCCCCGCCTTGTCGTCGGCGCCGAGCAGCGTTGTACCGTCTGTCGTGATGATGTCGTTGCCGATCTGGTCGGCCAGCGCCTTGTGCTCGCTGACGCGGATAACGCGCGCGGGATCGCCGACGAGCGTGATATCGCCGCCCTGGTAGTTCTCGATCAGCTGCGGCTTGACGTCGGTGCCTGTAAAATCCGGTGCGGTATCCATGTGCGAGCAGAAGCAGATGACCGGCACATCCTTGTCGGTGTTGGCAGGCACCGTCGCGTAGACATAGCCGTGCTCGTCGAGATGGGCATCCTCAATGCCCATGGCCAGCAGTTCCGTCACCAGCAGTCGACCGAGCGTCTTCTGCTTTTCGGTGGTCGGCTGGGTCGAGGAACTTGCGTCCGACTGGGTGTCGATGACGACGTATCGGAGGAAGCGGTCGGTGACGGTATCGGTCATGGGATCCAGTCCAGTGAATGTTTTCGGGCTGGAACATAACCTGCGTCGTCGGCGCGGTGAATGCGTTTTTCGCCTCTCCCAAGGCGGTTTATGGAAATCCCCGGTTTATTACGGAAATGTTGAGATACCGCGCCAACATAACGGGGCCGCTTCGCCGCGCTAGTCATCAAGCTTGACGTCGATTGCGGCGGAGGCAGGGGATTGCAGGGATTGGCATCGCAATCGGCACAGCGCCGGATAAGGTTCGGACAGGCGTGCATTCTTGCACTCGCCTGCCTGGCGATGCTCACCGGCTGCGTCGGCAACGCGCGCGTCACCTATGTCAGGCAAGACGCGGTGCAGGCGCAGGTGGCGGGGTTCAACAATATCCGCACCTATCTCGATGCCAGTCCGACCGAGCTTGCCGGCGTGAAAGGCTGGGAGCCGCCGGCGACGGCAAAGAAGCTGAATTACCTTGTTATTTCAGGCGGCGGATCGGGCGGCGCCTTCAGCGTCGGCGTGCTCGATGCCTGGACGAAGCTTGGGACACGGCCGAAATTCGACATCGTCAGCGGCGTCAGCACCGGCGCCCTGATCGCGCCTTTCGCCTTCCTCGGATCGTCCTACGACCCGCCGCTGGTCAAACTCTATACCAGCGGTGTCGCCAGCGACCTGGTGGACCGGCGCTGGCTGCCCAACGCCATACTCGGCAAAAGCCTGCTGAAGCAGGAGCCGCTGCGACGCATGGTCGAGGAATACATCACGGCGGATGTCATGCGGGCCGTAGCCACGGAGCATAAGGCCGGCCGGCGACTGCTGGTGCTGACGTCGAACCTCGATTCGCAGCGTCCGGTGGTCTGGAACATGGGGGCGATTGCGGCCAGTGGCCAGCCGGATGCCCTGAAGCTGTTCCAGGATGTGCTGATCGCCTCGGCCAGCGTGCCGGGTGTCTATCCCGCCGTGATGATCAAGACCCATGTCGGCAACCGCTCTTTTCAGGAAATGCACTCGGATGGCGGCTCGGCATCGCAGGTGCTGACGATCCCCGATGCCGTGCTTGCCGAAGCCGACGGCCATCCGCCCAAAAAGCCCCGCGATTTCAACGTCTATGTGCTGATCAACAATACGCTGATGCCGGAATTTTCAAATACGGCCGACAGCACGTTGCCGATCATGGCGCGCGCCTATGCGATGCTGATAAAATCGCAGACGCGGGCCTCGGTGATGGCTTTTTATGAATACGCCATGCGGACGGGTATCAATTTTCACCTGGCCTCGATCGACAGGCAATATGCCTATAGCATGTCGGACCCGTTCAACGCGACCTACATGCGGTCGATCTTCAAACTCGGCTCTTCCGAGATGCTCGCCGGCGAACTGTGGAAGCAGAAACCGATATTCTCGGTAGAGCAGCCGACCGTCGTGGCGACAAACTAGCGGATGGCATCAGCTGGCTGACCCGATCCACGATTCCGCTTGATCGAAGCCGGGATTTGCGGCCTGTAGGCACCGACCTCGAAATGCGACGGAGCAAGTTTGGTGAGAGCAGGCATTCTGACGGGCATCTGGGCCCTGGCCCTGACGCTGGTACCCATCGCCGCGATGGCGGACTGGCAGGCCGTCGAGACGACAAGGCCCTATGCGATCTCCGGCAAGACGACGCCCGAGCTTTACGCCTCGATCGGCGCTCGAGGCCCGGAGTTGGGCGGCAGCCGCGTGATCGCGCATACGACGTTCAAGCTGACCTGGACACGCAACTACCAGCCACAGGCGTCGTCCTGCGTGCTGGTCTCGGCCGTACCGAAGCTGACGATCATCTACACGTTGCCAAAACCGTCTTCGCCTCTGCCGTCCGACGTCAATGCCAAATGGCAGACCTTCATTGCCGGCGTCGCCGCGCACGAAAAGGTGCATGGCGGCTTCATTCGCGACATGGTGCACGAGATCGAGACGACCAGCATCGGCTTTACCGTCGCCAACGATCCCGACTGCCGCAAGATCCGCGTCGAGCTTACGAAGCGCCTGGGAGAGATCTCCGCCCGCGAACGCCAGCGCAACCGCGATTTCGACAAGATGGAAATGGGCCAGGGCGGCAAGATGCAGCAGCTGATCCTGGCGCTGGTGAACGATTAGGCGGGACCCTCGGGGTCCGGGCGGCGGTCCGTGAACAAGGTCTCGTAGTCGCGCCCCCCGGAGACGATGTTGGTGATCCAGACGATATCTGCCTCGACGCGGTAGAGGATGACGACGCGCCGTTCGAAGACTGCCATCCGGATACCGGCACCGAGGTCTTCGCGCAGTACTCCCGCGTTCGGGGCGTGTCCTATCCGTTCGCATCGGGCATAGAGACGGTCGATATATGCGCGTGCCGTCTCGATATTCTGGCTTCGATCGAGAATGTAAGCGGCAATGTCGAGCAAATCCTCATCGGCCTGAGGGCGGTATCTGACAATCAGGCGATCCATAAATCACCGGACTTTCGAAGAACGCCTCGATGTGCGCCTTGACTTCCTCCCCCGTCAAATCGGGTCGTGGATCGTCGATCGAAGCCTGGACCCGGGCGCGGAGGGAAGCGATGCGCGCGGCGTAATCTTCGTCCTGCTCGACAAGCGCCTTTATCGCCGCTTGGACCAAGTCGCTGGCCGAACCATAGGTCCCGGCCTCGACCCGCGCATTGATGGCCTCGACCATCTCGGCGGGAAGCGTGATGCTGAGTTTCTGGTTCATGGCTGGAGCGCCTTCCGATTGAGACGTTAACGTAAGACCAAACAGCGGGCCGAACAAGCGCCTTGCAGCCGCCTGGGCGGCGCCATACCTTTCCCTCATGAGCTCATCCATTCAAGACAGCGCGGCGCCTGCTGCAACATTTCCGTTCGACAACAGCTACGCAAGGCTGCCGGAGCACTTTTTTGCGCGGCAGCTGCCGTCAGCGGCGGCGGCGCCTTTGTTGCTGATGCTGAACGAGCCGCTGGCTATCGAGCTCGGGCTCGATGTGGCGGCGTTGCAGCGGGACGGTGCCGAGATCTTTTCCGGCAACATCGTGCCTGATGGCGCCGATCCGCTGGCTATGGCCTATGCGGCGCACCAGTTCGGCGGCTTCGTGCCGCAGCTCGGCGACGGGCGGGCGATCCTGCTCGGCGAGGTCATCGACATCAATGGCAGACGCCGCGACATACAGTTGAAGGGTGCCGGCCAGACGCCTTTTTCGCGGCGTGGCGATGGACGTGCTGCACTCGGACCGGCCCTGCGCGAATATGTGGTCAGCGAGGCCATGCATGCGCTCGGCCTGCCGACCACGAGGGCCTTGGCACTGGTATCCACCGGCCAGCCGGTCTACCGCGAGACGGCATTGCCAGGCGCTGTTTTCACCCGGGTGGCCGGAAGTCATGTCCGCGTCGGCACGTTCCAGTTCTTTGCCGCGCGCGGCGATGTAGACGGCACGCGGGCGCTGGCGGATTACGTCATCGAGCGGCATTATCCCCTTGTGCGTGACAGCATACGGCCCTATCTGGCGCTGTTCGAGGCGATCATCGAGCGGCAGGCGGCGCTGATTGCCGGCTGGCTGAGGGTTGGGTTCATCCATGGGGTGATGAATACCGACAACATGACGATCTCTGGCGAGACCATCGATTTCGGCCCCTGCGCCTTCATGGATACCTACGATCCGGCCACGGTCTTCTCGTCGATCGATAGCAATGGCCGGTATGCCTATGCCAACCAGTCGGCCATCGGCCAATGGAACCTGGCGCGG
Source organism: Rhizobium sp. rho-13.1 (assembly GCF_007000305.1). NCBI lineage: Bacteria > Pseudomonadati > Pseudomonadota > Alphaproteobacteria > Hyphomicrobiales > Rhizobiaceae > Rhizobium > Rhizobium sp. rho-13.1. Next base: position 888,207 of record NZ_SCFL01000002.1, on the reverse strand, counting down.
CTCGGCGAGACGATGCTGCCCCTGTTCGATGACGACCCGGATACGGCGGTGGAACTTGCCAACGACGTCATCAAGGGATTCGGCCCTCGTTTCCAGGCCCATTGGCTTGACGGCATGGGCCGCAAGATCGGCCTCTCCGCCGAGGAAGATGGCGATCTGGATCTCATTCAGGCGTTGCTGGCCCTGATGCAGGCGGAGAAAGCCGACTTCACGCTCACCTTTCGCCGGCTTGCTGCTGTCGCCGAGGACGACGCCGCCACCGCGGCGTTTGCGGCAACATTCGAGAACCCGGATGCTGCCCTGCCCTGGCTCCACCGCTGGCGGGAGCGCCTCTCACGCGATCCGCAGACGGCTGCACAGCGTGCCAAGGCCATGCGCTCGGTCAATCCCGCCTTCATCCCGCGCAACCACCGAATAGAGCAGGCAATCGTCGCTGCCGTAGAGGAAGGCGACCTCTCCTTGTTTCATGCGCTGCTGGATGTGCTCGCGAAGCCCTACGAGGACCAGCCTGACTTCGCAGCCTACGCCGAGCCACCGAAGCCGGCAGAGCGGGTTATGCAGACGTTCTGTGGGACCTGAGGTAGGGGCAGAGGACCGTCAAACGCACTGGCCCCCTGCTTGCTTGAGCGCCTACATACCGAATTTTGTGAAAGTAATTGCGGGATAGACGTCCGGCATGGCGCTTCTCATAAGGTCGCGCTCGGCGGATGTGGCTTCCATTCCCACCACACGGGGATCGCTGCGCGTTCCTGTCAGCCGAACATACCCCGCGTCAACAATCTGACCCTGGCCAATCGTGATTGCGCTCTCACCTCCAAAAGGAGCGACATAGCTCAATGCTCGACCGAAGACGCCATCGGTGTCACCTCCCGCTTCGATGGTCATGTCTCCATAGCTGCAATTTGCGTACGTAATGGCGTAGCGACCAGGCTCCACGGGCACGAACCATCTCTCATATCTTTGTGCGGTCGCGGCGAACAACTGACCGAGAGACAGTTTGTTTGGATTTGGCAACCGATACGCGGCCGCAGAACTGACGGACACAGGCGGCTCCGTTTCGTCCGGCTTACCCGCCTTGATCTTCCGTAGAGTGATGTAACCGCCACAATTCACATCGCCCAACAACGGGAAATCGATCAATCGGACGAGAAGGAGAGAGCCCTTTTGTTTCTTTTTTGCGAGAATCTGGGCCGATCCTTGCTGTTGCTGGGCGGCAACCTTGGCTGGGTCGGGAGTCCCAGCGCAACCGGCCAAAAACCCGAGACCCACCCATAGGCCAACAGTTCTTAATCGCATCTCCGGGTTCTCTTTCTCTGTAAGCGCCAATTTCCGACACGTTTTCGCATAAAGACCTCTGGCACATGACGTGCCGATTTCAAACAGGTGGACAGCAAAATACATAGCCAGGCTACCTTATTTTGATTGTGGCTATTGAAAGGCACGGATGACACGCTATCTGCGTCGCTGACAGGGCCGGCTTTCGGCCCCACATGCCGTGCGCGCTCTCCGGCGGCGCGGCTCCCTCTCAGCGGAGATTGCTCGATGGCGGTCACGATTACCTCCCTTCTTTTCATTTTGATCGGGCTTGCGCTCGGTGGCGGCGGAGGCTGGCTGGTTGCCCTTGGCGGCAGTCCCTTCTACCTGTTTGCCGGTGTGATGTTCATCGTCACCGGCGTCCTGCTGTGGATGCGCCGTTCGTCCGCTCTCTGGGTCTATGCCGTCCTCGTTCTGGCAGCACTTGGCTGGGCGGTCTGGGAAGTCGGCTTCGACTGGTGGCAACTCGGGCCGCGCGGCGGACTGATCATCGTGCTTGGCCTCTGGCTGCTGACACCCTGGATCCGGAAGCCGCTTGGCTTCCGCAGCCCAACCGGCCATACCTATGGCGCCAACCCCTGGCCTCTTGCCATTCCGGTCATTATCGCCGTGCTCGTCGCCGGCTATTCGATGACCACAGATCCGCATGATCTGGCAGGCAGCCTGCCGACAGAAGTTGCCGCCACGGCTCCGACGGGTGGCGACATGCCCGATGGCGAATGGCACCAGTACGGCCGCACGCCATACGGCCAGCGCTACTCTCCGCTTGCCCAGATCACGCCGGCCAATGTCGCCGACCTGAAGCTCGCCTGGCAGTACCAGACCGGCGATGTGAAGCGCCCGGACGACGTCGGCGAAACCACCTATCAGGTGACGCCACTGAAAGTCGGCGACAGCCTCTATCTCTGCACGCCGCACAATCTGGCCATCGCGCTGGATGCCGCCTCGGGCAAGGAGAAATGGCGCTACGACCCCAATTCCGGCATGAACCCGAACCGCCAGCACCAGACCTGCCGCGGCGTCAGCTATTATCACGACGTGGCCGCCCAGCCCGGCTCGGCCTGCGCCGAGCGCGTCTACCTGCCGACCTCGGATGCCCGCCTGATCGCGCTGGATGCCGCCAACGGCAAGGTCTGCGAGACGTTCGCCAACAAGGGTACGCTCGATCTCGGCCAGGGCATGAAGTACAATCCGGCCGGCTACTACTACTCGACTTCGCCGCCTGTCGTCGCCAAGGGCATGATCATCGTCGGTGGTGCCGTCAACGACAACTACTCGACGCAGGAGCCATCCGGCGTCATCCGCGCGTTCGACATCAACACCGGCGCCCTGGTGTGGAATTTCGACAGCGGCAATCCTGACGTGACGACGCCCCTGCCTGCCGGCCAGACCTACACCACGAACTCTCCGAACAGCTGGTCGGTCTCCAGCGCCGACGAAGCCCTCGGCCTCATCTACGTGCCGCTCGGCAACAAGGTGCCGGACCAGCTCGGCATGGGCCGCAGCCCGAGCGTCGAGAAGTTCTCGTCGTCGATCGCAGCCCTCGATCTTGCCACCGGCCAGGTCAAATGGGTCCAGCAGTTCGTCCACCACGACCTCTGGGACATGGACGTGCCGGCTCAACCGTCGCTGATCGATATCACCCAGAAGGATGGCACCACCGTTCCGGCGCTCGTCGGCGCGACCAAGCAGGGCGATATCTACGTGCTCGACCGGCGCACCGGCGCGCCCGTCATCCCGTTCAAGGAGATCCCTGCTCCGGGCGGCACGATCCCCGAGGATCATGCATCGCCGACGCAGCCGATTTCCGACCTGACGTTCAGCCCGCCGCCACTGCAGGAGAAGGACATGTGGGGGGTCTCGCTGTTCGACCAGCTCGCCTGCCGCATCAAGTTCCACGAACTGCGCTATGAAGGCCGCTATACGCCGCCATCGCTGCAGGGATCGCTGATCTATCCCGGCAACTTCGGTACCTTTAACTGGGGCAGCGTTGCCGTCGATCCGGAACGCCAGGTGATGTTCGGCATGCCGACCTACCTCGCCTTCACCTCGCAGCTCGTTCCGGCCAGCCAGATCCCGCCGAAGGGTCAGGACCAGAAAGGCAGCGAACAGGGTCTCAACCGCAACGACGGCGCGCCTTACGGCGTCTTCATGGGTCCGTTCCTCGGCCCGCTGAAGATCCCCTGCCAGGCTCCGCCATGGGGCTATGTCGCCGGCGTCGACCTGAAGACCGGCAAGACCGTCTACAAGCACAAGAACGGCACGACGCGCGACATGACGCCACTGCCGCTGGCCTTCAATGTCGGCGTTCCCGGCATCGGCGGCCCGATGATTACCAAGGGTGGCGTCGTGTTCATGGGAGCAGCGGTTGACAACTATATCCGCGGCTACGACCTGACCACCGGCAAGGTGCTCTGGAAGGGCCGCCTTCCCGCCGGCGGCCAGTCGACGCCGATGACCTACACGGCAGGCGACAACAAGCAGTATGTGCTGATCGTCGCCGGGGGCCATGGATCCATCGGCACCAAGCCCGGCGACTACGTCATGGCCTATACGCTGCCATAACGCAGGCGTCGCTATCGCCAGAAATCATCGACTCCTCGTTGGCAACGACGGGGAGTTTTTTGTGGCGGGACGCCCTGAGCCACAAGGCCCGGACAGGTTTGCCGTGGCAGGGTGGACATCAGATTTCAGGAGATACGATCATGAAGGTACACAGCAGCCAAAGCAGTTACAGTGCGCCGCTCCTCAGCCAGTCCTATACGGACTCCGACGACGACACGCCCTTCGTGTTGCCCGACGACGAAGACAGCAGCGAGAAGAAGACCGCACCGTCAATCAGCAGCGCCGGCGTTGCCAACTCGATTTCATCCTTCTTCTGGCAGAGCCAGTCGGGCGGATCGACCACCGATGCGACCACTGCGGCAACCGCCGACGGCACGGATGCGACGGACAGCGGCAGCGCTGCCGGTTCTGACGATGACGACGATATCCTGTCGCAGTTCTCCAGATGGGCGGACATGACGCCGGCGGACAAGATCCGCTCGCAATATCTGGAACAGCAGAACATGACGGAAGAGCAGTTCTCGCAACTGCCGGCCGACCAGCAGAAGGCCATCAACGACCAGATCGCCAGCCAGATAAAGCAGCAGGCAGGCGCCAGCACGTCCGCTGCAGGCGAGGACGAAAGCGACGGCGGAAGCGCTGCGGTTTCACTCGGCTGATTGCCGCATTCATCAGGTGAAGTCGCTACGGGAGAGATTCGCATCTCTCCCGTAGCGCTTTGAATTTACAGTACTTACTGCTCTTCGGCCGAACTGCCGACCATGCCGGCGACCATTTTTCCGATCTCCGCAAACACGGCGTTGATCTCGGCCGTCGGTGCCGTTGCATCAGCGATGTAGGCGGCCACCAGGATGGGGCCGCGCTCGGGCGGCCAGACGATGGCGATGTCTGCGGCCATGCCTTGAGCCCCGGTGCCGGTCTTGTCGCCTACCTTCCATTCCGCCGGCAGGCCGGCGCGCAGGCGATCCTTGCCCGTGGTGGCAGCGACCAGCCAGCCCGTCAGCATCGTACTCGAGGCATCCGACAGCGTGTTGCCGAGGGTCAAGAGGCCGAGCGTGTCGAGCATCGCATCCGGTGTCGTGGTGTCGCGCGGATCGTCCTTCTTCGCCTCGTTCAATTCCGGCTCGCGGCGGTCCAGGCGGGTTTCGGTATCGCCGGTCGTGCGCAGCCAGTCGGTGAGCGCCGCCGGGCCGCCGAAGCTGTCGAGGAGAAGATTGGCGGCAGTGTTGTCGCTGACGGTGATTGCCGCCTCGCACAATTCCGCAATGGTCATGCCATCGGTGCCCGCGTGCTTTTCAGCGACCGGCGAATAGGCAACGAGCGCCTCCTTGCCGAAGCTGACGCGGCGATCGAGCTTTTCCTTGCCCTGGTCGACACGGGCAAGCACGAAGCCTGCCGCAAGCGCCTTCCAGGTGCTGAACATCGGAAAGCGTTCCGTCTCGCGGTTGCCGAGCGAGATATTGGTTTCGGTGTCGAGAACGGCGACGCCAAGCCGGCCGCCGGTGCGCTTTTCGAGCGCTGCAAGCTGGGCGCCGGCATCCTCCTCGGTCTTGTCGGAGGGCGGCGCCGGCTGTTCCGGCACGGGGGGCGTCGGGTCTTGCGGCACGACGGGCGGCGGGGTTGTTTGCGCCATCAATTGCTGCGGCAGCAGGGCCGCCATGGGGCCGAGAATAGCCGAGCCCAGAAGCAGGCGACGGGTGATGGATGCAGGCATGCTTTACTCCGAAAGGTTCGTATTCCCCCACCTAACGAGGGAATATGGCGCGGGTCTGGCGCAGGTGGCGCACGGGTGGACGTAGTTTTCCCAAGCACCCGCCCCGCTACGCAAATTTCAACGGTTGCCAAAAGGCGAACATCAGGGACACCCGCCCGTCGTCACCGATCAACCGGCGACGCCTTCGACGACGAAGACGCGATAATCGGCACCCTTGAAGCGGTGCTGGACGGCTTCCTGGTAGAGCGGGCTGTCGTACCAGTCCTGCGCCGCCTCCATGGTCGGAAACTCGAGGATGACGGACCCGTCGACTGCATCGCCCTCCAGCGTCTTCACCGCCCCGTAGAAGGCCAGCGGCTTCATCTCACGCCCCTCAGCCGCCCGCGGCGCCATCTTGCCATAAGTCGCGAATTCTTCCGGATCGGTAATCCGGTCGCGCACGAAAACCACATAAGCACTCATTTTTCCGTCCTTTCGCTCCTAGTCGCTAACTCCCCATCTATGGCAGATCATCCCGATGGCGATGGGTCAAGCGACGGAATTTTGATGGGAGGGGTAAGCGGGTGCGATAGGTCTTGCGAGGTGTGCGGGTGGTTTTGGGGGAGGCAAAGGAGAGTCGGCTACGGCGCTTGAACAAGCTCTTCCAATGTACATTTGGAAGAATTATTCGGGTCTACCAAGAGCCGAATTTGGTGTCCGCAAGGATAATCTGCCAAGCTGTTTCCTTTCGTCGCCAGGTTCCGGGCGTAGGCGTTCGACCCGTTGAAAAGAAATGCAACATCGACAAAAACATCGCTTGAGTCACCAATGAGCCGGGTGCGAGACGCGGTAACCGTAGCCATCGTCGGACGCCAATGACGCGTCTTTCTCAAAGTCCAGCGCCTGTCCAAAGCTATGAGCAATGCCACTGCACAAACTATGACTGCAGCAATGAAATTAAACCGCATCCATACTCCCGCCGCCAGTTATTGGTACTCAAGCTTTACAATTTTTGCGCAACGTTATCAACGTCACGCTTGAAGAGAAGCCGAATGTCCGCGTCAGACAAGAGCTTCTTTGACCCTCGAGTAAACACATTAGCGCCTGAATTCCAATACGAGCCAAAGCGGCCCCTCAACCCGATGCCTGAGACGAGTACAGAGTTCAACGCGCATTCCGCAGTATCAACGTCAGCCCATGTAGATCAGCACATCAACCCGCGCGGCCAGTCAAACCCGCAGGCATTTGACCGAACGAGCGAATAGCCGTGGTTATACTGTCTGTGACCTAGTCCAGCATGTTGAATACCACTTCCGATTGTTATGATATCGTACGGTCGATCTCTGCGAGGGCTGAAAGACCTACGGGTCGTGGGCTTCGAATTGCTCTACCGCCGGACAGTCATTGGCGCCAAACCGCGAGACGACCCCTCCTCCCACCGGAACGTGCTTGACAAAATTCCAGGCAAAATTATTGTAATGTTATAACGTGTATTGGGGTTAGCAATGAATTCGAGACTTCCTGTTACCGTCCTGTCCGGCTTCCTTGGTGCCGGCAAGACCACTTTGCTCAATCATATCCTCGGAAACCGTGAGGGAATGCGGGTTGCGGTGATCGTCAACGACATGAGCGAGGTCAACATCGATGCGGCGCTGGTGCGGGATGGAGGTGCCAATCTTTCGCGTACCGATGAGCAACTGGTTGAGATGACCAACGGCTGCATCTGCTGCACACTACGCGACGACCTGCTGAAAGAGGTTCGCCAGCTCGCCGAGCAAGGTCGCTTTGACTATCTGCTTATCGAATCCACCGGCATTGCCGAGCCGCTGCCGGTTGCCACGACTTTTGAATTCCGCGACGAAGCCGGCGAAAGCCTCTCCGATATCGCCAGGCTCGACACGATGGTGACCGTCGTCGACGCTGCCAACCTGCTCAAGGATTATGGATCTTCCGATTTCCTCGCCGATAGGGGCGAAACGGCGGGCGAGGAAGATAATCGGACGATTGTCGACCTGCTGGTCGAGCAGATCGAATTTGCCGACGTGGTCGTCCTCAACAAGGTCGGCAGCGCAACGGAGGCGCAGCGCGATGCTGCGAGGAAGATCATCGTCGGGCTCAATCCGGATGCACGCCTGATCGAGGCGGATTTCGGTGCGGTTGCTCCCGGCGACGTTCTTGGAACCGGCCTGTTCAACATCGAAAAAGCCGAGACGAACCCGCTCTGGTTCAAGGAGCTTCATGGCTTCAAAGACCATATTCCGGAAACTGCGGAATATGGCATCCGCTCCTTCGTCTATCGCGAAAAGCGCCCCTTCGACCCCGCAAGACTGCGCGCATTTCTGGATCGCCCATGGCCGGGCGTCGTGCGCTCGAAAGGATTCTTCTGGCTGGCGACGCGTACGAACCATGTGGGCGAACTCAGCCAGGCGGGTGCCATGGTTCGAACCGCGAACATGGGTCTCTGGTGGGCATCGCTGCCACGCGAGCGCTGGCCGCAGGATGCGGAAACCGTGCGGCTGATGGAAACCTATATAGACCCGGTCTGGGGCGATCGCCGGCAGGAAATCGTCTTCATCGGCGCCGATCCGATGGACGAAGTCTGGATCAGGCAGCAGCTCGATGCCTGCCTGATACAAGCCGATGCCTTCACGCCCGAAAGCTGGCGCGATCTTCCCGACCCGTTCGAGCCATGGGCGGGCTGAGTTGGCCGAGCCTGAGATCAGCCGCATTTGCGCTTGCCGCGACTCACGGCGGTGGCTAGTCTTTGGATCAGGCTAGGCCCACGCCTCCCCCCTCCATTCGGGGAAGCATCATACATGCAGGGTGACAAACGTTCATCGAACCATCTGTTCGGGCATCGCATGCGGAGGGGTTGCGTTTTCGGCTCGTGATGGAGGTTACGCATGAAACTTTCTGCACCCATATTCCAACTGAAACGGCGGGCAAAGCTGATGGCCCGGAGCTCTGGCGTTCCGCTCAACCAGGCGCTGGACCAGATCGCCCGCGACGAGGGGTTTGCCCGATGGAGCATGCTGTCTTCGCGCATGGCCGTCAGGTCGTTGTCGGAAACGATATTGTCGAGGCTCGAGAACGGCGACCTGCTGCTGGTGGCGGGGCGACCGGGGCACGGCAAGACCAGCCTCGGGCTGCAGCTTCTGGTCGATGCCATCAGCGACGACAGAAGGGCGGTGTTTTTCACGCTCGAAATGACGGAGCAGCAGGTGCGCAAGCATATCGGCGTGCTCGAAAAGGACGATCGCACCGATTGCGACAGGCTGGAGGTCGTCACGTCCGACGATATCAGCGCGGATTACGTCATCCGGCATCTGGCGGGGTCCAGGCCTGGAACGATCGCGATCATCGACTACCTGCAGATCCTCGACCAGAGCCGCCAAAAACCCGTGCTCTCCGAGCAGATCGCCGCACTGGGCAGTTTTGCGAAGGAGACAGGCATCGTCCTCGGCTTCATCTCGCAGATCGACCGTTCGTTCGATGCCGAGAGCCGGCGCCTGCCGGATATCTCCGATATCCGCCTTCCCAACCTCGTCGACCTCGGCCTCTTCACCAAGGCATGCTTCCTGCACAATGGCGAGGCGCAGCTGCAGGCCGTGGCCTAGTCCTCGGGTCGGGCCCGAGGATGACGATCCTGGGGGCCGAACCTGTGAACAGTCTGTCGCCGCCGGTCGGCTTGGCGGCGGCAGAGTGTCGCGCTATGGGGTTTTTTTCAAGAGTATCGGCGGACGCTGCTCATCAACCGACAAAGCCCAACCACCGGAGAAGATTATGAAACAGCAACTATCCTCCGCCCAGCCCTACGTGCTCAGCCTCCTGCGCATCGTCTTTGGCCTGGTCATCTTTTCGTTCGGCACTGCCAAGATCTTCCATTTCCACGCCGGCGTCTTCATGCCGCCGGAGGGCTCGCTGCCATGGGTCGCGGGGCTGATCGAACTTATCCTCGGCTTCCTGTTCCTGATCGGCTTCCAGACACGGATCGTAGCCTTCGTGCTCAGCGGCGAAATGGCGGCTGCCTACTTCATCGCCCATTTCCCGAAGAGCTTCTTCCCGACCGAAAACGGCGGCTATGCTGCCGTCGTCTTCTGCTTCCTGTTCCTCTACTTCGTGACATCGGGCCCAGGCCCTGTCAGCGTCGACGCAAAGCTGCGCCAGGAATAGTCGACGTTATTCGAAAGCTGCACACACGGATCAGCCCATTGCACGCAAATGCAATGGGCTGATTTCGTTTGGGGAATTGGCTAAATCCGGGACATCCGCAGCCTCAATGGCTGTGTGCGGCTGCCGGCTTGTGGTCGTGGCTATCGCCGGCGGCGTGGTCGTGAGAGCAGCAGCCCCCATGATTGTGGCCGGCATGGTCGTGACCTTCGTGATCATGGGTGTCAGCGACACCGCCGGTTCCGGCTGCTTTCCATTCGCGCCAGGAGTGGCTGAGGATCTGCACCGAAGAGGTCAGGAACAGGCCTGCCATGACGGCCGCGACCGCGAGATCCGGCCAGGCTGTGTTGGTGCCCCAGACGCCGAGAGCTGCTGCCATGACCACGACATTGCCGATGGCATCGTTGCGCGAGCAGAGCCAGACGGAGCGCACGTTGGCATCGCCATCCTTGTAGTTGACCAGCAGCACGACGGTTGCAAGGTTGGCAAGCAGCGCCAGGAAGCCGATGATGCCCATGACCGGCGCTTCCGGCACGCCGACCACGAAGACCCGGTAGATGGTGGCCGCGCAGACGAACAGGCCCATCAGGAACAGGCTGATGCCCTTGCCCGCCGCCGCCATGGTGCGGATCCGGGGAGACGCGCCGATGACGGCCAGCGAGATGCCGTAGGTGACGGAATCGGCAAAGAAATCCAGTGCGTCCGCCTGCAGCGCCTGGGACCGGGCCAATTGGCCGGCGACCATCTCGACGAAGAACATGATGCCGTTGAGCGCGATGACGATCCACAGGCGCGTCTTGTAGGTATCCGACATGCCGTCGAAGGGACCGTGGGTGTGGCCGCAGGAAGCGCTCATGATGTCACCTTTCTTATCGGGCTGATTTTGTTGCCAGAACCTGTGTGACATCCTATCTAATCCCTCTAGCGACTAGAGGAACAAGAGGAAATTTCGCCATGCTGTCGATCGGGACATTGTCGAAGCGCGCCGGCGTCAAGGTGCCGACCATCCGCTACTACGAGCAGGTCGGGCTGCTCGACGCGCCCGAGCGCAGCGACAGCAACCAGCGGCGCTACGGCGAGACCGATGTGGAGCGGCTGGCTTTTATCCGCCACGGCCGCGATCTCGGCCTGACAGTCGAGGCGATCCGCGGGCTGATCACCCTCAGCCAGCATCCGGAAAGGCCCTGCCGCGATGCCGACCAGATCGCCCGCGAGCACCTTGCCGACGTCCGCGAAAAGATCGCCCGCCTGAAGAAGCTGGAAAACGAACTGGAACGCATCGTCTCCCACTGCAACGGCCACAGCATAGAAGACTGCTACGTCATCCGAGCCCTCTCCGACCACGGTCTTTGCGAGACGGATCATGTTGGTGGAGGGCATGTGTTTAGTGAGTAGTGAGTAGTGAGTAGGCAGTAGGCAGTAGTCAGTAGGCAGTAGGCAGTAGGCAGTAGGCAGTAGGCAGTCGCTATTTCTAACAGAGTGTTGAATCAAGTCCCCATCAATATCTAACGGCAACTTGAATGCGCTATTGCCTATGACCGCTGATCTCACAATTTCTGCTACTTATATTCAAAGCGCCTACCTAATGATCAAATCCTACTGCCTACTGCCTAACGCCTACTGCCTCTACTCACCAATCACTGCTCACTAATCACCACCTCCCTTGACATCCCCCCCATTTCAGATCATCTCTTTTCCCATGATCACGCACGCGCTCATCACCCGCTCGTACTTTTGGCTGTACCTCTAGAAGGGCGGCCGGCAGATCATTTTTGTCAACAAGCCGCCGTCAGGCGGCTTTGTTGTATGCGACAGCGTCCTGACGGCACTCCACACAGGACGCAGACCATGCTCGAAGACAGTGAAATATCTCTGCTGAGACCTCCGGTGCTGACTATCCGTGCCGCCAGGCGCGAGGACTTGCCAGACCTCAACGCGATGATCACCCTGCTGGCAGCCCATCACGGCGATGCGGCCGCGACGACGCCGGAGCAGCTGGAACGCGATCTCTTCGGCCCCCTGCCGTGGATCACGGCGCTGGTTGCCGATTCAGCCGAAGGCCTCCTCGGCTATGCCATCCTCGTGCCGCTCTACAGGGCGCAGGAAGGCCAGCGCGGCATGGACCTGCATCATCTCTTCGTGCGCGACGGCCATCGCGGCCACGGCATCGGCCAGCATCTCGTCGACCGCGCCCGCGAGACCGCCCGCAAGGCCGGTTGCCGCTACCTCTCGGTCAGCGCCGCCACCGGCAACGTCGCTGCCCACCGCTTCTACGAACAGCTGGACTTCACTCCCCGCCCGGTCACCGGCATGCGCTACCTGCAGGCGCTCGGCTGAGGGATCAGCGATGGGCCTGGGGAATCCTCGCGATCTCGTCCGGGAGGCATCCCACCGGCGGTGCGACCGCCTGCAAGACGCAGGCTTGAAGCGGTGAACCCGTCGGCCATAGTGCGAATCTACATGGGAGATAGGGCGATGTTGCGGGTGGTGCGGTGGACGGACTGGGACGGCAAGGGGCTCGAGCATCTCTTCGTTGCCGATGACGAAACGCGGATTGCGGCCCGGAGCCTGGTGATCGGCGAGCGCGACGGTCACCGCTTCGGTCTTTCCTACCAACTGACCCTCGATCCCCGGTGGCGCGTACGCGAAGTCAGCATGCAGATAGTCGACGGTCCGGCGCTGCACCTGGTGTCGGACGGACACGGGCGCTGGAGCGGTGCCGATGGCATGGAGCTTGCCGGGCTTTCAGGCTGCATCGACGTCGACATCGCGGCCACGCCGTTTACCAACACCCTGCCCATCCGCAGGCTCGACCTCGCTGTCGGTGAGACCGGAACGATCAAAGTCGCCTATGTCTCCGTGCCCGACCTCGCTGTGAAAGCGGTCGAGCAGCGCTATACGAGGCTTGGCGAGAAGCGTTTCCGCTACGATGGCCTGTCCACCGGCTTCAGCGTCGAAATCGAGGTCGATGGCGACGGCATCGTCGGCGACTATCCGGGCGTGTTTCGGCGCGCGCCATAGCGCAGTCCGTCGGACAGCAGGGCCACCATCCGGCGTGCATGGTCCGGATCATTATCCTGTGAGGACATGCACAGACGCGCGACAGCGCCCAGCAATTCCTCTGCGTCGACATCCGTGCGCGCTTCACCGGCAGCTGCCGCGGCCTCCAGAAGGTTTCGCAACGCGGGCTGCAGTCTCTGCTGGAAATAGCCCGGGAGGGTCTCGAACGTCGGATCGCCGGAGTGCAGCGCCGAGGCGAGACCGCGCTTGGTGGCAATGAAGCCCGCATAGCGCTGCATCCAATGTGCCAGGGCCTCGCCAGGCGCGTGTTCTGCGGCAAGTGTTGCGGCAGCCTCGGCACAGGCATCCACCTCATGCCGGAAGACAGCCGCCACCAGATCGGCGCGCTGTGGAAAGTGTCGATACAACGTGCCGACGCCGACGCCCGCCCTGGTCGCGATTTCGCGGACCGGAGCATCGACGCCGGAACTGGAAAATACCGCCATTGCTGCCTTCAACAGGCCGTCGAGATTGCGCTGGGCATCGGCGCGCACACGGCGATCCGGACGTTCCGTTTCGTCCGCCCCCGCCGGTTTGTCATTCGTTTCATCGCGCACAGTCATACCCACTTGCAAAACGGAACGTTGTTCCGTATAAAACGGAACACTGATCCGTTTAATTAAGTTAGCACGGACCGGCAGAATTGGCCACCAAAGGATACTGAAGCACATGCCAATGAACGATCCAGCAGGGACGATCCCCATCAACGAGGCCAGCGCGGTTGTCTCCATCTGCCCGGTTGTCCTGCCCGCGCCGGGTCGGGCCGTTGATCTGCAGATGCGTATCTCTGCTCCCGTTACCGGAACCTCCCTTCCGATCATCCTTCTGTCGCACGGGCACGGAAGGTCGAACCATCTTTCCTCGATGAACGGCTATGGTCCGCTGGTCCATTTCTGGGCGGCGCACGGCTTCGTCGTCATCCAACCCACCCATCTCAGTTCGAAGACGCTGAGCCATATCGTCGGCAGCGATCCCGACGCCCCGCTGTTCTGGAGATCGCGCGTCGAGGACATGATATTTATCCTCGACCAGCTGGAGTTGATCGAAGCCTGCGTTCCGGAACTCCGCGGTCGCCTGGATCGCAGCCGGGTCGCCGTTGCCGGCCACTCGATGGGCGGGCATACGGCATCGATGCTGCTGGGCGCGCAGCTGACGGATGAGCATGACGGCACGGCGGTCAATCTTGCGGATCCGCGCATCAGCGCCGGCGTGCTGCTGGCGGCACCCGGCAATGGCGGGGCCGACCTCAGCGCTGCTGCGGCCGAGAGGTACTCCTTCTTCACGACATTCCGCTTCGACCATATGACAACACCGGCACTGGTCATCGCCGGTGACCGGGACGTTTCACCGCATCTCACGGTGCGGGGCGCCGACTGGCATGCCGATCCCTACACTCTCAGCCCCGGCCCCAAGAGCCTGCTGACGCTGTTTGGCGGCGAACATGGGCTCGGCGGCATTGCCGGCTACGATGCGGCCGAAACGACCGACGAAGATCCGGCCCGCGTCGCATTGGTGCAACGGATGAGCTGGGCGTATCTGCGCACCGCGCTTTACCCTGGGGACGATGCCTGGCCGACCGCCTGCGCTGCATTGGCCGATAGCGCGGAACCGCTGGGTCGGGTCGAGAGCAAGCAGTCCCGCTCCAAAACCACAAAAGGATAAGATCATGCAATATAGAAATCTCGGAAAAACCGGCATCAAGGTCAGCCCCTACTGCCTGGGCGCGATGATGTTCGGCGCCATGGGCAACCCGGACCATGAGGACGGCGTTCGCATGATCCACAAAGCGCTGGATGTCGGTATAAATTTCATCGACACCGCAGATTACTACAGCCATGGCGAATCCGAGGAGATTGTCGGCCAAGCCCTGAAGGGACGCCGCGACACTGTGGTGCTCGCTACCAAGGCGCACCTGCCAATGGGGGCGGACCCGAACAGCCAAGGCAACTCCAGGCGGTGGATCACCCGCGCCGTGGACGACTCATTGCGCCGACTGCAAACCGATTACATAGACCTGCTCTACATCCACCGGCCGTCACCCGATACCGACATCGAGGAAACGCTCGCGGTCCTTACCGACCTGATGCGAGCCGGCAAGCTGCGCGCCATCGGTTCATCGACCTTCCCCGTCTCCGAGATCGTCGAAGCGCAATGGGTTGCCGACCGACGCTGCTCTGCACGCTTCCGCGCCGAGCAGCCTCCCTACTCCATTCTCCACCGCAGCATAGAACGCGAAGTGCTGCCGACCTGTGAAAAATACGGGATGGGCGCTGTGGTCTGGAGCCCGCTGGCAATGGGCATGCTGGCCGGCCGTTACCGCAAGGGCCAGCCGCTGCCCGAGAGTTTACGCGTCACCCATTTCCCAAAGCAGATGTCCGACCAGCGCAAGCTCGATGTCATCGAGCAACTCATCACCGTTGCAGACGTCGCAGGCCTGTCGCTGATGCACATGGCAATGGCCTTCGCTATTGCCCATCCCGGCGTTACGTCCGCCATCCTCGGACCACGGACAATGGATCAACTGGACGGACTGCTTGCCGGCGCCGAGGTCAGGCTCAGTGACGAGGTCCTCGACAGGATCGACGAGATCGTCTCACCGGGAACCGAGGTCGGAACCCTCGATGCAGCATACAATCCGCCTGCGATCACAGACGCAAGACTGCGCCGCCGGGTAGCCGGCGAAAGGTCCGCCGCCTGACACTGCCGGACGTCGGCGACGGATTTCCAGTGCCGACGTCTATCTGTGCCGCCTCAGGCCGCAGCCACCTCGCTTTTGGCCGAGGCTGCTTTGTCAGACCGCCGCGCGCTATCGCGGCGCAGCGCGTGGGCGATCAGGCGATCGATGAGTTCGGTGTTGTCGATACCGCTGGCGGCGAAGGCTTTTGGATACATGCTGATGTTGGTGAAGCCGGGGATGGTGTTGACTTCGTTGATGGTGACCGTCCCATCGACCTTCAGGAAGACGTCGACACGGGCCATGCCCTCGCAGCCGAGCGCCAGAAAGGCGCGGCGGGCGATTTCGCGGATGCTTGCGGCCACCTGGTCCGGCAGATCGGCGGGTACTTTGACGACGGCGCCGTCGGCATCGATGTACTTGGCGTCGTAGCTGTAGAAGCCGTGCTTTTCGGCCGGCACGATCTCGCCGGGAAGCGAGACGACCAGCGAACCGTCGGCATCCTCCAGCACCGCGCATTCGATCTCGCGGCCGTCGACGAAGGTTTCCACCAGCACCTTGTCGTCATGACGGAAGGCGTCGCTGAGGACCCCGGTGAACTCGTCGGACGTCCGTGCCCTGCCGACGCCGACCGACGATCCCTGCCGGGCCGGTTTAACGAAGACGGGTAGCCCGAGCGTCGTCGAGATCGTCTCGAACGACGCCGGGTCGCCGCGCCGCAGCGTCACCGAGGGGGCAACCGCAAGCCCGGCATCCGCAAGCAGCCGCTTGGCGATGTCCTTGTCCAGCGCCGCGACCGAGCCGAGAATACCGCAGCCGACATAGGCGACATCGGCGACCTCGCAGTGCCCCTGCACCGAGCCGTCCTCGCCGAACAGGCCATGCAGCACCGGAAACACCACAGAGACCGGGGGCAACTCATAGGCCGCGCCCGCCGGCGGCATCGCCATCATCCGTCCGCGGCCGCCCGGCAGCAGGCAGACGCCGGTGCCGGTCGCCGGCACGGCCGAAGGCATCGTCGCGCCGTCCCAGTCGATCAACAGCCATTCGCCGCTGCGGGTGACGGCGATGGGGACGATCTCGTAGCGGGAGCGATCCATGGCGCCGACCACATTGGCGGCGGACATGAGCGAAACCTCGTGCTCGGAGGAACGTCCCCCAAAAAGGACTGCGATTCTCGGCTTGCTGGACATGCGGTGGCGATCCCCCGTGCGTGTATTGGCCGCGACGTTTCGCGCCCAGGCAGACGGTTGGCACAACCGGTCCGCCGGCCTGCAAGGTTAAATTGAACTGCGCCTGATTTATGGCGGTCCACGCGAGGGGGATTTTTGTGGATTGGCGGCTGAGTTGGATGGGGCAAGAGGCCATCTTGCGCGTGGGGCGGCGCGCCCCTCTGTCGACGATGCCGACATCTCTCCCGCAAGGGGAGATTGGCGGAGGCCGGCCAAAATAGAAAAAAGCCCGGCGCGGGGCCGGGCTTTCTGGGTGGTGCGCTAGACTTACTTGGTTGCCGTTTCGTACATTTCCAGCACGTGATCCCAGTTGATCAGGCTGTCGATGAATGCCTCGAGATATTTCGGGCGGGCGTTGCGGTAGTCGATATAATAGGAGTGTTCCCAGACGTCGACGCCGAGGATCGGGCTTGCGCCGTGGACTAGCGGGTTTTCGCCGTTCGGTGTCTTGGAGATTTCGAGCTTGCCGTTCTTGACGGAGAGCCAGGCCCAGCCGGAGCCGAACTGCGTGGTGCCTGCGGCTGCGAAATCGGCCTTGAACTTGTCATAGCCGCCGAGATCGGAGGCGAAGGCTGTTTCCAGCTTGCCGGGCAGCTTGTTGCCGCCGCCGCCCTTCTTCATCCACTTCCAGAAATGGATGTGGTTGTAGTGCTGGGCAGCGTTGTTGAAGAGACCGGCATTGGTGCCGAACGACTTCTTGACGACCTCTTCGACCGACAGATCGCTCATGCCGGCTTCGGCGGCGAGCTTGTTGCCGTTGTCGACATAGGCCTTGTGATGCTTGTCGTGGTGAAACTCGAGGGTTTCCTTCGACATGAAGGGGGAAAGCGCATCGTAGTCATAGGGAAGTTCAGGCAATTCGAAAGCCATGGTCTTGTTCTCCTGTTGGCAGGTGAGGCGGAACATAGGAGCGGAACCCGCACGAGGCAACCGCGCAGGGGCCAAAAATCGGAGCGCCTACCGAAAAAATCCGCCGTATTTCAGGCGCATGACAAACAGGCTAGGTAGCGGAGGCCCGGAGGGCCTACCATGTCGCTCGCCGCTGGAGGGGTCCGCCGCCTGTATTGGCAGCACGGGCCGCATTCAGCCTGCAGTTGTCGCCGCATCGACGCGGTCGTCATGAAACGCTGGATTAGCCCTTCATGGGCACGTTCCGAGTGTCAAAGCCTTCGGCAGGACTGCAACCGCCAAGAGGTCTAGCCTGTCGCGCGCTTCATGCTATGCTCTTGTCGATCGCTGGGGACTGGAGAGCCAGGGACGGGCGGCAATCACACGTTGTCCCGAGTTGGCCTTGACCGGCGCCTTGCGATCGACGGATGCCGCGGATGGCATTCGCCTCAGTACTCGACTTTGAGATAAAGACCACGCTACGGCGCCCTGATGGCGACCGGCGACGTGGCGGAGAGCAAAAGCGCCCATGTCAGTTCATCGTTTCCCGATCGGCCAGTCCGTACGCCTCAAGAGCCGCCAAGGCCTGTCGCCGCGTGCAGCCGATACCTACCGCATCATCGCCCTGCTGCCGGTGCGGGATAATTCGCCGCAATACCGGATGCGCAACGACGAAGTCTCCCAGGAGCGTGTAAGCCAGGAGCGCGATATCGAAGCCTATGACATCGCTCCGGATATCGCCGCCGAGTAACGGCGGCCTTGACCGGCAGCATTTCCGGACGGATCGCCTGAAGGCATCCTGATCCAACTGCCGCCGGCCTCTACGACATGCGCCAGAAGCCCCTCGTCAAGCATCGCCAACGCCCACAGGAGAGTGCCATGTTGTTCTTTTTCAAGGGCCGTTCGGTCATTGTCGAGACACCGCTTCGAGCCCGCGCCTACCCCAACCTTGCGCTCGTCGGCATTTCCGACGCGAAGGCGGTAGCCATGGCTGGGCTCGAAGATGCCGACATAGCCATCGCGATCCCGTCCGACCACCCGACGATCGAGGTCGGGAGCCTGATTTGAGCAGCGCTGGCGCTGCCGGCATCTGTCATCGTCGCATCCTTAAATCGTCTGCAGAATTTCATCGTGAGTCGAGCCGGCAATGAAGCAGCTGCTGGCCTCGCCGAGCAATCGCAGAAACGCGGCATCGGTGTTGATCGCCTTGTGGTCACGCTCGAAGGCCTGAAGATCCTCGTGCTGCGCAGACCAGAATATCCGCGTCGGATTTCCGGCGAGCGGCCGGCTGATGGCGATCCGGATGCCGTGGTTTTCTTCAATCAGCCCTGCTGCCTTTTTGACGAAGGCGAATGCGTCGGGGACCTTGCCGGGCGCAATGGCCGCGCTGCGTAACCAGGTTATCATGTGGTGCTCCTTGCCGTTTGCGAGACTTGCTCGATGTCGCAGGAGTAGACGCTCCCACTGTCAGATTCTGTCAGTAGCCTCTTCACCACCATCGTGACGGTAGGCATCGGGCGCAGGAACTGCTATGTCGTCCTTTCAAGCGAGGATGGGACGATGGCAAGAAAAGCGTTGTTTGTTTTGGGTCTGTTGCTGTTCATCGCCGGAGTGATCTGGGCCGCACAGGGCAGCGGTTACTTCCCCTACCCCGCCAGCAGCTTCATGATCGACCAGCGCCCCTGGGTCTACCGCGGCGCGATCACGGCGATCTGCGGTGTCGTGGCAATGCTCTGGTCCCGGCGGCTCTGAGCCTTGCCCCGAAACACGCCGCCAGCGGTGGCATGCTGACAATGCGGAACGGCTGATGCGCATCTTTCTCGTTCGCCACGGCGAATCCCTCGGCAACCTCGATGGCCATGCCTACCGTGAATTCGGCGACCACAACGTGCCCTTGAGCCAATGGGGCTATCGTCAGGTGGCGCAGGCTGGCGGCGTGATTGCCAAATACCTGGACAGCCTTCCCGAGTTCGAGCGTCCGAAGCTGCGCGTCTGGTTCTCGCCGTTCCTCAGGACGCGCCAGAGCAAGGATGCGCTTTTGACGGTGTTGCCAGCAGCAACCGTCGGCAAGGTGCGGGAAGACTATCTGTTGCGCGAGCAGGATTTCGGAGTCTTCACCGAGATCTACGACCATGTCGAGCAAAGGCAGAAGTTTCCGGACGAGTTCGAGCGGTGGGCGCGGCTGCGCAGCAATGGCGCCAAGTTTTACGCCCGGCCACCGGATGGCGAAAGCCGCGCCGACGTGGCGCAGCGCATGCGGCTGTTCCTGCAGACCGTCATGCATGAGGCACTGCACGGCCACGATAGCGTATTGATCGTCGGCCACGGCGTTACCAACCGTGCCTTCGAGATGAATTTCCTGCAGCATCCCGTCACCTGGCTCGAAGAATCCGACAATCCCGGGAATGCCGACGTGACGCTGATCGAAGGCAACGGGACGCGCGGCTACACGTCGACACTGCTGCACAAGGCTGCCGACCGACAGCCCGGACAGGACGAATTGCGCGATGCAGTCCTGCCGTCTGGGCTCTCAGGCCCCGGAGCCTGACGGGTTCGGCACCGGCGGCTATTCCGCCTGGGTCTTGACCTTTTCAGCTTCCTCGACGTCGGTGCGACCGCCGGAAATGCTGCTTGTCGTCATGGAGACCGGGTCGGATGCCGGAAAGCTATCCTCGAGTCCGGTGTCGAGGTCGCCTTTTGCGGCGGTGTTGCGCTGGTCTGCCTGTTCCTGCTTCAGCGACTGGGCAGCGGGCGAGATCCTGGCTTCGTCTGTCATGGGGATATCCTCTTCTCTTATGATGGGCACAACCATAACATTTGCCAGCGGCGGTCGGTTCCATCTTTTGGCGACGCCAGCCTGTCGCTAGTTCCCGTCTACATGCGGAAAAGACGCCGTTTTACGCCGTATCCGGCCTTGGCATCCGGCGAAACGTCGGCGTAGATATCGGCTCCCGCCTGGAGCATGACATGTCTGAATCCCGTCTCATTCTCGAGCGCCTGCGCCGTCTGGTGGCTGAAGATCGCAGGCCGATGGCGCCGCTCGCCGACCGGAATGCCGCACCGTCGCTGTTCTCCTTCGTCACCCACAGGCGCGAGCGCATTGCCGGTGCCGCCTTTGCGCGCCTGTCGATCGTTGTCATCGTCGAGGGCAGCAAGGAAGTGCTCAGCATGGGCCGCCATCAGCGTCTCGATGCCGGCACGGTTCTGGTGCTGCCGTCCGGTTGGCGCGGCGAGGTCGTCAACGATCCGGATCCGGCAAGCGGCGCATACCGCGCCATCTTCATCGACTTCCCGGATGCGCTGGTGCGCCGGGCAGAGTCCGGCCTCTCTCCGCTGCGGCGGCCTGCGCTTGCCCACATCGGGCTCGATGCGGCGCTTGCCGAGGCGATCCGCCATGCCGGCGACGGGATCATGGACGGCAATCTGCCGACGATGATCGCCGAACACCGGGTGCTGGAAATCCTGATGGTTCTGGCAATGCGTGGCGCCCTGCCCGCGCGGGCGGAGACCACGACCGATGCCATCCGGGCGCTGGTGCGCTGGCAGCCCGACCGGGCCTGGACTGCCGACCTGATCGCCGCCGAGCTCGGCACCAGCAATGCGACGCTGCGCCGGCGGCTGGGGATGGAGGGCACCTCGCTCCGTGCCGTGATTGCCGGCGAGCGCATGGCACTGGCCGAAACGATGCTGGCGGAGGATGGGCTTAGCCTGCGGGAAGCGGCGCTGGCGACAGGCTACCGCTCGCCCAGGCGCTTTGCAGAACGCCGGCGGGCGCTCATCCAGCACGGCACGACCGAGCCGATTTAAGCGTTTCAGACTTCCAATCGAGCGTTTCCGTGCTCATGGTCCGGCCGGCGATCTGTTAGCCAGTGTCCAGCGATCCACCAAAGGGGCTTCCATGCGAACGAGTGACAGATTTCCGAGTGCCATTGTGCTTGCCGCCGTGGCTGGCCTCATTCTCCCCGCCTCGGCAGTGCCGGCCTTTGCCGCCGATCTTGCGGTCAGCTTCGGCAAGGCCGAGCCCGGACGTATGCTGCCGCCGGCAAATGCTGCCTGCGTCGTGCATCAGGGCAAGCTCAGGCCGGGACGAAACGAGAGCCCGTCGCTGTCCTGGTCGAAGGGCCCGACGGGCACGAAATCCTATGCCGTCACCATGGTCGATCCCGACGTGCCCGTCGATCGCAGCGGCTTCAACAGGGATGACACGGTGATTGCCGAGACCGCGCCGCGCGAGGAATTCGTCCATTGGGTGCTGGCCGACATTCCCTCCGACTTCAGCCACTTGCCCGAGGCAATCGACGGCAACGGCCTGACCAAGGCGGGACTGCCGCTGAAACGCACCGACCACGGCCGGCGAGGACAGAACGGCTTTGGCGAGGGGTCGCTGAAGAACGGCCCGCAGGGCGGCTATCACGGCGCCTGCCCACCCTGGAACGATCAGCGCATCCACCACTATCGCGTCACCGTCTACGCGCTGGATGTGGAGCACCTCGGCCTGCCGGACGCGTTCACCCGGGCGGACCTGCTGCTGGCCGCCGATGGCCATATCCTGTCGAGCGGCACCGCCGAACTGCGCTATACATTGAACGCCAGGGCCAGGGAATGACCGGGACGGGCATGAGCAAGACCGCGAGCGAGGATGTCACGGCGCACTGGATGCGCAACATGATCGTCTGCCTCGTCGGCTCCTTCACCACCATCGTCGCGATGACGCTGCTGCTGCCGTTTCTGCCGCTCTATGTCGAAGAACTCGGCGTCAGCGACAAGGCCGGAATCGTCCAGTGGTCGGGCATCGCCTATGGCGCCACCTTCTTTGCCGCAGCCTTCGTCGCGCCGATCTGGGGCAGGCTCGGCGATATCTACGGCCGCAAGCTGATGCTCGTGCGCGCCAGCCTCGGCATGACCCTCGCCATCGGCCTGATGGGCATGGTCGACAGCGTCTGGCAGCTGGTGGCGTTGCGGCTGTTCACCGGGCTTGCCGGCGGCTATGCCTCGGGGTCGATGGTGCTTGTGGCCACGCAGACGCCAAAGCATCGCGTCGCCTGGGCGCTCGGCATGGTATCTTCGGGCATCATGGCCGGCAATCTGGTGGGGCCGCTGATCGGCGGCGCGCTGCCGGCTATCATCGGCATCCGCAACACGTTCCTTGCAGCCGGCGGGGTGATCTTCCTGACCTTCCTCGCCACCATGTTGTTGATCAAGGAGGAGAAATCGGCCTCCCGCAGACAAGCCGCCAAGGCTAGCGGCGGCTGGCGCTCGATCGAGGACAAGCGGCCGGTCATCGCCATGCTGGCAACCGGCATGCTGTTGATGCTCGCCAACATGTCGATCGAGCCGATCATCACCGTCTATGTCGCAGACCTTATCGACGACCAGACGAAGCTGACGCTGATATCGGGCGTGGTGATGTCCGTGGCGGCGCTGGGAAGCGTGCTATCGGCCTCGTGGCTGGGCAAGCTCGCCGACCGCATCGGCCACTGGCCGGTGATATCAGGCGCGCTCGGCATCGCCGCGCTGCTGTTGATACCGCAGGCGTTCGTGACCAGCGCCTGGCAGCTGATTATACTGCGCTTCCTGATGGGCGTGGCGCTCGGCGGGCTGCTGCCCTGCATCGCCGCCGTCATCCGCCACAGCGTGCCCGATGCGGCCGCCGGCGGTATCCTCGGCCTGTCGACCTCGTCGCAGTTCGTCGGCCAGGTGGTCGGCCCGGTGCTCGGCGGCTTCGTCGGCGGCCACATCGGCATGCGCGCGGTATTTTTAGGCACCTGCGTGCTGCTGTCAGCCGGCGCGGTCTACAGCTGGATGGTTCGGCCGCGACATGAAAAGAGCGGTGCAGCCTGAGAGGGCGCCGTCTCGTTCAAAGTCGGATGGTGCTGTTTTACCTGAAATCCTTCGACGTCAGGATGTAGGAGCTGCGGCGGGTGGCGGCGTAGGCCTTTGTGGCGACGGCCTGGATGCCGCTGCGCTTGGCGTCGAAGGCGGCGAGATAGCCGGCCTCGGAATTGGCGCCGGCAAACACGTCGACATCGACGAACAGCTGGACTTGGAACATGCCGTCGTGACCGAGGAAGCGAACGCGGCGACCGGGTTCGTCATAGCTGCGGCTGGCATTGGGAAACGTAAGCGACATCGGACTACCTTCTGAAAACGGCCCGGTCGCCTTTAAAAATCGGGGGCTGAAGCGTCATCGCCTCTTGTCCCCTTGCGTCCGGAAAAGCTGCCTGCGGTAGCGTGGCATCGCAGGTCTCGCGCAGAGCATAGCATGCGAGGGCGTGAGGCGGCGGCTTTAATTTGCAGGAATGTCACCGCACCCAAAGCCGCTCAGGCAGATTGCGGGATATCGCTGGAAAACCAGACATCGGGATAGACGGCAATGGCGGTGTCGTCCGGCGCCCTTGCGGTCGTGATCCATACCGAGCGGACGGATCGTGCCTCCGATGCGCTTTGTGGCGTCCGCGTCGCGACGATCTCATCGGATGCGCCGATGCAGGGAATGAACCACGACGGTCTCTGCGGGGCGACGCTGAAGCCATTTGCATCGGCGCGGATGAGCAACGTCAATCCGACACCCTGCGTCGGTCGCCAGGGGAAAATCAGCCGCCCGCCTGGCTTCAGCGCCTGCAGCCAGGCAACCGGGGGCGCGGCAACGCCGGCATTGACGTAGATGACGTCGGACATCGGCATGGCTGCTTGCGTGGCGTTGGCATTGACGACGGTGACGCCTTCGAAGGGCTGGAGATTGAGCCGCGCTCTGTCGGCGAGATGGGTTTCCCGTTCGAAAGCTGTGACCTTGCCATCCGGCACGGTCAGAAGCGCCAGGATGGCCGTGTAGTATCCAGTACCCGCGCCGATATGGGTTACGCTTTCGCCGCGCTGCGGGGCGACCGCTCCGATCCACGAGGCATGCAGGAAAGGCTCGCCATTGTTGATGCCTTTGGCTGCATCCAGGGCGACAAGGTTGTTCTCGTAGAGATAGACGGGATCGGCGCTCGGCGTTTCCAGGTAGTTGCTGCCCTCTACCCAGACATGCCACGGCCCCGGGCCGAGAAAGACTTCGCGGGGAACGAGCTCGAAGACACGCTCGAGGCGTGGATCGCGGGACAGGCTGACGGCGGCCATGCGCTTGGCGAAAAAGCCGCGGATCTCTTCCAGGCTGGCGCGGTTGCTCTTCATGAACCCCTCCCCGCTCTCCGGCACATTACGGTTCAGACAAAACTCGGAAACACCGGCTTGGTCACAAGGAAAATGCATTTTCTTCTGTTGTGCAACGGGGAATTTGGCAAACAGTCTGACGAGCGCCTCGATCAGGCCGGGAGACCATTGCGGATCACCGCCTCGATCAGTCGCTCGAGATCCGCGTCCGGCGTTTTTTCCGCCATTGCGCCGAGCCGGCCGTCGATCAGCAGGGTGGCCAGCCCGTGCATCAGCGACCAGCGTGTGCTGGCCAGCACCAGGGTCTCGAAGTTTTGCGGCGTGGTGGCCGGTGCCGGGCCGGACTGGTCAGGGGTCAGCAGGGCGAAGGCGGCGACGCCTGCCGTCGCCAGCGCCGGGGAAGACCAGTCCAGCCGCTCCGAGCGGAACATCAGCAGGAATATCCCGGGATGGGCCCTGGCGAAGGCGACATAACCGTGCGCCAGTGCCTGAACTCGCGTGCGTGGGTCCGGTTCGGCCAGATGCTTCTCGAGAGCCTGCCGCAGTCGGACGAAGCCTGCGGCCGCCAACTCGGTCAGCAGGCCGGTGATATCGCCGAAATGATGGGACGGTGCCGCATGGGAGACGCCAGCTTCGCGTGCCGCGGCCCGCAACGTGAGGGCGTCGATACCGTCGCGGTCGAGGATTGCCTCCGCTGCGGCAAGCAGGGCCGGACGAAGCGCACCATGATGATAGGTCTGAGTCATCCCGCATCCTTACACCGACAAGATCGCCCTTGACGAGAGGCCGGCATGAATGCCATATATCTTTACAGTGTCTAGATGCGAGCCAGCAGGCCTCGCGGACGGGAGCAGTCATGGACGGAACGATGGTCTACGTGTCGATTACGGGCCTGCAGATCAAGGCGCGGCGTCATCTCCCGCGCTTCTGGTGGCACGCCATCCCCTCGATGCTGCAGGCGCAGAAGGCAGAGGGGAACATCTCGACGGATACACGACAGATAGACGGCGTCCATCACACGCTGACAGTCTGGAAAGACGAGGCCGCCATGCGCCGCTATCTTGTCGACGGCGCGCATCTGCAGGCGATGAAGGCATTCGGTTCGATTGCGACCGGCAAGACGTTGGGATTCTATGCCGACCGCGTGCCGGACTGGCAGGAGGTGCATGCGCTCTGGCAGACGAAGGGCAAGCCCGTCGGACGGGCCAAGTAGGATTTTCGCACTACGCCTGTGCCGCCCGCAGCGGGCGTGGCCATCGTGTCTCGCCGCCAACTCGTCTTCATGCGTCTAAAGATGAGCCGATTACTCGTCGGTGGCTTTGCGCGAATGGGCCCAGTCCATGTAGATTTCCAGTGCCTTGCGAGCGACCGGTCCTTCGCCGAAGGTGCGGCCATCGAGGCGGTCGACGCTGACGATCTTCGAATAGTTGCCCGTCGTGAAAACCTCGTCCGACGCCATGAAGTCGGCAACGGATAATGTCGTCTCGCGAACGTCGAAGCCGGCCTGGCGGAGCAGGCCGATGATCCGCTCGCGGGTGATGCCGGCCAGAAAGGTGCGGTTGGCGACGGGTGTGAATACAGCGCCGTCCTTGACCATGAAGACGTTCGAGGATGCGGTTTCTGCGACGTTGCCGTTCATGTCGCAGGCAAGCGCATTGTCGAAGCCACGGCTGCGGGCTTCGATAATCATCCGGCCGCTGTTCGGGTAGAGCGAGCCGGTCTTGGCCTCGGTCATCGCCGTCTCCGGCGACGGGCGGCGATAGGGCGAGACGGTCAGGGACTGCGGCTTGGCATTGTTCATCGGCGCTTCGAACAGGCAGAGCGCGAAGCGGGTCGAGGCCGGATCGACGGCGACGACGCTGGTCGGCATCCCGTGCTCGCCCCAGTACATCGGCTTGATATAGAGCGCCGAAGTGCCATCGAATTTCTTCACGCCCTCCATGGCCAGCGCCTCGATCTGTTCGGCCGTCATGGTCGGTTCGAGGCCCATGGCGCGGGCCGAGCGGTTGACGCGCTGGCAATGCAGATCGAGATCGGGCGCGATGCCATCGAACCAGCGTGCACCGTCGAAGACCGTCGAGGCCAGCCACATCGCATGCGACGTGGGCCCGATCAGCGGCGGGTTGCCGGGCAGCCACTCGCCGTCGACATAGGTCCAGGTGGCGGAACGCGGCGATGTATCGACAGCCATGGTGGTCTCCTTCGAATTTCGTCACGAGACAAGACCTCATGGAAGGCGAGAATCAAGAAGAAATCTCCAAGGCAAATCCATTCGCAACAAATGACGCGAAGGTGCAAAGCCGGCGCAACTTTCCTGCGCTTGCCATCCGTCGCATGAATTGGTGCATGAGCAGAATTGATGGGCCGCAGAGTGGAAGCAGCCGTGGTGGCGTGCCATCATGGACACCATCCAACGCCCACTCGAATCGGAACTGCCGATGCGCGCCATGTATTACGAAGCCTTCGAGGCTAAACCCGAAATCCGCACCTTGCCCGATCCGACGCCATCGGAAGACGGGGTGGTCATCGCGGTCGGTGCGAGCGGCCTCTGCCGCAGCGACTGGCATGGCTGGATGGGGCATGATCCCGATATCGCCCTTCCCCATGTTCCCGGCCACGAACTGGCTGGCAAGGTGGTGGCGACGGGGCGCGGTGTCGTGCGCTTCAAGGTCGGCGACCGCGTCACCGTGCCTTTCGTCTCCGGCTGCGGCCATTGCGGCGAGTGCCATTCCGGCAACCAGCAGGTTTGCCCGAACCAGTTCCAGCCGGGCTTCACCCACTGGGATCGTTCGCCGAATATGTCGGGATCGACTATGCGGACACCAATCTGGTGCATCTTCCGGAGACGATCGACGACGCGACAGCGGCCAGCCTCGGCTGCCGCTTTGCCACGTCGTTCCGTGCCGTCACCGACCAGGCGAAGACCAAGCCCGGAGAATGGATCGCCGTGCACGGCTGCGGCGGCGTCGGGCTTTCGGCGATCATGATCGCCACCGCACTCGGTGCCAATGCCATTGCCATCGACCTTTCGGACGAAAAACTGGCCTTTGCCCGCGAATGCGGTGCGGTGGCGACGATCAATGCCGGCACCGTTTCGGATGTCGCCGAGGCCGTGCGCGAGATCACCGGCGGTGGCGCGCATGTGTCGATCGACGCGCTCGGCCACCCCACGACCTGCTTCAACTCTATCCGCAACCTGCGCCGACGCGGCCGACACGTGCAGGTCGGGCTGATGCTCGGCCAGCACGCGACCCCGGCCATCCCGATGGCGCAGGTGATCAGCCAGGAACTCGAGATCTATGGCAGCCACGGCATGCAGGCCTGGCGCTACGACGCGATGCTCGCCATGCTGTCTGCCGGCAAGATCGCGCCGCAGAAGCTCATCCAGCGCCGGATCAGCCTGGAAGAGGCTATTCCCGCGCTGATGACGCTCGACCGGGCGGAAGGCCTCGGGATCAGCGTCATCACGCGGTTTTGACGTCGCGGTCGGCGGCTTCATCGGGAGCGCTTAGTCGCCGGGTTGCATTCGGGCCATACGCCTCGCTTCCGATGTCTTGCTTGTCACATGTCTGTATCGGAGAGCGTGCTAGCACTCAGTTGCAAGGGCACGAAAGTGGCGATGCACGGCTGGTTCGGCCGACCTCCAAAGGTCGCTCGAATGCGCTTCAGACTGCAATGCCGCGTTCGTACCCGTGAATATGACGCAGGGCTGCCCGTCCGTATGACCATGGCCGCACGGTTGCCAAGGGTGGTCGAAGGGTTTAACGGACGCGTCCTCAAGAAGAAAAACAAGAAAGCGACATCATGTCCGACTCCTCCCATGCCGATACGGCAGCACAGGCCAAGCCTCTTTTCGTGCTCGGCGACCACGTCCAGCGCCAGGCGCGCCTTGAAGGCACGTGGCTCAACGTCTTCGACGTCACGGTTCCCTCCGGTGGCGGCACGCCTCTTCACAGCCATGCCAGCCCCGAAGTGTTCCGCATTCTCGAGGGTACGCTGACTGTGCAGCAGATGACCGACTCCGGCCTCTCGGAGACGCAGGCGCAGGCTGGCGACATCATTTCCATCCCCGGCAACGTGCCGCATGGTTACAGCAATACCGGCCCCGAAGCCGTCGTCTTTTCGGCCATCATCGACAAGGACATGGCCACCTATTTCGAAGTTGCCGACATCGGCCCGCAGGCGGAAGTCGCGTCCGACGAGGAAGCCGAACGATTTCTGGTTGCCGCCGGCGAGCACGGCATCCGTATTCTGGCATCGTAATATCCAAGGCCGACCGCCGCAGCGCGCTGCGGTCGGCTTGCTGGCATGCAGTGTGTTCATAACCTCGCCTGTACCGATGTTTTCGTCCTCTCCCCCTTGCGCAAACAGCAGTTCGACGCCAGATTGCACCGATGCCCGATAGCGACCCATCCAGTACAAGCCTGCCCCATGCCGAGCGCGATATGCCGGCAGACGAGGGCAGCGACGATTGTAGACCCGGCGAAGCGGGTCGCTGGCGCTCCTCGTCCGTGACACCAGCCATCGGCATTTCGACGCGTGGACGCCCGTCGTCGGCCGATCTAAGCGTAAACACACATCACCCAATCTCAAAACAGGGGAGTGGCCGGTCTGTAATGACTGCGGCCGCCAACGCAGAACTATGATCTTCGACTGGATTTCCGATCCTTCCGTCTGGGTCGGTCTGGCCACCCTCATCGTTCTCGAGATCGTTCTCGGCATCGACAACCTCGTGTTTATCGCGATCCTCGCGGACAAGCTGCCGCCGCAACAGCGCGATTCGGCAAGGCTTATCGGTCTCGGCCTGGCGCTGGTCATCCGTCTTGGACTGCTGGCCTCCATTGCCTGGATCGTGACGCTGACGACGCCGTTGTTCAAGGTGATGAATTTCGGCTTCTCGGGCCGTGACATCATCCTCATCATCGGCGGCATCTTCCTGCTGTTCAAGGGGACGATGGAGCTGCACGAGCGGCTGGAAGGCCAGGAGGACAGCAAGGATAAGAAGCAGGTCCATGCCGTCTTCTGGCAGGTGATCGTGCAGATCGTCGTGCTCGACGCGATCTTCTCGCTCGACAGCGTGATTACCGCCGTCGGCATGGTGCAGGACCTCGCGGTGATGATGATGGCCGTCATCATTGCCGTTGGCGTCATGCTTATGCTGTCGAAGCCGCTGACGCTGTTCGTCTCGAAGCATCCGACCGTCGTCATCCTCTGCCTCGGCTTTCTCATGATGATCGGCTTCTCGCTGATCATCGAAGGTTTTGGCATCCACATACCGAAGGGCTATCTCTATGCGGCAATCGGCTTCTCGGTCATCATCGAGGCGCTGAACCAGCTCGCACGCCACAGCAAGGAGCGGCTAATCACGCCGAGCAACATCCGTGACCGCACCGCCGACGCGGTGCTGGGCCTGCTCGGCGGCAAGCGCTCTCAGGGCACGCTCGGGCAGACGGTTGACTTGATCGCCGAACAGGCCGGCGAAGCCGAAGTCTTCTCGAACGAGGAGAAGGACATGATCCAGGGCGTGCTGGCACTGGCCGACCGTTCTGCCCGCTCGATCATGACGCCCCGCATCGACATCGACTGGCTCGACCTCGACAAGCCCCAGGCCGAACTGCAGCAGCTGATCCTCGACGTCGGCCATTCGCGCTTTCCGGTGGCGCGCGGCAGCCTCGACAATTTCATCGGCATCGCCAGCGCCCGCGATCTGCTACGCGACCTCCTGAAGGACGGCGCTGTCGATCTGGCGCGGTCGATCCGCCAGCCGCTCGTCGTGCATGAAAGCATCACGGCGCTGAAGCTGATGGAGCAGCTGCGGCTTTCGAACCAGGCGATTGCCGTCATTCTCGACGAGTACGGCGAGATCGAGGGCATGGTGACGACGACCGACCTGCTTGAAGCCATCGCCGGCGAATTTCCGGACGAGGACGACGAAAAACTGTCAATCGAGAGGGGCGCGGACGGATCGCTGACCGTCGATGGCTGGATCGACATCCGCCAGGCCTCGAAACTGGTCGACGCCGACCTCGTCGACGAAAACGACCGCTATTCGACGCTGGCCGGCTTCATCCTCTGGCGTCTCGGCCACCTGCCGCACGAGGGCGAGAACTTTGCCTCCGAGGACCTGGCTTTCGAGATCGTCAAGCTGGAAGGCCGCAACATCGCCAAGGTGCGGATCAGCCGGGTCGCGGAGCCGGCCTGACGTCATGCTGGCGTCATAGTTGGCGCCAATGGTCTGTCTGAAAAGACAGGGAGACATGACATGGCGTGGTCGGCAAACCAGTATGTGAAGTTCGAGGACGAGCGCACCCGCCCGGCGCGCGACCTGCTGGCGCAGGTGCCGCTTGAAACGGTTGCCCGTGCAATCGACCTCGGCTGCGGACCCGGCAATTCGACGGAGCTGATCGTCGAGCGCTTCGGTGCCACCGGGGTTTCCGGCCTCGACAGCGATCTCGACATGCTGGAGAGCGCGCGCCGGCGGATGCCCGGCACTACCTTCACGCAGGCGGATCTTGCGACCTGGCAACCGAGCGAAAAGACCGACCTGCTGTTTGCCAACGCCGTCTTCCAGTGGCTGCCCAACCATCTCGACATCTTCGACAGGCTGCTGGACGGCCTTGCGCCCGGCGGCGTGCTGGCGGTGCAGATGCCGGACAATCTCAACGAGCCGACACACCTGCTGATGGAAGAGACAACGCATGCCGGGCCCTGGCGTCCGGCGTTCGAGGCAAAGAGCGTCCGCCGCACTCCCCTCGCCGAACCCTCCGTCTATTACGACCGGCTGATCGGCAAGTCATCGCGCATCGACATCTGGCATACCATCTACAACCACCCGATGGCCGATGCTGAAGCGATCGTCGAATGGGTCAAGGGCACCGGCCTGCGCCCCTATCTCGACAACGCCGGCAGCACCCACCGCGATGAGTTCACTGCCGACTACCTGGAACGGGTCCGGGCAGCCTACCCCCCACTCGCCGACGGCCGCGTGCTGCTGCGCTTTCCGCGGATGTTTCTGGTGGTGGTGAAGGGCGGCTGAAGTTTGGCGCCCGGGCAACGGGCCTCGTCGGGACTATCATTGCTCGCAAAAGTTGCTATCGTATCGTTATTGCAAATTATAGATTTTTGTAGTAACAAAAATGGCGATTGTTTTCGATCCTGCAAAACGCAATGGTGCCCTATGGGAGCGTGGGCTGGACTTTGCGCGCTGCAGCGAAGTTTTTGCCGGTGATACCCTCACCAGAGAAGACGATCGAGCCGACTACGGCGAACAGAGGTTCATCACCGTTGGTTGGCTTGACGGCAGAATGATAATCGTCGTGTGGACACCACGCGATGGTCATGAGCGTATAATCAGCATGAGGAAGGCCAATGACCGAGAGCGAAAAGTCTACGCAGGCAGAATGGCATGACGAGGACGACGCGCCTGACCTTTCCACACCCGAATGGATCGAGAAATTCAGGAGCGTGCCCGTCAGGCGCGGTCGGCCGCTGATCGATACACCGAAGGAATCGACGACAATCCGGCTCGATGCGGATGTCCTGGAGCGGTTTCGCGAGGGTGGTCCGGGTTGGCAGACGCGCATCAACGCCGCGCTGCGCGAATGGCTGGACAATGAGGCATAGGCGACAGTCCGAATTTTTCCGAACCGCCGCCTTATATTACCGGATCAGACGAACTGGCTGAGCCCCGGGATCGAGCCGACGACCTCGTCGACGACTTCGTCACCGGCATATTGCCTTGCGACTGCGATGGTTTCCTTGGCGAGCGCCGAGATCTCGCTCATGCCGAGCCCCTGGCTCATCAGTTCCTGACCGAGCGCCATGATGCCGCCGCCAGCGCCGACGGCGCTCATGAGGCCTCCTAGCAGGCCGCCGCCGCCACCAGTCTCGGCACCATTGAACTGGGCTACGAGATCAGGCGCGCCAGGGATCGCCGTGATCATCTTCGAGACGGGGCCATCCGGCGCCTCGCGCTGCAGGAAGCCGAGCATCATGCCGACGGCGCGTTCGGCGATATCGGGGGCGATGCCTGCCTTGGCGGCGATCTGGTCTACGACTTCGTTCATGGGGCTCTCCTGCCACAGGGATTAAAGGGTAGCCTCAAGCGTATTTTGTTTGGCCTGCCAACTCAAGGCGACGCGAAGCGGGAGATAGCTTTTCTGCGATTATGGCAGTGCCCGCAGCAAGTTGTTGTTCCTGCGGAAGACCCCCTTTATAACTAAGCAATGTAAAACACGATCGCAGCCGGCAGGGCTGCCTGATCCGGTGGGGAGACGACGGATGGCTGACGACAAGGGACAGATCTTTCTCGGCGCCAGCCGCAAGCCGGACGACAGCATCGCCGGCAAGGAATACCTGTCGCTGAAGTTCGGCAACCGCCACGGGCTGGTGACCGGTGCTACAGGTACCGGCAAGACCGTATCGCTGCAGGTGATGGCCGAGGGCTTTTCGCGGGCCGGCGTCCCGGTCTTCTGCGCCGACATCAAGGGCGACCTTTCCGGCATTGCGGCGCGGGGCGAGCCGAAGGATTTCCTGCTGAAACGCGCCGAGGAGATCGGCCTCTCGCCGTATGAATTCGAGCAGTTTCCGGTGATCTTCTGGGATCTCTACGGCGAAAAGGGTCACCGCGTCCGCACCACGATTGCCGAGATGGGGCCGCTGCTGCTGTCGCGGCTGATGGATGCGTCGGAAGCACAGGAAGGCGTCATCAACATCGCCTTCAAGATCGCCGACCAGGGCGGATTGCCGCTGCTCGACCTCAAGGATTTCCAGGCGCTGCTCAACTACATGGGGGAAAACGCGTCTGCGCTTTCCAACCAGTACGGCTTGATCTCGAAATCCTCTGTCGGCTCGATCCAGCGCGGCCTGCTGGTGCTGGAGCAGCAGGGCGCCGAGCATTTCTTCGGGGAACCGGCCCTGAAGATCAGCGACATCATGCGCACCAGCCAGAACGGTTATGGCCAGATCTCGGTACTAGCCGCCGACAAGCTGATGATGAACCCACGTCTCTATGCGACCTTCCTCCTCTGGCTGCTGTCGGAACTGTTCGAGGAACTGCCCGAGATCGGCGATCCCGAAAAGCCGAAGCTGGTGTTCTTCTTCGACGAGGCCCACCTGCTCTTCGACGACGCACCGAAAGTGCTGACGCAGCGCGTCGAGCAGGTGGTGCGACTGATCCGCTCGAAGGGCGTCGGCGTCTATTTCGTCACCCAGAACCCGCTCGACGTGCCAGACACCGTGCTTGCCCAACTCGGCAACCGCGTACAGCATGCGCTGCGCGCTTATACGCCGCGTGAGCAAAAGGCAGTACAGAGCGCTGCCGAGACGTTTCGGCCCAACCCCGATTTCGATTGCGCCACCGTCATCACCACGCTCGGTACCGGCGAGGCGCTGGTGTCGACGCTGGAGGGCAAAGGCGCGCCGTCTATCGTCCAGCGCACGCTGATCCGCCCGCCTTCCGGCCGCGTCGGACCGATCACGGCTGACGAGCGCCAGAAGATCATGGCCAACAGCCCGGTCGCCGGCCAGTACGACCAGGATATAGACCGGGAATCCGCATACGAGATCCTGATCGCCCGGGCCAGCAAGGCTGCGGACCAGGACGCCGCCAAGCAGCACCCACAGGCTCAGCCCGCCGACAACGACAACGCCTCGGGCCGCTGGACCCTGCCCGGCTTTGGCGGAGACAAGGACGAGACCAAGGAAAAGCCGGCCGGACGGGCCGGCTATCAGCGGGAAACGGTGATGGAGGCGGCGCTCAAAAGTGTCGCCCGCACCGTGGCGACCCAGGTCGGGCGGGCGCTGGTGCGGGGTATTCTTGGCAGCCTGAAGCGGTAGCAAGCGCCGGGTGTGAAACGAGAAAACCGGAGTGAGCCCCGGTTCTGATCCCGGGGCTTTGGCGATCAACGCTTGCGGACGAACTCGGTGCGCAGGACGAGGCCCTTGATGGCGTCGTGGCGGCAGTCGATCTCTTCCGGATTGTCGGTCAGACGGATGGACTTGATGACGGTGCCCTGCTTCAGGGTCTGGCCTGCGCCCTTGACCTTGAGATCCTTGATCAGCGTGACGCTATCGCCGTCCTTCAGAACCGTGCCGGAGGCATCGCGCACTTCGACGGCACCGGAAGCGCCGGCAGCCTTTACTTCGGACGCGGGACGCCAGTCGCCTGTTGCCTCGTCATACACGTATTCGTCGTTATCGGCTGCCATCGAAATTTACTCCTGATGCAAAGATCGCCGCTTATAGCAGTCGCGCAATCAATCGCAACATCTCCTCACCCACCCTTCCTCTGGTCGAACCGGGCGCGGGCCTTCTCAACGTCCTGCAGGTTGTCGACCGTCCAGCTGTAGAGAGCGCGGAAAGGCGTTTTCAGCGAATGACCAAGGGGGGTGATGCTGTACTCGACGGCAACCGGCGATGTATCGATGACGCGGCGGTCGACGATCCCGTTGCGCTCGAGACGACGCAGGCTCTGGGTCAGGGATTTCTGGGTGATGCCCTCCAGCGTACGGCGGATCTCGTTGAAGCGCAGGGGGCCGTCGCAAAGGGCTGCCAGCAGCAGCACCGACCATTTGTCGGCGACCTGCTCCAGAAGCAGGCGGTGTGGGCAATCGGCGGCGCTGAGAACCTTTTTCCGGGGCTTGGCTGCGATATCTCCACCGGCTTCCCGCGACAACGCCTGCTGTTCTGACATGGTGGTTTCCTTTGAGCAACCTAGTGGCCGAAAAGTGCCTGATTGACACTAGGTATCCAGGATATACTAATCTGCCGCATCATCAATGCGGAGCCTTTCCATGAGTTCAACAGACGTATCCTCCTTGTTCCAGCCCTTCCGCGTCAAGTCGCTGGAACTGAAGAACCGCATCGTCATGGCGCCGATGACGCGCTCGTTCTCGCCGGACGGCGTACCGGGCGACAACGTCACCGCCTATTACCGCCGTCGCGCCGAAAACGAAGTCGGACTGATCCTTTCGGAAGGCACGGCGATTGACCGCCCGGCCGCCAAGAATGATCCCAATGTGCCGTTCTTCCATGGCGAAGCATCGCTTTCCGGCTGGAGCAACGTCATCGACGCCGTCCACAAAGCCGGCGGCAAGATGGGGCCGCAGATCTGGCATGTCGGCGCCGTCAGGAATGCCCGAACCGAGTGGGTTCCGCCATCGCCGATCGAGAGCCCATCGGGTCTCGAGGCTCCAGACGCACCATTCGGCGAGGCAATGAGCGACGAGACCATCGCTGACACGCTTGCCGCCTATGCGCGCGCTGCCGCAGATAGCAAGCGCCTGGGCTTCGACACACTCGAAATCCACGGCGCCCATGGCTATCTGCTCGACCAGTTCTTCTGGGGCCTTACCAATGTCCGCGACGACCGGTTTGGCGGCACGTCGATCAAGGAACGCTCGCGCTTCCCGATCGAAGTTGTCAAAGCCATCCGCGCCGCAGTCGGTCCGAACTATCCGATCATCCTGCGCCTCAGTCAGTGGAAGCAGCAGGACTACAAGGCCCGCCTGGCGGAAACCCCGGATGAAATGGCGGACTGGCTGGTGCCGCTGGTCGAAGCCGGGGTCGACGTGCTGCATTGCTCGCAGCGTCGTTTCTGGGAGCCTGAATTTGCCGAGATAGACGGAGAGAACGGCCTGAACTTTGCAGGCTGGGCGAAGAAGCTCACCGGCGCTGCCACTATCAGCGTCGGCTCGGTCGGCCTCTCCGGCGATTTCATGGCTGCTTTCGGCGGCGAAAGCTCTACGCCGACCGGTCTCGACAATCTGGTGCGCCGGATGGAGCGCGAAGAGTTCGACCTCATTGCGGTCGGCCGTGCGCTGATCAGTGATCCGGCCTGGGCCGCCAAGATCCATTCGGGCGAAACCGCCGCTCTCAAGGACTTCAGTCCTGCCGATTTCGGCCAACTGGTCTGATCTAGCCTCGATGAAGTGGGACGGCGGCGATTATCGCCTTGCCGCCGTCTCGTCATCCTGGTCTCATGCAGTTTGACTTTGATTTGCTCGAAGCAGTTTCGGGATTTCCCCTCATGCGCAACCGTTGTGTTTAGCGGCAGCGCTCCTCGCCAACATCATCATCTTGTTCCAGGACAAAAAAGGCCCCCTCCCGGCTGGGAGAAGGCCCTTCGTCTCACAACAAATGCTGGCTCAGGCGACGGTGACCGGCACTTCGGTCGTGGTGCGCATTGCGTGGCTGTAGGGGCAGACGATGTGGGCGGCAGCGGCGAGCTTTTCAGCCTCGGCCTTTTCCATGCCCGGGATGTGGACGGACAGCGCCACTTCGATACCGAAGCCGGTGCCGTCTTCGCGCGGGCCGATGCCGACCGTTGCGGTGATCTTTGTGTCATCCGGGATGCTGACCTTCTGCTGGCCGGCGACATACTTCAATGCGCCGAGGAAGCAGGCGGAATAACCGGCAGCAAACAGCTGTTCAGGATTGGTGCCGGCAGCGCCGTCGCCGCCCAGCTCCTTCGGAACCGTCAGCGTCACATCGAGTGCGCCGTTTTCAGATGCTGCGTGGCCTGCACGGCCGCCTGTTGCAGAAGCCTTGGTGGTGTAGAGAATAGGCATATCGCGTTTCCTTCTCGGTTGGACGATCTTGCTCGGTTGGATGATTTTATATATCGCGAAATCTAATTGTGTGCAATAGATATTTGCGGTTTGATTTTGGAAAGCCCCTGTGGGCAATTACATGGGAACTGAACGGCAGGATGAAATGGCAGAGCACGTGACAAGACGAGTGGTGCCCGACGAGGAAAAACGCCTCGAGCGGCAATTGTGCTTTGCCGTCTACGCCACGGCGCATGCGTTTACGCGTGCCTACAAGCCGATCCTCGACCGCGTCGGCCTGACCTATCCGCAATATCTGGTGATGCTGGTGCTGTGGGAGAAAAGCCGGCTGCCAGTGAAGGCGATCGGCGAGCAGCTGGATCTCGATTCCGGAACACTGTCGCCGCTGCTGAAGCGTCTCGAGCAGAACGGGCTTATCGTCCGGACACGCGATGCAGAGGACGAACGCCAGCTTATCGTGTCGTTGAGCGACAAGGGAGAGGCGATGAAAAG
Source organism: Rhizobium sp. rho-13.1 (assembly GCF_007000305.1). Classification (NCBI taxonomy): domain Bacteria; kingdom Pseudomonadati; phylum Pseudomonadota; class Alphaproteobacteria; order Hyphomicrobiales; family Rhizobiaceae; genus Rhizobium; species Rhizobium sp. rho-13.1. The sequence continues at coordinate 850,398 of NZ_SCFL01000002.1, read as the reverse complement.
TGAGGTCGATGGCATCATGCTCGCCATCGGCGAGACCATCGGCTGCAGCATCGACGATATGGCAGGTCTTCGCGACCGCCTGCAGCAGTTGCGGGCCAATCTGACAAAATCAGACTGACCCGCATTTTCAAGGCCTATTACTGGATGACCATGATCGGTGCCTTTTCCGGCACGCGGTCGTAGACGTCGATGACGTCCTGATTCAGCATGCGGATGCAGCCCGACGATACGGCCTTGCCGATCGAATGCCAGTCCGGATTACCGTGCAGGCGGTAGAACGTGTCCTGCTTGCCCTGGAAGATATAGAGAGCACGCGCGCCGAGCGGGTTCTTCAGGCCCGGGCCCATGCCGCCGTTCTTGATCGAATACTTGACAAGTTCCGGCTGACGGGCAACCATTTCGTCCGGTGGGTTCCAGCGTGGCCATTTCTGGCGCCACTGGATAACGCCGGTGCCCTGCCAAGCGAAGCCTTCGCGACCGACGCCGATGCCGTAGCGCATTGCCGTGCCGCCGGGTTCGGTGATGTAGAGGAAGCGGGTGCGTGTATCGACGATGACCATGCCGGCCGGCTGTCCGGTGTCGTTGATGACGCGCTGGCGCCAGAACTTCGGGTCGATCTGCTGATACGGAATGGCCGGCAGGAGATAGCCGTTGTCTTCCATTGCAGCGTAGATCACGGCCGGATCTGGCTGTTCGCCCCGATAGCCGTTGCCGCCGAGCCAGCCGCTGATCATCGGCATCGGGTTGCGGTATTCGATGATCTGGCCGCCGGGACCGGCCGAAGAGGCGCAGCCGGCGAGCGTTGATGCGGCGCCGATGCCGGCGAAGGTCAGAAATTTACGGCGTGAAAGAGACGAAGGCAGGTTCATGTGTGAACATCATTCCATGGTGCGGGGGCGTCGGGCGGACAAAAACGACAAGTGCCGAATCAGTTTCGCCGATTGAAGACCATTCAAGCTTAACAAGCCTTTAAAGCGCCTGATCTTCCGCCGCTATCGCGCTTATGCAACAGCTCCTAAAATAGTAGACTGAGACGCCTACATCACGACAATTTGCGTATGGGCCGGCACGCGATTGTAGAGATCGATGACATCCTGGTTGAGCATGCGCACGCAGCCCGACGATGTCGGCTTGCCGATCGACTGCCAGTCCGGCGTCCCGTGGACACGGTACAGCGTGTCCTTGCCGTTGTTGTAGATATAAAGCGCCCGGGCACCCAGCGGGTTGGTCGGCCCCGGGTTCATGCCGCCGCGCTCGGCCGAGATCGGTCGCATGTCCGGCTCGCGCGCCACCATTTCCGCCGGCGGCGTCCAGCGGGGCCACTTCTGCTTCCACTGCACCACGCCCCGCCCGGCCCAGGCATAGCCTTCGCGACCGAGCCCTACGCCGTAGCGCATCGCCTTGCCGTTGCCCTCGACCAGATAGAGAAAGTAGTTCCGGGTATCGACGACGATGGTGCCCGGCCGCTCGGTCGACTGATAGCTGACCTCCTGGCGCAGGAAGCGCGGATCGATCCGGGAATAGGGTATGGCCGGAAGCGTGAAATCGTCTTCGTGCTGCTGGGCATACATTGCCTGGTGCACCGGATTGGAAACCGGCAGGCCATAGGTCTGGTGAAACTGAGTCTGGTAGATATTGCGCACCTGGGGCACCGGCTGCACCGGCAGGCGCTTGACCTTCTCGGGATCGATGCCTTCCGGCCGGTAGAAGACCGGCGCGGTTTCCTGGGCAAAGCGATCCGGATCGGTGGCGCCGGTGTCGGGAATGATGCTGCAACTTGCCAGCGCGAGGCAGGAGACAGTCGAAGCCAGCAACAGCAAACGGGAAAGGAGCATAGGACCAGCCATCATCGAGAACGCGCAAAAGGAGCAATCCAAAGCACCCTGCCAGCCACGGCTGGCGCGAGGCTGGTGTCGGGTGCAGAAGTAGGCAGTAGGCAGTAGGCAGTAGGCAGTAGGCAGTGAGGCAGTGAGGCAGGCTTGTCATCCAAATTGTGCTGGGTGGCGCAGTTATTTTGAGAAACCATCCAATGTGTTGTTTTCGACGCCGCCTCGCTCCTTTAGAACGACCTGAGGAGGATCGTATGACGCTGAACATTCTCGACCCGCAGGCTTTTGCCGCCACAGACCGCGAGGCTTGGCTGGCGCTGGTTGGCAAGGCGCTGAAGGGCGCTGATTTCGACCGCACGCTGGTGTCTGCGACCGACGACGGTATCGCCATCCAGCCGCTCTACGAAAGACGTGTGGCTGCAACACCGCTCGCGCGTCGCCAGCCATCGGCGGCCTGGGCGATCTCCCAGCGGATCGACGATCCCGATGCAACACGCGCCTTGTCGCAACTGGCCGACGATCTGGCCAACGGCGCCACGGCTGTCAGCATGGTGTTTGACGACAGCGCCCAGGGTTTTGGTACGGGGATCGGTGCCGGCGAGGAGGCCCTTGTCGCATCGCTCTTTGCCGCCACCGCAGGCTATCCCGTTTCGGTGCGGCTGGAACAGGGCGGCCAGTCGGTTTCCGTCGTCGACGACCTCATGCAGTCCGGCGCGTACCTGCCGCAGACAGTGCATTTCGGCATCGACCCCTTCACCCCGGCGGCCTTTGGCGGACGGCCTGTCGAGACGGCCGACCTCGGCACCCGCTTCCGGCAGCGGCAAGGGCTGGCACGCGGCGGCACCATCCTGAACGCTGACGGGCGGATCATCCATAATGCCGGCGGCACCGAGGCGGAGGAACTGGCCGTCATGGCAGCGGCAATCGCTGCCTATCTGCGCCTCCTGGAGGCCGAGCGCATTGAGCCGGAAGCGGTGCTCGGCGCCATCAGTCTCAACCTCTGCGCCGACCAGGACCAGTTTCTTACCATGGCCAAGGTGCGCGCCGCGCGGCTGCTCTTTGCCCGCATCGCAGAAGCCTGCGGTGTCGATCCAGCGATACGGCCGCATGTTTTCACTGAAACCAGCTACCGCATGCTGACGCTACGCGATCCCGAGACCAATATTCTGCGCAACACCATCGCGGTATTTGCCGCCGGCACGGGCGGCGCCGACGAGATTGCCGTCCTCCCCCACACCCTCGCCCACGGCATTCCCGACCCGCTGGCGCGACGCCTGGCGCGCAACACGCAGCTTATATTGACCGCCGAAAGCCACCTCGACCACGTCTCCGACCCATCCGCAGGCTCCGGCGGCCTCGAGGCGTTGACCGATGCACTTGCGGCAAAAGCCTGGGCGCTGTTCGGCGATATCGAACGCGCAGGCGGCTTGCAGACCGCCATCGCCAATGGCAGCCTGGCATCGATGGTGGCGCAATCCCGACAGAAGCGTCCGTCTGGACTGATTGTAGGGACGACACTGTTTGCTGCGGAAAAGGAGCGGCTCGTCACGGTGCTGGGACCTCGGACCACAGTTGCCACTGTCGGCGTGCGGCTGGTGCGACGGGACGAGGAGACGGTATTATGATGGTCGAACAGGGTGCCGCTGGTCGGAACTTGATGGCTCGAAGCCAACGGCCGCAAGAGGATATCGATGTCCAAACAGTCGACGACAGTACCGATCCCTCCCTCATTCCTGTGCTCGTCACAGGAATCCAGCACGCCCAAGTCCTTGGGCGGAAAAGACTCTTGCGCTCGTGGCACCGGCCCCCTCAAGGCGCAGACGCGCCTTGGCTGGATTCCTGTGACGAGCGCAGGAATGAGGGAGGATGGGGTGATGCTCGGGAAAAGGGAGTGGCCCCGGGGCGCAGGTTATCGATAGGTGGCCAAGAAGGCCGAGTGACATCTGCCTTACGACCATGCGGCCTGACAGCCCCCTCCTGGAAACAGGACCATCTTGCGACACAGAGCGCATCCCCCTCCCTCATTCCTGTGCTCGTCACAGGAATCCAGCACGCCCAAGTCCTTAGGCGGAAAAGACTCTTGCGCTTGTGGCACCGGCCCCCTCAAGGCGCAGACGCGCCTTGGCTGGATTCCTGTAACGAGCACAGGAATGAGGGCGAATGGGGCGGTGCCTTTCGAAAATCGATGAGCCGGTGGCTGTGGTCTTTGGGCTTGTTGATGAAGGGGCGTGGCGGGGCACTCGTGCCGGTCATGGGCTTGGGAGATATCGTATGAGCCGCATTCCTGATTTTTCAGTCCTGCCCTGGGTTCGCCCTAACCTTCCGACGGTCGCCGAAGCCGGTGATGCCTGGGAGACGCCTGAGGGGATTGACGTCAACCGTCGCTATGGCGAGGCGGAACTGACCAATGTCCCGTTTCTCGAGACCTATCCGGGGGCAGCGCCCTTCATCCGGGGCCCCTACCCGACGATGTATGTCCAGCAGCCATGGACGATCCGCCAATATGCCGGTTTCTCGACGGCCGAGGCGTCGAACGCATTTTACCGGCGCAATCTGGCGGCCGGACAGAAGGGGCTTTCGGTGGCCTTCGACCTTGCCACCCATCGCGGCTATGACAGCGACCATCCGCGCGTCGCCGGCGATGTCGGCATGGCCGGCGTGGCGATCGATTCGATCCTCGACATGCAGCAGCTGTTCGACGGCATTCCGCTTGGCGAGATGAGCGTTTCGATGACGATGAACGGTGCGGTGCTGCCGATCATGGCGCTCTACATCGTTGCCGCCGAGGAACAGGGCGCGTCCGAGGACAAGTTGTCCGGCACCATCCAGAACGACATTCTCAAGGAGTTCATGGTCCGCAACACCTATATCTATCCGCCGCAGCCCTCGATGCGGATCGTCTCGGACATCTTCAGCTATACCAGCCGAAGGATGCCGAAATTCAACTCCATTTCGATTTCCGGCTACCACATGCAGGAAGCCGGTGCGACGGCTGACCTTGAACTTGCCTACACGATTGCCGACGGCATCGACTATGCGCGGGCCGGCGTTGCTGCCGGGCTCGATATCGACAAGTTTGCCCCGCGCCTGTCGTTCTTCTGGGCCGTCGGGATGAACTTCTTCATGGAGGTGGCAAAGCTCAGGGCCGCGCGACTGCTCTGGGCGGCACTGATGCAGAAGAATTTTGCGCCGAAGGATCCGAAGTCGCTGGCGCTACGCACCCATTGCCAGACCTCCGGCTGGTCCCTGACGGCGCAGGACCCGATGAACAACATCGTCAGAACCATGGTCGAGGCGATGGCGGCGACGCAGGGGCATACCCAGTCGCTGCACACCAACGCCTTCGACGAGGCGCTGGCGCTGCCAACTGATCATTCCGCCCGCATTGCCCGCAACACGCAGATCCTTCTGCAGACGGAATCCGGCACCAGCCGCATCATCGATCCCTGGGGCGGCTCGGCCTATGTGGAACGGCTGACCCACGATCTCGCTGCCCGGGCGCTAAGCCATATCGAGGAGGTCGAGGCGCTCGGCGGCATGGCGAAAGCCATCGAAACCGGTATTCCCAAGCTGCGCATCGAGGAAGCCGCAGCCCGGACGCAGGCGCGTATCGACAGCGGCCGGCAGGTGGTTGTCGGGCTCAATGTCTCCCGCCTCGCCGAGGAGCGCGACGTAGATGTGCTGACGATCGACAACTCCGAGGTGCGCGCCCGGCAATTGTCGAAGCTGCAGCAGTTGAAGGGTTTGCGCGATACCGCCGCCACGGAGCAGGCGCTGGATGCGCTGACGCTGGCGGCCCGCAATGGAGAGGGCAACCTGCTCGATCTCGCGGTCAAGGCGGCGCGCGCAAGGGCTACCGTCGGCGAGATCTCGCTGGCGATGGAAAAGGCATTCGGCCGGCATGTGGCCGAAGTGCAGACGATCTCCGGCGTCTACCGCAGCCAGGTCGGCGACAACGATCCTGTGTTCAACGCCGCCGTTGCCGCCGTCGAGGGGTTCCGGAGAGCACGGGGTGCGGCGCCGCGCATTCTGGTTGCCAAGATGGGCCAGGACGGCCACGACCGGGGCCAGAAGGTCATCGCTTCGGCCTTTGCCGATATCGGCTTCGACGTCGTCGTCGGCACGATGTTCCAGACGCCGGAGGAAGTGGCCGATCTTGCGGTGCGCGAAGGCGTCGATATCGTCGGCGCGTCTTCGCTGGCCGCCGGTCACCTGACGCTGGTGCCGGAGTTGAAAAGCGCCCTCACCCGCAGGGGTGGCGCCAGCATCCTGATCGCGGTCGGCGGCGTCATTCCGGCTCAAGATTTCGCCACCCTCCGGGCCGCCGGCGCCGACGCGATCTTCCCGCCCGGCACCGTCATCGCCGAGGCGGCGCAGTCACTGATCGAACGGATGATGCCAGCGTGACGACGGCCACGGGAAGGGCGCCATATTCTATCCTGTGTTGAGATTTACCAGGTCGGTTGCATCGGCAATGATGGGGTGGCAATGTCTATGCCTCTGATAAAGCAGAGATAGAGCAAACCATCACGCAAAAGGCACAACCTTGAAACCTTCACCGATAGCATCAATCTTTTCGGCACTGATTTTTCTGAGTGCATGCTCAACCACGTCCCCGTCAAACCAGGCATCGACCTCGGATGCCTGTGGTGCATCCCGATATCAAAAGTTCGTAGGCGGTCCATCCTCTGCGACAGTGGGGCTCAAAATACCCGGAGACTCCCGCCACTACGGCAGCCAGGAACGTGTCGCCACAGATACGCCCACGCGTCTCAATTTTGTCCACAGCGGCACAGCATTCGAGAGTGTCACCAACCCGAAATCGACCGTGATACGGGTGTTCTGCGGATAACGCCGCCCATTTTTGCGCGACAGGCTAGGCCGCAATACCCTTGAAGAACTGGATACTGCGTTCGATTTCGGCCGGCAGAGCAGAAAAGTGGCCGCCCGGGATGACGTCGACGTCCATGTTGACATGCGCCTCGCGGGCCCGTTTCGACAGGATGCCGACGCGGGTGACGAAGTGCACCTCTTCCGAGCCGTGCATCACCTTCATCGGGCACTTGAAGCTGTGAGCATAGCAGACAGGCGAGCGCATCTGGAATTCGCGCGGGTCCTTGTCGTCGAAGCGGATATCCTGCGGGTACCTGTTGAAGAAGGCGAAAGAGTCCGGATTTCCCGAGATCGGCGCGGCGGCGCGAAAACGCCGCGTCGACATCGCCGTCAGCATGGCCAGCGTGCCGCCGATGCTGTGGCCGGCGAGGAACATGCGATGCGGATCGACGCCCGGCATGTGGCGCAGCCGGTCCGAGGCGGCCAGCACGTCGTCTACCTCGTCGTAGAAGCCGGAGAAGTTACCCTTCTGGCCATTTTCGCCGCGCATGCTGGGGATCATCACCACATAGCCGGCATCTATGTATGGCTTCATCAGCTGCCAGTGGCCCTGGCCGATCGCATTGCCGCCATGCAGGAAGAGGACTGCCGGGCGCGGCGTACGGGTGCGCTCGAAGCGCGACACCCAGGCGACAAGCTCGAGCTCTCCGCCATAGCCGCTGCGGTAGAAGATATGGTTTGCACCTTCGGGAGCGACGAGCGCTTCGTATTTATCCGGCGCCGGTCCCTTGACGAGCAGGTTGGTGCGGAACTTGCGGCGCTCCCGCTGATAATCGCCGCTCATCTGCGCCGGTGCGGTGTTGGAAACATCCGATGCCTTTGCAGCCGGGGCCGGCTGCGCAGCGGCCGCCGGCGCCGGTGGTGTCGTCGAAGCAGCAGGCGGCGTGGTGGCGCGGGAGGCAACGGAGGCTGCACGGGCGGAGATCGGAAGGAGCACGCTTGCGGCAAGGCCGGTCAGAACAGCACGGCGGCGGTGGGAGAACTCAGGTACATCAGTCAAAGTCAAAGCTCCGTCGTGGTTCCCCGCCAGACCAAGTCTGCACGGGTTGAAAGTCGGCGCCAACTCACTTTGTGGTGAGGATTCGCATTGACGCTAATATTCGGCGGGAGAGGTCTTGGCGTCAATCATTGCCACCAGTGTTTCCAGCCGATCGGCCTCGAAAGGCGGTTTATCCTGCCGCAAACGGGCGATCCGCGGGAAGCGCATGGCCACGCCGGACTTGTGCCGGCTCGAGCGGTTGATGCCCTCGAAGGCGACCTCGACCACGAAGCCGAATTCACGCTCCGCCCTCACCGACCGTACCGGACCGAAGCGCTCGACCGTGTTGTTGCGCACGAACTTGTCGAGCACCTCCAGCTCGGCATCCGTGAAGCCGAAATAGGCCTTGCCGACCGGCACGAGCTGCTCTCCCTCCGGTGTCGTCGACCAGACGCCGAAGGTGAAATCGGAATAGTAGCTCGAGCGCTTGCCGTGGCCGCGCTGGGCATACATCAGCACCGCGTCGATGTTGAACGGATTTCGCTTCCACTTGAACCACGGCCCCTTGGCGCGGCCAGCTGTGTAGGGGCTGTCGCGGCGCTTGATCATCACCCCTTCGATGACAGGATCGGGGGGGGCTGCGCGGAGCCTGTCGAGCTCGTCCCAGTCGGTGAAATCGACGAGTGCCGAGAGATCGAAACGGTCGTGCGGCGCGTGCTCGATGATCTCGGCCAGGCGGTTGCGACGCTCGATGAAACCCCGGGCGCGGACATCCTCGTCGCCGTCGAACAACAGGTCGTAAGTGCGGATGAACGCCGGGTAGTCGGCGAGCATCTGGGCGTTCACCGTCTTGCGGTTCAGCCGCTGCTGGAGGTCGGAGAACGTACGGGTCGGGTTGTTCGAGCGCGCGGTGCCGCCGATCAGCAGTTCGCCGTCGATGACGCCCTCGAAGGTGATGGCGTCCACCACGTCCGGGAAGGCGCCGGAGATATCGTCGCCCGAGCGCGAGTAGACCTTCGACGTCGAGCCCGAGCGCGACAGCTGGACGCGGATGCCGTCCCATTTCCATTCGGCGGCAAAGTCCTTCGGGTCGAGGCCGTCGAGATTGCCGGGCTCGACCGGGTTTGCCAGCATGACGGAGTGGAAGATCGCCGGCGTTGCCAGCAGCGGCCGGTCGCCCTTGCCCTCGAGCCACTGGAAAAGCGTCACATAGGGTGGCTCCAACCCGTGCCACAGCGTCTCGATCTCGGTGACGTCCTTGCCCGACAATTCAGCCAGCGCCTGCTTGGCAAGCCGCGCCGACACACCGATGCGCATGGCGCCAGTGGCAAGCTTCAGGAAGGCGAAGCGACCGGAGGGATCGAGCCTGTCGAGCATGTCGCGCACGAACCCACGCACCTCGGTGCGGCCGAGCGCATTCATCTCGTCGATGACCTGGCCGAGACCTGGCTTATCTGTCGGCGCCCGCTCGATATCGGCGTCATTGTCCCAGACCAGCGAGATTGTCTCGGCGAGATCGCCGACGTAGTCGTAGGAATAGCGGAACAGCACCGCATCCATCCGCTCCAGCACCAGCTCGCGCAGCATCGCCGGCTTGACGTTGCGCACATCGAGCGTGCCGGCAATGGCCGCCAAGCCATAGCCGCGGTCAGGATCCGGCGTGTCGCGGAAGTAATCGGTCAGCAGCTTCAGCTTGCCGTTCCGGCTCGGCGTCAGAACCAGGCGATCGAGGAGATCGGCGAAGGCTTTCATGAGTATGCACCCTCCCCTTCATGGGGAGGGTCGGCGCGTAGCGACGGGGTGGGGTGACTGCCACAAGCTCCGACCTTGCCGCAGATCACCCCCACCCGCGGCTTTGCCGCGACCTCCCCCATCGAGGGGGAGGTAAAGAAACGCAGCGCTTCCACCAATCCCGCCTCAATCGCTCCCCCGGCCTCAGTCCCCTCCTTCCCCTCATTCCTGTGCTCGTCACAGGAATCCAGTGCAGCGCGTCGGCGCTGCGTGAGACTGTCGCAGTGAGGCAAAGGTCCTCTCACCGTGCAGACGCACGGTGGCTGGATTCCTGTGACGAGCACAGGAAAGAGGGAGATGGGAGCTTCTGCACGTGTCCCAAACAACGCTGCCTGGGAAGCTGCAGCCGGTAGACGATGATGCATCAATCCCCCTCGTCCTCATATCCAACCAGATGCAACGGCTTGGCTTTGATGCCCTGCAGCTCGCACCAGCGGACGAGGGCTTCCTCGCGGCCGTGCGTCACCCAGACTTCCTGGGGCTGCAGCTCGGAAATGGTTTCCAGCAGTTCCGGCCAGTCGCAATGGTCGGAGATGACAAGCGGCAGCTCGACGCCGCGCTGCTTGGCGCGTTGGCGGACCATCATCCAGCCGGAGGCGAAGGCGGAGACGGGGTCGTGGAAGCGTCGCGCCCAGCGGTCGGCGAACGCCGAGGGCGGGCCGACGACGATGGCGCCGTGGAATGTCGTCTGGTCGGCGCGGCTTTCGATGGTTGCCGGCCGGAGCTCGCCGAGCGCGATGCCCTGGCTCTCGTAGTAATCGCACAGCCGCGTCAGCGCGCCGTGGATATAGATCGGCTCGTCATAGCCGCAATCGCGCAACAAACGGATGACCCGTTGCGCCTTGCCGAGCGCGTAGGCACCGACCATGTGGGTACGGTCGGGGAACTGCTTCAGCGAAGCAAGCAGCCGACGCGTTTCGGCCATCGGGTCCGGATGGTGGAAGACCGGCAGCGCAAAGGTCGCCTCGGTAATGAAGACGTCGCAGGGCACGGAGACATAGGCGGCGCAGGTGGGGTCCGGGCGACGCTTGTAGTCACCGGATACGACGATGCGCAGGCCGTCTTTCTCGATGGCGATCTGCGCCGAGCCGAGCACATGGCCGGCGGCATGAAAGCTGACGGTGACGCCGTTGACGACGATCTCCTCGCCAAAGCCCGCCGCCTGCTCGCTGCCGGCAAAGCCCTCGCCGTAGCGAATACGCATGATATCGAGCGTCTGGCGTGTGGCAAGCACATGGCCATGGCCGGGCCGCGCATGGTCCGAGTGCCCATGGGTGATCAACGCCCTGTCGACCGGACGCACCGGGTCGACATAGAACCCGCCAACCGGGCAAAAAAGCCCTTCCGGGGCGGGGTAAAGCAATGCATCTGGCCTCATGGAGGACAAGATAGCGACAGTTTGCCGGACGGCCAGAGGCGGCTGCGCTTTCGCGCAAATTTAGATGGGTCAACGGCGGATCTCGATGGCTGCGCTGTCGCAACGGCCGGCATGTGCTGGGGCGGTTTCTGCTTGTCGATGGGGCGCAAAACGGTGATACCTTCGGTGCTTGCGAGGGCGCATCGACAGACTGCTGTCTTGAACAACACGGCCATGTGCGATTGCGATGCAGACAAGGAGGATGTCTTGGCAACCCATTCGATGCGCGTCGGGCTGGCGCAAATCATGCCGGATGCGGACGTTGGTAGCGCGATTGCCTCGGCAGCCAAGGCAGCCGCCGATGTCTTGGTGTTTCCGGAAATGTTTTCCAACGGTTACAGCCGCTATGATGGCGCGGATGCGGGCTCCAGAGCGTCCTGGATCGATGGAGCAGTGGTAACGGATGGGGAATACGTGAAGCGGTTTCGCGACGCAGCGCGCAAGCATGGTATTGCCGTCGTGGCAACCTTTCTCGAACGGGCCGAACCCAGGCCCTTCAACGCTGCAGTTCTGATCGACAGTGACGGCGAAATCGTGCTGCAGCAGAGAAAGCGACACATCTGCCATTTCGACATACCGGAAGATGCCTGCGCACCGGGCGACCGCTCCAGTGTCGTTCGCCTTTCGACCCGGAACGGCGATGTTGCCGTTGGCATCATGATCTGCATGGACCGCGAGTTTCCCGACGTGGCGTCCGACCTCGTCCGCTTGGGCGCCGAGGTCATTTTCGTGCCCAACAGCAGTCCTCTTGTCGATGACCCCGAGGTGGGCGATGTCCGCGTGGCAGGCATCCGCGCCATGGCGTTCCAATCGGTTGTTGGTGTCGCCGTGGCCAACTATCCGGCACCGAAGAACGACGGCCGGTCTCTTGCCGTCGATCCCCTAGGACGGATTGTTTGCATGGCAGGAGAGCAAAGCGAGATCGCCTTTGCGGACTTCGATCTGGAAATGATCAGGGCGACGCAGGAAAAAGAGTGGTTCCGGCGTGTGTGATAGACCGGGATTGCGTCTCGTCCGATTTTATCGGCATCATGAAGGGAGCATAAGGCGAACTCCCTTGCATTCGAGGAGCCGAGCATGATTTCCCGACGTGAGTTGATGCTTGGCGCTTGTGCGGCGGCGGCGAGTGCGGCAGCGGTTTCGCGGGCGCTGGCGGGGCCGGCGGGGAATGTGGCTGCCTCGGATATGCGCGGTGCCATCGATGGCGTGGCGTTTCGCAAGCGGGTGTCGGCGGATGGGCTGCAATCGATGATCGATGCGGCAGCTCGGAACAAGGGGCCGGTGATGCTGCCGGCAGGCAACTACACGGCCTCGAACCTCACCCTCCCCGATAATACGCGGCTGATCGGCGTCCCCGGGGCGACGCGCATCGTCTATGGCGGCGGCGGCTTTCTGATGAAGGCGGCCGATGCCGGGCGGATCGAGATCTCCGGCGTCGTCATCGACGGGGGGAACCTCGGGCTGGCCGTGGATGCCGGCGGGCTGCTGCGGTTCGATGGCGTTGGCGATTTGCTGCTGAGCAGTTGCGAGATTACCGGCAGCGCCGGGAATGGGCTGCATCTGGAGCGCTGCGGGGGCAGGATCGAGCGCAACCGTATTTCGGGCGCGGCACACGCCGGCGTCTATGCGGTCCAGTCGAACGCCCTGACCATCACCGGCAACCGTGTCGAGGATTGCGGCAATGGCGGCATTCTGGTGCATCGCTGGCAGAAGGGCGAGGATGGCAGCGTCATCTCCGGCAACCGCATCGCCCGCATCGGCGCCCGCGACGGCGGCACGGGGGAGAACGGCAACGGCATCAACGTCTATCAGGCCGGCAATGTCATGGTGACCGACAACCACATCGCCGACTGCGCCTTTACAGCGGTGCGAGCCAACTCCGCTTCGGACGTGCAGATCAGCGACAACCAGTGCCTGCGCTCCGGCGAGACGGCGATTTTCTGCGAATTCGAATTCGAGGGCGCTGTCGTGTCGGGCAACCTGATCGACGGCGCCGCCAATGGCATCGCCATTGCCAATTTCGACAAGGGCGGCCGGCTCGCCAGTGTGACCGGCAACGTGGTGCGCAACCTGTCGCTGTCGGCGCCCTATGCACAAGACGGCGGTTTCGGTATCGGCATCTCGGCTGAGGCAGACACGCTGATTTCGGGCAACGTCATCGAAAACGCGCCGCTCTGGGGCTTCAAGCTCGGCTGGGGGCCTTATATGCGCAACCTCGTCGCCTCTGGCAACATCGTCCGTAATGCGCCTGTCGGGTGCGCGGTGTCGGTCGCCGACGGGGCGGGATCGGCGGTGATTTCGAACAACCTGTTCGAGGCCGCTAGCCAGGGGGCAATCGTCGCCTTCCTCTGGGACAAGCCTGCATCGGCCGACCTCGTGACCGGCAGCACGGCCTATCCGCACCTGACCATCCTCGGCAACCGCTTGGCGTAGCGCGACCGATCAAAAGCTTTCATCGCTGCATCAACGCCAGCTGCTTCCGTTCGCCTGCGCTGCCAGATAGGTTTGTAGGCATAAGCAAATAGAGGGAACCTTCATGCTGACGATTTATGGCGTCTATCGCTCGCGCGCATCGCGCAACTACTGGATGGCAAACGAACTGGGGATTTCGTTCAAATCCATACCCGTCATGCAGGCCCACCGTCTGGACGAGCCTCTGGCGCCGGGCGCGCCGATCAACACCATGTCGCCGGAGTTCCTCGCCATCAACCCGATGGGGCTGATCCCGAGCATTACCGACGGCGACTTCGTCATGCACGAGTCGCTCGCCATCAACCTCTACCTTGCGCGCAAGCATGGTGGGCCGCTCGCTGGCCAGACGGCGGAAGAGGACGGCCTGCTGTCGATGTGGACGATCTTCGCCGCGACGGAACTGGAGCCGCACAGCATCCGCCTTGTCCAGACCTACGACCGTGGGGAACAGGGCACCGATGCCGGCAAGGCCACGATCGCGGTGGCCTGCCGCCTCCTGAAGCGGCCACTGGACGTGCTGGAGAAGCATCTCTCGGCGAACGGCCATTTTGTCGGCGATCGCTTCACGGTCGCCGACCTCAACGTTGCCGAAGTGCTTCGCTATGCCCAGAGCGAAGCTGCATTGTTCGATGCGCGTCCGGCGCTCGATGCCTGGATCAAGCGCTGCCAGTCGCGCCCCGCCTACCTTGCCATGCAGGCGACGCGCGGGCAGGAAAAAGGCTGAGGCTCAGCCCTTTTCGATGGCGAGCGCCTGCTGCACGGCCGCCCGGTCGCGCATGCGCTCGCCATGCGCCTTGACCTTGGGAAACCGGTCCATATCGACGCCGTCACCGGGCAGCCAGTTGGCGACGGTAAAGAGATAGCCGTCGGCCACGGAATAGTTGGCGCCGAGCACCCAGGGACCAGCCAGCAACTGGTCCTCGATCAGCACAAAGCTCTCGGTCATTGTCTGCGATACCTTGGCCTTCATCGTCTCGATGGCGGCTGCATCGTCCGACCAACGACTGCCCCGGCGCCCGTGAGAGTGGTTCACGTGGACTGTCGAGGACAGGTAGTTGTTGAACGCCTGCATGACGGCAAATGCGAAGGAGTCGTCGAGCGGCGCCAGTCGCACGTTGCGCGAGACCTGAGAGATATAGGCGAGGATCGCCGGCGTCTCCGTTATGACGCCACGCTCGGTCACCAGCGTGGGCACCCTGCCCTTCGGATTGAGTTTCAGATACTCCGGCGTCTTCTGATCGCCCTTGGAAAGATCGATGCGGCGCGGCTCGTAGGCGATGCCGGATTCCTCCATGGCGATGAGGCTCGCAAGTGCACAACTTCCTGGCGAATAATACAAAACTGTCATGATGATTCCTCTCCCTTGGGGGAGCAGAATAAGCGCGTTTCTCACCGAAGTGAAAGGCCATGCGTCGGAAAATCGGAGGATAAGAGGGCGATAGATCGCCCCCTGCCGACTTCAGGCGCAGCCCGGAACATCCTCGAGGCGGTTCCACACGGGAATGCCCCGTTCCCTGGCGATGCGCACATCGTTGTCGGCGCCCTTGGATGCGCCCTCCAGGCGGAGCACGCCGTCGCAAAGCGCCAGAAGCCGGCCGGCAACAGGATGGAAAATGGCCTCGTAAAGGTCGTCGCCCACGGTTTTTCCACCGGCGGCATTCCAGACGGGCAAGGCAACCCACTCGCCGATCATCGGCACATGGCCGGCCTCGAACAAGCGGTGCGACGGCGCTTCCAGCCGCTTCAGGTTTTCCGCCATTTTCACCGGGTCGTCGTTCGTGCCGGAGCGATAAGGGCCGGCAATCAATATCAACATGGTCTGTCTCCCGTCGCCTGATGCGACAATTTGCACGAATATCGATAATATTGCTGGAATGTCGAGTCATATTTCGTATTATGCGTAATATCGTTTAACTTCGTGCAGGAAACCGGCATGCTGACGAACCAACGCAAATCGACGATCCAGGCGGCCTTGCGCAGCGACGGACAGGTGATTGCCAAGCAGATGGCGGAAATGCTCGGCGTGTCGGAAGACACCATCCGGCGCGATCTGCGCGAGATGGCAGCCGAGGGGCTGCTGCTCAGGGTGCACGGCGGGGCGATGCCGCTGTCGCCGGACTTGCCGGACCTGTCTGCCCGCCGCAGCCTGTCGTCCGGGGAAAAGCAGCGGCTCGGCGCCTATGCCGCCGGCATGATCCGCCCTGGCCAGACGGTGTTCCTCGATGGCGGCACGACGAACGCCGAAATTGCCCGGCAGCTGCCACGGGGCTTTGCCTTCACCGTGATAACGCACAGCCCGACGATTGCCGGCGAACTGGAGCATCATCCGACGGCCGAGGTCATCCTGATCGGCGGCCGGATCTACAAACATTCGATGGTTTCAACCGGAGCGAGTGCGATGGCAACGATTTCACTGGTGCGGCCGGATATCTTTTTTCTCGGGGTTACCGCCGTCCACCCCGCTCATGGATTTTCGACGGGCGACTTCGAGGAGGCGGCCATCAAGCGGCATATCTCGGCATGTTCCGCCGAGACGTTCGTGCTGGCCACTCCTGACAAGCTCGACGCATCGTCGCCGTGTCATATCCTGCCGCTGGCATCCGTGGCCGGCATGGTCCTGCCCGGCCCGCTGCCGGAGGCCGATCTCCAGCCCTATCGCGATGCCGGGCTAGGGATCCAACTGGCGTGAGCGCCTGCCTCGGCGAATTTTCCGGGGTTCAGATGGTCGCCCTGACGTCGCCGACATGGATGCCGTTCCAGTTGTGCATCGACTTTGTGGCCATGGCCATCAGTCCGGCGTGGATCTCGCCATCGGTCTCGAAAAACCGGGCGAGCGTGGCGGCGATCATCGCCTCGGCTGCGCGGCCGGTGCCATCGTCGCACTTGACGGCGATGGCGACGCCCTGTTCCGGGATGGCAGCGCAGAACACGCCCTCGGCGCCGGTCTTGCAGAAGATCTTGCCGGGTGCGATCTGCATCAGTTCCGTGCAGGCGCGGCCGCTGCCGGCGACATAGAAGGGCTCAGCCATGCAGGCCTCGATCAGCCGGCGCGAGGCCTTGGCACGCAACGCGCCGAGACCCTGGCCGGTCGCCATCTTCGCAAAGCCGTGCGCGAGAGCGCGCAGCGGCACGGCATAGGTCGGGATCGAGCAGCCGTCCGTGCCACAGACGTCGGCGCCGAGTGTGGCACCGGTCAGGTCTTGCATCGTGTCGCGGATTTGCTGCTGCAGCGGATGCTCGTAGCCGACGTAGCCCTTGCTATCGATGCCCTGGTGGCAGCAGGCGCAGACGAAACCGGAGTGCTTGCCGGAGCAATTGTTGTGGAGCGCCGTCGGCTTCTCCAGCGTGCGGGCCTGGTGGATCAGGGTCTTCTGGTTGGAAGACCAGTGGGCGCCGCATTCCAGCGCCTCGACATCGCGGCCAGCGCGCGCCAGCATCGAGGCTGCCAGCGCCACATGCTCGTCTTCGCCATTGTGGGAGGAACAGGCCAGCGCCAGTTCCTTGTGGCCGAACCCATAGGCATCGGCAGCACCGCTTTCGACCAGCGGCAGGGCCTGCATCGCCTTGCAGGCGGAGCGCGGAAACACGCCGGCATCGATATCGCCGCGTGAAAACACCACGCTGCCGTCGCCGTCGACGACAACGATCGTGCCGCGATGACGGCTCTCGACAAGCAAACCACGGGTAACTTCGACGGTGACGGGATTGGTCATGATGGCATCCGATGCTGGTGGGGTCGAGCGGTGATAGCGTTTGGGGCGACGCTTGCCAACCGTCCTCGCGCGCGCCGTTGGCGCTGCCCCCCCCCCGGCTCACAGAGGGCCGATGTGTCCGCTCATTCCACGCGGAGCATGATCTTGCCGATGTGGCTGCTGGTCTCCATCATCTTATGGGCTTCGACGACATCCTCGAAGGCAAATGTGTGGTGGATCAGCGGGGCGATGGTGCCGGCATCCAGCAGCGGCCAGACCTGCGACAGGAGATCGTCGCGGATGGCGCGCTTTTCTTCCGCCGTGCGCGGCCGCATCGTCGAGCCCGTGACCGTCAGGCGCTTGACCATGATCGGCGCCAGGTTGACCTTCTCGGCGATTGAGCCGCTGAGGAAGGCGATGATCGACAGACACCCGTCCTTGGCAAGGGCAGCAAGGTTCTTTTCCAGATAGGCAGCACCGACCATGTCGAGAACGATGTCGACGCCGCTTTCTGTCTCCGCCTTGATGACCTCGACGAAATCCTCGTCGCGGTAGTTGATCGCCCGCTTGGCGCCGATCCTGACGCAGGCGTCGCATTTATCCTTGGAGCCGGCCGTGGTGAAGACCTCGGCGCCGAAAGCACGGGCAAGCTGGATCGCCGTGGTGCCGATGCCGCTGGAGCCGCCGTGTATGAGGACGCTCTCGCCCTCGGTCAGCCCCGCCATCTGGAATAGATTGGCCCAGACGGTGAAGTAGTTTTCCGGCAGCGCCGCAGCGCGAACCGCGTCGTAGCCATTGGGGAAGCGCAGCGCCTGGGAGGCGGGAACGGCGCAGTATTCGGCATAGGCGCCGCCATTGGCGAGCCCGCAGATCTTGTTGCCGATGGCAAATTCGGTAACGCCGGGTGCGACGTCGACCACCTCGCCAGCCACTTCAAGGCCGAGGATCGGGCTGGCATCCTTGGGGGCCGGATAGTTTCCCTGGCGCTGCGCGACATCGGGGCGGTTGACGCCTATTGCCTCGACCCGCACGAGAACCTCGCCGGGCTTCAGCACCGGCAGCGGCTTGCGGACAATGGTCATCACCTCGGGGGCGCCGAAGGACGGCAGGTCGACGCAGCGCATATCAGTTGGCAAAGGCATCTGGCTCTCCATGACATCAGGGAGAGACGCACATAGGTCAGCGGGAGCGGAAATAAAAGGCGCGACGTCGTGGGGCGTCAATTGGTCTCGCAGAGTTGTTCGAAAACCAGGCCGCTGGCGCTTTCCTTGGCCTTGGTCTTCAGGCCGGCGATGCGCTTGCTGACATTGCCGATGTCGTCGATCACCGTACCTTCCGGCAATTCGACGACGCCGATCGAGCAGCGCATCAGCGAGAATATTGTTTCCGCGCCGCTGCGGTCATGGCCGGTGATATAGCCGCGCTCCCGGTCGTCGGATGGATAAAGTGCGGCGACATCGTTGCTGAAGTCGGCGCGCAGCCTGTCGAGCGTCTCGGTCAGTTCCTCGCGGCTGCCCCCGATGACGCCAATGAAAAAGTCATCGCCGCCGACATGGCCGAGAAAATGAGTGCCCAGCAGGAAATGGCGGCGCATCAGGGCTGCAAACAGCGAGATGGCATGATCGCCGATGTGGAAACCGTATGCATCGTTGAACGGCTTGAAGGCATCGAAGTCGCAATAGCAGAAATAGCGGATGGCATCGACCGTGCCGCCGGCCGTCATGCGCATGAAATCGCGGATCGCATGGTTGCCCGGCAGGCCGGTCAGCGGGTTCTGGTCCTGCGCCGTTTTCAGCTGCTTTTCGGTCATCGCCTTGACCAGCGATGCGGCGGAGACGACGCCGGCGTAGCGCAGGTCCTCGATGACGACGAGGCAGGTAGCATCGTCGACATCGGCGAAGATCCCCATCAGGTCATCGACGGTCGAATTGATACTGACGACGGGCGCAGGCTCCATGAAATGCGAGATCGTCCGCTCATAGGCCTTGTTCTTCAGCAGATCCCGGCCGAAAGGCTGATAGATATAGGCTTTCAGGCTGTATTCGTGGATGATGCCGCGCGGCTCGTTGTTGGCATTCAGCACCGGGAAATAAGCCTGTCGCGGATTGCGCCGGAAAAGTTCGAACACCGTGTCGATCGGCTCGTTTTCGAACACGGTCGGCAGCACCTCGATCTGCTTGCGGATGAGGATGTCGTCGAGCGACTGCAGAGGCGTGGCGGTCGATTTGTGATCCGGAAAATGCGACAGGCGCGGATGCCACTGGCTAACATCGGACATCGGCCGGGCGATGAGCCAGCCCTGGGCCATATCGACGCCGAGGTCCCGGCAAACCGCCAGTTCGCCTTCGGTCTCGATGCCTTCGGCGATGACGCGGGCGCCCAGCATGTGAGCCATGGAGACGGCGCTTTTGAGGAAATGCCGTTTGCGCATCGCGGTATCGGCACCGGTCACGAAATGCCGGTCGACCTTGATATAGTCCACCACCTGGTCGCACAGCAGCCGCATTTCCGAATGACCGACGCCGAAATCGTCGATTGCCAGCTTGAAACCGGACTTGCGCATATAGGCGATCAGGCCGGCGATCTCCGGAAAGGCACTGTTGTCGAAGCGCTCGGAAAACTCGAAGCAGACGGAAGACGGCGGAATGCCGCGCGTTTTCAAAAGCCCCAGCAATCCCTCGACCAGCAGCAGGCCTTGCGGAATGAGCCGGGCGTCGAGATTGAGAAAAAGCGTCGCTTCGGCCCGGTTCGGGAGACTCGAGAAGGCGCCAAGCGCCAGCCGCTCCATCATCTGTTCGAGCCCGAACAACTGGCCGGTGCGCTCGGCCTCGTCGAGAGCGGCGATGGGGTCAGCAAAGCCGATCCGGTCATGGCCGCGCATCAGCGCTTCATAACCGAAGACGGCGGCGGTCCGGATATCGACGATCGGCTGGAACGCGGTTTCTATGAGCGTCCATCTGGCGGCATCGAAGGGATGGCGCCGCACTGCCACCTCCTTGACCATACTCCCGGACATACTCGTCTCCACTGCCCCACGCGATGTCGCTGGGGTTGAAGATGGTTGTGAGGCGTCAATAAAAGCTTTCCGGTTCGTGAAGTTTTAATGACAAAAAGCCCGTCCCGGCGCTCAAGGCCGGCATGTACCAACCTGCAGGAATAGTTTAGCTTTTTGGCTTTCACGCAGCAGCTTCAATTGTGGGCCGCAGCTGAAGCGTCGAAGTCGGCAAACATATCGGCAACGCGCCTGTCGGCACTGCCGGCCCCGTCGGGCAAACCCGTCGCCAGGTGGTGCGCATCGCACAGATCGCCTCGCTTGCGTGCCGCTTCCCACATGCGCAGCGCCTCGCGCACGACTTCGCTGCCGGATGCGTAATTGCCGTTGTCGACGGCGGCGCGGATGCCGGCGACCTGCATTGGAGAGATGGAAACAGTGACCATAGGCATGACATTGCCTCTCTTTGCCGTGTCTGGCCGAAAAACTGCCAGATCCGCGCAGGCATCATGCCTGCGTTCAAGGTTCACTCAAGGGCGGCCTGCGGCGCGAGATACGGGCCTCACGCTGTGCTGCCACGTCTTCACGTTATGCCTGCGCGCCAAGCTTGTCAAAAGGCGGAACCAACGGGCGATTTCTTCTAATCAGCGCCTGAGGCCAAGTACGAAGGCGATGAGCGTCCAGCCCTGGAACATCAGGTCGACGGCGAGGAACAGGCCGAGGATCCACAGGCTGTTAACGGGCCAGCCGAGCGCGACCACGAAGCCTGCCACCATCGTCACGATGCCGCTGAGGAGAATGAACCCCCAGCCCTTCCCCGGCTTCATCCTGCGGCCGACCCAGATACGCAGGACGCCGGCAATGACCAGCGCTATGGCCAGCATCAGGGTAAAGACCGCCGAGGCCAGCAGCGGGTTCATGAAGGCGAAGATACCGGCCAGCGTGTAGAGCAGACCGCTGAGGATCCATGGAAGGCTATGTTCCCAACCCCGCACCTGGAAGGCATGGATGAGATAGACGATACCGCCGAGCAGCATGAGCATTCCGACGTAATAGACCGAGACGACGGTGGCGAGGAAGAGGTTCCCGAAGGCAATGCCGCTGAGCAGCAAAAGCAGGACGCCCAGCGCCACGAACCAGCCCCACTTTGCATGAGCGGAGGCGTGCGGCAGTTCGTTCAAACCCATGACCATGACGACACCCGTTCCTGTTACTTTTACATTTCGTGAAATCCACGTCGAGAAACGCATTCTAGCGCAAAAGGTCTTCCCCGGACACTGATCGAAATCAATTCGCGGGTTTCCGATTTTTATTGATTGATGGCTCAATCAAAAATACGATGATCGTCATCAGGAGACGACGATGCCGAAAGTCGGAATGGAGCCAGTGCGTCGCGAGGCGCTCGTCAACGCCGCCCTCAGGGTGATCGGCGATCACGGATCGCTGAGCGTCACGATGTCCGACATCGCCCGGGAAGCCGGTGTCTCGGCGGCGCTGGCCCATCACTATTTCGGCAGCAAGGAGCGGCTGCTGCAGGCAACCATCCGCTCGCTTCTACGCCAGTTGCGCAACGACACGGTGACGGCGCTCAAGGCGGCAGCAGGACCGCGCGAAAAGCTGTCGGCGATGATCCGCGTCAGCTTCCAGGCAAACCAGTTTGCCCCGGAGACCATTGCCGCCTGGCTCGCCTTCTATGCCGAGGCGCAGCGCTCCGAGGAAACGCGGCGCTTCCTGGTGATCTATGCGCGCCGCCTGCGCTCCAACCTGCTCGCCAACCTCCGGCCGCTTTGCACTGCGGATGACGCGGAACGCATGGCAGAAGGCGCGGCTGCGATGATCGACGGGCTGTATATCCGGCAAAGTCTGCGCTCGGTGCCGACAGGTATCGAAGCCTCTATTGCGTTGACCGAAGACTACATAAACACTCATCTGACCGCCCTTGGCAAAGGATAGACGCCGTGACCGAGATGAAGCCGGATATCCTGATCGTCATGGTCGACCAGCTCAACGGAAAGTTCTTTCCGGATGGTCCGGCGGAGTTCCTGCATGCGCCGCACCTGAAGGCACTGGCAGCCCGCTCGGCACGCTTTGCCAACAACTATACCTCGTCGCCGCTCTGCGCCCCTGCCCGCGCCTCGTTCATGGCCGGACAATTGCCGAGCAGGACACGGGTCTACGACAATGCCGCCGAATATGTCTCGTCGATCCCGACCTACGCCCACCACCTTCGCCGCGCCGGATACTATACGGCGCTGTCCGGCAAGATGCATTTCGTCGGTCCCGACCAGCTTCACGGCTTCGAGGAGCGGCTGACGACGGATATCTATCCGGCCGATTTCGGCTGGACGCCGGATTACCGCAAGCCCGGCGAGCGCATCGACTGGTGGTACCACAATCTCGGCTCGGTAACCGGCGCCGGTGTTGCCGAAATCACCAACCAGATGGAATATGACGACGAGGTGGCGTTTCTGGCAAACCAGAAACTCTATCATCTCAGCCGCGAGAACGACGACCAGAGCCGCCGGCCGTGGTGCCTGACGGTGTCCTTCACCCATCCGCACGACCCCTATGTCGCCCGCCGGAAATACTGGGATCTTTATGAAGGCTGCGATCAGCTGATGCCCGAAGTCGGCATGCTGCCCGACGAGCAGCAGGATCCGCATTCCCGGCGCATTATCCATTCCTGCGATTACAAGAATTTCGAGGTCACCGAAGAGCACATCCGGCGCTCCCGCCAGGCCTACTTCGCCAATATTTCCTATCTCGACGACAAGGTCGGCGAGCTCATGGACACCTTGGCGCGCACGCGGATGCTCGACAACACGCTCATCCTGTTCTGCTCCGACCATGGCGACATGCTGGGCGAGCGCGGATTATGGTTCAAGATGAACTTCTTCGAGGGCTCCGCGCGGGTGCCACTGATGATAGCCGGCCCCGGCGTCACCCCGGGGCTGCATCTGGCGCCGACCTCCAACCTCGACGTGACGCCGACCATGGCCGACCTTGCCGGCATATCCATGCAGGACATCATGCCCTGGACCGACGGCATGAGCCTGAGGCCCATCATCGATGGCGCCGAGCGCACCGAGCCGGTGCTGATGGAATATGCGGCGGAAGGTTCCTATGCGCCGCTCGTCTGCATTCGCGAGGGCAAGTGGAAATACATCCACTGCATGCTCGACCCTGACCTTCTCTACGACCTCGACGCCGACCCGCTGGAACTCACCAATCTCGCCGACGATCCGGACTTTACGGAGGTCGTCGCCCTGTTCCGCCGCAAGCGCGAAGAACGCTGGGACATGGGCGCCTTCGATGCTGCGGTGCGCGAAAGCCAGGCGCGGCGCTGGGTCGTCTACGAGGCGCTGCGCAACGGCTCCTATTATCCGTGGGACTACCAGCCGCTGCAGAAGGCCTCGGAGCGCTACATGCGCAACCACATGAACCTCGATACCCTCGAAGAATCCAAACGCTATCCACGCGGAGAATAAGATGAAAGCCCAACCGAAAGCCTCGCACTTCATCGACGGCGAATATGTGGAGGATACGGCGGGAGCGGTGTTCGAAAGCCTCTATCCGGCCACCGGAGAAGTCATCGCCCGGCTGCATGCGGCAACGCCGGCCATCATCGAGAAGGCGATCGCATCTGCCAAGCGTGCCCAGCCGGAATGGGCGGCAATGAGCCCGACGGCACGCGGCCGCATCCTGAAGCGGGCTGCCGATATCATGCGGGAACGCAATCGCGAACTGTCGGAACTGGAGACGCTGGATACCGGCAAGCCGATCCAGGAGACGATCGTCGCCGACCCGACCTCGGGCGCCGACAGTTTCGAGTTTTTCGGCGGCGTCATCCCAGCCGGCCTGAACGGCAGCTATATCCCGCTCGGCGGCGACTTCGCCTATACCAAGCGCGTGCCGCTCGGCGTCTGCGTCGGCATCGGTGCCTGGAACTATCCGCAGCAGATCGCCTGCTGGAAGGGTGCGCCGGCGCTGGCCTGCGGCAATGCCATGGTCTTCAAGCCATCGGAAAATACGCCGCTGGGTGCACTGAAGATCGCCGAAATCCTGCATGAGGCAGGGCTTCCGAAGGGCCTCTACAACGTCATCCAGGGCGACCGCGATACCGGGCCGCTGCTGGTCAACCATCCCGATGTCGCCAAGGTATCGCTGACCGGCTCGGTGCCGACGGGCCGCAAGGTGGCAGCGGCTGCCGCCGGCAGCCTGAAGCATGTGACGATGGAACTCGGCGGAAAATCGCCGCTGATCGTCTTCGACGATGCCGACATCGACAGCGCCATCGGCGGCGCGATGCTCGGAAACTTCTATTCGACCGGCCAGGTCTGCTCGAACGGCACCCGCGTCTTCGTCCACACCGCCGTCAAGGCTGAGTTCCTGAAGCGCCTGAAGGCCCGCACCGAGGCGATGGTCATCGGCGACCCCATGGACGATGCGACGCAGGTCGGGCCGATGGTATCGCTCGCCCAGCGCAACAAGGTGCTCGCCTATATCGCGGCAGGCAAGGCCGAGGGCGCAACGCTGGTTGCCGGCGGCGGCATCCCCAACAACGTCGCCAGTGAAGGCTATTACATCCAGCCGACGGTGTTTGCCGATGTCACCGACGACATGACCATCGCCCGCGAGGAAATCTTCGGGCCTGTCATGTGCGTGCTCGATTTCGACGACGAGGAGAAAGTGATCGCGCGGGCCAACGGCACCGAGTTCGGCCTCTCCGGCGGAGTCTTCACCGCCGACATCACCCGCGCCCACCGCGTCGTAGACCGGCTCGAAGCCGGTACGTTGTGGATCAACACCTACAATCTCTGCCCGGTCGAAATCCCGTTCGGCGGCTCGAAGCAATCCGGCTTCGGCCGCGAGAATTCACTGGCAGCGCTGGAGCACTATTCCGAGCTGAAAACGGTCTACGTGGCCATGGGCAAGGTCGAGGCGCCGTATTGACCATGGATGGATCAGTCCGCCACGTCGACGACGAGATCGTCGAGATCGACCTTGAGGGCGGTAGCGATACGCTTCAGGACATCGACACTGCCGGTTTTTTTGCCTGCCTCGATCTCAGAGAGATAGGGCTGCGAAATTCCGGCGGCCATGGCAAGTTCGGTGACAGTCATGCGGCGATAGTTTCGGAAGATACGGACGGCATTTCCGCCATTGGCACGCGCCTCAACGATCTCCAAGGGCCAGGTTTCTTCTCCTGCAGAAATCCCGGCCAGGACAGCATTCGCCCTCAGTCCATCGACCAGATCCTCATAATCCTC
This sequence comes from Rhizobium sp. rho-13.1, assembly GCF_007000305.1. Classification (NCBI taxonomy): domain Bacteria; kingdom Pseudomonadati; phylum Pseudomonadota; class Alphaproteobacteria; order Hyphomicrobiales; family Rhizobiaceae; genus Rhizobium; species Rhizobium sp. rho-13.1. The sequence continues at coordinate 825,063 of NZ_SCFL01000002.1, read as the reverse complement.
TTCACTCAACAGCACATAGGGTTTGCCGTCGATTTCGAACCTCTTGATATCGCCCATTGTGGATCAATCCTTGTAGATACTGCCCCGCGGACCGGCATCGATGACCACGATAATCCTACCCTTGTCATCGATGATAACCCGATCCAGTCCGACCCTGATACGGTAGAGATTTCCGCCTTTCATCTTCTTGATGTCGACAATCTCTCCGCGCGCATAGGCTTTGACTTTTTCAATGATCGCCAGCCGCCGTTTTGGCTGCATGCGCATAAGTGCTTTGTCGGCAAGTCGGGATACGACAACGTCCTTCATTCCGACACCATCGCCCTGAGCTATACCGCCTGCAACAATGATAGCGCATCGCGATACATTTGTCGCCCTTTTCCATAGACGTCTGGAGCCCCCATGCAGCAAGCAGATTTCGTCATCATCGGTTCCGGTTCGGCAGGATCTGCCATGGCTTATCGGCTGTCGGAAGACGGCAAGCATTCGGTGATCGTGCTGGAATATGGGGGCACGGACTTCGGGCCGTTCATCCAGATGCCGGCGGCGCTCGCCTGGCCGATGAGCATGGATCGCTACAACTGGGGATATCACTCCGAGCCGGAGCCTCACCTCAACAACCGGCGGATCACCGCGCCGCGCGGAAAGGTGCTCGGCGGCTCCTCGTCGATCAACGGCATGGTGTATGTGCGCGGCCATTCCGAAGACTTCAACCGCTGGGAGGAGCTTGGCGCGCGGGGCTGGGGCTATGCCGACGTGCTGCCCTACTTCAAGCGCATGGAAAACAGCCATGGCGGCGAAGAGGGCTGGCGGGGCACCGACGGGCCGCTGCATGTACAGCGCGGCGGCTTCACCAATCCCCTGTTCCACGCCTTCGTGGAGGCCGGCAAGCAGGCGGGTTTCGAGACCACCGACGACTATAACGGCTCGAAGCAGGAAGGTTTCGGGCTGATGGAGCAGACCATCTACAAGGGCCGCCGCTGGTCGGCCGCCAATGCCTATCTGCGCCCTGCCCTGAAACGCCCGAACGTCACGCTGATCCGCTGCCTTGCCCGGAAGATCGTCATCGAGAACGGCCGTGCTACCGGTGTCGAGATCGAGCGCGGCGGCAAGATCGAGGTCGTCAAGGCCAACCGCGAGGTGATCGTGGCTGCATCTTCGTTCAATTCGCCAAAGCTGCTGATGCTGTCGGGCATCGGGCCGGAAGCGCATCTGAAAGAAATGGGCATCGAGGTCAAAGTCGACAGACCGGGTGTCGGCGCCAACCTGCAGGACCACATGGAATTCTATTTCCAGCAGGTCTCGACCAAGCCGGTGTCGCTCTATTCCTGGCTGCCGTGGTTCTGGCAGGGCGTGGCGGGGGCGCAGTGGCTTTTTACCCGCTCGGGACTTGGCACCTCCAACCAGTTCGAGGCCTGCGCCTTCCTGCGCTCGGCGCCCGGCATCAAGCAGCCCGACATCCAGTATCATTTCCTGCCCGTGGCCATCAGCTATGACGGCAAGGCGGCCGCCAAGAGCCACGGGTTCCAGGTCCACGTCGGCTACAACCTGTCAAAATCGCGCGGTGCCGTGACGCTGCGCTCCTCGGACCCGAAGGCCGATCCGGTGATCCGCTTCAACTATATGAGCCATCCGGAAGACTGGGAGAAATTCCGCCACTGCGTCCGGCTGACGCGCGAGATTTTCGGCCAGAAGGCCTTCGACCACTACCGGGGACCTGAAATCCAGCCGGGCGCCGAGGTGACCACAGACGAGCAGATCGACGCGTTCCTGCGCGAACACCTGGAAAGCGCCTATCACCCCTGCGGCACCTGCAAGATGGGATCGAGGGACGACCCCATGGCCGTCGTCGACCCCGAGACCCGGGTCATCGGCGTCGACGGACTGCGCGTCGCGGACTCGTCGATCTTCCCGTCGCTGACATATGGCAACCTCAACGGCCCGTCGATCATGGCGGGCGAAAAAGCCGCCGACCACATCCTCGGCCGCCAACCGCTCGCCCGCTCCAACCAGCGACCCTGGACCAACCCGCGCGCTGACATCAGCGACCGGTAATCCTGTCTCGACAGCCGCGCTTGCCCCCTATCGCCCGGGCGCGGCTGTGCTTTTGCGGACGACCAGGTCGACCGCCATGACATGCCCCTCTGCCGGTATGGTGGCTTCGAGTATGGCCGCCACCGCGCGACGGGCGATTTCCGGCAACGGCTGGACGACGGTCGTCAAGGCGGGCTGGGACAACGCCGCTTCCGGCACGCCGTCGAAACCGACCACGGACACTTCGCCGGGCACGGCGATGCCACGAGCGGCGAGCCACTGCAGCGCCAGCATGGCGCTGTGGTCGGACATGGCCAAAACGGCGGTTGGCGGCGCAGGCATCGAGAACAGCGCCGTCATTGCAGCCTCGACCGTCGGCTGGTCGTTCAGCGTGCCGAAGACCGGCATATCGTCGGGCCCGATACCGAACGTCTCTATCCCTTGCCAGTAGCCACGCATCCGCTCCCGCATGCTGCCGCCCAAAACCTCGTCGATCCGCGAAAGCGGCAACAGCCCATGCGGAACATCGTGGTTTCCGATGGCCAGTATGGCGACATTCCTGTGGCCAAGCTCGCCCAGATGCCGCGCAGCGGCAGCCGCGCCCGCCCTGTTATCGATGCCGATCCGCGGGACCGAGGCGTCGTCCTCGCCAAGCGCCAGCGCGATGAAGGGCAACTGCCGCCGGCGTGTCAGGTCGACCAACCTTTCTCCACCTTCGACACAGAGCAGGATAAACCCGTCGACCAGGGCACTGTTGACATTCCAGGCCAGCTTTTCCTGGTTTTTCGCTGACACCAGCGCAATCCCGGTTCCGCTCTCATCGCAGACGTCGCCAATCGCCGTCATGATCGCTCGCGCCCAAGGATCTTCGAAAAAATAGGACAGCGGCTCGACCGTTGCCACGCCGATCGCATTGACGCGCCCTGCTCGCAGCAAGCGGCCCTTTACGTCAGGCCCCCTGTAGCCCAACGCGGCAGCGACCTTCAGGACATGCTCGCGGACCTGTTCGCGCACCACCTCAGGGCGGTTGAAGACATTGGAGGCGGTCCCTTGCGAGACCTCCGCCACCCGCGCCACATCGGCAAGTTTTGCGCTCTTTTCCTTCATGCCCTACCCCCGCCTGCACCGAAAGCGAAGCATAACGCCCCGTTTGTATCGATTCAACTTTTGCTTGACAGGTCGACAGAGATGCATGACCATTGAATCGATTCAAAAGCAATCAAGTCCTGTGTCAAACCGGGGGAAGCCTTCGTCATGCCACCCATCCCGAGCCTGTATGCGGATCTCTACATCGAGCGCTTCGGCGACCCGAACGATCCCGAGCCTGAATCGCCAATCCCGCTCCCGAAACCGCCCGCAGGTTTTGCAATTCGCCTGCTCAGGATAATGTTCAGGCACGGCGCGCGCAAAAAGGCCACAGCATGGTCCTTCACGCTGCCAATCGACCGGCGCTTTCGGTGAGAGATCGTCTGGCAGCGAGTTAACCAATGGAGTGCGAGTTCTGCTGGTATCATCGAGATCGACGAAAAGATTGAAGCCCCTTCGGTGCGCGGTCGTTGGCCTCAAGGCTCAGAAACCAGACTTTTAGAAAGCGGTCGCTGTGGCCGCTCCATGAGACAGGGGGCTGGATCGTCAAAGCAACATGGGTATCGATCGGCGGGCTCAGTGGTAGTCTTCTTCCCGCTGGTGGCGGATGGCCGCGACGGTGACTGTCTGGCTGTCTTCTATCTTGAACAGAAGCACATATCCGGCCGCGCCGAAAGGTACGACAAGCTCCCTTAAAAGAGAATCGCCGCCGGACGCTCGACGGCAGCTGAAAGGAAACGTTTCCAGCATGACCATGGCCTTTTCAATCGCCGCATAGGCCCGCACGGCAGCTTGTTCATCGCGCTCCAGCAGATAGGCGTATAGACGTTTGATATCTTCCCGGGCCTTTGCCGTCGTCCTGACCGCATAGGTCACGAGGAATGCTTTTCCGAAGACCTGGCATCGAGCATTCCCTTCAATTCGTCGAGAACCTCCTTCGAACTGAAATAAATTCCTGTTTTCTTTGCATCTTCAAGCGATGCCAGGCCGCGTGCGATAAACTCCGCCTGCTTGCGTCGGAAATCTATCTGTGCCCGGATAGAAGCCTCGACAAACGCCGACAGCGTCTCGCCGTCCTTCAAGACGCTCTCAGCCGCTGCGCGTAGTTCGGGATCGACGCGCAGTGACGGAAGGGATGCCGTTTTCATGAGCCGCTCCATGCGTTGCAATTGCGATGCATTGTAGAACGCAACAGGCGCTTGTCAAATAACGCGCGCTGACCCCGACCGATTCCAACTTGCAAGACGCGCCAGCGGGGTCGATAAGGGGTCTTCGCCCAGAGGCTCAATTTGCCCGAACTCAGCCAGTTTTCCAGCAGTCCAGAGCTCCCATGCCCTCCTCTTCCTATCGAAAATCGAAGTTCCTGCGCCGCTCCCGGGCTGTGTGGGGGTCGCACGGGACGTGGCGGACGCGGCTGGTGTTCTGGGCGGGGGCTGTGGCCATCGGGCTGATCAGCGTCGGCTTTGCCAAGGCGGCAGACATGGCGCAGCGGCTTTTCGGTGCGGTGACGACCTCGGGCGACTGGGGATTTCTGCTGCCTCTCGTCATCACCCCGGTCGGGTTCGTGCTGTCGGCGTGGCTTGCCATCACGCTGTTTCCGAATTCCCAGGGAAGCGGTATTCCGCAGGCGATCGCAGCGCGGCACCTGCATCAGGAGGATGACCGGGTGCGGCTGCTGTCGCTGCGGGTGGCGGCGGGGAAAATCCTGCTGACGATTCTCGGCCTGCTGTCGGGCGCCTCGATCGGTCGCGAGGGACCGACTGTCCAGGTCGGCGCCGCCATCATGCTGGCAGCGGCGCGGTTCGGCGGTATGGTACAGGCACGCGGGCTGATCCTTGCGGGCTCGGCAGCCGGGATCGCAGCAGCCTTCAACACGCCGCTGGCCGGCATCGTCTTTGCCATCGAGGAAATGAGCCGCACCTACGAGGCCCGTGCCAACGGGCTGGTGCTGACGGCGGTGATCCTCGCCGGCCTGGCGGCTCTCGGGCTCTCCGGCAGCTACAATTATTTCGGCACGGCGGTGACGTCGCCAACCTTCCTTGCCGATTGGGGCCTTGTGCTGGTCTGCGGTATCGGCGGCGGCGCGCTCGGTGCCGGCTTCAGCGGCCTTGCCCTGCATTTTGGCCTGCGCATCCGCCGCTGGGCACAGCCGCAACCTCTCCTGCGCATGCTCATCATGGCCGGCGGCTGCGGGCTGGCGGTGGCTGTCATCGGCGTCATCTCCAAGGGCAATACGTTTGGTACCGGATACGAGCAGGCGCGCGGCGCGGTAGAGGGGAACTCGCTGCCGTTGCTGTTCTTCGTGGAAAAACTCCTGGCAAGCTTTTTGTCGATGATTTCAGGCATTCCGGGCGGGATATTTGCCCCGTCGCTCGCCGTCGGCGCGGGTTTCGGCAGCACCGTCGGGCACCTCATGGGCACCAGCATCGCCCTTGCCGCCATCCTCGGCATGGCCGGCTATTTTGCCGGTGTCGTGCAGGCGCCGATGACGGCTTTCGTCATTATCCTGGAAATGACCGGCGATCACCAGGCGGTCATCCCGATCATGGCGGTGTCGATGCTGGGCTATGTGACGTCACGGATGTTGTCGCCGGAGCCGCTTTATCACGGGCTTTCGCGTGTCTACATCGCCGCCGCCATCCGCGCACGACGGACGCATGACAAGGATGCCGCGCGGACCGACGCAAGTTCCGCTTGATCAGGCCAGCAGCCTTGTGACCGTGGCGCTTTCCGGGCGGCGGATGGCGTCGGCGATGGTGGTGTTGAACAGGACCTTGCGCATGGCATCCGCGACCTTGGCGAAGACATGGTGGATTTCGCAGCCCTGCTCGCCGTCGCAATCGCTGCAGCGGCGATAGGCGGTCAGCGACAGGCAGGGGAGCGGCGCAATGGGGCCGTCGATGATGCGCAGGATTTCCCCGAAGGTGATCTCTTCGGCAGGTTTCAGCAACAGATAGCCGCCTTGCTTGCCGCGCCGGCTTTCGACGATGTCACGGTGCTTCAGTTCCAGCAGGATCTGCTCGAGGAATTTCTTCGGGATCTTCTGCTGTGCGGCGATCTCGGAGATCAGCATCGGCTCGCCTTGATCGGCACGCGCCAGGATGGCCAGCGCCCTCAATGCATATTTTGCCTTCTGCGTGATCATCTGCAATGCCATTCATCCACGGCGCAGTGGCGCCTTTTCCCTGGTGAACACCCCTTTTGGCGCATGTTGCCTGAACCGGAATTGAACGCGTGCGGCCGAAACGGCTACAAAATTGAAGATTGCAGCAGAAATCAGTTTGACATCCGGCGATTAACTCTACTAGATTGGTAGATATAAGCGCTGTTCTTGCTGACAGCGCCAGCCCGAGAGGCGCCGGTTGCGGAAAAAGCGGTTGCTTTTGCGCTGCGTTGGCCGTTGTGAGAGATATTTGCTCACACCAAGTCGTTTATGAAATCCCATTCCTGTCTTTTTCGGTCATCGTCTGCGATGCTGCGCGCACTTTCAGACAAGGTTTTCCGATGACTGCCATCAATTCCATCGAAGATACGGAAACATTGAACGCCGCGCTGGCAGGTCTCGACCTCGCCGGCCGATTGTCGCTGGCGGCAAGCCTCGGCCGCGCGGTCTTCACCACCAGCCTCGGCATCGAGGATCAGGTGATCACTGCCGAGATCGGCACGCACCGTTTTCCAATCGACGTCTCGACGCTGCAGACGGGCCGGCTGTTTGCAGAAACGCTGGCGCTCATCGACGAGACGGAAAGCCGCTACGACATTTCGATCCAACGCTTCGAGCCAGAGCAGGCCGACATCGACGCCTTTGCGGCGCGCTACGGGATCAATGGTTTCTATGAGAGCGTCGAGGCACGGCATGCCTGCTGCGGCGTGCGCAAGGTGCTGCCGCTTGCCCGCGCGCTCGCCGGCGCGACGATCTGGGTCACTGGCCTTCGACGCGGCCAGTCGGCCAACCGGTCGGATACGCCGTTTGCCGAGTACGATGCTGAACGGCACTTGCTGAAAATCAACCCGCTGGCCGATTGGGATATCGATCGCATCCGCGCCTATGTCGCCGACAATGCCGTGCCGATCAATCCGCTGCATGCGCGCGGTTATCCGTCGATCGGCTGCGAGCCCTGTACCCGCGCCATCAAGCCCGGCGAACCGGAACGCGCCGGCCGCTGGTGGTGGGAAAACGACGAAACGCGCGAATGCGGCCTGCATGTTGCCGAGGATCCTGTCGTTTCCGCTTGAACCTTCCCCCGCGTCTCTGCAAATTCCAATCTCGACTTGCGAGACGCAATTCCCTTTTATGCCGGCCCAACCTGCGGCCGGAGACGACAGAGTTGGAGTAGACAATGGCCGACAGCCGTCCGGATACGGAACTGCACAATCCGCAGAGCGTAAAGCCGCCGCTAGATCCGCACCTGAAAGCGCTGGAAAACGAATCCATCCATATCTTCCGGGAAGTTGCGGCGGAATTCGAACGGCCGGTCATGCTCTATTCGGTCGGCAAGGATTCGTCGGTGCTCCTGCATCTGGCGCGCAAGGCCTTCTATCCCGGCCGCGTCCCCCTCCCTCTGCTGCACGTCAACACCGGCTGGAAGTTTTCCGAGATGATCGCCTTTCGCGACAACATCGCGAAGACCTACGATCTCGACCTGATCGAGCATATCAATCCGCGCGGTGCCGCCGAGGGGATTACCCCCTTCACCCATGGCTCGTCCGCCTTTACCGACATCATGAAGACACAAGGGCTGCGCCAGGCGCTCGACGCCGGCAAGTTCGATGCGGCCTTTGGCGGCGCGCGGCGTGACGAAGAGGCAAGCCGCGCCAAGGAGCGGATCTATTCATTCCGCACCCCCGACCATCGCTGGGATCCGCGCAACCAGCGGCCGGAACTCTGGAACATCTATAACGGCATGATCCGCCAGGGCGAAAGCGTGCGCGCCTTTCCGCTGTCGAACTGGACCGAGGTCGACATCTGGCGGTACATCCAGGCCGAGGACATTCCGCTGGTGCCGCTCTATTACGCCAAGAAGCGCCCCTTCGTGGAGCGCGACGGAATGATGATCCTCGCCGAAGATCCGCGGCTGGAGCTTTTGCCCGGCGAAGTCCGCCAGGAAGGCATGATCCGTTTCCGCACGCTTGGCGACTTCCCGCTGACCGGCGCCATCCGGTCGGAGGCGACCACCCTTGACGAGGTGATCGGCGAACTCGAAATTGCAACGGTTTCCGAACGGCAGGGACGCGCGATCGATCGCGACCAGTCCGGCTCCATGGAAAAGAAGAAGCGTGAAGGATATTTCTGAGATGACTGTCGCCAGTGCCGCAAACGTCGTCCATCTCGCCCCGGCCGAGCCTTTGAAAGCCGTGCGCGACACCCGCCCGCTGCGTCTCATCACCTGCGGCAGCGTCGACGATGGCAAGTCCACGCTGATCGGCCGCCTGCTCTGGGACACCAAGGCCATCAAGGAAGACCAGGCCGCAACGCTGCGCCGGGATTCCACCGGCAAGCAGAACGACCTCGGGCTGCCCGATTTCGCGCTTTTGCTGGACGGATTGCAGGCCGAGCGCGAACAGGGCATCACCATCGATGTCGCCTATCGCTACTTTGCGACGGACAACCGCTCCTTCATCGTCGCCGACACGCCCGGCCATGAACAGTATACCCGTAACATGGCGACGGGGGCCTCGACGGCCGATCTCGCCATCCTGCTGATCGATGCCCGCGTCGGCATTCTCGAGCAGACGCGCCGCCACGCAACCATCGCGTCGCTGCTCGGGATCAAGCAGTTCGTGCTGGCGATCAACAAGATCGACCTCACCAACTACGATCGTGCCGGCTTCGACAAGATCGCCCATGATTTCAAGGAATTTGCCGCGACGCTCGGCGTCAGGCAGATCACCACAATCCCGATGTCGGCGCTTAAGGGCGAAAACGTCGTATATTCCGGCGCGGCATCCATGCCTTGGTACACCGGCCCGACGCTGGTCGAGGCGCTGGAACTGGCAACCGTTCGCTCGTCACAGGCGGTCGGCTTCCGGATGTCGGTGCAGCGCGTGTCGCGGCCCGGCGAAAGCTTTCGCGGCTATCAGGGCACCGTTGCCGGCGGCTCGGTGAAGCCCGGCGACAGCGTGATGATCTTGCCATCTGGCATGGTCGCAAACGTCGCCAAGATCGTCACCTTCGACCTGGTGCGCAACGCGGCGGTGGCGGGAGATGCAATCACGCTGGTTCTAGACCGGCAGGTGGACGTGTCGCGCGGCGACATGATCGTTGCCATCGACCACCAGCCGCAGGTCGGCCTTTCCTTCGATGCGCAAATCGTCGCGCTGCAGCCGGAAGGCATTCACTCCGGCAAGCGCTACTGGCTTAAGAGCGGCAGTCGACGCCAGCGGGTGCAGGTGCTTCCCGTCAGCCAGCTGGAACTGGTCAGCGGCGCATGGAACCCGGCCAAGGCGCTGCCGATGAACGCCATCGGCAAGGTCCAGCTGATCTTCGACGAGCTGGCGATCTTCGATCCCTACGAACTGAGCCGCTCGACCGGTGCGTTCATACTGATCGATGCCGACACCAACAACACGGTGGCCGGCGGCATGATCTCGGGCAAGCGCGCCGACCTCGGTGCCTACGACCCGGATCAGACGCGCGTGCTCCTGTCATTGCCGGCAGACCTTGCCGAACAGATCATGGCAAGCGACCTGTTCGCCAGCCGTCGCGACGAGGCGAAGGTCCGCCGGATGACCTCCGCGGAAGCAGCCGACCTCTGGTCGGACGCGGCAAGCGACATCTGATAGAACCGACAATTCAGGGGGAGCGATACCCCCTGACCTTTCCCCCTTACCGGGTCGTTCCACGCACGATCAACTTGAAGCCCAGCTTGCGCCGGCCGGCGATTTGCCCGCCGCCAATCGCCTGGACCAGCATATCGGCGGCCTCAAAACCGAGTTCGAAGCGCGGGATATCGACGGTCGTGATGGCCGGATGGGAGGAGGCTGCGAATTCGAGATTGTTGATGCCGCAGATGCCGAGATCGCCGGGCACGCTGATGCCGCGACGCTGGCATTCGAACAGCACGCCGAGCGCCAGATCGTCGTTCTGGCAGAGCACCGCATCGACATCGGGCGCCCGCGCCAGAAGCTCTGAGAATAACCGGCAACCGAGGGCCACGCTGGTCGGTTCATCCTCCATGAGCATCAGGTCGGGATAATGGATGCCTGCTGCCTGCAGCACGTTTTCGTAACCCTGCCGTCGCCGGTTCGACCGGACATCGAGGTAGCCGCCGAGCAAGCCGATGCGTCGATAACCGGCGGATACAAGATGACGCGTGGCTGCCTCGCCGACGGCCTCGTGGTCGATGGCCGCAGCCATGGGCTCTTCGGGCTTCTGGCTGTGATCGAGAATGTAGGATACCGGGCAGGTCGCCGAAATAACGGTCGGGGCAATCCGCTCGCAGCATTCGGTGCCGACGAGAAGGATGCCGGCCGGGTTCTGCGTCAGGAGGTTACGGATCTGACCCGTCTCCTCGCCGCCGCTATACACCGTATTGGCATATTGCGTGTGCAGGCCGGTGTTGCGCACGCGGGCTTCGATGCCACTCATGACATCGGAGAGGATCTGGCTGTTGATTGCCGGGGCAAGAACCGCGATGATGCCGCTATGGCGGCCGGCGAGTGCCCGTGCGGCCAGATCGGGCACATAGCCCATGTCATCGATGACCCGGAGGATGTTTTCGCGCAATTCTGCGGAGACCTTGTCGGGTGCACGCAACACACGGGACACGGTGATAGCGCTCACGCCTACCTTCTGGGCGACGTCCCTGAGCCTGACGCGGGTCCGCTTGTTCCGCCTGATGCCTGGCTCCATTCCAACGCTGTCCTGCAACTATGCTCCTGACCTTGTGATCCCGACAGTGCGGCCGGAGCTTGCACTCATATCCATCTCATGTATTTCTTTACGAAGCCGGATGCGGCTGGATCACCCTTGGCGGGGAAGATCGGAAGCATGGCGGAATTCAGCCCGCGGAATTGCCCAAGATCCTATATTTGTTTCGACATTTATATCGCGCGTACACAATTTGTGTGCCCCGAAAGTGCGGATATAGCGGTGCCTACGCTAGTCTTGCCTTAAGTCGCTGATATATCCTCATCCTATGGACACCAATCGCGTTTTGAAATTCAGCGTCTGGATTTATATCGCAGCCCTCGTCGCGCTGACGCTGGCGCACGTGAATTGGCAGGCCGAGATTGGTAATCCTTTCAACATCTACCACATCGTCGCGCTGTGCATCGCAGGCTGCCTGGCACGACTGGCCTACCCGGACTCACCGTCTTTTGCCTTCCTCATGATGATTGCCACCGTTAGTGCGCTCGGTCTCGCCCATGTGCTGACCATCGGCAATGACGGGCGCCCGTTCGACATCATCGTCAATATGGCGAGCGGCATGTGGGGCGTCGCCCTCGGCGCGGTCATCGACAGGACGCGCCTCCCCTCGGTCTTTCGCCGCAACGCCACGGACTGAGTGACGGATAGTGGCGACCGCGCCATCGTGCTTGCAGCACGATCCGCCTGGGTTGTGATATCGACATTCCAAAACCTGTCATCCAGCTATCATGTTGCCGCCATAAACCCTCCCCCAGACGGTGACGGGGTTTTGTCGAACTCTTGAAAAAGACAGCTCCATCTCCGAAGCCGCAGCCGATGCGGTGCCGATCATTGATGGAGGATATTGCGATGAAGACCTCGATATTGAAGACGATCCTGCTTTCGACAGTCCTCCTGACGGGCTTTGCGGTAGCCCCGGGCCGTGCCGACGATACCGCGCCGGCCGCCAGCCAGACCCTCGTCAACAAGGGTCTCGTCGGCATCGGCCGCATTCCCGCCAGCCAGCGGGATTCGTTTGGCGAGACATTCGGCTCCGGCTCGGGCATGGCGATAGATCCCGGCACCTGGACGCGCACCGCCGAGGGCTACAAGGGCAAGCTCTGGCTGCTGCCGGACCGGGGATACAATGTCAGCGGCACGACGGACTACCGGCCCCGCCTCAATACCATCGACATCCAGATGACGCCGACGGCGCCGGGTGCCGCACCTTCCTCGGGCAAGGAGCAATCCGGCGTGGCGGCCACGCTCGCCAGCACCATGCTTCTGAAGGACGACAAGGGCGCCGACATGACCGGACTTGATCCGTCAGCCGGCGTGCGGCCGGCGAGCGCGACGTTGCCGATGCTGCCGCAGGCGTCCAACGGCAAGATCTCCCTCGACAACGAGGCAATCGTCCGCCTTGCCGACGGCTCGATGCTGATCAGCGACGAATACGGCCCGAACATCTATCATTTCTCGGCAGACGGCCGGCTCGTCTCGGCAACGCAGCCGCCGGCAGCGCTGATCCCGATGCGTGACGGCAAGCCGAATTTCGCCTCGAACAATCCCGGCCCGGGCGAAAAGGCACCGGAACCCAAGGATCCGCAGACCGGACGGCAGAACAACCAGGGCCTCGAAGGCATGGCGATGACGCCGGATGGCAAGACTGTCATCGCCTTGCTGCAATCAGCCACGCGCCAGGATGGCGGCGACAGCAGCAGCACGCGCCAGAACACGCGCGCCCTCTTCTATGACGCGAGCGATGTCGACCATCTGAAACTGGTGCACGAATATGTCGTGCCGCTGCCCGTCTTCACCGATGCCAAGGGCAAGACTATGGTGGCCGCCCAGAGCGAGATCGTCGCGCTGTCGCCGACCACATTCCTGATGCTCGCCCGCGACAGCAACAACGGCTATGGCGTCAAGGGCGACAAGTCGCTGCACCGCGCCATCGATCTCGTGGATGTCTCCGCCGCCACCGATATTGCCGGCACCGCCTTCGACGCCGACAAGCCGGTGGCACCGAAAGGCGTCCTCGATCCCTCCGTTACGCCGGCCAAGCGCACGCCGTTCATCGACCTCAACGACGAGGCGCAGCTTGCCCGCTTCGGCCTCCACAACGGCGCACCGAACGACCGCAACAACCTGTCCGAAAAATGGGAAGCGATGTCGCTGGCAAGCGTCCTCGACCCGAAACTCCCGGACGATTATTTCCTGTTTGTTGCCAACGACAACGACTTCCTGACACAGGACGGCTACCAGGTCGGAGCCGCCTACAAGGGCGAAGGCGGCGCCGATGTCGACACGATGTTCCAGGTCTTCCAGGTCACCCTGCCGGGATTTGCAAAGAAGTAGCCACCTGCCGGGGTGGGCCCATATCGCGCCCACCCTGCCCCTTTGACAAAGCTCTGTCGTGCCTGTCGCCAACCGCCAAATCGGCCTGACCATCCAAAAAACAGCGCCCCGAAGATTCGGCCTTGTCTAACCAAAACGGCTGGTTTAAGTAAGCGCCACTGGTCACGGAGTGTAGCGCAGTCTGGTAGCGCACCACGTTCGGGACGTGGGGGTCGAGTGTTCGAATCACTCCACTCCGACCAGTTTGATTTTAAATGCTTTTTCCCGAATTTTTCTAAGTGTTTTGGCCCTTAGATGCTGGGTCCGACAGAAGTTCCGACAGTCATTATTTTTGCAGTCGGTGTACTAGACCCTTTCGGCAAATTGGATTCCTAAATCACGCTGGGCATTGTTCAAGGCTGCTTTCCGGGAGGCGGTTTTCGCACGCGGCGACCTTGCCCGCAGAGCGTGGGAGGAAGTCGCGGCCCGCGCGCGATAATCGACAATACCTAAACGGCATGCTGCATGTTCGAGGTCGGATCCCCTTGACGCGACATGCATGAACGCTTCCGGGGAAATAGCCCGTGTCCGATGTGTTGGACGGTGCATCCCGGCGGTCGCCCTTCCGATGGCGGATGTCATCGCCTAAGATCGCTTCTCCAATCCATCGACGTTGCGCATGAAGGGACTACATCTTGGAAATCGGAATTGACAGTTTTGCCGCGACCGTCCCTGGCGTCGGCGATATGGACCGTATGGGGTTCCTGCTCGACGAGATCGTGATGGCCGATACGGCAGGACTGGACGTGTTCGGCATTGGCGAGCACCACCGCGGCGACTATCTCGACAGTGCACCTGCCGTGATCCTTGCCGCAGCCGCTGCCCGGACGAAATCCATCCGCCTGACGAGCGCGGTGACGGTGCTCGGCGCCGCCGACCCTGTCCGCGTCTTCCAGGAGTTTGCGACACTGGACCTGATTTCCCGGGGACGGGCAGAAATCGTCGTGGGCCGGGGATCCTCGATCGAGGCCTATCCGCTGTTCGGTCTTGACCTCAGGGATTACGACGCACTGTCGGAAGAAAAGCTGGAGCTGCTGCTTGCCCTGCGCGACGAGACGAATGTGACGTGGTCCGGCCGTTTCCGTGCTCCGCTTGACGGCCAGGGTGTCTACCCACGACCTGCGCAGAAAAAGATGCCGATATGGCTTGGAGTGGGTGGCACGCCGCAATCCTTCGTTCGAGCCGGCCTGCTGGGCCTTCCGCTGATGGTTGCAATCATCGGCGGCGAGTTCAGGCGGTTTCGACCGCTGGTCGACCTTTACCGGGAGGCCGGAGCGCGCGCCGGGCACACCGCCGAAACACTGCGCGTCGGTATTCATGCCCTTGGCTTCGTGGGAGAATCCCAGCGCGAGGCGGAGGATCGGTTCTTCCCCGGATGGCAGGCGATGTTCACCAAGATCGGCCTCGAGCGGGGCTGGCCACCGTCGACCCGCGCCCAGTTCGACAACCTGGTTCGTCCCGGTGGATCGTTCCTCGTCGGTGATCCCGATGCGGTGGCGACCAAGATCCGGCAGACATCCGAGGAACTGGGTGGCATCGACCGCCTGACGTTCCAGATGAGTTCTGCAGCGAGCGACCAGCCGGCGATGCTGCGGTCGATCGAACTGCTCGGTCGCGAGGTCAAACCGCGCCTGTCCACTTGAACGACAGGTGTCCCGTCACCCGACACATTGACGACCCGGCGCGCGATCAAGCCGCGGCAATACGCAGCCGTGGGCTTGAAGGTTTATAACGTCATCCTGCCCCCCACCAACATTCGGCTCACACTGCGTATCATTGCCGGGCGACCGTGCCTTCTCATGCAGACGGCTTGAGGCAGGCCTTCGGGCAGCGACCACCGGTTTCGCCGGTGTTGCGTTCATCGGCAAGACGCTCAATTGAAAGGATTTCATATGCCCCTGGGTCTCATCATTTTCTGCATGGTTGCGGTTGCCTTCCGTGTCGCCATGCTCGTCGTATCGCTTCGCCACGAGGCGGCGTTGAAGCGAGAGGGTGCCGTGGAGATCGGTGCGCGCAATACGGCTATCCTGGCGCTCGCGCACATCGCCTTCTATATCAGCGCCATGACCGAAGGTGCCTTCCAGGCGCACCCCATTGACGCCGCCTTCTGGATTGGCGTCATTCTGTATACGATCGGGGTCGTAGCGCTGGTGGTCGTGGTCCGGCTGCTCGGCTCCCTCTGGACGGTGAAGCTCCTGATTGCCCGTGAGCACGTTTTGGTCACCCATGCGCTGTTCCGGTGGGTGCGACATCCGAATTACTTCCTTAATATCCTGCCGGAGTTGATCGGCTTCGCTCTGCTCATGAACGCTCCCCTCACCCTGGCTGCCGGCCTGCCGTTTTACGCCATCCCGCTGATCATCCGCATCGTCCAGGAGGAAGCGGCAATGAGATCGCGGTTTTCGGCGTATTGAGGTCGGGGGACGGGCGCGCCGACCATGTGCTTCAGAGCGTGAGCTCAAAAGCGGACATCAAAACCCATGCCGGGTGGATTGGTGAGGTGCCTGTCAAAACCCGAAAGCTTGCCAGGCACGAATGCCCGGCAAGCTCTCGGAGCGACTTCAGGAAGGAAGGCCCGCCGGCGGTTCCAGAACTGTAATCCCGTACTGGGCCGCCAATTCGAGAAGCGCTCCCATCCCTTCAGGCGAAGGTGGCGGCAATATCGGCACCACTCCGTTGTGAACCGGAATGCCCGCTCGTGCGACAAAGGAATCGAAGCCACCCGGCGTCGTCACGAGGAGACCTCGGGCGGGAACCGTACCCGTATTTCGCAACCTGTGCGGCACGCCGCGCGGGGCGAAATACGACTGGCCCGCTTCCAGCCGGAAGCCGACCTCCCCGACCGTCACGTCCAGCGCGCCTTCCAGGAGTGTCATGCTCTCGTCGTCGTCGCGATGAACGTGGAGCCCGCCGTCGCCCTTGGGCGGCATCGTCCCCTCGATCATTGTAAACTGTCCACCCGTGTCCTCGCTTGTGAGGAGCACGCGCATGACGACGCCAAGGAACAGGTAGGCATCGGGTTTTTCGCGATGCACGTATGTCGGTTTCATATTCATATCCTCGGTGATTATGGGGCAATTCCGGCCCCGGGTTCGGTTTTGAAAGGCCGCTGTTTATTCCGCTGGAGCTTGGTTATTCTCCAAGAACTCGACGAGCCGCGCGTTTCGCAACAGGCATCGGTGCCCCTTGAGAAAGACGTCGAGGCTCAGACCCCCTGGACTGATGAGCGCGCCATAGAGAAATCCGCCGCAAGCACTTTGCCGCAGGCCTTCTCCAGAACAGACCGGGTTCCGCGACCCGGCTGCTTCCAGCCAGTGCTGTAGATCTTGCCGCTGTAGGGATCGACGGGCTTTAGAATGCACCGTTGGGTCATGTGCCTGATCATCCATTTCAAAGCTTATGGCCCGATCTCTCAATTTGATCGGTCGCTCTCAGTTAAAGAAATCTGACGGAATGATTAGCCTGCCTATCCAAGACGGTATGTCCGAGGAAATGAACGATCAAAGCCCTCGTTCCGATGACCGCGGCAAGACAGACATCTTAAAGTATCATTAAGGTGATTAAATGCTGGTCTTTGTACCTTCAGAGAAGTGCGCGAATGCGGCAATCTGCTTTGACAGGTGCTGGCGCGTCTCTTCATCGGTGAGCTCGGGCGGCTCTCCATCGACGTTGCCGGGGACATGCCCGATCATCACCTCCGGCTTGTTGAGTACGGCTGCATCCAGATACACAAGGATTTGTCGGAGATGGTACTGGGCGCGGACGCCGCCCAGCATGCCGCGTGACGCCGTCTGGATCGCCACTGGCTTGCCCGCAAACGGCTGGTTCGGGAGACGCGAAAGCCAGTCCAGAGCGTTCTTGAGAGCGCCGGGGACGGAGTAGTTGTACTCCGGCGTGACGATGATGACGCCATCGGCCAGACGGATCGTGTCGCCCATGGCCATCACATCGGCCGGGAACCCCGTCTTCTCCAAATCCTCGTCATAGAGCGGAAACGAACCGATCGAACCAAGCGCTGCGATCGTCACACCGTCGGGAGACAAGGACGGCAGGGCCCGCGCGATGGCGGCATTGTAGGAGCCATGACGCAGGCTTCCGAGAAGGGTCACGAAGTGCAGCGACTTGGACTGGGACATGAAGGCTCCGACTGAGATTGCTGACAAATGGCGAACTATGGTGAGCCAGGATCAGGGTTGACCACTTTGGGCAGCTCGATGATGAGGTAGTCGAGAAACGCACGCACCGATGGCAGCACATAATCCCGGAAAGGCAATACCGCCGTGATGACCGCCTTGCCCGCCAGCCATTCCGGCATCACCCTTTGCAGCTTTCCCTCGAGCAATTCCTCCCGACAAATGTAACCCGGAAGCGCCGTGATGCCGATCCCGTCCGCCGCCGCTTGTTTCAGCATCATCAGGTCATTGCCCGCCATCCGGGGTTGGACCGCAAGCGAGCGATCGCCCATCAAGGGATGGCTGAGCTTCCAGACGGTCGCCTGCCCGGGACGATACATCGCCAGAAGGTCATGCTCCAAAAGATCGTCCGGCGTGGTTGGCTCACCGCGATGCTGGAGATAGCAGGGAGCCGCGAAGATGAACCAGGGTGCCGGAGACAATGTACGCTGCACCAGGGCCGAGTCGGTCATTTGTCCCTCGTGGGCCCGGATCGCCAGGTCGAAGGCGCCGCCGATGATGTCGGTCTGCTCGTCGCCCGTGTGCTGGACGAGGTTGATCTTGGGATGATCGATCGCAAACTGCGGTATGATATGGCGCAGGACATACATGGAGGTTGCGATCGCCGTCGTAAATTTGACGACCCCCGTCGGCTCATCCAGCCTTTGGCGAACCGAATTTTCCGCCATTTCTGCACTCTGGAGCATGACAAGAGCGTGGCGATAGAACAAGGAGCCCGCCTCGGTCAGTGTCTGCGCCCGTGACGTCCGGTTGACCAGGCGCACACCCAGGCCTGCCTCGAGCTGCTGGAGCCGATGGCTCAGGGTCGACTTCGGAATACCCGTGCTGCGGCTTGCAGCCGTCAGCCCTCCGCTGTCGACGACCTGAACGAAGTAGCGGACGTCATTCAGGTCAAGCACTAGGCAGTCCTTCAGCAGGTTGACGGACATCCCGCCAAGACCCGTGTTCGAGGGCCTCATTCTATAGAGAGGCCACAACCAGCATTAGAGAGACGCCCTCACCAGGGCAACCCCCAAATGACGGGCAAGACCTTCAGATGCCGACGCAAACGCCGAAAGATTGATGCCCTGTATCACGTTCGAATCCGCCCCGTCGGCCGGAATGAACGACGCCTCGAACCGGATGTTCGTCTCGTCGTCAGATTTGCCTGCAACGACAAGGATCTGGTTCGTCTGCTCGGTGACGGGAATAGGGAATGTCACCATCTGGTAGGTGAGATGACGTGCGTCGTCGTCACATTTGATCATCCGCTCGCGGACAAGCGTCCCGTCGGAGGTGATCAGCTCCCGTTCCCGCTCGCCCACCAGACGGCTCTCGCGGGCAATGGGGTTCCACGATGCAACTGTTGCGAAATCGCGGACGACAGCCCAGATCCGCTCCGGACTTGCGCTAATGGTCGCGGTGTAGACGGCGACATAGCTCTTGGTCATACCCTCGCTCCGCCATTCGCCAGGATGTGTTGCCCCGTCAGCCATCGCGCCTGATCGGAGGCGAGGAAGGCGACGACATCGGCGATTTCGTCGGGCTCGCCAAGGCGTCCAAGCGGTGAGCCGGCAGCGATGCGGTCCCGCTCTTCCTGCGGCGCATCCTTGATGAACTCGGTGTTGGTCGCGCCGGGCATGACCGAGTTGACCGTGATCGCACGATGGCCGAGTTCAATCGCAAGGACCTCCACGATCAGCTTCGATCCGGCCTTCGAAGCGGCGTGCAGCCCCATCCCCTGTGCCGTGAACGCGGTTGTCGATGTCGAAATATCGATGATCCGTCCGCCGTTGCATACGCGCTTGGCCGCTTCCTGAAGCACAAAGAACGAACCCTTGGCGTTCAGTCCGAAGATCCGATCGAAATCCTCCTCCCTGACGTCAACGACTGCCACGCCGATGAACGGTAGTCCTGCATTGGCGACGACGATGTCGAGGCCGCCAAAGGCAGCATCGACTTCCGAAAACAGCCGGCCGATGTCCGCCATGTTGGCAACATCGGCCTGGAAGGCGCGCGCCACGCCGCCGGCCTCCTCGACCGCCCGAACCGCGTCCGCCGCTTCCTCGGGACGGCTGCGATAGTTGATCGCCACCGTAGCGCCCTCGCGTCCGAGCCGCTCGCCAATCGCCCGGCCGATGCCACGCGATGCACCGGTGATCAGCGCAACCTTGCCTGCTAGGGATGTCATGGGAATGCTCCTGGGTGAAAATACGAGATCAGCGGCGGGACGTTCTGTTTGGTCATTTCGGGAACACGACCGATGCACTGACTTCGCGCCAGGCATCGATATCGCTCTTCATCGACGCCATCTTGCGTTCCATGACGGCGACCGCGTCGTCTCCAAGCGCAAGATGCAGAGGCGGCTTTTCGGAGGCGACGAGCTTGAGAATTGCCTCGGCACCACGCTGGGGATCGTTCGGCTGCTTGCCGGAGATCTGGTCCATGAATCCACGGAACTTGCCGACGGGGTTGTCCTCATAGGCGGCAATCGTCTGGCCGACATGCTTCAGCGATGACGAGGCGAAGTTGGTGCGGAAAATGCCCAGTGTCAGGATTGTCACCTTGATCCCGAACGGCGCGACCTCTTGCGCCAGAGCCTCGTTCATGATGTCGACCGCAGCCTTTGCCGCAGAGTACACCCCAAGCCCGGCAAAGCCCGTAAACCCGCCGACGGCGGATGCGGCGACGATGTGACCGGTTCCTGCAGCCCGCATGATCGGCAGTGCCGCCCGCAAGACATTGAGCTGGCCGAAGAAGTTGGTGTCGAACACCGCCTTCGCCTCGGTCTCGCTGGTCTCCTCGACCGCGCCCAGCATCCCCCATCCGGCATTGTTGACAAGGACGTCGATCCGGCCACCGAACAGGGTGGCCGCCTCAGCGAGCCCGGCCTCCACGGAAGCAACATCGGTAACATCGAGGACGACGGCAGACGAGCGGCCCGGTGCGACAGCCTCGAACTCGGCCTTGTTGGCGGCATTGCGAACCGTGCCGACCACATGATCGCCCTGAGCCAGCGCGGCTTGCGCAAGGGTGCGGCCGAGACCCGACGATACGCCGGTGATCAGCCAGTTCCTGGATGTTGTCTGCGACATGGGAAGCGTCCTTCTGAGAGGCTCTAATCGGAGGGAAATTCGAGCTAGGCGAGGATGCGGGCGGCGATCCGCTCGGCGACCATGATGGTGGTGACGTTGGTTGGAACCGATGGAATGTCCGGCAGGATGGAGGCATCGACGACACGAAGGCCCTGGAAACCGCGCACGCCCCCAAAGGCATCGACGACGGCGGTGTCGTCGGTGTCCGGCCCCATCGGGACCGTCGAAGTCGGATGCTGGTAGGCTGCGATATTGGCGACGATGTTGGCGCGCAGGTCCGCGTCGCTCTGGATGCCAGCCCCCGGTGCCATCTCGTGGTCAACCATGCCTGCGAACGGCGCCGTTCTGCCGATCTCCCGGGAGAGTCTGACCGCCTCCACCATCCTGTCGAGATCGCTGGGGTCGTCGAAGAAATTGTAGTGAATGCGCGGCGCGATGCGCGGATCGCGCGACGTCAGATGGAAGGAGCCAATGGACCGCGGCAGGGTTACGGCGGCGGCGAGAACGATCGCTCCACCGGTGGGGCTGGCCTTCGGGTCGATGAAGTGCGTGGCGGACACCTGAAGATCGAGTTCGCCGCCGACCGACAAAGATGAGCCCGTCCAGACAAGCGCGCCGGCCGCAGGTCTCATGGCTTTTTCCGACGCCTTCAGCGCGTAGACATTGTAGAAGAACGGATGGTCCTGGAGACGTGCGCCGACCGGCAGACCCGCCAGCACCGGGATTTCCAGAGCACGCAGATCGCTGGCCGGACCGATGCCGGAGCGAAGGAGAATGGCCGGACTGCCGAATGCCCCGCCCGAAAGGATGATTTCGCCTGCTGTGAGGACTTCTCCGGAGACCAGCCGAACGCCCGTGGCGCGATGGCCGCTAAAGACAATGTTGTCCACTTCGGACCCGCTGCGGATCGCAAGGTTCGAACGGGCACGGACCTCGGCGGTCAGATAGACGATGCCGGTGTTCATCCGCATCTCGTCGACGACGTTCAGCGGGTATGCCCCTGCCCCGTCCGCAGCGTCGCCGTTGAAATCCTGCACGTCGGCAAGGCCAAGGTGGCGGGCGGCCTGGACGAAGGCTCTCGACGACGGCGTCAGTTCGCTAAGGGTGCGCTGCCTGATCGGGAAAGGGCCGGATCGACCGTGAACGGCGCTGTCGCCGGTCGGGGTGTTCTCCAGCGCCTCGAACGCGGCAGACACTTCATTCCAGGACCATCCCTTAATTCCGCGCGCTGCCCAGCGCGCAAAATCTGACGGTCGTGCCCGCATGGCGACAGTACCGTTGACTGCCGAGCTGCCGCCGACGACCCGGCCGCGTGGCAGCGGAATGTCATGGCCGAGCCTTTCCTTGTCGTCGCTGTGGTAGTGCCAGTCGAAATCGGGCGTACCGACAGTGCCGGCGTCGGTCAGGCTTTTCGGGTAGCCCGTCGGTGCAAAGCTGGGGCCGGCCTCCAGCAACAGCACGTGACGATGGGGATCGGCACTGAGCCGTGTCGCAAGCACGGATCCCGCAGATCCGGCTCCGACGATGATGACGTCGACCGGTCGCGAGCCTGCCCGGGCAGCACCCCCGCCGATTACTAAGGCAGCCGTTGCCTTGTCACCTTCACCCATGAAACGTCTCCGCGTCATTGCCATTGCTCAAACCGTCCTCGGCCGATGCCCGTCGGCGCTTGCAACGCCACTTCACTCCGGTGTCAGGGAAATAGCGAATGCCCGCGCACCCCAACAGCGGCCTGGTCCCGGAAGCTAAGTTCAACAGCATGGACGATCGTATCAGCGATGGACGTATGGCCTACGTCCCACCCCGTGCGGCCCCAAGGGTGGTCGTTGGCAACGCATGTCCGCAGACAGACTGGATCATACGAGCAGGCCAGCTATTTCGATCCGAAGGATAACCGCGCTCAAGACGCTTCGTTTGACATAGCCGCAACCCAATGCATCCGAGGGCATGGCTACACGAGTTGGATGAAATCTCCACAGATGTCGCCTCGTATCTTTCCGAAAAGCGGCAATTCGTTTGCGGTGCGTTTCTTGTGCAACCATTGCTCCGGCATAGGCGCGTCTGGCAACGCCAAGATTGCTCGAAGGTTTTAATCCCATACGTCATGACGAACGAGAAAAAGCGCTTGACCAAAGATGAGAAAACGGTTTTCCTATGGTGAGCAAACGGTTTTTCATTCCAGATATGTTGATGTCCGGTGGTATTGAACGAAAATAGCAAAGGCGTGGCAGTGTTGTCAGGCGACAGGACAGAGGTCGCCGCGCGCATCACGATTAAAGACGTTGCGCTTGCTGCGAACGTATCGGTTTCCACTGCATCCAAGGCCCTAAACGAGCGCGGCCGTATGACGGTCGAGACCCGGAAACGCATACAGGATATCGCGCAGAAGATGGGTTTTCGCCCGAACGCCATGGCGCGCGCGCTCGTTCACCAGCGCTCATTCACCCTTGGCCTTCTCACCAATGACACATACGGTCGCTTTACCCTCCCAATTGCCGCCGGCCTGTCGTCCGCGATGGCAGATCGTGGAGTGTCGGTCTTTCTGTGTGCCATTGACGACGATCCGGAGCGCGTGCGGCTCAATCTGGAAGCGATGGAGGACAAGCGCGTCGACGGGCTGGTGGTTTCCGGAAAGCGTATCGACCGTGTGCTGCCGGTCGATCTTCCTGCCGTTCACATGCCTGTCGTCTACGTCAATGCGGCCTGTCCTCCAGGCGCCATCGGTTTTGTCCCCGACGACGAGGGAGGCGCGCATGCGGCCGTCGCCCATCTCGTCAGCCTCGGTCGCACGCGCATTGCGCATGTGACGGGTCCGCGCAGCTTCGGCGCCGTCGGCCTGCGGGAAAAGGGCTGGCTGCGCGCGCTCTCCGAAGCGGCGCTCCCCTGCTTTGGCGCGGCGCTGTCCGGCGAATGGTCCGAACGCTTTGGCTACGAAAGCGGACAGCTGCTCGTTGCAAAGCCAGTGTCTGATCGGCCCGATGCGGTGTTTTGCGGCAACGACCAGATCGCCCGCGGGCTGATCGACGCCTTGACGCTTGCGGGTCTCAGGGTGCCGGAGGACATCGCCGTCGTCGGCTTCGACAACTGGGAGATTTTTGCAACGGCCACGCGTCCGCCGCTGACGACAGTCGATATGGCCCTCAAGGAGTTGGGGCGCCAGGCTGGCGTCACGCTACTTGATCTCATTGACGGCAAGCCGGTGGAGGCCGGGCAGCGCCGTCTTCCGTGCCGCTTGAAGGTGCGTCAATCGTGCGGTTCGGAGGAGCCGTCGACTGAATAGGATTTAACCGCACCCGAAGCCGGGTGCAAAACTGGGAGGGGAATGAAATGAAGAAATGGATATTGGGGTTCAGCGGCCTTGTCGCAGCATCGCTCGCTCTGCCGCTATCCGCCAGCGCGGATACTTTCACGCTCTGGACGCGGTCCGACAGCTCGACCTTCATGCCGAAGCTCGTCGATGCATTCAACAACAGCCAGAAGGAGCATCACGCGGATCTGCAGATCGTACCGGTCAATGAACTCGTGCAAAAATACGCCGTGGCAGCGGCCGGCGGGACGGCACCTGATGCCCTATCGCTCGACCTGATCTACACGCCCGCCTTTGCCGCGGCCGGTCAATTGGAGGATTTGACCGATTTTGCAAAGTCCCTGCCCTATTTCAACGCTCTGTCGAAGGCGCACATTTCAGTCGGGACCTACAACGACCGCATCTATGGCGTGCCGTTCTCCGCTGATGGCTCGGTGCTCATCTGGAACAAGAAGTTGTTCAGGCAGGCTGGTCTCGATCCCGACAAGGGGCCAGCGACGTGGGCGGAAATCCGTAGCGATGCGGAAAAGGTCAATGCCCTCGGGGGAGATATCAAAGGCTTCTACTTCTCCGGCAACTGCGGCGGCTGCAATATCTTCACCTTCACGCCGCTCATATGGGCGTCGGGCGGCGACATCTTCTCCGCCGATGGCCGCAAGGTTACGCTGGATACGCCTCAGATGCGGGATGCGATCGCCTTCTATCAGGGCATGGCAAGAGACAAGCTCATTCCGGCAGGCGCACAAACGGACACGGGGGCGAATTTCTTCTCTGCCTTCGCCACTGGCAAGATCGGCATCACGCCGTCCGGTTCCTTCGCCATCGGCGCGCTCAATTCGCAAAGTCCAGATCTCGAATACGGCGTCGCTCCCCTTCCGGGCAAGGAAGGCGGCTCCTCCTCCTTTGCCGGCGGCGACAATTTTGTCGTCTCCAAGGGGACCAAGAAAATGGAGGCGGTGAAGGCGTTCCTCGAGTTCTCCTATTCGCTCGACGGCCAGAAGCTGCTTGCCCGCAACGGTTCGCTGCCGATCCGTAGCGATATCGCCAAGGAAGCGCTGGCAGGCCTCGATTCACGCTATCTGATTGCTGCCGACGCGATGGCCAAGGGCCGGACGCCCTATTCCACTGTGTTTAACGATCTGATCAACTCCGCCAACGGCCCATGGATCACCATGCTGAACACGGCCTTCTTCGGTGGACCGGATGCGATCGAACCGGCGATCCAGGCCGCGCAGAGCGCCATGCAGTCGATCGTCGACACCGCGCCCTGAAGGCTCGATCCTGAAAGGCGGAGCCGTGAGGCTCCGCTGCATGGATATCAGCGAAGGACCAGACCGATGTCAGTCAATACTCTGGCGACGCCAAGCGGCGCGCCCAATGCCTCTCTGCGTCCCCGGCGCAAGCCGCGTCGTGACTGGATGGGACTTCTCTACGTGGCTCCGGCGCTGGCGCTGGTCCTCGTCTTCTTTCTCGTGCCTCTTGGCATGACCGCCTGGATGTCGCTGCACAACTGGCCGCTGATCGGCGTGCCGCGCTGGGTCGGCTTTGCCAACTACAAGGCGCTCTGGAACGACATCAACTTCTGGAACGCGCTCGCCTTCACCATCCGCTACACCATCGCAGCCACGATCGGCCTTTTGCTGGTCGGTTTTGCGCTAGCCCTCCTGGTGGAAAAGTCACGACCGTTCGCCGGCTTCTATCGTACCGCGTTTTTTCTGCCGGTGGTGATCGGTTTCGCCTCGGCGAGCCTATTGTGGAGCTGGTTGTCGAATGTCGACAGCGGACTGTTTTCCCCTTTGGCCGAGGCGCTGGGTCTCACGGATGGCCGCGTGAACCTTCTCGCCACCTTTGCACCCGCCTTTTGGTCGGTCACCGCCATGGTGATCTGGAAGATGGCGGGCTTCTACATGGTCATCCTGATGAGCGGACTGCACTCCATTCCGGCCGACTTCACGGAGGCCGCCCGGATCGACGGCGCGAACGCGCTTCAGCGGTTCCGCTTCATTACGCTGCCGCTGGTGCGCCGTCCTTTTGCCCTTGCGCTCATTTTGTGCGTTTCCGGCTCCATGCTCGCCTTCGACCAATTCTACATCATTCTCGCCGGCGGACCGCAGAACAAGACGATCACCGCAGTTTACTGGATTTTCAGCCAGTCCTTCGTGTCCTTCCGTCTCGGTTATGGTGCGGCGCTGTCGATGGTGCTGCTTGCCATTTTGGTGGTGCTGAGCGTGATCCAGCTGCGACTGCTGGGTGACAGGGAGGCCGCGCGATGACGATGACCGCAACGCTTCACGCAGCAAAGCTTGCGCCGGCACGCAGACGCGGCAATGCCTGGCTTTACGGAGTGCTGTTTCACACCACCTGCCTGCTCGTTGCACTGTTGTTTCTGGCGCCGATTGCGCTTGTCCTGCTGGCATCGTTCCGACCGCCCGCCATGGCGGGAAATGGGCTGCTTTCGATCCAGGGACTTGGCTTTGGCAACTACGGGAGACTGGAGGATTTCGGCGCCGGCATCCTGCATTACGCCGGCAACAGCCTTTTCGTCGCCGTCGCCACGGCGTTGCTCACCGTCGTGGTCTCGGTCTTTGCCGGTTACGGATTTTCGCGCTTCCGCTTTCCGTTCAAGGCGGTGGCCTTCGTTCTCATTCTGTCGACGATCATGGTGCCGTTTCAATCCATATTGACACCGCTGTTCCTGATCCTCGCCAAGCTCGGGCTGCAGAATACGCTGAGCGGCCTCGTCCTCATCTATGTCACGCTGCAGCTGCCTTTCTCGGTCTTCATGATGCGCAATGCCTTCGACGCAGTGCCCAAGGAGATCGAGGAGGCGGCGCGCATCGATGGCGTGAAGGGACTGCGGGCGCTGGTCTATGTCATGGGGCCGCTGGTGTTTCCGGGTGTCGTTTCGGTCGGCCTTTTCGCCTTCCTGAACGCCTGGAACGAATTCCTGGCAGCATTGGTGCTGTTGACCGATCAGGACCGCTACACGCTTCCGGTGCTCGTTACGGCCGTGCGCTCCGGCCATTATGGCTCAGTCGACTGGGGCGCCGTGCAGGCGGGCGTTACCGTGATGATGATCCCCTGCCTGCTGCTCTTTCTTGCTCTCCAGCGCTATTACATCCGCGGCCTCACGGCCGGCGCGGTGAAATAGGCGCACACCAATCCAACAGAGGACCTACATCATGAGCATGCCTTCTTCCGCCGCCGACACGATCCGCCAGAATGCAAAATTCCGCCCACCGGCCGTCCATCAGGTGCGCGTCGGCGGCTTCTTCGGTCCCCGCATCGAAACCATCGCAACCGCCACCGCGCACACCCTGCTCGACCGCTGCATCGAAGCGGGCATGCTGGACCAGGTCGATCCGGACAGGCCAAACCCCGGGCTGCGCATTCCCTACCAGCAGGGCAATGATACTGTCAGCACCCAGATGTTCTGGGACTCCGACTTCGGCAAGAGCATCGAGGCGGCCGCCTATGGGCTGCTGCACAAGCCGGATGCCGCGCTCGAGGCCCGGATCGACGAGATCGTCGATGCCTATGGACGACTGCAGGACGAGAATGGCTACCTGAATTCCTGGTACCAGCGGATCGAACCCGGCAAGCGCTGGACCAACCTGCGCGATTGCCACGAGCTCTATGATGCCGGCCACCTGATGGAAGGTGCCGTGGCCTACTATCACGTCACCGGCAAGCGCAAATTGCTGGATATCATGGCGCGCTACGCCGATCATATAGCGACCGTCTTCGGGCCCGGAGAAGACCAGAAGCCGGGCTATTGCGGACATCCCGAAATCGAGCTTGCGCTTGTCAAGCTTGGGCGCGCCACCGGCGAGCAACGCTATCTCGAGCTTGCCCGCTTCTTCGTCAACGAGCGTGGCCAACGGCCTGATGGCCAGCACTATTACGACCGGGAAGCCCGCGCGCGGGGCCGGGATCCGGCCGATTATCACTTTGCGACCTACGAGTACTCGCAGAGCCATGTGCCGGTGCGCGAGCAGCGCCATGTGGTTGGCCATGCCGTGCGCGCCGCCTACCTCTACTCCGGGATGGCCGATGTATCGACCGAGTTTGGCGACGACAGTCTGAAACCTGCGCTCGAGGCGATCTGGGCGCACCTTACCGAGAAGAACCTTTACGTCACAGGTGGTTTCGGGCCCTCTGCCCACAACGAGGGACTGACCTTCGACTACGACCTTCCAAACGAAACGGCCTATGCCGAGACATGTGCTGCCGTGGCGCTGGTCTTCTGGGCCAGCCGCATGCTGGGGCTGGGTCCCGATCGCGCCTATGCTGACGTCATGGAGCGGGCGCTCTACAACGGTGCTCTGGTCGGTCTCTCCATCGACGGCACCCGGTTCTTCTATGACAATCCGCTGGAAAGCCGTGGCAAGCATCATAGGTGGACCTGGCATCGCTGCCCCTGCTGCCCGCCGAACATCGCCCGGCTGGTAGCGTCGGTCGGCACATACATGTACGGCGAGTCGGAAAACGAAATCGCCGTGCATCTTTACTGCGAGGGCATTGCGGATCTGGAGACGGCAGGAACGGCTGTTCGTATCGGCCAGGAAACCATCTATCCCCTGGATGGCGCCATCCGGCTGACGCTGGAGCCGCAGCAGCCGGCCGAATTCACTCTTTCCCTGCGCCTGCCGGCCTGGTCACCGGGCGTGACGATCCGTGTCAACGGCGCGCCGGTCGACCGAGCTGCCGTCGAGCAGAAGGGGTATGCGAGGCTGTCCCGCCTCTGGAAGTCGGGAGATGTTGTGGAACTCGATCTAGAGATGCCGGTACAGCAACTACACGCGCACCCGAAGGCGGGGGTCGACCAGGGACGGGTGGCGCTCCAGCGGGGGCCGCTGGTCTATTGCCTTGAGGGCGTCGACAATGGCGATGACCTGAACTCCCTCGTCCTTCAACCGCAAAGTCGCTTTCGCTGCGAGCCCGTGAACACACTTGGTAGCATCCCGGCACTTGTAACGACCGGTCTGCGCGAAGTGGCCGCTGGCGAAAGCCTCTACACGGAAAGGCTGCCTCGCCGGGAGGAGGCGGAAATCCGGGCGGTTCCATATCATCTGTGGGACAATCGCGCAGCGGGAGAGATGCTGGTCTGGATCCGGACGGAGGGTGGTCGATGAATGCGGTGGACATGAGAGTGGCATCTCACCTTTCAGCCCAGACCAGCGGCGTCGATCTGAGGGGCGTCTCCAAGAGCTTCGGCGCGGTCGACGTCATCCACGACATCGACCTTTCCATTGCGGCCGGCGAATTCGTCGTGTTCGTGGGGCCGTCCGGCTGTGGAAAGTCGACGCTTCTGCGGCTGATTGCCGGACTGGAGGAGACAAGCCGGGGCGAAATCCTCATCGGCGGACGCGACGTCACGGATGCCGATCCCTCGGATCGCGGCATTGCCATGGTATTCCAGTCCTATGCGCTCTATCCGCACATGACCGTCGCCCAGAACATGGGCTTTGGCTTGCGCATGGCGCATCGGCCGAAGAAGGAAGTCGCCGACATGGTGCAGGCGGCGGCCGAAATTCTGCATTTGTCTCCCTTGCTCGATCGCCGTCCTGGCCAGCTCTCCGGCGGTCAGCGCCAACGCGTTGCTATCGGTCGAGCCATCGTGCGCGATCGCAAGGTCTTTCTGTTCGACGAACCGCTCTCCAACCTCGATGCCGAATTGCGGGTGGGCATGCGCATCGAGATCGCACGGCTGCACAAGCAACTCGGCAACACGATGATCTACGTCACACACGACCAGACCGAAGCCATGACGCTGGCAGACAAGATCGTCGTTCTCAGAGCTGGCCGTATCGAACAAATCGGTTCCCCGTTCGACCTCTACAACGATCCCGACAACCTGTTCGTGGCCGGCTTTATCGGCAGCCCCAAGATGAACATCCTGCCGGCGAGCTGCGAGGCCGGCTCGCTCCTGATCGGCGGCCAGCGCCTGCCGTTCGCGGTGCCTGCTAGCCTACCCGCAAACGGTGAACTGCAGTTCGGCATAAGACCAGAGCATCTACGGTTAACCCGCGACGCCGAGCCTGGCCTCAGTCTCACCGTCGACTTTACGGAATTCCTGGGTGGTGCGACTTATCTCTACGGGCAGGTTCAGCCGGGCGTGTCGCTGGTCGTCCAAGGCGGTCGGGGCCCAGCGCCCAAGGTCGGGCAGTCGATTACAGTGACGTTCGATCCATCGGATGCGCGCTTGTTCGATGCCGACGGAAGACGGGTCCGCAGCGACGGCTGAGTGAGCTGCGGTTATGGAGATGAGATGCACCGGAGTGCCTGCGGCAATGCAGAGAGCTTTCTTGGCGCAAACAAACGTTGCTGGCTATGTTTATGGCTTGGAAGGGAGGCGACCCATGCCCATAAGCGGAAATCGTTGGGCATGCCGCTCGGCTCGTTTGCCTTGATGACATTTCAACCGGAAGGGGCCCGCTCAGACCTCTGATAGTCTGCTGTCTAGGCTCGCCGCTCTTGTCGGTAGGGGCATTGGGGCACCGTCCGCAAACTTTACATCGCAACAGTGAACGGGCGACGGAGTATCCGCCGCCCTGTCCGTAGCTTACTTGTTCAGGTCCTGCGCCATCATGAGATGATGCTCCAATGCGGGGCGTGTCTTCGTGGCCCACGTCTTCAGGTCGGCATTGTCGCCGCCGTCGCCGTAGCGCTTGAAGAGGTCGACGGCGTCCTTGTGGGCCGAGACCTGGTCGGAATGGTACTGCTTGTTGAAGTCGTCGCCTTTTAGACCGTTGAGCTTGTCGATCATGCCCTGCTGCGAAGACGTCATGGCGGTCGGGATTGCAACCTTTACCTTGCCGGAATCGACCATCGCCTTCATCTCGGCCGATGTCTTGGTGTGGTCGGCAATCATCTGCTCGGCGAAGGCCTTCGTGGCCGGATCGGCCTTTTCAACAGCCAGCTTGCTCGCCGCGATCTCGAACATGTCACTGGTGGCGGCCTCGGTGACAAAGTCTTCCGTCTTCGGAGCATTGCCCATCAGCGAATTGACGCCTGTGCTTTCGGCAGCCGATTGAGCGAAAGCCGAGGTAGAAACCATGAGAAGCGCTGCGGTCAGAATTATCTTGTTCATTTGTAGTCCTCCATTTGCTCTGGCTAACGTGCTTTTGGCTCAGGCGTTCCCAATTGGCCGGAGGGCAAGTGCTTTACGGCCCCTTTTGAGCGATACCGGACAGACGCGGAACCGATAGGACGCATTGAGGTTTGCCATGCTCACATGGGCGCCACGGAAAGTGTGATGCGCTTTCTGCCAACGAGACCCACGCCGTTGCAGACCACGCCATGGCGCTGCTCGTGATTGGATCGCCGTCCGATCTGGGTATCCGGGGATCGCAGAGAGCGACTTACACCGTATCGGGCGTTCAATCTGTCGCCGCGACGGACTGCTGTGCCTCTCAGGTTCGAGGGCTCTTCAGACAAGTCCGCCGCTCCAAGAAACAGGGTTCGATTGCCTTTTGTGACGGCAGCGCCACTTCACTATCGTCGGCTACGTTGTAGTCCGCCGACATCGGGGAAATGATTTGTCAGACGTGAACATGTTGCCAGAGGACCGCGGGGATGGCTCGAAAGTCTCCGCCGTTCGCGCCGCCCCCAGATGGGCAATTATTGGTCTCTTCCTTTACGGCTCGGTGTTTACATTGAGCAGCGCAAAGGAATTCCTGGTGCCCATCGTACTGGCGTTCCTGCTCGCCATGGTCTTTGGGCCGATCAGACGATTCTTTGACCGGCGTGGCGTGTCTTCTACACTGACGTCGCTGGTGATCGTCGCCGTTCTGTTTTTCGGGTTTCTCGCCCTGATAGGCGCTCTGGCCATTCCCGTCAGCGGATGGATGGAGCGCGCGCCGCAGATCCAGAAGGATGTGCAAAGCAAGCTCAGTGGTCTCTCCAGTACCTTTTCAGGGATCATGGATGCCGCAACCCGCCTCGGAGAATTGACCCGTAGTCACTCGGCCGACGTTCAGCAGGTGGAAGTTCGCGACAGCAGCATGATCGCAAACGCTGCTCTCTTTGCTCCCGCAGCGATGGCGCAGTTCATCTTCACGCTGATCCTGCTTCTGTTCCTACTGGCGTCAGGCGATATGTTCTACGAGAAGCTCGTCCATGTCATGCCAACGTTCAAGGACAAGAAGCGGGCGATGCGCATCGCCCACGATATCGAGCGCAAGCTCTCGCGCTATCTGTTGACGATCACCATCATCAATGGCGGACTTGGCGTTGCCGTTGCCCTCCTGCTCTGGGCTGTCGGCATGCCGAGCCCTATCATTTTCGGGGTGCTCGCGTTTCTTCTCAACTACGTCCCCTATCTCGGTGCCTTCGCGGGTATTCTTGTCGCCATGAGTGTCGCGCTGGTGTCGTTTGATGTGCCAGGCTGGTCGCTTGCTGTCGGCGTCCTTTATCTCGGATTGACGAGCATCGAGGGCCAGTTGATCACGCCGTACTTCATCGGACGAAGTCTCCGGCTGAACACCGTGGTCGTCTTCATCGCCGTGTCCTTCTGGGCATGGCTGTGGTCGGCCGTCGGAATGCTTGTCGCCGTGCCGTTGCTCGTGGCCGTGAATACCTTCTGCGAGCACATCGATGGTCTGAAAGGGCTGGGCGACTTTCTGTCCGAGCGCCATTCCGAGAAGGAAGAAGCTCCGGCTGGATAATCGGCGTATGCGTGAGCTTCAGCTTGAGCGCTCACATGCAACTTGCGCCCAGCCGAGCCGCATCGCCGTCAGGAGCGAAGATTTTCGCTGATCCACTCCTCGGCTGTCATGACATCGATGCCATTTCGCTCATTAAAGCTGTTGCGCTTCGGCCATGCCACGCCCTTGCCTTCGGCAAAGACCGCCCGGTATTTCCGGATGTGATTGTCGGGGTCCCGCGCGAGTTCAGATAGGAGATCCGGAACTGTCCATTCTGCCTTTGCAAACGGGCGCCCAAGCACCTTCTGGAGCGTGTCGGCAACCGCACCATAGGTCAGGGTGTCGCCGGCAAGATAGACAATTTCATTGCGGATCGTCGGCTGAGCAAAGACCACTTCCGCGGTCAAGGCACCGATATCGTCGGGAGTTGTCAGAGTGACCTCGGTATCCAGGCTGCCAAGCGCATTGACCACATTCTTTTTGAGATCAACGACCCCGAAGACCGGTTCGAACAGGAAGCTGGTGAACATCCCGGTCGAGATCACCACCCAGTCGGTCTTGTCCTGGGCACGCAGGAGGTCACGCACATCGATCTGGGCGTCGAACAGGTCCTGAGGACTGCCGCGACCGATCACGTCGAAATCGACGCCAAACTGCCATGGGAAATATCGCTTGAGATTGGCGTCCAGCGCAGCTTTCGCAAGCTTCATTGGCGTGTTTCGACCCGCAGAGAAACCTGCGCAGCCGATCACGGTATCGAAGCGAGCGAAGATTGCCGCCAATTCGCTGACGGAAGCGGCAAGAATGTCGCCGGTGACAATCTCGATCCCCAGTTCGCGAATTTCGGAGACATCACGCTGTTTTACCGTGTCCGTCGATTCAACAGTTGCGGCCCGCAAGAGAACGCTGATCGTCGTGTCCGCATGATGCCTGGCTTTACGCGCCAGATTGCGCAGAACCGGCATGCCGAGTTCTCCCGCACCAATAACCAATATCGACTGTGAGTATGCTGTTCGAGAAGAGTTCATCTTGGAAATCCTTGCCAGTCTCATCGTTCGTGTGAACGGGTAACTGGCATATTTCCGGGAGGGTCGTAAGAAGGTACACGCGTGATACCGGAGGGCAGGAAGATGACCATAGACGAAATCCTCAGCTACTCCCAAACCGTCTGCGACGGTCTTCGCGAGGATGAGGACGGGGTGAGGCGCGAGGTCCTCACCCATGCAGGAAACCGGTGGTCGCTGGGCGTCATCCACACCCTGGGTGTCTATGGCAGACTGCGCCATGCGGATATCGGACGAAGAATGCATGGTGTTACCCAGAGGATGCTGACACGCACCCTTCGCCAACTCGAGAGAGATGGGCTGGTCGCGCGCTATGATCTCGTGGAGATGCCGCCGCGCGTGGAATACGAGCTTACCGAACTTGGGATGGCGCTACTGATCCGCATGATTCCCCTTTGGACATGGGTCGTCGAGAACTCGGATCAGTTTCGAAAGTCGCGTGACGAATATGATTCCCGGCCGCAGGAGAAGCCTTCGTGGCAATCTTTCTGATGGGTTTGCAGGTTGCCACGGACAGGTGCGCCACGATCAATGATCGGTCGGATGCTCCCGCACGCCCGAGACTTTGGGGTGGCCCCGAGCACCGACACTGCCCGGCCGCACATAGGCTGATCGTGCGGCCGAGATAGGCCGAAACTCACATAGACTTCAGCATTCCGCCATCGACGAAATATGTCGAGCCGACCGAATAGCTCGCCCGTTCCGAGCACAGGAAAACGAAAAAGTCGGCGGCTTCCTGTGGAGTGGCGAACCTTTTGATGGGAGCATGTTCGTTGGCCACGGAGTCGAGGTAGCCCTGCCAGTCGCCACCTTTTTCGGCAGTGAGCTGCTTGGCGGTCTTGATCCAATCCGGCGTCAGGACGAGGCCGGGATTCACGCAGTTTACCCGGATGTTCTGCGGGATCAGCTCGGTGGAAAGTGTCTTCGAAAACATCATCAATGCCGCCTTGGTGACATTGTAGATGGGCTCGTACCAAAGCGGCTGCACGGCGCATATGGACGCATTGTGCAAAATCACACCGCCGCCCTTTTCCCGCATTTGAGGCGCAAGACCTCTGGCAAGCCGGACGGCAGCCATGACATGCAGGTCGAAGTAGAATTGCCACTTTTCGTCATCGGCCTCCATGACAGTCTCGTTTGAGCCGGTGCCTGCATTGTTGATGAGGATATCCGCTCCCCCGGCTTCAGCAGCGGCGCGGATGACGCTGTTCGTTCCCTCGGCAGTCGCAACGTCGGCGGCAATGCCTGTCGCAGACACCCCGTATTTGGAAGCGATACGGGCGGCCTCTGCCTCAACTCTTTCCTTTCCTCTTGCAGCCAGAATGACGTTGGCGCCCTCCGCGGCAAGTCCTTCCGCAATCGTCAGGCCAATTCCGACACTGCCTCCGGTGATGACAGCATTCTTCCCTTTGAGACCCAGTTCCATTCTTTCTCTCTCCCCTTTTTGGCTTGTATAGAATTGCCGCCGATGTCCGTCATGACAAGTCGGTGGAATTGGTCGCTGGCATATCGGATGAGATTTGCCGGCAGCAGCAGGATAGCTTCGACGAACTGAAGCGTCTCGAAGTATCGAGCGATCGCGGGATTTCAGTGAAGCCACCTAACGCAGAAGGCCATCGCGCCCAAACTCTTCCCAGCCGCTCAGCGGCGAACGGTCATCGTCACCGCCACCTGTGGGATCAGACGAAGTCTTTTCGGTCTTCAGCGAACGGGTGAGCTTTCTCTTCCAGGACGCCTGCTGCCTTTTCTCGGCGGCGGCGATGACATCGTCTTCGCGCCACTCGTCCACCACGCTGCGGTTGAGCAGATCCTCGACAAACCTTGGATCGAAGACGTGGAACGTGATCTGTTTCGCCCGCCCGCGCAGTCTGACGGTGCGAATCCCGGCACTCTGCAGTCGCCCGTCCTTCAGCCACCGGTGCCTCTCCGTCGTCGTCATCGTCAGGATATCCTGGATCTCGCGGGGGATGACCGGAAGGCTTTCGATGTCCACAAGTGCCTCGGTGACGACAGCCGACACTGAGCGAAAAACGGTCTTCGAGGTTTCCGGCAGTACCAGTCTCAGGATCGAACCATCGATATCCAGCGATTTCCGGATCGCCAACGGCAACCGCGCCCGGATTTCAAGAAGAATGCCCTTGGCGCGCACGGATGAGCCGAGCGTCGCTGCTGGCGACAGCGCCCACTCCTTGAGCAGTTCCGGGGCATCGGTCTTTTCGGTCCTTGGCATGCCGACGAAATGGGCGTCGCCATAGTCGAAGTCAACACCGGGTGCGGTCTTCCCGGCATGCCGGAAAAGCGCTGACGGCCTAATTCAGTGCGTAGGTCACGACGCGGTGCGGATGCTCGACGCGGAACCTCGACAGCATTTCCGAAGCCTGTTGGGCTGCAAAGCCGGCATTCTCGACATCTTCCCGGGCCCAGTCATCGGCGTTGACGCGAATCGCATCGGCCATTCCCTGCGAGACCGCAGCGAAATGCTTGTTCCCTTCCACCAGTGCCTCTTTGGCAACACCCTCGAGGGCAATGGCGAGCCCGACCAGTAAATCCTCGCGCTCGCGAACGCTCAAGGTTTCGATCGCGGTGATGGGCGTGCTCATCTTGAATTCCTTCAAACGTGCTGTCGATCGGTCAAATAGGCCTCCGATAGACCGGTATCTGGTGACGATCCGACCTTGGGTCAACATTTCAGCTGCTGCATTCTCGCGCAATTTCGGGCGGCAGTTCACGCTGTGAAATGTTTGGTCACTTTAAATGAGTTTTGTTTTTCGCTTTATCAGGGCATCTGGGGGTGAAATCATCGAGACGCGTCGCGCTATGACGCATGATCAAGAGTGAAACTCATGGATAAGCCAATAGCTGTCAGTCGCCTGGCCAAGAATACGGTCTTCGGCAAGGGCGACGTTTTCGTGCTTTTCGGCGAACTGTTCGGTCGCGGCTATGCAACTGGCCTGCTTGACGAGGCACGCGCGGCTGGAATGGAGATCGTCGGCGTGACGGTTGGACGCCGCGATGAAAGCGGAAGCCTGCGCCCGCTCGATGCCGAAGAATTCTCAGCTGCCGAAGCTCGCCTGGGCGGCCGGATCATCAATATCCCGCTGATGGCAGGCTTCGACATGGACGCGCCCGACGGTGGTCCGACACCCACCGATATCCTCGGCGAAATGACCTTGGAGAACTGGCAGGACGAGAAACTTGACTGGGACTATCTGGCGCGCTGTCGCGCGACGGGGACAGCCCGGCTTACCAATGCGCTTGCCCAGGTGATGGATGTGCTTGACGGCATGATCGCCGATGGCAAGAACGTATTTTTCGCCCATACGATGGCCGGAGGCATTCCGAAGGCCAAGGTCTTCCTCGTGCTGGCCAACCGGATCTACAAAGGGCGCGGAGCGCGCCACATGTCGTCGCAGACCCTGCTCGACAGCGATATGGGCAAGCTCATCCTGCAGAATTTCGACGAGGTGTCGGCCGACACTTTCGGACATCTCATCGAGTTCAGCGCCGCCATACGCGACAGGATCGAGAACTCGGGCGGCACGGTCAGGTACACGGCCTACGGCTACCATGGCTCCGCAGTGCTCATCGATGGCGAGTATCGCTGGCAGACCTATACCAACTACACCCAGGGCTACGCCAAGATGCGGCTTGAAGGCATCGCGACGCGCGCCTGGGAAGCCGGGATCAAGGCGACAGTCTACAACTGCCCCGAAATTCGGACGAATTCTTCGGATGTCTTCACGGGCATCGAACTGCCGCTCATTCCGCTGCTGCTGGCGCTCATGCAGGAGGGCGGCGGTCAATGGGTCGACGACCAGTGGCAAGCCTGCGGGCAGCTTCTTGCGGACGGCTTTACGATGGAAGATGTCTTCCGCAAGATCGCTGAAATGCAGGCGAACGACGTCATGCGCCCCTTCTATGATTTTTCGGCGTGGCCTATGGCAAACAGCCAGAAGCAGACCGATCTTGTCATCGGCGCGTCGAGCGAGATCACCCAGATGCACCGCGATGGGAAGGCGCTGATCAGCGACCGCCTGAGTAGTCTGGTTGTGGAAGCCACCGGGAAACTGATATTCGGAGAGACCTCGGAGCCGTCGGGCCCTGTTCTCTGGCTCAACCACGATATTGTCGCGCGCCAGCTTTTGGCTTCGCATTCTGACAGCCTGCAGGACCATCAAGACCTCGCAGCTTGAGGCATCCTCAAATCGCAATGGACCGGCGATGTTTTGACGCCGGAGATTGAAACGGGCTGGCCCGCCGCTTGAGGCCTGCCCCAGGACGATCGACCGGATACTGCGCCCGACAGCAGCGTAAGCGCCATTAACTGACCTAACTGTGCTGAACTGCCGGTTCTCTACGCGGACCGGAGAGTTATGCGGGTGAGTTCCGCCGGCTTTCCCAAACGCAGGGCAAAACCCGGCCAAAGCCCCGTGCCGTTGTTCACATAGAGATGCATGCCTTCCACCTTGTAAAGGCCCGAAACGAACCCGTTATTGCCCCTCGCCACAAGGCTGGAAAGCCCGACGACCATTCCGCCATGGGTGTGGCCGGAAAGCTGAAGCGAGACCCCTGCCCTGGCGGCGCTTGCGGCTCCCATCGGCTGGTGATCGAGCAGGATAATCGGAGCCCCTTCGGGAGCGCCGAAAATGGCCGCACGCAAGTCCGGCCCAACATTGCCTGAATGTTCGGCGGAGCGGTCGGTTACGCCTGCTACGACGATCTTCGCCCCGTCGCGCTCGATGACGACATGCTGGTTCAAAAGCGGCTGAAGTCCCAGCATCCGGTATTCGCGCATCCATTCCTTGTAGTCGAAGAAGTACTCGTGGTTGCCGGGAATGGCCAAGACGCCGTCCCGCGCCCGCAGTTTCGCAATCGGCTGGACATCGAGACGTCGGTGCTCGACATCGCCGTCGATCAGATCACCCGTCATCACGATCAGGTCCACATCGAGAGCGTTCGCCTTCGACACCACCGCGTCTGCCCAGCGCCCGGGAAACAACCTGCTGATATGGAGATCGGTCAACTGCAGGAGGCGATATCCATCAAAGGCGGCGGGAAGACCGGATACCGGAATTTCGATATCCCTGAGCGCTGGAACGCGGATGGCTTGGCTCACGCCAAACATAGCGAGGCAAAGCGCAAAAATCCCCATTCCATAGCGCAACTCAGGACGAACGACTGGAAACGCACCCTTTATCGGCCAGAGGACAATCGAGACCAGGTCGAGGCCGATCTGGAATACCGCAAGCAGGACTGTCGCCCCGAAGATCACGTTGAAGGCGATGATGAGCGGCCTCGGAAACTCCGGCGAGAAAACCGATCCCGACGAAAGACGGCAGAACAGGAGGAATTGCGACGCAATCAGCAGGACGGCGGCGAGGAGCAATTTTATCGACCATGGCCATGGCAACGGTTCGATAAAGCGCACCACGACCAGAAGCCATGGCAGTCCGAGAATGATGTTGAACATGGATCAGAGGTTTTCCAGTGAAATAGATCGGGACGCGCAAGCCGCCTTTAGTTGGGAAACCAACCGATGGAAATCTATTTTTAAATGCGGTTCGGAAACGGTTCGACGCCCGGGCGGTAGAAATCATTGCTGATTTTCCCGCCCACGAGCCCCTGTCCGGCTTTTTCCACTCAGAACCGCTGCGGCGCGGCGGGTTTGTTTCCGAAGATGGCCTCAATGCGCTCCAGGACATCAGCGGTGAGCTTGTCCTTATGGCTGAGCGCCGCAAGATTGTCCTCCAGCTGGCTCAGGCGCGATGCGCCCAGGATCACGGTCGAAACATTGCGGTTCGACAGGCACCACAGAAGCGACAGATGGGTGATGGAGATTCCGATTTCGTCGGCAAGGTCGGCCAACTCGGAGACTCTCGCAAGCTGGGCGCGACCGGCTTCGCTCGACCATTTTTCCTTCAGCCACTCATAGCCCGGCAGGTTCATGCGCCCGTCGTTGGGAATGCCCTTGTTGTATTTCCCGGTCAAAACGCCGGAAGCCAGCGGCGACCAGATGGTCGTGCCCAGTCCCATCAGATCGTAGAGGGGCAGATAGTCGGCTTCGACCTTCTGACGCTCGAACAGGTTATACTGCGGCTGCTCCATCGTCGGCGGCGTGATGCGCAGGTCGCGGGCCACGGCATAGGCCTCCGTCAACTGTTGGGCAGACCATTCGGATGTGCCCCAATAGAGAATCTTCCCTTGAGCCACGAGATCGTGCATGGCGCGAACCGTTTCCTCGATCGGTGTATCGATGTCCGGGCGGTGGCAGAAATACAGATCGAGATAGTCCACCTGCAAACGCTTCAGGGCCGCATGGGCAGCGTCGGTCACATGCTTTCGCGAAAGACCGCGCTGCGTCGGCTTCTGGCCGCCCCAGAACACCTTGCTGGAAACGATGAAGCTGTCGCGGCTCCAGCCGAGTGTTTTGAGGGCCTCGCCCATGACGAGTTCGGACTTTCCGCTCTCGTAACCTTCGGCGTTGTCGAAGAAATTGACCCCGTTGTCATAGGCGTGCGCCATCATGCTGACGGCATCGCTGCCATCGACCTGCTTGCCGAACGTGACCCACGATCCAAACGAGAACTCGCTGACCTTCAACCCTGATTTTCCGAGACGGCGGTATTCCATGGCGTAGCTCCTCCCGCGATGCGCAAGAGGGCAACATAGCGCAAGGCGATGCGAAAGACAGTCCGGGCCGGCGACTATAGCGCTGACAGCAGGGCATGGATCGAAACCGGAGCAATCCTGCACTCGCCGGTTTAACGGTATCCAGCCGCCTGAAGTTCGAAGAGCTGCGCATACCGCCCGCCTTGCTGGAGCAGCTCGGTGTGGGTTCCGCTCTCCAGAATGCTGCCGTTTTCGAGGATAAGGATGCGATCCGCCATCCGGACGGTCGAGAAGCGATGCGAAATGAGAACCGCCGTCGTATTTTCGGCCAGGCTCTTGAACCGGGAAAAAACCTCCGCCTCCGATTTGGCATCCAAGGCCGCTGTCGGCTCATCGAGGATCACCAGCTCGGCATTCCGCATATAGGCTCGCGCGATAGCGAGCTTCTGCCATTCGCCACCGGAGAGATCGCGCCCCTTGTTGAACAGACGCCCGAGCGGCTGTTCGTATTTGAGCGGCAACTTGCTGATGACGGCGTCGGCAAGGCTCAGTTCGGCGGCGCCCTCGATCCTCTCCATGTCGGTCCGCGCCTCGATGCGTCCGACACCGATGTTGTCTGCGGCAGTGAAGCTGTAGCGCGTGAAATCCTGGAAGATGACCCCGACATGGGCGTGGATCTCGGCGATGTCCATTTGCCGAAGATCTACGCCATCGACGGTGATCCGACCTTCGTCGGGATCGTAGAGGCGCGTCAGAAGCTTGACGATCGTCGTCTTGCCAGCTCCGTTCTCGCCGACCAGCGCAAGGGTCTCGCCGCCACGTAATGTGAAGCTGAGGCCCCGGACGGCCCATATGTCGGTATCCGGATATCGAAACCCGACGTCGTCGAAAACGATGCCATCGCGTATCGGCTGAGGAAAGGGTTTTGGATCGACAGGTGAACTGATCGTCGGCTTGATTTCAAAAAACGAAAAGAGATCGTCGAGATACAGCGATTGCCCGGCGATCTGCGTGAACCCGAGGAGTATCTTCTGGAAAAGGCCATTGAGCCGCAGGAACGCTCCGGCGAGAAATGCGAGGTCACCGATCGAAAATACACCAACGATGGTCTGCCAGACGATATAGGCGTAGGCCCCGTAGTAGGTCAGGGTGCTGATCGCGGCGAGCAGTGATCCCCAGATCGCCCGGTGAATCGATAGCGTTCGTGTTTCTGCAAATATCGTCTCGGACAGCGATTTGAAACGGTCGACGAGGTACGTCCCGAGGCCGAAGAGCTTCATCTCCTTCGCGGTGCCGGCGCTGGCACCGATGAAACGAATGTATTCGAGCTGCCGACGCTCCGGTGTCCGGCCGCGCGTGAGGTCGTAAGACCTGATGTTGAAGCGCGTTTCTCCCCAGACGGCCGGAACGAAGGATAGCGCCAGCAGCAGAATGAGCCAC
This sequence comes from Rhizobium sp. rho-13.1, assembly GCF_007000305.1. NCBI lineage: Bacteria > Pseudomonadati > Pseudomonadota > Alphaproteobacteria > Hyphomicrobiales > Rhizobiaceae > Rhizobium > Rhizobium sp. rho-13.1. The sequence goes on along the minus strand of NZ_SCFL01000002.1, from coordinate 783,365 downwards.
GGTGCATAGGCCACCAGCCCGGCGGCCAGCGTGGCGACGGTAATCATGTCCTGGGCCTGCCCGAACATCTGCGGCAACAACGCATTGCGACCGGCCGCCTGCCGTCGGGCGCGCTCCAGCCTATCCTGATATTCCGGGCTTTCGAAGTGACGCAGGTCGAGCTTTGCAGCATGCTGCATCAGCTCGACGCTCACCGTATTGGAATGACGCTCGCCGAGGATAGAATCGACCAGCGTCGTTGCCCGCGTCAGCAGGTCGAGAGCGAAAACAAGTGCGAATTCCAGCGCCAGCAGCGGAAGAATGACGTTCAGCCGCCCGCTGGCCCACCACTCCGAGAGACTTGATGAGGCGGAATGGGTTGCGGCCAGGCGCACCACTTCGTCAATGATGAGCTTGCCGACAAAGAGGGCGAGGACCGGCTGGAGGGCGCGCACGAGCCTCAAGCACATGCTGGCAAGCGTCAGCCATCGGCTCGTTCTCCAGATTTGGGCGACAAGCCGCGCAAGAAGCCGCAGATTGCCCAGCTTGTCGCGGAGGCGGCTGCCGGATGATCCCGGTCCGCCAGCGGGGCCGGCGGGTTCAGACGCTTTCAAACCGGCAGCTTCGCCAGGACGAGACGTCACCTTTGACGGCGCTCTCAAGAGCGTTCGATCGTTTTCGCCGCGGCATCCAGCGCGCTGGCGATAATTTCAGCCGAATGGTCTTCCAGCGGACCGCGAAGCCGAAGTCGCAGAGCCAGCTTGACGTTTTCCATGGCTCGAATGATCGCCGCAGAGACAAGCGTGACGCCATCGCCACGCGCAGTCCCGACGCGTGCGACGAGGTCGTCTGCGGACGCTCTGTTGGCGATGAGAAATGCCTCGCCTTCGGAGGTGATGCGATATCGCTTCCGGCCAGGCTGGTCGATGTCGATGGTGGCGTAACCCATGTCCTCAAGCCATGCGAGGGTCGGATAGATTACGCCCGGGCTCGGCGAATAGCTGCCGCCCATGCGCTCCTCGATAGCTTTCATGAGGTCATAGCCATGCGAGGGATTGTCGGCAATCATCGTGAGAAGGAGGAGGCGCAGCTCCCCGTAATCGAAAGGACGTTTGCCCTCCCTGCCCCCGTGATGTCGGTGATGCTTGCTGTGGTGCCCGTGATGGCGACCGCCGTCGTGAGATTTGTTGTCCATGTTCCCGATATAGATCTCGATATATCGGGATTCAAGATTAAACGACCCTCTGCCGGGACCCGATTTCTGCGGTGATGTATTCGGCCAGCTTCTCGTCGGCCTCGCGGATGAACTTGGTCAACGCTCCACGGGTGAAGTTGCGATCCTTGTTGTTGACCGCTTTGATCCGCGCGCTATCGACCCCCAAGAGTTCGCGCCCGAAAAACCAAGCTGGCGCACAGGACGACGAACTCTCGGAAGACCTGCTTGAAGGCCGACCGGTTCACGCGGCGGAAAGGCGATGGTGCGGAAGTCCGGCTTCACGTGCCGCAGCAGCCAGATCACCTCGATGTTGCGATGGGCTTCTGCCTTCTGCCTCCAGTCGCCGACTCGAACGCACCCGGTTGATATAGCCGTACACGTAGAGCTTCAAAAGGTCGGCCGGATCATAACCCAGACGGCCGGTCTCCTTCGCGGCCACCTGTACAAAGCCTGCGGCAGCAAGATCGAGGCCATCCACGAAAGCCTTGATGAAGCGGACCGGGTTATCCGGCTCCACGTAATCGTCCATTGCTTCGGGCAGAAGCAACAATTGAGCGCGATCTGATCCTGAGAGATATGCCATGGCAAATTCTATCACGGAACCTTATTCTCTGGAATCTAGAGTCAAGTTTTCGTACCCTCCGTGAGATTTCCGCGATGATCTCTTGGAGGTATGATGCCACAATGGCCATGGCGAAATAGGCGGTCAGATGTCGACGAGTATGGTCGGAGTTCGCTTTGGCACTATGCTGCCGAGGGGAATCTTGTCGCGCTAGAAAATGAACTACGTAGCACTGACGATGTTTCCGCTGCCGATAAGGACGGATTCACAGCCTTACACGTAGCCGCTCAGAATGGGCACATTCCGATTGTTAGGAAACTGCTTGCTGCTGGCGCAGAGGTCAACGTTCTAGACTGTTACGGAAATGGACCGCTATGGACTGCAAGCAGGCAGGCGAGCTTGGCTATTGCAACAGAGCAGGCATTCGAAATTGCAGCGCTGCTGTTGAGAAGTGGGGCCAATCCGCATCATGTCAACAATGCCGGACGATCGCCCGTGATATGGGCGACCAGGAGTACCAAACTGCGAGAAACATATATTGCAGCAGGTGTGCCGGTCCCGACTAATCGAGAGTAGCGTTTTAGGACGGTCTGCAAGAGTTTCGCGACGCGGGACACACGTCGGGATGCGATCAGTCTTGCCTTACATGGCACGGCCTTCGAACGAGGCCAGTTGCAGCATGACGAGGGTGTCGGCGCTCTGCGTCTGGAGCGCCTCGCCATCTTCTTCCTGCCTGATGGAGCCGTAGCTGGCGTTTCCGCCTTCGGCGTATTGGGTCTGCGCGGCCTGCCTGCCGGACACAAAATTCCGGTCGGATTTGTACGGACCGCCTGTCTCAGTGTGGGGGTTGGACATGATGTGCTCCGAGAATTGCTTTGGGCTCGTAACGGGCTTGGCTTCTGATCGTTCCGTCATTCACGGCAATCAGCAGCGATTTGCGCCGCCGGTGCCGTGAGACGCTCTTTGCGATTGCGACTATTCGGGCTTCAGGCCACTTCCGCTTTCTGGTTTGGAAAAATAACCCAAATTTGGTCGCTCCTGCCACTCAACATTGTGTCGATTTTTCACCGGATTTACCGCAAGCTGATCACGAGCAAAGCCGTGGTCGCCTCTTTGCCTCGATAATAACACGCCGACCGCGCCCCAAGGATTTTCCCATGAAAAAATTGCTTCTCGTCGCCTCCGCCATGGCTTTCGCCTTCCCGCTTCTTGCCCAGGCGGAAACGCTGAAATTTCCGAGCGATGCACCGATTGCGTCCGTTACCATTCCCCATAGCTGGGCGCCGAAAGAAACCGAGACCGGCATCGATGCGACCTCCGACGACTCTGCAGTCTACTTCTCGATCGACGTCGCAGACGAGAAATCCTCCGACAAGGTCGTCAGCGATGCGATCGATTTCCTGACGAAGAGCGGCGTCAAGATCGATCCTGCAACCCAGAAGGACGAGGGCGACAACACCATCAACGGCATGAAGATGTCGACGCTCGGTTGGCAGGGCACCGACAATGATGGTGCCGTCGATGTGGAACTCGCCTTCCTGTCGCCTGTACCCGGCAAGCTGCTTGTCGTCACCTACTGGGGATCGAAGGATTCCGGCAGCAAGCACGACAAGGAGCTGACGTCGATCCTTTCGTCGCTGGTCGCCGTCAAATAGCGCCAAGCCGATAGACCTTGCCCCCGGGACACCGCAATAGCGTTGCCTCGGGGCTGGCGACCGGGATACCCCTCACCCGCAGCGGCGCGCACGCCGGTTGCGAGAGGCCAGACGTGCATCTGGCGCAACACTCCCATCAAATTCGTGACAAGGCCGCTAATGATAATTTGCTTTTATCGACTTTGACGGTAAAGCCGTGGGTGGGACAGACGGGAACGGCGCGGGACAGCGGCTTTTCCGACAGTCAATGCGCGAGAACGAGCTCAAGGACGATACGATGAACATCCGCATGTTTTCTGCGGCAGGGCTGATGATGGCCCTCGCCGGATGCACGACCGTTTCGAACGTTGCCACCATTCCGATGATGAAGGCCAATCCCGTTCAGGACTATTGGTCTGGCAGATCTGCCGGCAAGTTCTTTGCCGCCTACGGCCCTCCGATCTCCGACCATGACGACGGCGGCGGCCGGGTCTACAACTGGCGTGGCGGGTACAAGAAGGTCCGCGTCGAGACCAAGACTGCCGATGGAGCGCCGGGCAAGCCAGCCCGCACCGTCAATCTCAGCTGCAAGGCTGACATAACCACCTCGTCGGACTACGTTATCCGCTCGATCCGCATCGTTGGCGACATGCCCGGCGTGAACGGCCCATCTTATTGCGCCGAACTGCTCATCCCGACACCTCCTGCCGCCGCCAGCTAGTACACTGCCGACAGGATGGACATGGCGCAGGCGGCTCCAGGCCGCCTGTTTGCATTTTCGGGCTGTGCGGGGCGGCACCCCAGCGTGCCGGCTTGAACAACCCTGGCGCGATGCCCACCTTCATCCCTGAACGCTATCCGGCAAGCCTATCGTCCTGCCCCAGAACCATCAGAGTACGCCCATGACATCGATCGAACTTGGCCTTGATACTTTCGGCGACGTCACTTCGTCTGCCGACGGCGTGCCGCTCACCCATGCGCAGGTGCTGCGCAATGTCGTCGAGGAGGCCGTGCTGGCCGACACTCTGGGCATCGACTTCATCGGAATCGGCGAGCATCACCGCGCCGACTTTGCCGTGTCCGCTCCCGAAATCCTGCTGGCTGCTGCGGCCGTGCGCACGACGCGCATCCGGCTCGGCTCGGCGGTCACCGTGCTTTCCTCCGACGACCCTATCCGGGTGTTCCAGCGCTTCTCGTCCATCAACGCACTCTCGAACGGGCGCGCGGAGGTCATTCTCGGGCGCGGTTCGTTTACCGAGTCGTTTCCGCTCTTCGGCTTTGCGCTGCGCGACTACGAAACCCTGTTCGAGGAAAAGTTGGAGATTTTCGCAGCGCTGGTCTCGCAGAAGTCGGTCAGCTGGAAGGGCACTATCCGCCCGCCGCTGACCAACCAGCAGGTCTTTCCGCCGATCGAGACGGGGTCGTTGCGGACATGGATCGGTGTCGGGGGAAGCCCTGAGTCTGTCGTGCGCGCGGCACGCCACAACCTTCCCCTGATGCTGGCGATCATTGGCGGCGACCCGAAACGTTTCGTGCCTTATGTCGACCTCTCGAAGCGTGTCTATGACCAACTGAAGCTGCCGATGCAAGCGATCGGCGTGCACTCGCCGGGCTATGTCGCCGACACGGACGAGCAGGCGCGGGCCGAATTCTGGCCGGACTACAAGCGCATGCGCGATCAGATCGGTGCGGAACGAGGCTGGCCGCCGATGGAGGCATCGGAGTTCCGCCAGGAAATCGACCACGGCTCGCTCTATGTCGGCTCGCCGGAGACTGTGGCGCGCAAGATCGCTGCAACGATCAAGGTGCTTGATGTCAGCCGCTTCGACCTCAAATACAGCGCAGGCCCGCTTCCCCACGAAAAGCTGATGCGCTGCATCGAACTCTACGGCACCAGGGTTGCACCGACGGTCCGCGATCTGCTCGCCTGACGGTGATGCAGCAGGGCAGTGATTTGCCCTGCATTGCCGCTGAGTTTACATGGCTGCAGCGACCAGGCTCGTCAAAGCCTTGCGGCCGGTGCGGTAGACGAGGCTCGGCGCATCCATTGCCCTGCCGAGAAGACCCGGCTCCCTCTCCTGAAAACTGACCGTTTCCACCAGCGTGTCCCCCTCTTGCGGGAATGCGGCGGGCACCTGCGGCGCGGCGACGTGGCCGACGATCAGCGGATCCTTCGTTTCGCAGCCCGGCAGGCAGCTCTCGAAGCTGACGGTACCGGCGCTGGCGACGACCGCCTCCCTCACCGCCCGCTTGGCGGGGACGGGCGTATGCCGGGGAGCCGAATCCGCCGCTGCTACGGCGCGGAAGGTGGGGATCGGAATATTCGCGACGACGGGCGCTGCTGCCGGACTGGCATCGATCGCCGCCTGCGCCACGGAGACACCGGGGTTTACCACGACGCCGGGAAGCACTATCGCAACTCTCGGCGCATTGTTCATCGGTGCGGCGGCCAGCTCTTCCGAACCGTTACGGTGGGTCACATAGATGACGGCCGCCAGGGCGCCGCACATGGCGAGCGAAAATCCTGCCCGCGCGACGATGTCGCTGCCGGCCCTGTACCAGGTCTGCTGCTGCGAATTCATGATTCTCTCCGTGGCTGTTTCAGTTGCCCTATAGAGACCCTGAATTGCGGCAGGGGTTTTGTCGGAAAGAGTCCTTTCGCGGGCAGTTTATGTAACTATGTTCGCCACAGATTTTTGATTGCGTCCGGAAGCAGGCAAGGCTGGCGGATCTTTTCGATCCCGGGCGGCGGCCTATATGCGTCCACCACAGACTTTCGATAAAGAGGATTGGCCAGATGAGACCTCGCGTTATTTGCCTCATGCTCACATCGCCGGATGGCAGCTTGCATCCGAGCCGTTGGACGACAAGCCCGGATGGGAGCCGCTCCGACTGGTCGGCGCTTTATGAGAAGGTCCACAAGGCACACGATGCCAATGCCTGGATGGTCGGGCGCGTGACGATGGCCGAGATTTCCAAGGCCGGCGCCCATCCGCCAGCGGCACCCTTCGATGTCAGGCGGCCGCATCACTTCGCCAATACCGCCGCCACGAGTTTCGCGATTGCGCTTGACCGCTCCGGCAAGCTGCATTTTTCCAGCGACGCGCTCTATGGAGACCATGTCGTCGTGCTGCTCGGACGCGACGTGCCCGACAGCCATCTGGCCGAACTCACCGCCGACGGCGTCTCCTATGTCGTGTCGGAAACGCCCGAAATGGACATCGGCGCGATGCTCGACCTCATCGGCCGCGAACTCGGCATCACCCGCATTTTGCTGGAAGGCGGTGCTGCCGTGAATGGCTCGCTGATGGCTGCCGGACTGGTGGACGAACTCAGTTTCGTCGTTGCGCCGGCGCTTGAGGCACGCGAAGGCAGCGACCGCATCATCGCCTACGGCGAGGAAGGCCTGACGGGGAAAGCCGAGCTCTCGCTGATCTCCTGCGAACCCCTCGGCCACGGCGCATTGCATCTGCGCTATGCGGTAAAGCGGCCGCAGTGAGGACGGCTGGTCTCCAGCCCGTCACCTTGCATTGCTGACATCACCGCAAAGCGGCCTCTCAGAACCGGCCAATCCTCCGGATCACGAGGGACGGCGCGAAGGGGCTGGCACGTCGGGTACGATTTCTGTGGGCCACGTTCTGATCTCGTGGACCTGGCCGGGGATCTGGTCGCGCAGATAGGTCTCCTGGCCCGGCAAGCCCATCGGGTAAAGCGCATCGCGACTGGTCTCATAGGCTGCTGCTTTGGCCGTGCAGAGGCGGATACGCATGTCCTCCGGTGCGATATCGGTGCGATTTTGGACATCGTCGACGGGTCCTGACGGAGACAGCCGGCCCTCGAAGGCCTGCGTCAGATACAGCGCCGCCCGTTCGTTGCGCTCCCGCTCCGTCGTGGCGCCGAGAAGGACCACCATCACACGCCGCCCGTTCCGCGTGGCCAGCCCGACATAGTTTCGACCTGAAGCACAGAGGAAGCCGGTCTTCATGCCGATCGTGCCATTGAAGCTGGTAAGCAACGCATTGTTGGACTTGATCTCCTTGCCATCGATCGTCACAGCCGTCGCTGCGAAGAAGCGCCGGTACTCGGGAAACATCTGGTCGATCTCCATTCCCAAGATCGCAAGATCGCGTGCGGTAGTATAGTTTTTCCGGTCGAACAGGCCGTTGGGACTGGAAAAGTGGGTGCCGGTCATTTTGAGGCGCACGGCCTCCGCGTTCATGCGCTGGACGAACGACGCCTCATCAGGCGCCACCGCTTCGGAAAGGGCGACGGCGACATCGTTGGCCGATGCCGTGAGCGCCGCAAACAGCGCGTCCTCGAGCGTCATCGTTCGCCCAAGGGTCAGGCCGGATTCGAGAAAAGCCTGCTTCGTGGCATTGCGCGTCATGACCACAGGTGTCGTAAGGCTGACCTGACCGGCGCGCAGGGCTTCGAAAACAACCAGCGCCGTCATCAGCTTGGTCGTCGAGGCCGGATACCATGGCGCGCCTGCGTCCTCCTGGTACAGGACCTGGCGTGTTGCCGTATCGACAACCAGCACCGGCGTGGCACTGGCCGGCGCACTTGCGAAAAGGCAAGCAACCAACACCCAGGCCGTCCACCGCCTTGCCGCCAACAGCGCTCCGATCATAAACCCGCCTCCTGCACAAAGATCTCCTCATGCCATGATGAGCGATGCGGACACAAGAGTTTGGTGACGACCGAGGGCATGGCGATGGGTTACAGACGAAGTCTGGAGTGGACTGGCCGCATCTCCCGGAGCGGCGAAAGCAGGAAATTCCGATGCGGCAATAACATCGGCAAAACGATTGCGGACATTGCCTTCTATAGCTATGATAAACATCATCTATTTATCGGAAAAGAAAGCGGCAAAATGGCTTCGCTTGCAAGCATGGAACCGTTGCTTCCTGACAGCAACCGGGAACTGGAAGACCTGGCAATCGAGCTGACATCGGCAGCCAGTCGTTTTGCCGCGCGACTGCATCCGGTTTTGCGCGCATCGGTTGGCGATTTGGTTCGCTCGATGAACTGCTACTATTCGAACCTCATCGAGGGACATAACACGCTACCAATCGATATCGATCGTGCGATGGCCGGCGAGTATGCGGCGGAGACTGAAAAGAGAAACCTGCAGCTCGAAGCACGCGCGCACATAGAGGTCCAGCAGCTCATCGACCACGGTGACATGCCGTTCCCGGTCCTGTCCGTGGCGGGAATCTGCTGGCTTCACGGCGAATTCTGCCGTCGCCTGCCGGACGAGTTGCTGATCGTCGCAAATCCTGACACCGGCGAGGAAATCAGAATGGTCCCCGGTGAGCTTCGGACGCGGCATGTCAGGGTTGGCGACCATATTGCGCCGGAACCCGCGATGATCGCGCCATTGCTTCATCGTTTTGTCGAAGCCTATTCCATGAATATGCTTTCCAAGCTTCAGAAGATCATCGGCGTCGGAGCATCCCATCATCGCCTCGCCTGGATTCATCCCTTCTTCGACGGCAACGGTCGCGTCACCCGCTTGTTTTCACATGCGCTGCTGCGGGACCTCGGAATAGGCTCGGAACTCTGGTCCGTGTCGCGCGGACTTGCACGAAACGTTGATGACTACAAACGCCTGCTGGCGCGGGCGGATCAGCCACGCCGCGGCGACCTCGATGGTCGAGGTAACCTTACACAGGCAGGCCTGACCGATTTCACCACGTTCTTCCTCTCGTGCTGCGTCGATCAGGTGACCTTCATGGAGGGATTGCTTCAGCCCGAAGAGTTACTGAACCGGATCGAAGTCTGGTGTGCCGAGGAAGTGCAGATTCAGCGCCTGCCCAAGGGTAGTTGGCCGCTGCTGCGCGAAGCGGTGCTGGCAGGAGAATTTTCCCGATCCCAGGCGCAGGCGCTCACCGGCTACCAGGAGAGACAAGCGCGTACGGTTCTGACCGGCCTGCTTGAACGGGGCATGCTGGTATCCGATAGCCCCAAGGGCAAAGTCCGCCTCGGCTTCCCACTCGATGTCATCGAGCGATGGCTTCCAAGTCTCTACCCTGCTGTTCGTTAGTGTTACGCTAGAATGGGTCTCAATTTTCTGGCTGGGGCGCCTGGATTCGAACCAGGGTATGACGGCATCAAAGGCCGTTGCCTTACCGCTTGGCGACGCCCCAGCATGGTCGGGCGACCGTGTCGCCGAACCGAGGCCTGATTAGCAAAGCGGAGCCGCCGTCACAATCACTAAGTTTTGCAAGGCAGCATATTTTTCTGATGTTCGGGGGGCGCTATGCTAGGGCGGGAGGGGAAACGTACTATGGATCGTTCGGCCTGCTCCGGGCGAAAACTGGCAGAGTGACATGGCAAGCCCCGATTTCGACCGCTCCTTCGATCCCGGCTATGGCCGTGGTGTGCCTGTGGCTCCCGGCGTCGAGCGGCTGACGGTCGAAAATCCCAGCGCCTTCACCTTTCATGGGACCAACAGCTATATCGTCGGCGCCGGATCATCGGTCGCGGTCATCGACCCCGGGCCGGACAGTGCTGCCCATTTCAAAACGCTGATGGCGGTGCTTGCCGGCCGCACCGTCAGCCATATCCTTGTCAGCCATACCCACCGCGACCACTCGCCGCTGGCACGGCGACTGCAGCAGGAAACGGGCGCGCTTACCGTCGGACAGGGACCGCACTGGGCCGCACGCCCGCTGCATGAGGGCGAAATCAATCCCTTCGCTGAGAGTGCCGACATGGATTTCGTGCCCGATATCACGGTGGCCGACGACGAGACGATTTTCGGTGACGGCTTTGCGCTGACGGCGCTTTTGACGCCCGGCCACTGTGCCAACCATGCCTGCTTTGCGCTGGAAGGATCCGGCATCGTGTTTTCGGCCGATCACGTCATGGCCTGGGCCACCAGCGTGGTAGCCCCGCCCGATGGGGCGATGGCCGATTACATGGCTTCGCTCGAGCGCTTGCTGTCGCGCGACGACAAGATCTTCTTTCCCGGCCATGGCGGGCCGGTGCGAGAACCGGCCTCTTTCATGCGCGGCCTGCGCACGCACCGGCGGATGCGCGAAAGGGCGATCCATGAGCGCATCAAGGCCGGCGACCGGCTGATTTCCGACATGGTGCGGGCAATCTACCGCGATACCGATGTTCGCCTGCATGGCGCCGCTGCGCTTTCCGTGCTGGCGCATCTGGAAGATCTGGTGGAGAAGGGAGTGGTCGCAACCGACGGCCCGCCGTCCCTGCTCGGCACCTACCGCCCGGCCGCCTGAGGCTCACACATATTGGCCCGCACAAAAAGGATGACCATGGCGCGCACAAGAGACTTCAGCTATCGCGACGATGCTGCCGTTCCCGATTTCGACGACGGACGGCCGATCATCGTCTTCGACGGCCATTGTGTGTTCTGTTCGGCCTGGGTTCGCTTCGTCCTCAACCAGGACCGCAGGGATCGCTACCGGTTCATCGCCGCGCAGACGCCGCTCGGCGATGCGCTCTATAGGCATTACGGCCTCGAGACCCGCGATTACGAGACGAACATGCTGCTCGAGAACGGTCGTGCCTATCTGAAATCCGATGCGACGCTGCGCGTGCTGGCCGGGCTCGGCCTGCCGTGGTCGCTGGCCGGCGTGGCGCGCATCGTTCCACGCGGATGGCGCGATAGGCTCTATGGCTTCATAGCCCGACACCGCCTCGATATCGCCGGTCGCCTCGAAAGCTGCTATGTGCCAACGCCGCAGGAGCGGGCGCGGTTCCTGTCATAGCGCTTAGTTACCGGCGATGCCGAGAAGCTCCGCATCCAGCGCCTTCAGATAGGCCTCGGCCACGCCGGCGCTGACGCCCAGATCATGGGCGCCGTAGCGCGATGCGATGCGGATATCGACCAGCGTCGTCTCAGCCTCCTCGTGCAGGCGGATGACCACGTCGAGCGGCAGGCCGATGATTTTCGTCCGTGTCTCGCCCTGCAGCGTCACGTCGGTGACACGCTGTATCAGCGCGGCGATCGGGTCCTCTCCTTCCAGCACGCCCTCCGGCCGCTTCATCGGGATGGGGCCGATATCGGGCGCCATGACAATCGGCCCGCCACGCTGCGGCTTGACCGGCAGGTCGTCGATGGTGGGGTCGCGGATCTCCGTGCCTTCGGCCCTGACGAAGGCGATGCCGCGTTGTCGCGCGACTTTCCGCACCGCCAGCAGCACACGGTCCATCGCCCCCTCGTAGCGCCGGCCCGTCAGCTCCGGATAGGCTACGCCCTGCGCCTCGCGGGTGGCGGGCGTGATCCTTGCGTCCCTTGAAAGCCAGAGCGCATCGACGCGCGGCTGGGCAAGCCAGGCCGGCGGATTGGCAAGGTCGGTGGTCACGTCGAAAAGCTGCGGACGGGTGACGTATCGTTGCGTCGCAAGGCCAAGCAGCGCCAGCGGCAGGGCGGCATAGACCAGCGCCTTCATCGACGAGACACCGGCAACCGCGCCGGTTCTCCAGAGCTGCGCCAGGCCGATGACAGCCAGAAGCACTGCCACGGCTGCAAGAGCTGCCGACACCAGCAGGAAAAGGGCGAGATAGGGCGTGGTCAACGGCCCGAAGCGATGGTCGAGCAACGCCAGGATGCACAGCACCAGCGCGAAGGCGGCGACCAGTCGCGCCGCTTTTGCAGCACCGGAGATAGGTCGATCGAAACGAATGGTCATCGGGGGCTCATCGGATCGGCGGCCGGAAAGGACAGTATCGAGCCTCTGTTTAGAGCACGGTTCTGGTAAACGAAACGCCTCGCATCGTCACTTCCGTCCCTTGATCGTCGCCTGGGCGGCCGCAAGCCTTGCGATGGGCACGCGAAATGGCGAGCAGGAGACATAGTCGAGATCGATCGATTCGCAAAAATGGATCGAGGCGGGATCGCCGCCATGTTCGCCGCAGATGCCGAGCTTGATGTCGCCCCGGGTGCGCCGGCCGCGCTCCGTGGCAATCTGGATCAGCTCGCCAACCCCATCGAAATCCAGCGAGATGAACGGGTCGCGCTCGATGATCCCCTTGCGCTGATAGGTGGGGATGAAGGCGGCGGCATCGTCTCGCGACATGCCGAAGGTCGTCTGGGTAAGATCGTTGGTGCCGAAGGAGAAGAATTCGGCAGCCTCGGCGATGACGTGGGCCCTGAGGGCTGCGCGCGGCAATTCGATCATCGTGCCGACGAGATAGTCGATGCTCATGCCCGCCTCGCCCATCACTGCGGCGGCAACCGCATCGATGCACGCCTTGACGTAGTCGAGCTCGGACTTGAGACCGACCAGCGGCACCATGATTTCCGGCACCACCGCAGCCCCGGTCGCGCGCGCCGCTGCGACCGCCGCCTCGAAGATAGCCCGGGCCTGCATCTCGACGATTTCGGGGTGGGAAATCGCCAGCCGGCAGCCGCGATGGCCGAGCATCGGGTTGAATTCATGCAGCGCATCGACCCGCTGGCGCAGGAAGACCGGCGATATGTTCATGGCGGCGGCGACTTCGGCGATCTCGGCGTCGGTCTTCGGCAGGAATTCGTGCAGCGGCGGATCGAGCAGGCGGATGGTAACGGGCAGACCGTGCATGATCGCGAACAGCTCGGTGAAATCCGAGCGCTGCATCGGCAGCAGCTTGTCGAGGGCGGTGCGTCGTCCGGCCTCGTTTTCGGCAAGGATCATCTCGCGCATCACATGGATCCGGTCGCCCTCGAAGAACATGTGCTCGGTGCGGCAAAGGCCTATGCCTTCGGCGCCGAACGCCCGTGCGGCGCGCGCATCGGCCGGCGTGTCGGCATTGGTGCGCACCGTCATGCGACGTGTTCCGTCGGCCCAGGCCATGATGCGGGCGAAATCGCCAGAGAGAGCCGGCTGGGTCATAGGCACCGCGCCCTTGACGACGTGACCAGCCGAACCGTCGATGGTGATGATGTCGCCACGTCCGAACGACATGCCGGCGGCGATCAGCCGCTCGTTGCGGACATCGAGGCGGAGATTGCCGGCGCCGACGACGCAAGGGATTCCCATGCCCCGCGCCACCACGGCCGCATGGCTGGTCATGCCGCCGCGCGTGGTGAGGATGCCCTCTGCCGCGTGCATGCCGTGGATATCTTCCGGGCTGGTCTCGACGCGCACGAGGATGACCTTGCGGCCTTCCGCCCTTGCAGCCACCGCTTCATCGGCGGAAAAGACGATAGCGCCGGTGGCAGCGCCGGGCGATGCCGGCAGGCCGTTGCCGATGACTTCGCGATAGACGCGCGGATCGATGGTCGGATGCAACAGCTGGTCGAGCGTCGAGGGATCGATGCGGATAACGGCCTCGTCCTCGCTGATGATGCCCTCCGCGACCATATCGACGGCGACCTTCATCGCCGCCTGCGTCGTGCGCTTGGCGACGCGGGTCTGCAGCATCCAAAGCTTGCCGCGCTCGACGGTGAATTCGATGTCCTGCATGTCGCGGTAATGAGCCTCGAGCTCGGCGCAGATGCGGCTGAAGCTGGCGAAGGCTGCCGGCATCAGCTTTTCCATCGACGGGCGGTCGGAGCCGGAGGCGATGCGGCCAGCCTCGGTGAGGCTCTGCGGCGTGCGGATGCCGGCGACCACATCCTCGCCTTGCGCCTTGACCAGGAATTCGCCGTAGAGCTCCTTGTCGCCGGTGGACGGATTGCGCGTGAAGGCGACGCCGGTTGCCGATTCGTCGCCGAGATTGCCGAACACCATCGCCTGGATGGTGACGGCGGTGCCCCAGGCTTCCGGAATATTGTGCAGCAGCCGATAGGTGGCGGCGCGCGGGTTCATCCAGCTGGCAAAGACGGCGCCGACCGCACCCCAGAGCTGGTCATGCGGATTCTGCGGAAAGGTCTTGCCGAAATCCTCCTCGATGACGGCCTTGTAGCGGACGACCACCGCCTGCCACTCGCCGGCTGTCAGATCGGTATCGAATTCGTGACCGAGCCGGCCCTTCTCGTCCTCGAGGATTTCCTCGAAAACCTCATTGTCGATGCCCATGACGACATCGGCATACATCTGGATGAAGCGGCGATAGCTGTCCCAGGCAAAGCGCGGATCGCTGGAATCGATTGCCAGCGCCTCGACTGCCTCGTCGTTGAGGCCGAGATTGAGCACGGTATCCATCATGCCTGGCATGGAGGCGCGGGCACCGGAGCGCACCGACACCAGCAGCGGACGCTCGGCGCCGCCAAACCGTCGCCCGGCAATCGCCTCCATCTGTGCAAGGCCCGCCATGACCTCGCGCTTCATCTCGTCAGGAAAATTGCGGCCATTGCCGAGGTACAGGCAGCAGGCATCGGCAATGATGGTGAGCCCCGGCGGCACAGGCAGGCCGAGGTTGCACATTTCCGCCAGATTGGCACCCTTGCCGCCCAGAAGCTCGGGATCGCCGGCCCGGCCTTCCGCCTTGCCGTCGCCGAATGTGTAAACCCACTTGACCATTGCGCACGCCCCTCAAAGGCCAATCGTAATCGATCCCCGAAGAATTGAAAGGCGACAAATACGGCAGAATGTTGCGATGCGGTATAAAAGATGGTCGCAGCAGCTTCGGGCACGAGGAAGATAACAGGATGCGGTCCCCGCAAACTGCGCTTATCTCATTCTCAAGCAGTTTTTAGAGCATCGAGGTCGCCATTTTCGAGCGCGACCAAGTTCGCTTCGATTTTTTCGACCGGCCAATCCCACCACGCAATATCCAGAAGCGCGCTGATGACTTCTTCGGGGTATCGCATCCGAATGACCGCGGCAGGGTTTCCTCCTACAACGGCGTAAGGTGGAACGTCTCGAACGACCACGGACGCAGCAGCGATGATCGCTCCAGCGCCGATGTGCACACCCGGCATGATAGCAGCATTATGGCCGATCCATACGTCATGCCCGACAACGGTATCCTTCACCGGCAGATCTTTGTATCCGAAGGTCTCGGGGCTAAAGATACGGAATGGATAGGTTGTGAGGCCCGCCATCGGATGGTTGGCTGAACTGGTGATAAAA
The DNA here is from genome assembly GCF_007000305.1 of Rhizobium sp. rho-13.1. Classification (NCBI taxonomy): domain Bacteria; kingdom Pseudomonadati; phylum Pseudomonadota; class Alphaproteobacteria; order Hyphomicrobiales; family Rhizobiaceae; genus Rhizobium; species Rhizobium sp. rho-13.1. Next base: position 768,005 of record NZ_SCFL01000002.1, on the reverse strand, counting down.
TAGGCACCTCTCGCGATCTGGACAAACTTGCCGATGATCAGCTTCTCGCGGACGCTATGCCCGAGGTAGGGAGCAAGTATTTCGGCAGTGTCTTCAGGCTTGCCGGAGTGCGTAAAATAGCTGTACTCGCCGATCTCCATGCGCGGATGGCTGACAACGTTTTTAAGATAGACAGTATCGCGATACAAAGTTCCGTCAGGCAGAGTGATGGGATTGATTGCATTCGCATCGAGAAGAGGCATATGGACACCGTTCAGTACGAGGCCAGCGCGGTAGGAGCCGCAATGTTATTTTCCACGACCGAGGAAATCCATCGCGCCACCAAAATGCTTTCATCAATAATCTGAATAGCGATCCTACAGCGTCGCCAGACGCAGTCCGCAGCGACAAACCGTCCGCCTCCCGACTAAATCTCGATCCCGCTCGAACGAAACGGCGTCCGCCGGGTTAACTGGTGCTATCAACGCACGAGGAAAACCCAATGAAGTCCATTATAGTGACCGGATTAGCCATCGCCGCATTGACGACATCGGCCTTTGCCCAGACGGCTTCGCCGCAGCCGGCGCCGCCTGTCCCTCCGGCAGCACAGGAAAAAATGGCGCCACCGCCGCATTCCGCAGTGCCGGAAGTCATGAGTGACGCGAACGATGCTCCACCACCGCCAATGCCAGGTCGCGATGCGCCGCCGCCGCCGCCGCCCGGCCCTCGCGAGATGGGCCGCGAGATGGGTATGAGCGGGCACCACCGTCCGCCACCGTCGAAGGCCGCACATTTCCGGATCGAGGACGGTCGGACGAAGATCGATGTCAAATGCGCGGACGACGAACCGACCAAGGTCTGCTCGGATACGCTGATGCAGATCATCGAAAAGATGAGCGGCTCGTCTGACCGATCCAACGACGACCAGTACTGAGCACAAGCGCCCGGCTTGCTCCAAGGCGAGCCAGAAGCACGAGCCAGAAGCATTGGAACACTGTCGGGCTCAGCCGGCGGTGTTCTTTTTTTGACATCGACCTCTCAGCCCACCATGCGTACCTTGTCGGTCGATTTGAACGACGCTTTTGCGGCGAATGCCTAGCCATGCCGGCAGTGAAGATTGTTTCGCGTCAGTCCTGTGCACTGACATCGCTCCATCATCTACCTTCGCGGGCGACGCAGCGTCGAGGCAAATCCTACAGTCCCAGCGACTCCTGCCACTTCTCGGGGACATGTGCCTGGGCGGTGCCGCGCTGGGTCTGTTTTGCAGCATAAAGGGCGACGTCGGCGCGTTGCACCAGATCGCTGCGGCTGGTGACCGTGTCGTCCAGCCAGCATATCCCGATACTGCCGGAGATGTGCAGCAGCCCCTTCCCCTTGGTGACGGTGTGCCTCAGGTCGGAAAGCAAACGCGAGAGCAGGTTTTCGAAGTCGGCGACATCGGCCGGGTCCGAAACGACGACGACGAACTCGTCGCCGCCAAGCCGCGCGACAAAGCAGCGGGAGAGATACGGTGCTTTTAGCCGCTCGCCGATGAGACGCAGAAGGTCGTCTCCGGCAAGATGGCCGCATTGATCGTTGATCGCCTTGAAACCATCGAGGTCGATCAGCAGCAGTGCTAGAGTTTCATTGTGCGCCCGCGCATGATCCAGCCGCTCGTCGAGAACGAGGTTGAATTGCGCCCTGTTTGCCAGCTGGGTCAGATCGTCGGTTCCGGCGATGCGGCGGAGCGACTGCTCCATATGGTATCGAGCCGTGACGTCCTGAAAGACGCCGATCAGTGCCACCGGCGTGCCATCGCGGATCTCGACTTCACCGAGGCATCGCACCCTGCGGGCATTGGCTTTTGCCGTGATGAAGTCGGTCTCGACTTCGAAGGGTTCGCCTGTCTGGAGTGCCCGCTCGATGGCGGCAGAGACGGTTTCGCGGGCATGCGGCGGATAAAAATCCAATGCCTTTTCAAGCGGCGGCATCTGGCCCACCGGCAACTCGTGAATGGCGAAAACCTGATCGGACCACTCTGCCCGATTTTTGCCGAGAACCAGCCGCCATGAGCCGATGTTGGCCATGCGCTCGGCCTGTTTGAGCTGTCTTTGCTCGCGGTAGAGACTGCGGACGAGGCCTTCGCTTTCATCGGCAATCTGCGCGGTGAAAAGTGCGGTCAGTCGTGCATCGATGATCGATTCCACCAGATGCGCAATATCTGCGATGGAAGCAAGTTCTTCCGCACTGAGGACACGCGTCTTTTCGTCGACGACGCACACGGTGCCGATCGCCACGGACACATCGCTGCCGTAGGAGATTTTAGCGCGTATCGGCACGCCGGCATAAAAACGAATGTGAGGCGCACCTTTCACAAGCGGATGTTCTGCGAAACGCGGATCAACACTGGCATCCGGCACGATCAACGGCTCTTCCAGCGCGACCGCAGTCGAGCAGAACGAATGTTCGCGCGGTGTATCGGTAAACTGTACGCCGGCACTCGCCTTGAACAACAGGCGATCGGAGCCGACGAGAGAAAGCAGGGCGACGCTGCAGCCGAGGGTGCGTCGCGCCATCGAGACCAGCACATCGAAGTCACGTTCGGCCACTGGATCCAGCAAACCCAGCATCTCCAGCGTTTCGAGCCTGAGCCGCTCGGAGTCGAGCCTTCCTTCCTCTTTTGGTTTAACGCAATGATTTTTCATGCAAAAACACTATCCGTGAATAGTTACGAAAACACTTATATTCTCATTTCTTATCCGCAAGGATCACGACAGGAACGGATGATTACGGGACAAGTTTCAGTTGCCGGATGGCGATTGGATAAATGGTCTCACCTTTCCGGCTTGCTGCCCGACAGGACGGCTACGATGTTTTCGGCATGGACTGATTCATAGGGCGCGAAGTACAGGATTGCGCCGGTTGCGATGTCATCCGCGACAAAGCTTGCAAGATCATGATCCGGATCCATTTTCCCGGCCGCGACGTCGCTCATCGCGATGAGATATCTGCGGTTAGCATCGATCAGCGTGGGCTCGTAGCCACCGCCGGCGATGCGCTCCAAGGCTCCGTGATTGGGGAGAATGCGCTTGATCGGCAATTTGCGCATGCGCTCGAGTTCGCGGATGTGGGTGGCAATATTCTGCGGCTCGGAGATGTAGGTAACCGTGTCTTCCAGCGTATCACCGGCGAGCAATATGCCCTCATCCGGCAACCAGAGGACATTGCCGTCGGCGCTATGGATGTCGAAATGGTGAAGTTCAATGCGACGCTTGCCGACCGCCAGCTCGAGTTTCGTCTCAAAAAGCCGGGTGGGCATGACCACAGGCGCAATGGGTGGATCGCCGTTCTCCAGCTTTTCGCGATTGGCCGCCATCGCATCAGCAGTACCCTTCAGTGCAACGATCTCGCAATCGGCAAACGCGGCGTTACCGGCGATATGGTCGGTGTGCCAATGGCTGAGCACGACGCGGATCGACCGTGCACCCAGCGCCTCCAGATGGTCGCGGATCGCAGCGGCGTGGGCCAGCGACATGTGGGTGTCGTAGACCAGCGCCTCGACCCCATCGAGGATGGCATAGGAGGCAATCCCCAGCGAATAGGCCCCGTCGTCAAGCCAGTTCGGCCTGTCCGAATGAAGCCGCCTGCCCTCAATCCGTCCGTCGTAATAGGCAAAAATGCCGGGATAGGGTTCGCCAACGCGGAGCGACGCAGTGAAATCAGACATCGGGTTCCTCCGGTGGTGGGTTCCGCTTTGCCGCGCGAGTGCGACTTCGAACGGCCAGCTAACTTTATCGATCACCGCACCATAAAAAAAGCCTCCCAGAACGGCGTACCGCTACTGCGAGGCTTTTGCGACCGGTCAGGGGAAACCGGTTGTTTTGAAGCAGAGGTCAACTGCCGGACAGATAACGGTCCGGCGGGAAAACAGTTCCATCTCACTTAAAAGCCCAACAATCAGTGAGATCGACTCCGAGCCAGACACGAACGTTAACTATCAGAGAGCACACCATCCCGTTACCAGAATGGACGCTTCCGCGCCGACCGCGTGGCGCGCTGCAGCCTTGACGGCGACCATTTCGAAAATGACGGCGACCGACTGCGGGCGCTGTGCATTGCCGGCTGGACACCCCATCGGGAGTTATGACTGCTCGTCGCATCGGTCTTGCGGACTGTTGTCTCGATGGTCTCGCCGGGCCATCCGCCGTGATGGCAATGCAACCAGACCTCCGGCTCACGCGCTTTCGCGCAGCCGTTCCGCGGTTTGCAGATCGACGGAGACGAGTTGGGAGACGCCTTGTTCGGCCATGGTGACGCCGAAGAGGCGGTCCATGCGGGCCATAGTGATCGGATTGTGGGTGATGACGACGAAGCGGGTGTCTGTCGAGGCGGACATCTCGTCCATCAGATTGCAGTAGCGCTCGACATTGTGGTCGTCGAGCGGGGCATCGACCTCGTCGAGCACGCAGATCGGTGCGGGGTTCGTCAGAAAGACGGCGAAGATCAGGGCCATCGCCGTCAGCGCCTGTTCGCCGCCAGACAGCAGCGTCATGGTCTGCGGCTTCTTGCCAGGCGGGCGGGCGAGGATCTCGAGGCCGGCCTCGAGCGGATCGTCGGATTCGATAAGCTGCAGCTCAGCCGTGCCGCCCCCGAACAGATGGGTGAACAGCCGCTGGAACTGGACATTGACGATATCGAAGGCAGCAATCAGCCGTTCGCGGCCTTCGCGGTTGAGGCTCTGGATGGCGCCGCGCAGCTTGCGGATGGCGTCGATGATATCGTCGCGCTCCTTGATGAGCGCTGCCAGCTTGTCGCTGAGCTCCTTGCTTTCTTCCTCGGCCCGCAGGTTGACGGCGCCCAGCCTCTCGCGCTCGATCTTCAGCCGGTCCAGCTCGCGTTCGACTTCGCGCAGGTCCGGCTCGCCTCCGGTCGGGTTGCCGGCAATCCGCAGCGCCTCGTGCGGGGCGACGTTGAGGGCCTCGCGGATGCGGGCTTCGCTTTCCAGCCGCCTTTCGCGGGCAGACATCAGCCTTTCCTCGGCCCGGCCCCGCCGCTCGCGGCTTTCGGCGAGCTCGGAGAGCGCCGTCGTCGCCAGTTTGTCGGCCTCGCGCTGGACGATGTCGGCCTCGGCCAGGCGGTCGGCAGCCCCACGCCTGACTTCCTCCATCTTCTGCAATTCGCTCATTAGCGCCCGGCGCTTGTCGTCGAACTCATCGGGCGCAAGCTCCAGTTCGGCAGCCTCCTCGCGGGCCTCAGATTCGCGGTCGCGCAGCGTCTGGATGTGGCCGTCGGCGCTTGCCACGCGCTGGCGCCAGGTCTCGCGTTCCTGGCCGATCGCCATCAGCCGGCGCTGGCGTGCCTCGTTCTCGCGGTTAAGGCCCTCGTAGCGGGCGCGCGCCTCGGCCAGCACGCCACGGTCGGTGGCAACAGCCGCCTGCTGGTCGCGCAATTGCGCGTCGATGACGGTGAGGTCGGGTGCATCCTCGATCTCGATCCGGGCATTCTCGTCCTGGATGGCCAGATCCTCGATCTGCGCCTTCAGCTGGCTTACGGCCTCATTGAGAACGTCGCGACGACGAATGAGATCGCCAGAAGCGCGTTCGGCGGCCACCAGTGCATCGCGGGCCTCCGTCAGCTGGCGGGCCAGGATGCGGCTACGGTCGCGGGCTTCCGTCAGGCGGCGTTCCTCGGCACGGATTGCGTCGGCTGCAGCCGCCAGCAGCGCCTCGGCTTCCGCCAGGATTTTGGCGGCGAGCTCGACTTCCGCCTGCAACTCGGCAAGCCTGTTTCGCTGGGCGAGCCTCAGGGCTGCAGCGCTCGGCGCATCGGCGCCGGTGATATGGCCGTCCCAGCGGAAAACAGCGCCTTCGCGGGTGACCAGCCGCTGGCCGGGCTTGAGAACTGCCATCAGCCTGATTGCATCGCCACCGGCGACGAGGCCGATTTGCCGGAGCCGGCGTTTCAGGGCCGGTGGTGCGCCGACATGGGCGGTCAGCGGCACGGCACCCTCGGGCAGGTCAGGATCGTTGGAGCCATCGCCGTTATCCGACCAGTGGGCAGGCGCGCCTGGATCGAGCGGCGTATCGAGGTCGTCTCCGAGCGCTGCCCCCAGCGCCGTCTCGAAGCCGCGATCGACGCTGATATCGTCGGCAACCGGCGGAAAGCCCCCGGCAGCGCCGCCGCCGTCGAGCATGCGGGCAATGGTGCGTGCCTCGGTTTCGAGAGCGTTGAGGCGGGTGCGGGCCTGCTCTACCGGAGGGCGGGCCATGGCCTCGGTGCCGCGGGCTTTTGCCAGCGCCGCCTCGACAGATTGGGCGGCAGTTTCGGCATCCTCGACACCGATTTCGGCGGCCTCGACCTGCTCACGCCGCTCGACCGGATCCGGCAGACTTGCCATCTTCTCAGCGATGGTTGCAAGTTCGCCGTTTGCCTCGGCCATCTGCCGCTCAAGTCGCATCTTGCGGTCGCCGAGATCGCGGATGGCGCGCTCCAGCTGGTTGCGGACGGCGGCAGCCTCGGCGCGCTCCGCCGTCAGCCGGGCGAACAGCCCTTCGCTTTCGGCAAGCGTCGTGGCTGCGGCCTCGAATGCGGTGCGGCTCTCCTCCGATAACCGGCCGGAATCGGCGAGCATGTCCGAAAGCTCCGCCTCTTCGGCATCCAGGCGCTCAAGGATGGCGGCATTGTCGACCACCAGCTGTTCCTCGCGCCTGATGTCTTCGCCGAGCTGGGCCAGCCTGCGCATCAGTTCGTCGCGACGGCGCAAAATGCGGCCGACGTCTTCCTCCAGCTGGGTGCGGGCGATCTGCAGACGCTGCAGACCGGCGGCGGCTTTGGCCTCGGCCTCGCGCAGCTCCGGCATCTTCAGACTGGCGACGGCCTGCGCCTTTGCCGCTTCCATCTGGGCCTGCGCCTTTTTCACCACGACGACCGTCGCCTGGTTCAGGGCGCTCTCGCCCTCACCCTCGGCCTGCTTGGCCTGCACCCATCGAATATGCAGCAGCAACGCCTCGCGAGCGCGGATATCGGCCGACAGCATCTTGAAGCGGTTGGCCTGGCGGGCCTGACGCTTCAGGCTCTCGATCTGGCTATCGAGCTGGGTGGTGACGTCGTCGAGCCGTTCGAGATTGGTTTCGGCAGCGCGCAGGCGGAGCTCGGCTTCGTGGCGGCGGGAATGCAGCCCGGAAATGCCGGCGGCTTCCTCGAGCAGTTGGCGGCGTGCCTGGGGCTTGGCTTGGATCAATTCACCGATGCGCCCCTGGCCGACCATTGACGGCGAGCGGGCGCCGGTCGAGGCATCGGCGAACAGCAGCTGCACATCCTTGGCGCGGGCTTCCTTGCCGTTGATCCGGTAGACGGAGCCCTGCTCGCGCTCGATGCGGCGGGTGATCTGGATTTCATCGCTGTCGTTGAAGGCGGCGGGTGCGGTGCGGTCGGCATTGTCGAGATAGAGCGCCACTTCTGCCGTGTTGCGTGCCGGACGGTGGCCGGAGCCGGAGAAGATCACGTCGTCCATGCCTGACGCGCGCATGTTCTTGTAGGAATTCTCGCCCATTACCCAGCGAAGGGCTTCGACGAGATTGGACTTTCCGCAGCCGTTCGGCCCGACAACGCCCGTCAAGCCGCCCTCGATGACGAATTCCGAGGGTTCGACGAAGGACTTGAAGCCGACGAGACGGAGCTTGTTGAATTTCATTGCAAGGCCGGGGTGGTGTACCCGCCTCTGTCAGCTCGAGTGAGATGAAAGACATGCAGGGGGGGCAGGACGCCGGGCTTCGAGTGGAAGCTGCAGGGTGTCACACCATCATCCCTCATTCCTGTGCTTGTCACAGGAATCCAGTGCGCCCAAGTCCTTGGGCGCGAGAGGTCGTTTTTCGATTGCAGGAGAGTCTTCTCAAGGCGCAGACGCGCCTTGGCTGGATTCCTGTGACAAGCACAGGAATGAGGGGAGGAAACAGCGCAGCGTGAAGTGAACGGAACCTTGCCGAAACTTTGCCATAGGCTGCCGACGCGCCTCGAGAACGGTCCGACTGGGAAGCAAATGACGGGCGCAGCACGGCCGCCGCTGCCCGTCATTGAAACGTGGCGCGGGTCAGAGCATGCTGTCGATGATGGCCGACATAGAATCAACCGACATGTCCCCGGAGTAACGCTTCCCGTTGATCAGGAACGTGGGTGTGCCGTTGACGCCGAAAGTGACGCCGCGTGCCCGCACGGCGTTTATATCATCCACAAGTGCGCCGTTGTTCAAGCAGGCTTCGAAGCTGTCCTGTGTAAAACCGGCGATTTTGGAGATTTGAAGCAGCGAAGCGCGAACATCGGTGACCGCGGGACCAGCCCACTGCATCTGCTGCTTCATAAATGTCTCGAGCAGCGGCACGGATGGGCCGTTCGGGGCGCAGCGTACCAGCATGAAAGCGGCATAGGCTGCCGGATCCTGGTCCTGGCTGGCAATCGGGAATTCGCGGATGATGAAATAGACCTTGCCGGTGTCGATATACTTGGTCTTGATCGGATCGAAGGTGGTGGCTGCGAAATGGGCGCAATGCGGGCAGGTCGTCGACATGTATTCGATGATCTTGACCTTGGCGTTTGGGTCGCCCACCGCCATGTCGGGCGACTTGCCAGGCTGCAGCGCCTGCGCCATGTCGACCGTGCCTTCCGGCGTCGGAGCAGTCGCGGCAAACGCAGTGCCGGCACCGGTCGCGGCCAGCGCCATTGCGAATGCGCCAAGGGCAGCACCGCCGAGAAGATGGCGTTTGGTCAGAAGCATGTCGGACATCGGCATATATCACCCGTGTTGAGAGAAGATCGTCTGTTGATATCTGCGATATAACGGCTCCGCGCCGCGAACAAGGCAGGGGACCGGAACTTTCTTCAAAGAATTGTGACCGGTGGGGCGAATACGCGTTTGCTGTGGGAGGATTATTTTAGGCCATGCAGTCCGACAAATGTTCCCGGACCGACTTTTGCCACGGCCCGATGATCGTTCCTTTCGATCAGCGGCGATAGACGTCCTTCCGATTGCCAATGCGGACGACCAATATCCGGACAGTGCCGTCGTCTATGTCGACAATGATGCGATAGTCTCCAACACGATACTTCCAGAAGTTTCCAAGTTCCGATCCGCGAAGCGCCTCCCCTATCGACCGGGGGTCCTCGAGGCTGGCGACACGGGTGTGAAGGAAACGGAGTATCCTTTTCACGCTCTCATGGTCGAGCTTTTCAAGATCGCGTTCCGCTGACCGCTGGAACTCAATCCTCCACGCCATGGCGCGCCATCAACTCAGCGAGAGAAATACTATCACTGTCGCCTCTACGGAATTCTTCGAGCCTTTGCTCGGCGACGTAGAGGTCTTCCAGATCGTCCAAGTGTTCCAATATCGCTTGACGCGCATAGAAGCTCTTGCTCCGCCCGGTGCGTTTGGCGAGTTCATCTAGTCTTGCTTCGATTTCAGGCGGCAAACGCAGGGCAAGCATGGACATATCTCCCGGTGCTATACGTGTATAGCACCGGTGTCCGCAGACGCAAAGCGTCCAGATTATTTGCCGGTAATGCGCTTGCCCAGCACAGCCGTCCCGAGCCTCTGGACGGCGGCTCGCAGCTTGTCGCCTTCGATGCCCTCCATCATCCCCTCGAGCTTCACCGCGGCGGCGCCTTTCAGCGGCACCGGCGCGCGCGAGCGCTTGGCGTGCTGGGAGACCGGCTTCTGGATGATGCGGATCTGGTGCACGGCGGCAAAGCCGAAGAAGCCGTTGATGCGCTGGATCAGCTCGCCCTGGGCGTGGGTGAGGAACAGGGCGCGGGCACCTTCGCACGCGATGGTCAGCACGCCGGGCTGGTAGCCGCCCTCGCCCGGACCGTTACGCTTGGCCCAGGCGATCTTTTCAGGGCGGGTGCAATCGGCAAAATCGGCGCCGACTATATCGTCCCAGGAGCCGAGCAAGGCGGTGCTGATTCCGGCCCGGCGCGCCAGCACCGGATCGATCAGGCCATTCGCCACTTCGGAGATCTGCTTGGCGCCTTTGCGGGGATAACTCATCGACAGCACGCCTCGGGGGTCATTGTTTGGCGCTGCGGACCTTGATCCGCCGACGCAGCTCGGCCAAGTATAGGCCATATCTCCCTGATGCGGCAAATGATGACCTTGAAACAGCTTACGCCTCCGTCCGCCGCAGTGCTTCTTGCCTGGTACGACCGGCATCACCGCGACCTGCCCTGGCGTGTCTCGCCCTCGATGGCAGCGCGCGGCGTTCTGCCCGATCCCTATCACATCTGGCTGTCGGAAGTGATGCTGCAGCAGACGACAGTCGCGGCAGTAAAGGCCTATTTCGCCAAGTTCGTCAGTCGCTGGCCGACGGTGGGCGATCTCGCGGCCGCTCCTGTCGACGACGTCATGGCTGCATGGGCAGGCCTCGGATACTACGCCCGGGCGAGAAACCTGAAGAAGTGCGCCGATGCCGTCGCCGGCGAGCACGGCGGGCGCTTTCCTGATACGGAAGAAGGATTGCGTGCCCTGCCGGGCATCGGCGACTATACTTCGGCAGCGGTCGCCGCCATCGCCTTCGACCGGCAGGCGGCAGTCATGGACGGCAATGTCGAGCGCGTCATCTCCAGGCTCTATGCCATCTCCACGCCCTTGCCGGCGGCAAAACCGCTGATGAAGCAGAAGGTGGTGGCGCTGACGCCAGCGGTCAGGCCCGGCGATTTCGCCCAGGCGATGATGGACCTCGGCGCGACGATCTGCACACCGAAGAGGCCGGCCTGTGCGCTCTGTCCGTTCAATGGCAGCTGCGAGGCTCTTGCGCTGCATGACCCGGAGCATTTTCCGGTGAAGGCGGCGAAAAAGACAAAGCCGGTTCGCCAGGGTGCGGCCTTCGTTGCGGTCAACGATGCCGGCGAAATCCTGCTGCGACGGCGGATCGACAGCGGCCTGCTCGGCGGCATGACGGAGGTGCCTACAACAGCGTGGACGGCGCGGATCGACGGCGACATGACTGTCGATGCAGCACCCTTTGCCGCCAACTGGCAGGCCTGCGGCACCGTCGTGCACGTCTTCACGCATTTCGAGCTGCGGCTTTCGATTTTCCGCGCTTCCGTCGGCGCCAGATCCAAAAGCAATGACGGATGGTGGGAGCCGGTTATAAATCTTGACGCACAGGCCTTGCCGACCGTCATGAAAAAAGCGATCGCCCAGGCTATTCCCCGTGCTTTCGATTAGCGCATGAGAGGTTTCGATGACGCCCCAGATACAGCATATTGTTTTCGACATCGGCAAGGTCCTGATCCACTACGATCCGGACCTCCCCTTCGCCCGTGTCATTCCCGATGAGGCGGAGCGCAACTGGTTCTTTGCCAATGTCTGCACCCACGAATGGAATATCGAGCAGGACCGGGGCCGCACGTGGCAGGAGGCAGAGGACCTACTGATCGCCGAACATCCCGAGCGCGCCGAGCAGATCCGCGCCTTTCGCAAGCACTGGCACGAGATGGTGCCGCACCACTACGAAGACAGTGTCGCGATCACGGAGAAACTGATTGCCGAGGGCCGCGATGTGACGCTGCTCACCAACTTCGCCTCCGACACCTTTCGCGAGGCTCAGGAACGGTTTCCGTTCCTCACCAAGACGCGCGGCGTCACGGTGTCGGGCGACATCAAGTTGATCAAGCCGGACGTGGCGATCTACGAGACCCATGCGAAGAGCTTCGGCCTCGATCCGGCATCAACACTCTTCATCGACGACTCGCTGGCCAACGTCGAGGGCGCCAAGGCTGCCGGCTGGAACGCGGTCCATTTCACCGGCGCGGACAAGCTGCGCGCCGATCTTGCAACATTTGGCATCGAGGTTTGAGACCATGCAATTCGACCCGGCAGAACGCATCGAACTCTTCCATGAGGCCGTCAATGGCATGGACTATGCGGCAATGGAGCGGTTTTTCGCGCCCGAGGCCACCTATGTCTCGAACGGCGTCGGCAGCCTTGTCGGCCGCGAGGCGGTGCTTGCGGCCATCCGCCAGTATTTCGAGACTTATCCGGATCAGGTGGGCATCAACAGCCTCGTCGAGACGCTGACGCCGCTTTCCGGCCGCGCCGTCTGGTCGGTGCGGGCGACCCACGCGGTGACTGGCAAGCCGCTGGTGCGCGAAGGCGAGGAAACGATCATCTTCAACGAAGACGGCCAGGTGGTCAGCGTAGAAGTCACCGATTATCAGGCGTTCTGAACCAGGGACTAAAATGCAGGACGCCCAGGGTTTGTGACCCTGGGCGTCTTCGCGCCGCCTGCCGCAACTGGAGGTACAATCGGCAGGCGGTGAGCGTGGGACCCAGCGAGGCCGTCAGGCTTCGGCTTTCGCCAGATCGGCGCGGATGATGGAACGGAGTTCGTCGATCGGGCGCAGGGATTTCCCGTCGTCGAAATGCCAGAAGGTCCATCCGTTGCAGGCGTCGAGACCCTGAACTTTGGCGCCAAGGCGATGGATCGAGCCGGCGTCGCCGCCGGATGCAACCGTGCCGTCGGCGCGGACGATGGCGCTGTAGCGGCGACGGCTGTCGGTCAGGACCTGTCCGGGGCGGATCATGCCGTTCTCGACCAGCACGTTGAAGGCGACGCGCACCTCCTGCTTCTTGCCGGTCATGACGACGAGTTCCGCCTTGCCGAGCGTATCGACCGCAGCGATGCGGGCTGCGGCGTGGTCGATATATTCCTGCTCGCGCTCGATACCGACAAAGTGACGTCCGAGGCGCTTGGCGACGGCGCCCGTGGTGCCGGTGCCGAAGAACGGGTCGAGTATGATGTCGCCGGGCTTCGACGACGCCATGATGACGCGGGCCAGCAGCGCTTCCGGCTTCTGGGTGGGATGGGCCTTCTTGCCGTCCTCACCCTTCAGCCGCTCGCCACCGCTGCAGATCGGGAAGAGCCAGTCGGAGCGCATCTGGACGTCGTCGTTCGACGCCTTGAGGGCATCGTAGTTGAAGGTATAGCCCTTGGCCTTGGCGCTCGGGCTCGCCCAGATCATCGTCTCATGGGCATTCTGGAAGCGACGGCCCTTGAAGTTCGGCATGGGGTTGGTCTTGCGCCAGACGATGTCGTTAAGGATCCAGAAATTGAGATCCTGCATCATCGCGCCGACGCGGAAAATGTTGTGGTATGAGCCGATGACCCAAAGGGTACCGGTCGGCTTCAAAACGCGGCGGCAGGCGAGCAGCCAGGCGCGGGTAAATGCGTCATAGGCCTCGAAGGAGGCGAACTGGTCCCACTCGTCATCGACCGCATCGACCAGCGACTGATCGGGACGGTGGAGCGCGCCGCCGAGTTGCAGGTTGTAGGGTGGATCCGCAAAGATCACGTCGACGGAATGGGTGGGCAGGGCCTCCAACGCGGCGACGCAGTCGCCCTTGATGATCGTGTCGATCCAGGACCCCGGCCTCTCGGAAATCTTGAGGTCGGCAAGCGGGAAAACTGACGCCATGGGATACTCGCTCTTACGCTTACGCATTACGCTTTAACTGTCCGGTATGGTTACCTAAGTTGGTTACCAAACCCTGAAGCGCGGATCGATTTGGGAATTTATTTCGGCGTGGAACGAGATCGGCTTATTTGCTATGATGCCGCCATGACCCGAGATGAGGCCATCGAAGCGTTGAAACAGCAGGCTGATGCGCTGAAGGCGCTCGGCGCGACCTCGCTTTTCCTGTTCGGCTCGGTAGCCCGGAACGAGGCGGGCCCGACGAGCGATCTCGATGTGTTTATTGATTATGACAGGACAAAGAAATTCTCGTTAATCAATCTTGCCAGCATAAAGCTTCTTCTTGAGGACGCGCTACCCACCGACGTCGATGTTACCACGCGCAACAGTCTGCATCACAAGTTAAAAGACAGAATAGAAAGTTCAGCAATACGGATATTTTAGATGGCCAGAGATATTCAACTTATTTTCGACGATATACTTGGAATGATAGATTTTATTGAAAAGACTGTGGCGGGAAGAAGCCGTGAGAAGGTCATGATGGACCTCCTCACCGAGCTCGGCCTTCAACGAGCAATAGAAATTGTCTCGGAGGCAAGCCGTCATATCCCTGAAGAGCTCAAGAGGCTCACACCTGAGATCGAATGGCAAGCGATCCGAGCGATTGGAAATATCTTGAGGCACGAATATCATCGCATCGCCGACGAGATTATCTGGGACACAATTATCGGCGACGTCGCCGGCCTGAGGAGTGCAATCCATAAGATGAGAGCACAAACAAAAGCTGCTTAGAATCCCTACCAAGTCGTATTTCCTACCCCACTCCTCTCGCGGCTATCTTCCGGCACCTCCGTCCTGTCCTTCATCCCGTAATCACGCACGACGTGGCTGACGCGCAGGCGATAGTCCGCGAAGATGTTGTTGCGGCCGGCTTTTTGGGCGGCGCGGTGGACTTCGAGGTTTCGCCAGGTCTTGACCGCCTCCTCGTCGCGCCAGAAGGACAGCGACAGGAGTTTGCCGCGCATCGCCAGGCTTTCGAAGCGCTCGATCGAGAGGAAACCGTCGATCTTTTCGAGTTCCTCCCTGAGGTCGCCGGCAAGATCGAGATAGGTGTGGCGTTCGCCGAGATAGGGCAGGACTTCGAAGATCACGGCGATCATGGCTGCACCTTTGCCGCGTGCGGCAGCGATACGTTCTTCAGGAATATCCTGTCCTCCTTCAGGATGAAGCGCTCGCGCCTGGCAAAGGCATAGTTTTCCCGGCCGATAGGGTCTGCGGCCAGCCTGGCGCGGTAAGCCTCATAGGCGGCGAGATTTTCGATGGAATAGACACCGAAGGCTGTCGTTGCCGAGCCCTCATGCGGTCCAAAATAGCCGATGAGATCGGCGCCGCAGCGCGGAATTGCCTGGCCCCAATTGCGGGCATATTCGGCAAATACCTCGCGGCCGAAGGGGTCGATTTCGTAGCGGATGAAACAGGTGATCATGGTGACGCTCCTTTTCTGCCCCATCGTTCTGGCATGTTGCGAAACGACAATGCTTCGGCTACGGTCGAAGTATGAAAGAAGGACCGGACATCGCACAGATCGGCGCGCTCATTGGCGATCCCGCACGCGCCAACATGCTGACCGCGCTGATGGGCGGCAAGGCGCTGACAGCAACCGAGCTTGCGGCAGCGGGCGGGATTACCGTCCAGACGGCAAGCTCGCATCTGGCAAAGCTGGAAGCAGGACGGCTGCTCGCTCAGCGGAAGCAGGGTCGCCATCGCTATTTCACACTGGCCGACGACAGCGTCGGCAAATTGCTGGAAAGCATCATGGGATTTGCGGCCGGTCGCGGGCATCTGCGCCATCAGCCGGGGCCGAAAGAGCCGGCGCTGCGAAAGGCGCGTATCTGCTACGATCATCTGGCCGGCGACTACGGTGTGCGGATGCTCGACAGCCTGATCGCCAGCGGATCGATCGACACGCTCGGCGACGGACTGTCGTTGACAGCGACGGGTGAAACCCGCCTCCGAGATATCGGCATCGATGCGTCGCTGCTCAAGGCATCGCGGCGGCCGGTCTGCCGCTCGTGCCTCGACTGGAGCGAACGGCGGGCGCATCTGGCCGGCAGCCTCGGCAAGGCGCTGCTGAGCCAGTTTCTCGACGAAGGCTGGGCGCGTCGCGCGGAAGGCAGCCGCTCGATCCTGTTTTCCGCCGCCGGAGAGCGGCAGTTTCTCAAACACTTCCCCGTGGATCAATTGGCGGGATCGACGAGTATTCCGGAATAGCAGCCGGAGGCGATGCGGCTGCACAGCCCGTCCCACTCGCAACCGCTACAGGCCTGCCGTATCGTGCCCTCTGCAAAAGCCGTGCGAAGGGCGGCAAGCAGCGCGGCATCGGGCAGCAGCGTTGACCCGGGCCTGACCTTGCGACCCAGCAGCGCCGAGATGGACGCGGCTGCTGCGTTATCCCGGATATCCACGCTGGCAAGGAGGCAGTGGGCATCCGGGCCATCCAAAAGGGGCGCGCAGATGTCGTCCGGGCCGGAGACGAGCAGGATGTCCTCGCCTTCCGTCAACCGCCGCGCGATGCTGCGGTAGTTCTTGGTGAAGGCCGGATCGTAGCCCTCACCAATAAAGGTCAGCATGCACAAAAGGTGATGGAGCCGAAGCCTGACCGTCAATTCTCGTCAGTCTCGCTGCTCCGATTGCCGAAGCCCATCAGGATCGCCGCAGCAAGGGCAGATTTGAGCACGCCGCCGAGGATAAACGGTGCAACGCCGAACAACCAGCCCTTCTCTGCGCCTATCAGCGCTGCCAGCCATGCGCCGCCGATGGCAAGGCCGAGGAAATTGGCGATGAGATGGGCGAGGAAGCTGCGGACATAGCGGGCACCGGTCCAGCCTTTTTCGGCAAGCCAACCGGCCAGAGCCACGATGATCGGAAACGAGACGAGATAACCGGCGGTCGGCCCGAAGAACGGCGCAAGTCCGCCAGCACCGCCGGCGAGCACAGGAAGACCGACGGCGGCTTGCCCGAGCCAGGCAAGCACCGTGACTACGCCCAGGCGCCAGCCGTACAGCGCGCCGATCATGGTGATGGCAAAGGTCTGCATGGTGATCGGCACCGGCACCATCGGCACCGAGAGGCGCGATGCGAGGGCGAGGACCATCGTGCCTGCCAAGACGAAAAGCGCCTGCATCGGGCGCGACTGACTGCCAAGCCGCAGTGGATCGAAATTCGAGATGGCGTGGGACTGGGACATGATTGCTCCATATTATAGATAATTTCAGTGACTATCTATTTTATGCGCAAGACTTCATGGATGCGCAAGTGCCATAGACGAGTTTTCCCGCATCGAGGCAGCATTCGGTCGCAGGAATTCACATACCCAAGCCTCGAAAAAGACTGGCAGACACACGATTATCTATAATTTTGGAATCAGCCGACGATGACGAAAATTTCCTGCGGGGTGCCGCCGGGGGCGCGCGATGGTGCCTTGCCGATGCGCAGGACATGCTGCCCGAGGATCGCCGCGGCATCGTCGGCCCTGCCATGACGCAGGGCCGAGAGAATAGCGCGGTGATCCTGGTCTGTGCGCGTTTCCCAGCCGGATTGCCAGGCGGAGAAGAGAAAGCGGGCGCTGGCGGCGTGCAGGTCGTCGATCGCGGCGAGCAGGCGCGTCATACCGCAAGGCGTCAGGATGAGCCGGTGGAAGCGGCGGTTGGCAGCCTCCCAGGCGCGGACGTCTGCAGCCGCGTCGCCCTCCCGCGTCGCCTCTTCGGCGGCATCGAGTATCGCCGGCGTCAGATGCGGCGCGGCATGCTTGAGGGCAAGCCCCTCGAGGGCGGCGCGCATCTCGGCCACTTCGCGGACTTGCCGCAGATCGAAGGAGGCGACCCGCACGCCGCGGCGCGGCTCGCTGATGGCAAGCCCCTGCGCCTCGAGCAGGCGAAAAGCCTCGCGCACCGGCACGTGGCTGGCGCCGAACTCCTCGGCGATGTGGTCCTGCCGAAGACGCAGGCCGGCCGCAAGTTCGCCATGGATGATGCGCTCGGCAAGCACCCGGCTGATGCGGTTTGCGATGGTGTCGTCTTTTTCCCGGGCCATGCGGCGATCCTTACTGAGGCACCGGAGCCTTGTCGAGAAGAGAAAGCCTCCCCTCACCCGCAGGCCAGGCATGCCCGCGCGTCGGTTGAGCTTTCGGACCCCGTCGTGTAAAGCCGCACCATCTCATCCAAAGCTGCTCATCCAAAGGCTTGATCGACATGAACACTGGCTTCGACCTCATCATCTTCGACTGCGACGGCGTCCTCGTCGATTCGGAAATCATCGCGGCGGAGGTCGAATCCAAGCTGCTCACCGAGGCAGGATACCCGATCAGCGTCGAGGAAATGGGCGAGCGCTTCTCGGGCATGACCTGGCAGAACATCCTCTTCGAAGTCGAGCGGGAAGCGAGCATTCCGTTTTCGGCGTCGCTGCTCGAACGCTCGGAAAAACTTCTCGACCTGCGCCTTGCCAACGACGTGACCGCCATTCCCGGCATCGAACTGGCCCTGTCACGCATCGATCTGCCGCGCTGCATCTGCTCGAATTCGAGTTCTGCGCGTCTTGAGATGATGCTGACCAAGGTCGGCCTGCACTCCTCCTTCGCGCCGCATATCTATTCGGCCAAGGATCTGGGCCCCGACCGCGTCAAGCCGAAGCCGGACATCTTCCTGCATGGCGCAGCGCAATTCGATCTCTCGCCGTCGCAGGTCGTCGTCGTCGAGGACTCCGTCCATGGCGTGCACGCCGCCCGCGAAGCAGGCATGCGGGTAATCGGCTTTACCGGCGCCTCCCACACCTACCCGTCGCACGCCGACCGACTTACCGATGCCGGTGCTGAAACCGTGATTTCGCGAATGACGGACCTGCCGGGCGTCGTTGCAGCCCTCGCCGAATGGGACGGCGTCCTTTAGGATTTCACCGCACTAAAAAACCGGCCGCAATGCTTGCGACCGGCTCCAGTGGCTTCGATAAACGCCGTTATAATTGCGACGGCCGTTATTTTCTCTTGCGAACGGTGCGGGCGGTCTTGGTCGGGGCTGCGGGCGACTGTTCGAAGCTGACGTAGACGCTGACGAAGCCGGCCGCGCCGCCGGTCACGTGGATCTTGTTGTCGGTGTAGAGAAACTGCGCCGAGCCCTCGCCGGGCGGGATCGAGGCCTGGTAATTCGTCGTGTCGCTGTAGAGCACTGTCTGGCCATCCATGACGGAAACCTTGATCGGCAGGTTGACGCTGCCGGAACCGCCCATCGGACCCGCAACGAGGCGGCCCTGCACGACCACCGTCATGTTGAGCGCCGTACCGTCGGTGGTGCACTGGCGTGTGCCCTGCACCAGAGACGCCTGGTAGGCGAGCTGCGATGCATCGTCCTTGGCGCCCTTGGCGTAGGTCTTGTAAATCGCACCCTCGTCGCGAATGACGATTTGCGGGCACTTTCCGGCGACATAGGCCTGACCCACTGGCTGGGTGGCAGGCGTGGCGGATGCCGCTCCCTCCGGCGCAACGCTGATCTGCGTTGCGGGGTCCTTACTGTCCTTGCTACCGAGCCCAAGCGAGCTGCAGCCGCTCAATGCTGCTGTCAACGATACGGCGAGAAGTAGACGCGAAGCTCTGCCTGACACGATAAATCACCCTGTACACAATATGAATTTGCCAAGCCCGGGTTGAATTGCGGGCCTTTCATCGCACTTGGCGATGGTCTATATCAGCGGCGCTTCGAAAAATCGATTGGGTACGCTTCGTTTTGGTTCAATTTTCGAAATCCCTCCGCTGCAACGGCTTCCGGCGCGCTTCGACGGAGGCGTGCACAATCGTACGGTTGCGAAAACCAGGCCGCGGATTTGGCGCAAAAAGGCGCATCTACGGGCCGTTTCCGGCATAGACTTCAGACAACCCATCTTCCGTCCGACCGTCCACATCAGAGGTAAAGACCTTGGAATATATCTCAACCCGGGGAGAAGCCCCTGCCCTCGGTTTCTGCGATGCACTGCTGGCAGGCCTCGCACGCGACGGCGGTCTCTACGTTCCGCGTGAATGGCCGCAACTGAGCAAGAAGGACATCCGGGGCTTTCGCGGCAAGAGCTACCAGGAAATTGCCTTCCGCGTGCTGCTGCCGTTTACCAACGGCGAAATTCCGGAAGAGATATTCCGTAGCATGATCGACGAGGCCTATGCCACCTTCCGCCATCCGGCCATCGTGCCGCTGGTGCAGACAGGCCCGAACAGCTTTATCATGGAGCTCTTCCATGGCACGACGCTAGCGTTCAAGGACGTCGCCATGCAGCTGCTGGCGCGGCTAATGGACTATGCGCTGGCCGAGCGCGGCGCGCGGGCAACGATTGTCGGTGCCACATCGGGCGACACCGGCGGCGCGGCCATCGATGCCTTTGCCGGTCGCGATCGCACCGACATCTTCATCCTCTTCCCGCATGGCAAGGTCTCGCCGGTGCAGCAGCGGCAGATGACATCCTCGACGGCTTCCAACGTTCACGCGCTGGCCATCAACGGTAATTTCGACGATTGCCAGAACCTCGTGAAGGCGATGTTCAACGACGCGCCGTTCCGCGACGGCGTCGGCCTTTCCGGCGTCAACTCGATCAACTGGGCGCGCATCATGGCGCAGGTGGTCTACTATTTCACGACAGCCGTGGCGCTCGGCAGCCCGGACCGGAAAATCTCGTTCACCGTGCCGACCGGCAATTTCGGCGATATCTTTGCCGGCTATGTCGCCAAGCAGATGGGCCTTCCGATCGACAAGCTGGTGGTCGCCACCAACGAGAACGACATCATGGCGCGGACGCTGAAGACCGGCCGCTACGAGATGCGGGCCGTCAAGGCGACAACCTCGCCATCGATGGATATCCAGATCTCGTCCAACTTCGAACGGCTGCTCTTCGAGGCCAATGGCCGCGATGCCTCCCGGGTGCGCGCCGCCATGGAAAGCCTCAAGCAGTCGAGCGGTTTCGACATCGCCCCGGAAGCCATGCGCTTCATTAAGCGCGATTTCCGTGCCGGCCGGGCGACCGAGAAACAGGTGGCCGAGACCATCCGCCAGACCTATGCCGACACCGGCTACCTGCTGGACCCGCACACCGCGATCGGCGTCTTCGTCGCCAGTAAATTTGAAAAGCCGAACAGCCCGATGGTGACGCTGGCCACCGCCCATCCCGCAAAATTCCCCGCCGCAGTAAAATCAGCCTCCGGTATTGACCCGGCGCTTCCGACGTGGCTTGCTGATCTGATGCACAGGGAGGAGCGCTTCGACATCCTGGATCCCGACCTCAAAGCCGTGGAAAGCTTTATCGGTGACCATGTTCAGGCCTCAAGACGTTAAGCGCAGAAAGATCTAATATGACAGTTGAGTGCACCCGGCTGAAATCCGGGCTGACGGTAGTAACCGAGTTGATGCCGCATCTTGAAAGCGTTGCACTCGGTGTGTGGATCAAGTCGGGATCGCGGAACGAGACCGAAGCCGAACACGGTATTGCCCACCTTCTGGAACACATGGCGTTCAAGGGCACGGCTCGCCGCACAGCACGCGAGATTGCCGAGGAAATCGAGAATGTCGGCGGCGAGGTCAATGCCGCGACATCGACGGAAACGACATCCTATTACGCGCGCGTGCTGAAAGAAGACGTGCCGCTCGCTGTCGATATTCTCGCCGACATCCTGACGGAATCGGCCTTCGACGAGGACGAATTGCAGCGTGAAAAGCAGGTTATCCTGCAGGAAATCAACGCTGCCAACGACATGCCGGACGACGTCGTATTCGACAAATTCTCGGAAGTCGCCTATCGTGACCAGACGCTCGGGCGCGCCATTCTGGGGACGCCGGAAACCGTGCTCGGCTTCACGCCGGAGCAGATTCGCGGCTATCTCGGACGCAACTACACCTGCGACCGGATGTTCGTGGTGGCAGCCGGTGCCGTCGATCATGACAGCTTCGTCAAGCAGGTCGAGACCCGCTTTGCAAGCCTTCCGACAGCGCCATCTGCAGCGCCCGTCATCGAGACAGCCCGCTACGTCGGCGGCAGCGTTCGCGAGACGCGCGACCTCATGGATGCTCAGATCCTGCTCGGCTTCGAAGGCCGCGCCTACCATGCGCGGGATTTCTACTGCTCGCAGATTCTTGCCAATATCCTTGGCGGGGGCATGTCGTCGCGGCTGTTCCAGGAAGTGCGCGAGACGCGCGGCCTCTGCTATTCGGTCTATGCCTTCCATTGGGGCTTTTCCGACACTGGCATCTTCGGCATCCATGCCGCAACCGGCGGAGAAAACCTGCCGGAACTGCTGCCTGTGATCGTCGATGAGCTGCGCAAATCTGCCGACAAGATCCACCAGCAGGAAATCGACCGCGCCCGCGCCCAGATCCGGGCCCAGCTGCTCATGGGTCAGGAAAGTCCTGCCGCACGGGCCGGCCAGGTCGCGCGACAGATGATGCTTTACGGCCGGCCGATCCCCAACCCGGAGATGATGGAACGGCTGGAGGGCATCACCATCCAGCGGCTGACCGATCTCGCCGGCCGTCTGTTCTTCGACGCCGTGCCGACCCTCTCCGCTATCGGTCCGCTGGACGAGCTGGCGCCGATGGAAGACATCATCGCCTCGCTGGCCACACCACGCCAGGCATCCAAAGCCGCCAACGGCTGATCCCAGCCGGAGGCCCCTCACGATCCAGTTCCGGGAGACATGGACGAATGCCAAAGTCGGTTTTTCGGTTTCTGTCTCGGCAGCCGGACACGATCGAACTTGAGGGCGCCGACCATATTCTCCGCTTGCCGCGCAACGCCGACTTCAGCCAGTGGCAGAAGCTTAGGGCCGAGAGCCGCCGGTTCCTGGAACCGTGGGAGCCGACCTGGCGTACCGACGAACTGACCGAGGGCGCCTACCGGACCCGCGTCGTGCGGGGCAAGCAGGAGTACAACTCCGGCCAGGCAGTACCGTTTCTGGTCTTCAAGCGCGACAACTCCACGCTGCTCGGCGGGCTCACTGTCGGTTATATCAGGCGCGGTGCCGCGCAGAGCTGCATGATCGGTTACTGGATGGGCGAGCGCTATTCCGGCCAAGGCCATATGTTCGCCGCACTTGAGATAGTTATACCCTATATCTTTTCCGGGCTGGAGTTGCACCGTATCGAGGCAGCCTGTATTCCGGAGAATGAGCGTAGCGTGCGGCTTTTGCAGAAGGCCGGGTTCCAACGGGAAGGCCATTTGCGCGGCTACTTGAAAATCAACGGCCAATGGCGTGATCACGTGATGTTTTCTCGCTTGGCCACAGACACGGACCCGCTCGGGAAGACCACACGCTGATGATTGCCGACACTCCTTCCCAACCACACTTCCTTCGCCATTCCCTGATCGCGTTCCTTGTTGCCCTGTTTGCGATGACGGCCCTGTTGGCGATGACGGCTATGCTTGCGACCGGCGCGCGGGCTGCGGAGCCGGTGAAGATCTCGCGCGACGACACGGCGCTCGACCTTACGAAGACGACCGAGATCTACGCCAACCAGGGCGAGGCCTTCCAGGTGTCGACGGCCGCTGGTGCCGACGGTATCCGCCGCCGCATCGAGGTGCGCTCGAGTTCGCCGGGTCACCAGGGCGACTGGGCGGTGTTCGCACTGGCCAACGTCTCTGAAGAACAGCTGGAGCGCGTCATCGTCGCGCCGCATTTCCGTCTGGTGAATTCCAAGATGTTCTGGCCCGACCTCGGCTCGCAACGCATCATCGCCATCACGCCGAGCGAAGGTTTTGCGCTCGACCGGCAGCCGAGCGACGAGGCGGACGTGTTCCGCATCACACTCAATCCCGGCGCCGTCATCACCTTCGTCGCCGAACTGTCGTCCCCGGAATTGCCGCAGATCTATCTCTGGGAGCCGAACGCCTACAAGGATACGGTCAACGCCTTCACGCTCTATCGTGGCATCGTGCTCGGCATTTCCGGCCTGCTGGCGGTGTTTCTCACCATCCTCTTCGTGGTCAAAGGCACGTCGATGCTGCCGGCGACGGCGGCGCTTGCCTGGGCGGTGCTCGGCTATATCTGCGTCGACTTCGGCTTTCTCGGCAAGCTGATCAGCATCACATCCGGGGACCAACGAATATGGAGGGCCTGCGTCGAGGTGGCGCTGGCCTCCAGCCTGGTGATCTTCCTGTTCACCTATCTTAATCTCAACAGATGGCACGCCCATCTCGGCTATGTCACGCTTGCCTGGATACTGGGGCTGGCGCTGCTGTTCGGCGTGGCCGTCTACGATCCGTCGATTGCCGCCGGCATTGCCCGCCTCTCCATGGCCCTGACGGCAACCGCCGGCATCCTGCTCATCGTCTATCTCGGTATCAACCGCTATGACCGGGCGATCCTGCTGGTGCCGGCCTGGGCGTTGATCCTCGTCTGGCTGTTCGGCGCCTGGCTAACGGTCACCGGCAAGCTCGACAACGACATCATCCAGCCGGCACTCGGCGGCGGTCTGGTGCTCATCGTACTTCTGATCGGCTTTACCGTCATGCAGCACGCCTTTGCCGGCGGCGCCTTCCAGCAGGGCCTGTTTTCCGATCTGGAGCGCCAATCGCTGGCACTCACCGGCTCCGGCGATACCGTCTGGGACTGGGACGTGGCGCGCGACCGAGTCGTCACCATTCCCGATATCTCGCAGAAGCTCGGACTCTCGCCCGGTAGCATGCACGGTGCTGCTCGCAACTGGCTGCCACGGCTACACCCCGACGACCGCGACCGCTTCCGCGCGACGCTGGACGTGCTGCTGGAGCACCGTCGCGGCAGGCTGAACCACGAGTTCCGCATCCGCGCCGAGGACGGCCATTTCCATTGGCTCGCAATCCGCGCCCGGCCGGTGCTGGGATCGAACGGCGAAATCATCCGCTGCGTCGGCACCGTCGTCGATGTCACCGAGCAGAAGAACTCCGTCGAGCGCCTGTTGCACGACGCGCTGCACGACAACCTCACCGGACTACCGAACCGGCAGCTTTTCCTCGACCGACTGCAGGCCGTGCTGACCCTTGCCCCCGCCGGCGATCTGGTCCGACCGACGGTGATGGTCATCGATATCGACCGGTACAAGATGGTCAACGACGCGCTGGGCGTTGCCGCCGGCGACAACATTCTGGTCGCCCTGACACGTCGCCTGCGCCGCCTACTGAAGCCGCAGGACACGCTGGCGCGGCTCTCCGGCGACCAGTTCGGCCTGATCCTGGTGTCCGAGCGCGATCCGACCAAGGTGGCGGATTTCGCCGATGCCGTCAGCAAGGCGATCATGGTGCCGCTGAACTTTGCCAATCGCGAAATCGTGCTGACCGCCTCCATCGGACTGACTTCTTGGGTCGACCAGCAGGAAAGCGCTGCCGGATTGCTCAGCGACGCCGAGCTTGCGATGTATCGCTCGAAGCGCGCCGGCGGCAATAAGGTCGAACCTTTCCTGCCAGCCTTCCGCAACTTCGGCACCGACCGCCTGCAACTGGAATCCGATCTCCGTCGCGCCGTCGAGCGCAAGGAGTTGTCGATGGTCTACCAGCCCATCGTCCGGCTGGAAGATGCCGAGATCGCCGGCTTCGAGGCGCTGATGCGCTGGGAGCATCCGAAACGCGGCAACATTTCGCCGACCGAATTCATTCCGATTGCCGAGGCAACCGACATCATCGGCCCGCTCGGCATGTTCGCCATGGAGCAGGCGACAAACGACCTGATGGCCTGGACACGCCAGACGGGCGAGTTGCCGCTGTTCGTATCCGTCAACCTGTCGAGCGCCCAGCTGCTCAACAACGAGCTCTACGACGACGTCCGGGCGCTGCTTGCCAAGACCCATTGCGATCCGTCCCGCATCAAGCTCGAACTGACGGAAACGATGGTCATGGAAAATCCGGAACAGGCGCGTCTCGTGTTGGCGAAGTTGCGCGAAGCAGGCCTCGGCCTCGCACTCGACGACTTCGGCACCGGCTACTCGTCGCTCTCCTACCTCACCCGCTTCCCCTTCGACACGATCAAGCTGGACAAGGGCCTGGTACGCGACGAGAGCGACAAGAAATCCGTGCTGCTGCGCTCCGTGATCTCGATGGCGCGCGAACTCGGAATGAAAGTCGTCGCTGAGGGTATCGAGACCGAGGAAGATGCGCTGGAACTCGCCAAGATGGGCTGCACCTACGGCCAGAGCTTTCTCTTCGGACCGCCGATGGGCTCGGAATCGGTGCTGCGATTGCTGAAGGAACGTTTTCCGCTGACAAGGCGCGCCTGAGGCACGCCTCCCCGCCTCGCGCTGGTCAGGCCGCCTGCATCGTCTGGCCTGCTGCTGCGTCACGGATGAGCCGCAGCAGGTAATCGAGTTTCCTCACCACCGGCGGCGACAGGACAAATGGGTACGAGTCCGGCTGTCCCATGCTCCTCTGGATGCTGTTCACGGCGACACTGAGCGGCACCCAGGCGGAAACAAGCTGCTCGGCATCGTGCGCCCTGTAGGGATTGAAATCCACCTCCGACGCCATCTCCTCATGCCCGCGCGGATCGACCGCGATGCCGAAAGCACGGGCTGTCTCCAGCGTATCGACGATGTGGAGATAGTGCGCAAAGCACTCGGCGAAATCTTCCCAGGGATGGGAACTGGCATAGGCGCTGATAAAGCTACTCTGCCAATCCGCACGCACCCCGTTCTCGTAATGGCGCCGCAGTGCTGCGCCATAGTCCTCGCGTTCGTCGCCGAACACCTCGCGGAAGCCGTCGAAATTATTGACGTCGCGGACCAGCTTGTTCCAGATGAAATGGCCGGTCTCGTGGCGGAAGTGGCCGAGCAGCGTCCGGTAGGGCTCGTGCATCGACATGCGCGCCATTTCGCGCGTCACGTCGTCCGCCTCGGCGGCGCGGATGGCAATCAGGCCGTCGTCGTGGCCGGTCATGGCGGGCACGACGAAGCCGGCGCTGTTGATCTTGTCCTCGAGGAAATCGAACACCAGACCGCCCTGCGGATCTTCGCTGCGATCGGGATGCGGCAGTTCGAGGCGCAAAAGTGAATAAAACAGATGGCGCTGTGCCTGCCCTATCCGGCGCCAGCGGTCGACACCCTCGGATGTCCCGGTATTCGGCACCAGCCTGTTATGGCGGCAGGCCGCACAGAAGCCTTGCGGATCGTCGGAATCGACCATCCAGTTGCAGAGATCCAGCGCCGCATTCGAGCAAAAGCGCAGCGAGCGAGACGGTTCTGAAACGATGTGCCAGTCCGGCTCCTGGTCGGGTTCCAGCGCGTACATCTTCAGCCGGTCTGGAACGAAACCCAGGCGGTGGCCGCAGCGGACGCACTGGCGATTGTCGAAATGCACCGACTGTCCACAGGAGTCGCAGTCAAACAATCGCATGGGCCCGGTCCTTTTCGACGACGGTCTTAAATGTCGAAAAGCCCGCCACGCTTTGGCGCGGCAGGCTTGAAGTCTTTATTCAGTTCGCTCAGGCGCGATCGACGGCGTCCTTGAGCTTGTCCTTGGCCTTGCCTTCGGCAACCTGGGCCTTGCCTTTGGCTTCCTGAACGGCGCCCTTAGCACGCGTCTCGTTGTCGCCAGTGGCCTTGCCGACGGCTTCCTTCGCCTTGCCGGTCAATTCATTGGCCTTACCGGAAATCTTGTCGCTGGTGCTACCCATGTGTCTCACTCCCTGGTTGGCGACGTACGTTGCGTGCGTCGTGCAGGAAAAACGTCAACAGTCGGATATCGTTCCAGTGGTGGCGCTGGTTTATCAGGCGTGGCCTGCTTCGCTCGACAACATCGCCGGCGTGACGCCGAGCAGTGCCAGCGCCCGCTCGTATTTATCATCAAGGCTGCGGTCGAAGATAAGCTCTTCACTCGGCGCGCAATTCAGCCAGCCGTTATTGCTGACTTCGGCCTCCAGCTGCCCGGCGCTCCAGCCGGCATAACCGAGCAGCATCGTCGCCTTTTTCGGGCCGTTGCCGTTGGAAATCGCGCGGATGATATCGAGCGTTGCCGTCAGGCTGATGTCATCGCTGACAGCGATGCTGCTCTCGCTCTTGTAATCGTCGGAGTGCAGGACGAAGCCTCGACCGCTCTCGACCGGGCCTCCGGTCTGGATCGGAAAACTGCGGGCACGATCCGGCAGCATGATGGCATCGTCAGTCTTGATCATGTCGAGATGCAGAAGAACATCGGTGAAGCTGAGGTTCTGCGACCGGTTGATAATGAAACCCATCGCTCCGGCATCCGAATGGGCACAGATATAGACAACCGTCCGGGCAAAGTTACTGTCCGCCATTCCCGGCATTGCGATCAGAAACTGACCGTCGAGAAAGCCGCGTGCACCTTTGTACTTCAGCGTCGATAACGACATCCTGTCTCCTCACTGCTCTTGATTATGCCCCCCGGATAAAGATGGGGTAATGTGACGGATCAATCAACTGAAAATGATCGATTGCTAAAAATCGCATGATGCGCGTGCGGCCGCCTTCGTCTAACGCTGTTTCCATGATTTTCTATCCCAGACTTTTCCGGATCCCGATGACGGCGGCAGGTATTTTTGCCGTCTCCTTGATGCTCGCGTCCGCTACCCATGCGGCGACAAGCGACTGGGCAACCAGCGATGGCGGCCGGATGCGGGTGGTGGCAACGCCCGCCGACGTCAGCGGCCACGTAAAGGCTGTATTGCAGATCGAGCCGGGTCCCGGCTGGATCACCTACTGGCGCGAGCCCGGTGAAAGCGGCATCCCGCCGCAACTCACGCTGCCTGCGGGAAGCAAGGCGACAATCGACACTATCGGCTATCCGGTGCCAAAGCTCATCTCGCTCGGAAATGTCCATGAGGTCGGCTACGATGCGCCCATCAGCCTGCCGCTCGATATCAATGCCGCCGGCGAGCGAAAACTCGATATCACGGCCTTTATCGGCGTCTGCAAGGATATCTGCGTTCCCTTCCAGGCAACCATGAGCGTGACGTTGCCGCCGCCGGGTTCGTCCGACGATGCCGGGGATGCAGCCATCGTCACCGATGCAGCGGCAGCGCTTCCACAGAAACCTTCGGCCGATTTCGGCGTCAAGAGCCACAGCCTGTCGCCAGACGGCAAGACATTGTCGTTGCATCTCACCTTGCCGGACGCTGGCGACGCCATTCCCCAGATCTACGTGACCGGCCCCAGCGGCTATGTGTTTTTCAAGCAGGCCAGCGCCAGCCGCAGCGGTCGCGATGTGGAGGTCGCACTGACAATCGGCAAATTGCCGAAGACCTATGTTGTACACGGCAAGAGTTGGGGCATACTGGTCGTGAACGGCAGCCGCGCGATGGAAACGACGCTTGTCATGGAGTAGAGCGATCATAGATATCGACGGGCGTTCAGACGCACGCGACAGAAAAAACCAGGAGAGACGCATGACTATTGCCATCGGCGAGAAAATTCCCGCCGCCACGTTCAAGGAAAAGACAGCCGACGGCCCGACCGAAATCTCCACGGACACGCTGTTTTCGGGCAAGCGCGTCGTGCTCTTCGCCGTCCCCGGCGCCTTCACGCCAACCTGCTCGCTGAACCATCTGCCGGGCTACCTCGAGAACCTCGATGCCATCCTCGCAAAGGGTGTCAATGAAGTTGCCGTCGTTTCCGTTAATGACTGGCATGTGATGGGTGCATGGGCACAGCAATCGGGTGGCATGGGCAAGATCCATTTCCTCGCCGACTGGGATGCCGCCTTCACCAAGGCGCTCGGCCTCGACGCCGATCTCTCGGGCGGCGGTCTTGGCGTGCGCTCGAAGCGCTACTCGATGCTGGTAGAAGACGGCGTCGTCAAGACACTGAACGTCGAGGAAAACCCCGGCGAAGCGACGGTCTCGGCCGCAGCAACGATGATCGGGCAGCTCTGATCAGGCACAGCTGGAGGGATGCCGGACATCCCTCCAGATCCTTCTACCTGCACCGTTTTCAGATATTGAGATCGAACACCAGCAATCCGGCCAGGCCGCCATCGGTGGACGAGACGATGCGTTCGCCGACGGCGACGTGCTCGGGGTGGACGAGATAGGCATCGCGGGCAGCGCCGCTTTCGAAGGTCACGGCGAAGCCATCGACGAAGCCGCCATGCAAGCCTTCCGGCGAGACATTCGGGCCATATTTTACGTCGAGAATGCCTGGAATAACCTGCTTCAATGCGACGATCGCTTCAAATATGGATTGCTTTTCCGGCGCCGTGACGGCGGCCTTGAAGCGCAGAAATACGCAGTGCAGGATCATGTGAAACCTCCCCGGGTGACCGCCGCACCATACCGGGAAAACGACGGGCGGCAACATGCTTGTTGTCTGTCTTGCAGCCGGCTTCAGCGCTTCTTGAACGGCTCCATGCCCTTGCGGGCGAGTTCATCGGCACGCTCGTTCTCGATGTGGCCGGCGTGGCCCTTGACCCAGTGCAGGGTGACCTTGTGGCGGCTGTGGGCGGCGTCGAGAGCCTGCCAGAGCTCGGCGTTCTTCACCGGCTTCTTGTCGGCGGTCTTCCAGCCGTTCTTCTTCCAGCCGTGAATCCATTTCGAAATGCCGTCCATGACGTATTTCGAGTCCGTGTAGAGATCGACCTCGCAGGCATCCTTGAGCGCACCCAGCGACGAGATCGCCGCCATCAGTTCCATTCGGTTGTTGGTCGTCTCGGCCTCGCCACCGCAGAGGTCCTTCTCGACATCGCCGTAGCGCAGCACGGCGCCCCAGCCGCCCGGCCCAGGATTTCCCGAGCAGGCGCCGTCGGTGAAGATATCGACATGTTTCATGCTTTGGCCAACCCATATTCGGCGCCCGTGGCAACCGTGCGATGAAAGCGCAGCTTGCGCAGATATTCCAGCGGGTCCTTCTTGGTGACCATGGCGCCGGCCGGCGTCATCAGCCAATCGTAGAGCCGCGTCAGGAAGAAGCGCAGCGCCGAGCCCCGCGCCAGCGTCGGCAGCGCCTCGATCTCGGCGTCGCTGAGCGGCCGGATGCTCTGGTAGCCATCGAGCATGGCCATACCCTTGGTGACGTTGTAAGCGCCGTCCTTTTCGAAGCACCAGGCATTGAGGCAGATCGACACGTCATAGGCCAGCATGTCGTTGCAGGCGAAGTAGAAATCGATCAGCCCGGAAAGCTGGTCGCCGAGGAAAAAGACATTGTCGGGGAACAGGTCGGCATGGATGACGCCGGTCGGCAGGTCTTTCGGCCAGTTCGCCTCGAAGAAAGCCAGTTCCGACCGGATCTCATCCCGCAGGCCGGGCTCGACCTCGTCGGCGCGGGCTTCAGACTTGTCCCACAGCGGCTGCCACCCGGCGCAGGAGAGCGCGTTCGGCCGGGCGATGGCAAAGCCCTCGCCTGCGACATGCATCTTTGCAAGCGCGATGCCGACCTCGCGGCAGTGGTGCGCCTCGGGCTTGCGCAGCCACATGCCCTCGAGAAACGAAATCAACGCGGCAGGGCGGCCGGAGAGTTCGCCGAGAAGAGCGCCATCGCGGCGCGGCAGGGGAAGCGGGCACGACAGGCCCCGCGCCGAAAGATGCTGCATCAGGCCCAGGAAGAACGGCAAGTCGTCCTTTTCGACGCGTTTTTCATAGAGCGTCAGGATCAGCGGCTCGCGCGTCGTGTGCAGCAGGAAATTAGAATTCTCGACACCCTCTGCGATCCCCTTGTAGGAGGTGAGTTCGCCGCAATCATACTCTGTCAAAAAGGTCTTGAGATCGTCTTCGGTAATGTCTGTGTAAACGGCCACGGATTATTCCTGGGTTGGCGTCGCTGATGTTATTTATTCGCCGTTGACGAAAGCCATGTCGGCAGTCGTCAACTCGACATCCCGCAGCTCGCGATTGACCAGGAAGTTCTCGG
Source organism: Rhizobium sp. rho-13.1 (assembly GCF_007000305.1). Taxonomy (NCBI): domain Bacteria; kingdom Pseudomonadati; phylum Pseudomonadota; class Alphaproteobacteria; order Hyphomicrobiales; family Rhizobiaceae; genus Rhizobium; species Rhizobium sp. rho-13.1. The sequence continues at coordinate 736,736 of NZ_SCFL01000002.1, read as the reverse complement.
TTTCCTTGACCGTCTCGGCAAGTTCGACCGCCGCATCGTAGCGCTGCCGGAAAGCCTCGATGATCTCGTTGACGATCACCTCCGGGGCAGAGGCGCCGGCGGACAGGCCCACCGTAGCGATATCGCCCATATTGTCCCAGTCGATTTCCGACGCGCGCTGGACGAGAACAGATTGTTTTGCGCCCGCCCTCAACGCCACCTCGACAAGCCGCTTCGAATTTGAGGAATTCGGCGCACCGACGATGATGAAGAGGTCGCAGCCGGGTGCCGCCTGCTTCACCACTTCCTGGCGGTTGGTGGTGGCATAGCAGATCGAATCGGCAGACGGCGCGGTCAGGTTCGGAAAGCGCTCCTGCAGGCGAGCGATGACGCCGGCCGTGTCGTCCACCGACAGCGTCGTCTGCGTGACGTAGCCGAGATTGTCCGGATCGACCGGCACATAGGCATCGACATCGGCAATCGTCTCGACCAGCGACACCGTGCCTTCGGGCAGTTGACCCATCGTGCCGATCACTTCCGGATGGCCGGCGTGGCCAATCAGCACCACATGGCGGCCTAGCCGGTTGTGGCGCATGGCCTGTTTATGGACCTTGGAGACCAGCGGGCATGTCGCATCGAGATAGAAGAGGTTGCGGCTGTCGGCATCGGCCGGCACGGATTTCGGAACGCCATGGGCGGAGAAGACGACAGGCTGCTTGCGGTGTTCCGGCGGGATTTCGCCGAGTTCCTCGACGAAGATTGCGCCCTTGGCCTCAAGACCTTCGACGACGTAGCGATTGTGGACGATCTCGTGGCGGACATAGACCGGCGCGCCATAGGCCTTGAGCGCCAGCACAACGATCTGGATGGCACGGTCGACGCCGGCGCAGAAGCCGCGGGGGCCGCAGAGGCGAATGGTCAGGGCAGGTTTCGAAACGGCGATGTTCATGTCTTTTCCAAAAGCCCGGGGACAAGGGCTAACCACAGATAGGTGCGCCCTGCCCGCCCATCTAGCCTAAAGTGCCGATGAATTGAAGCAATTCTATTGCATCCGCACAGGGTTGCGCGAAACATGCCTACTGCGCCGGGGCATCCGGATGGCGTTTACGCAGCCAGGAAATCGCGACGATGGCAACCAGCGCTGCCGCCAGGCCATACCAGGTGACGGCATATTGCAGATGGTCGTTGGGCAGGTCGACAATGGTCACGCCGCCGACCGGCAGGCCGCCAGGATTGGGCGTTGCATCGGCATCGACGAAGAAGGGAAGCACCCTTTTAGCATCCAGCCCGACGCTGGAGGCCATCACGTCCAAATCCTTCCAGTAGAAGATGTTCTTGGCAATGTCGTTGTCCGGCAGCAGCGACGACGGCTTGGAGGGCAATTTGGCGCGGGCAAGCCCGGCTACGGCCTGCATGCCGGAGAGCTGGCCTTTTTCGCGGGTCTTCGCCTCCTTCTGGTCGTAGGGAACAAAGCCCCGGTTGACGAAGAGCAGGCGACCGCCATCGAGTTCGAGCGGCGTGTAGATGTAGAAGCCCGACATGCCGTTATAGGTGGCGAAGAAATGGCGCTCCTTGTCGTTGAGATAGCGGCCGGACGTCGTCACGCGGCGATATTCGATATCGCCGCCGCGCGCAGCCATCGCCTCGATATCACCCAGCGGGATCGGCGCTGCGGCCTGCCTTTCGGTAATATCGGCAATCAAGCCTTCCTTCCATTTGAGACGCTGGACCTGCCAGGTGCCGAGTGCAAGCAGCACGGCAAGAACCGAGAGAAGCAGCAGGACCTTGAAAGCCTGCCAAGCGGCATTTGCCCCCGGCTTTTGGATCGGCACGTCAGTCACGTTCGATTTGTCCTTCGCTGGCGTCGTGACGGTATTGCAGCGCCACGAAGATGCCCTTGCTCCAGCGCAGCGACAAAAGCGACAGGAGAATGGTCAGAGGGCCGAACAATATCCCGTGGACCCAGATTGGCGGGCCGTAATTGACCTGCAGCCAGAGGACCAGACCGATGACGATGAAGCCGACGATGAGGATGACGAAAACAGCCGGGCCATCGCCACTGTCGGCGAAGGAGAAATCGAGGTTGCAGGCAGCGCAACGAGGCTTCAGCGCTAGGACACCATCGAATAACGCACCCTGTCCGCATCGCGGGCAGCGACCCCGGAGGCCGACCCTGATGGGATCAACCGGCGGGAAATGGGCAGTGTCGTTGACCATGATGTCATGCCTTCCAGGCGGGATACGAAAAGCCTTGCTCCCGCCCCGCAAAACTCTACTCGCCTTAGGGCGACATCCAACAGGCACCAGCGTCAAGGACGTGCCATCGCCGCCTTCGTCATCCGGCGACGGGTGCGCCCCAGCCGCCCCAGATGTAGATGGCGAAGAACAGGAACAGCCAGACCACGTCGACGAAATGCCAGTACCAGGCGGCGGCCTCGAAGCCGAAATGCTGGGTCGGCGTAAAATCGCCACGCATCGCCCTGATCAGGCAGACAGCCAAGAAGATGGTGCCGATCAGCACGTGGAAGCCATGGAAACCCGTCGCCATGAAGAATGTAGCGCCGTAGATCGAGCTTTTGAAGGCAAACGGCGCGTGGGCATATTCATAGGCTTGGACGCTGGAGAACAGTACGCCCAAGGCAACCGTAAGCGCCAGACCGGTGATCATGCCCTTGCGGTCGTTGTGCAGCAGCGCGTGATGGGCCCAGGTGACGGTCGTGCCCGACAGCAGGAGGATGATGGTGTTGTAGATCGGCAGATGCCAGGGATCGAGCACCTCGACACCCTTCGGTGGCCATTGTCCGCCGGTGAATATGACGCGCGAGGCCTGGATGGCTTCGTTCGGAAACAGGCTGACGTCGAAATAGGCCCAGAACCAGGCGACGAAGAACATCACTTCCGAAGCGATGAACATGATCATGCCGTAGCGCAGGTGCAGCGACACGACGCGGGTATGGGCGCCCTCATGGGCTTCCTTCACCGTATCTGCCCACCAGGCGTACATGACGTAGAGGATGACGACGAGGCCGATGAAGAACAGCCAGGGGCTGGCGAAATCGATGCCGAACAGCTTGAACGGGCTGTTGTTGAGATAGCGCATATAGGCCACGCCACCGAAGGTAATGACGAGCGCGCCGATCGCCGCAAGGATCGGCCAGGGGCTCGGATCGATGATGTGATAATCGTGGTTCTTCTGGTGTACGTCAGCCATATCAGCAATCCCCGAGTAACTTTTCCCTTAAGGCAGCCGGTAAACCGGATGCCCTCCTCCCTAAAGCTTCTTCACCCCGACCTTGGCCGCAGCCTCGTTCGATGCCACGGGTTTGGCGTCATCCCGCGGATAGAACGTATAGGACAGCGTCAGCGTGCCGATGTCCTTGGTTTCCGCCGCCTTGGTAATCTCCGGATCAATGTAGAAAACCACCGGCATCTCGCGCTTTTCCCCCGGCGCAAGATCCGTCTCGTTAAAGCAGAAACACTGCACCTTGTTGAAATAGGCGCCGGCCTCGATCGGCGAGACGTTGAAGATCGCCTGCGCGCGGGTCGGCTGGTCTGATTTGTTCTCGGCGACGAACTTGATCATGATCGTCTCGCCGATCTTCGGATCGACCTCGCGCTGCATCGACTTGAAGTCCCAGGGCACGCCCGAGGCGACGTTGGCATCAAATGTGACGCGGATGCGCTTGTCGAGCACTACGGTCGAAGCCTGCTCGACGCGCTGCGTCGTACCGTTGAAGCCGGTGACCTGGCAGAACATGCGATAGAGCGGCACAGCGGCATAGCTCATCGCGCCCATGCCGACCACGAAGCTCAGGCACATCAGAACGATCAGGCCGTTGTTGCGCCCGACCGATCTTGCTCTCCCTGACGTCTCCTCCTCCAAAGAGCCTCTCCCTTAATGTCCCGTGCCGATCTTGATGATCGTCATCACGTAGAAAATCACCACCAGCCCCGCAAGCACCAGTCCGAGAGCGACATTGCGCCCGCGTCTCGATTTCTTCTGGGCGGCGGTGAGCTTGACGGTTTCCATCAGAACCAGCCTCCGGTGCCCGAGGCCAGCACCGTCACCAGACGGTCGATCATCAGGGCCGAGAAGATGGCAAAGAGGTAGAAGATCGAATAGGCGAACATCCGCTTGGCCGGGACCATCTTCACATCGGTTTCCGGCATCCGCCAGACGGTGATCGAACAGTAGACGAAGATGGCGCCGAGAATGCCGGCGACGATCCCGTAGCCGATCGAGGACATGCCCATCATGGTCGGTGCCACACCGACAACGGCGGTTAGCACGGCGTAGACGACGATCTGGTTCTTGGTGGTCGGAATGCCCGAGACATTCGGCAGCATGGGCACGCCGACGGAGCCGTAATCCTTCATCTTGAACAGTGCCAGCGCCCAGAAGTGGGCCGGCGTCCAGAGGAAGATGATGAGGAACAGGACGATGCTTTCCATCGGCACGGTGCCGGTGACGCAGGCCCAGCCGATGACCGGCGGAAATGCGCCGGCAGCACCGCCAATGACGATGTTCTGCGGCGTCGAGCGCTTCAGCCACATCGTGTAGACGACGGCGTAGAAGAAGATCGTGAAGGCGAGAATGGCGGCAGGCAGCCAGCCGACGGCGAGCGCCAGAATGGTGATCGAGAAGCCGGACAGCACCAGTCCGAAGCCGAGCGCTTCCGAGCCGGTCACGCGGCCGGACGGGATAGGCCGCTTGGCGGTGCGGGTCATGATGGCGTCGATGTCTGCATCATACCACATATTGAGGGAGCCGGAGGCACCGGCTCCAACGGCGATGCAGAGGATCGAGATGACGGCAATGAACGGATTGATGTGACCGGGCGCCAGCACCAGGCCGGCCAGCGCGGTGAACACCACGAGCTGCATCACGCGCGGCTTCAGAAGCTCGAAGTAATCGCGCGCACTGGCCTGCGACAGGCCGAGGTCGCCTTCGGAAGCCAGGATCTCGTGGTTGTCGATAACGGTCATTACACAGTCCAGTTTTGTCTCGATCAAAACGCCGCCCGTCGGGCGGCGCTCCGAAAGCGATTATTTGATGCGCGGGAGCTCTTCCCACTGGTGGTAGGGCGGCGGCGACGAAAGCTGCCATTCGAGTGTGGTTGCGCCCTCGCCCCAGGGATTATCACCGGCAACGCGCTTTTTCGCAAACGTGTCGTAGACGCCGTAAAGGAAGATCAGCACGCCGACGCCGGAGATATAGGAGCCGATCGAGGACACGAAGTTCCAGCCGGCAAAGGCGTCCGGATAATCGATGTAGCGGCGCGGCATGCCGGCAAGGCCGAGGAAATGCTGCGGGAAAAACACCATGTTGACGCCGACGAACATCACCCAGAAGTGCAGGTTGCCGATCTTCTCATTGTACATGTAGCCGCACATCTTCGGCAACCAATAGTACCAGGCCGCAAAGATTGCAAACACGGCACCGAGCGACAGAACATAATGGAAGTGGGCGACGACGTAGTAGGTATCGTGGACCGGACGGTCGAAACCGGCATTGGCAAGCTGCACGCCGGTGACGCCACCGACGGTGAACAGGAAGATGAAGCCGATAGCCCAGATCATCGGCGTGCGGAACGAGATCGAGCCGCCCCACATGGTGGCGATCCAGGAGAAGATCTTCACCCCGGTCGGCACCGCGATGACCATGGTGGCAAAGACGAAGTAGCGCTGCGTATCGAGCGACAGGCCGACAGCATACATGTGATGCGCCCACACGACGAAGCCGACGGCACCGATGGCGACCATGGCATAGGCCATGCCGAGATAGCCGAAGATCGGCTTCTTCGAGAAGGTCGAGACGATGTGGCTGATCATTCCGAATCCGGGCAGGATCAGGATGTAGACTTCCGGGTGGCCGAAGAACCAGAACAGGTGCTGGAACAGCACGGGATCGCCGCCGCCTTCAGGCGCAAAGAAGGTTGTGCCGAAATTGCGGTCCGTCAGCAGCATGGTGATCGCACCGGCCAGAACCGGCAGAGACAGCAGCAGCAGGAAGGCGGTGATCAGCACGGCCCAGGCAAACAGCGGCATCTTATGCAGCGTCATGCCGGGGGCGCGCATGTTGAGGATGGTGGTGATGAAGTTGATGGCGCCGAGGATCGACGAGGCACCGGCGATGTGCAGCGCGAAGATCACCAGATCGACTGCCGGTCCGGGATGGCCGACGGTCGAAGACAAGGGCGGATAGAGCGTCCAGCCGCCGCCGGCCCCGTAGGCGCCTGCCGGACCTTCGACGAACATCGACATCAGCAGCAGGATGAAGGCAGGGACGATCAGCCAGAAGGAGATGTTGTTGAGGCGCGGGAAAGCCATGTCCGGCGCGCCAATCATGATCGGCACCATCCAGTTGGCAAAGCCGCCGATCATCGCCGGCATGACCATGAAGAAGATCATGATCAGCGCGTGCGCGGTCGTGAAGACGTTGTACATCTGCTTGCCGCCGTCAATGGCGGCATCGCCGGAGTACCCGTAGACCATGGCGGCGAGACCATTGAAGATCTGGATGCCCGGCTCCTGCAGCTCCATACGCATCAGCACGGACAGGATACCGCCGATGACGCCGGCGATGATCGCGAAGATCAGGTAAAGCGTGCCGATGTCCTTGTGGTTGGTCGAGAACAGCCAGCGATTGGCAAAGCTCGGCTTGTGCGCGTGTTGTTCGCCATGCGCATGGGCGTCGTCGTGACCGTGAGCATCGGACAGCTTGTCGTGTGTGGCGGAACCAGCCATGTTAATCATCTCCCCCCGGATTACTGCGCGACGTTCGCGGCGACATCGACCGTCTTAGACGGCGTGTCGACCTCGGCCATAAGCGCCTTGTTGGCCTTGCCCAGGTCGCTCGAGGCGACGGTCAGCCATTGCTTGTATCTGTCCTCGGAGACGATCCGGATGGCAATCGGCATGAACGCATGGTCCTTGCCGCAGAGCTCCGAACACTGGCCGTAGAACATGCCTTCACGCTCGGCCTTGAACCAGGTCTCGTTCAGGCGGCCGGGCACGGCGTCGGTCTTGATGGCGAATGACGGCATGGAAAAGGAATGGATGACATCGGTCGGCGCCGCCGTCACCAGCACGCGGACGACCTTGTTGACCGGCAGCACGAGTTCGTTGTCAACGGCAAGCAGGCGCGGATAGATCGCCTTGTCAGTCTTGCCGGATGCGGCGCGGTCCGGATCCTTCAGCATGTAGGAGTCAAAGGCCAGCGGCGTATCGCCGGTGTTCTCGTATTCGTAGTTCCACTGCCACTGCGTCCCCGTGACCTTGACGGTGACGTCGGGATTTTTCGGGAATGTCAGCTGCGCGGTCAGAAGGTCGAAGGATGGGACGGCAAGGAACAGCAACACCAGCACCGGTCCGATGGTCCATGCGACTTCGATCAGCGTGTTGTGGCTGGTGCGCGATGGGACGGGGTTCTTGCTGGCGCGAAACTTGATCATGACGATGATGAGGAGGGCCAGCACGAACAGCGTAATCGGCACGATGAACCAGAGCGTATATTGCTCGAACCATCGCACCTGGCTCATGATCGGCGTTGCCGAGGGCTGCATCCCCATCTGCCACGGCATCGGTTGATCGGCGAAACTACGGGTCGTAAAGAGCAGACAGGCGAGCGACGCCAGAACTGCATTGGTCCTCTTCATGACGATGTATCTCCCTAAAGCGCTTGAACCCTCTCCGTTCAAACGCAGAATCCCACCATTCCTCATCTTCTTCAAACCACAGTTTCACCGTGGCAGCAACAATTCCCGAGTGTTTGCCTGTGCGGCATTTTTGCTCGGTCTAATCTTTCGGCAGGGCTAAGATGCGCGAACTATTGTGTAACTTTACGAAAAATCACCGAGCGGCAGTGCAGGAGCCTTGGACAAAAGCGCCTGCAGGTCCTATTTCCGCCGCAGTGAAAATGGAATCCAGCGTCCAGGGCTTTCATTTGACGGGTGCACCCGCAAGAATGGCCGCAATGATTCGAAACTAGGGGTTTCCATGGGTTTTCGTTCCCTCGCGCGGCTTGGGTTGCTGGCGGCAGGCATCGCCGCTTCGGCTTCACTGCCCGCATTCGCCCAGCAGCCGCAGACCGCCACGCCGACACCGGCGCCGGCGCAGGTGCCTGTACAACAAGTGCCTGTGCCGCAGGGCGGACAGCAGCCGCCCGGCACCGTCCAGTCGATGCACGGCGCATGGTCTGTGATCTGCGACAAGCCTGCCGGCGCCCAGACCAACCAGTGCGCGCTGATGCAGAATGTGATCGCCGAGGACCGGCCGGAGGTCGGGCTTTCCGTCGTGGTGCTGAAAACGGCCGACCGCAAGGCGAAGATCCTGCGCGTGCTGGCGCCGCTCGGCGTTCTGCTCAATCCTTTCCAGCCGACCGATGGTGGCCTCGGGCTGATCGTCGATGGAAAAGACCTCGGCAAGACGCAATTCGTGCGCTGTTTTGCCGATGGCTGCTATGCGGAAGTCGCTTTGGACGATAATCTTTTGAAAATGCTGCGCTCCGGATCAACTGCGGTCTTTTCCGTACGCGAGGCTGCGGATAAGGATAAGATCGGTATCCCCGTCGATCTCAAGGGATTTGGCGAAGGCTACGATGTCCTGCCGTGATGTCTCCGGCGTGATCGCCGGGACTTAACGGTTCATGGCGTCCCGTTCTGCGGGGCGCGCGACCTTCTTGGAAGAGGCTTCAATGCGGTTTGGTTTACTTGCCGGCTTTTGGGTACCCCGCACTGTCGCCGCGGCGCTTCTTGCATGGGCGGTCGCCAGCGTACCCGCCACGGCGCAGACGACGCCCGCCCCGCAACCGGCAGCGCCTGCCCCCGCCCCTGAAGCACAGCCGGCACCGGCTCCCGCACCCGCCACGCCTCCACCCGCTTCCAGCCAGGCGAAGACCACCTTCGGCGCCTGGACGGAAGTCTGCGGCACTGCGGACAACAGCCCCAACAAGAAATGCGTGCTGATGCAGAGCGTCGTGTCGCAGGAGCGGCCGGAGATGCAGATTTCGGTTGCCGTGTCCAAGGCGCCCGGCGGCAAGACCGGACTGCTCAGGGTACAGGCGCCACTGAGCGTGCTGCTGCCGAACGGTCTCGGCCTGTACATCGATGGCGCCGACATCGGCAACGCCTATTTCGCCCGCTGCTTCTCGGATGGCTGCTACGCCGAAGTCGTGCTCGAGGAGCAATTGCTCGGCACCCTGCGCAAAGGCACGACCGCGACCTTCACCGTCTTCCAGACGCAGGAAGAAGGCATCGGCATTCCCGTCGACCTGAAAGGCTTTGCCGAAGGTTATACGGCCCTTCCCTGATCGCCGGGCTTGCTCTGCCTGCGCGCCGGACCTACATCGGCATGAACGGAGTACCAATTTCATGAACACCGATCTGCTTACCCTGTTCGACACCGACGAAACCAAGCTGCGCAGCATCGTCGCCGATGCGCTCAACGGCGCCGACGATGGCGAACTCTTCGTCGAACACGTCCAGTCGGAATCGCTGACATTCGACAACGGACGGATGAAGGGCGGCAGCTTCAACACCGAACAGGGCTTTGGCCTGCGCAGCGTCGCCGGCGAGGCGGTCGGCTATGCCCATGCCGGCGATCTCTCAGAAGCCGCCCTGAAGCGCGCGGCCGATGCGGTCGGCGCAGTGACGCGCGGCTATGCCGGCTCCTACGCCGCGGCCCCGCAGCGCACGAACACGCGGCTGTACAGCGACGAAAACCCGATCGGCAGCCCGAGCTTCGAGGACAAGGCCAAGCTCCTGCAGCAGATCGACAGCTATCTGCGCGACAAGGACGGCAAGGTCCGCCAGGTCACTGCATCGGTCGCCGCCTCCTGGCAGGTCGTCGACATCCTGCGCGCCGACGGCCACCGCGTCCGCGACATCCGACCGATGACGCGCATCAATATTTCAGTCATGGTCGGCGACGGCGACCGGCAGGAATCCGGCTCCTACGGCACGGGCGGCCGCGTCGGCTTTGGCGATTTCATCACCGGGGACAACTGGCACTACGGGGCCGACGAGGCGCTACGCCAGGCACTGGTCAACCTCGACGCCCTGGAAGCGCCGGCCGGCACGATGGATGTCGTGCTCGGCAATGGCTGGCCGGGCGTCATGCTGCACGAGGCCGTCGGACATGGGCTCGAAGGCGATTTCAACCGCAAGAAGACCTCCGCCTTTGCCGGGCTGATGGGTGAGATGGTCGCTGCGCCGGGAGTGACCGTCGTCGACGACGGCACCATCGAAAACCGCCGCGGCTCGATCACCATCGACGACGAAGGTACGCCGTCGGCCTACAACGTGCTGATCGAGAACGGCAAGCTGGTCAACTACATGCAGGATCGCCAGAACGCCCGGCTGATGGGCATGCAGCCGACCGGCAACGGCCGCCGGCAGGGATACGCCCACGTGCCGATGCCGCGCATGACCAACACCTTCATGCTGTCCGGCGACAAGACACCGGCCGAAATCATCGCGTCGGTCAAGAAGGGCATTTACGCAGTTTCCTTCGGCGGCGGCCAGGTCGACATCACCTCCGGCAAGTTCGTCTTCGGCTGCACCGAGGCCTACATGATCGAAAACGGCAAGATCGGCGCGCCGATCAAGGGCGCCATGCTGATCGGCAACGGCCCGGATGCGATGAAGCGCGTCTCGATGATCGGCAACGACACCAGCCTCGACACCGGCATCGGCAATTGCGGCAAAGGCGGCCAATGGGTCCCCGTCGGCGTCGGCCAGCCGCATCTGCGGATGGATCAGGTGACTGTGGGTGGGACGAAGGCTTAAGGCTCGGAAATCGATGCGGTCGGCCATATCGGATGTGGTCTAGCCGTGACGGCTTTCAGCGGATATCGGGCGTGAACCGCCACTTCCGCTCGACAGCAGCTGCAATGTCGAGATCGTGGGCCTTTGCAAAGAGCAGGATGTGGCCCAGGACGTCTGCGGCTTCATCTTCCATAGTCTCTGCGAGCTGCTCGTCCGACAGGCCTTTTCGACGGCCCCTGCCGGTCTTGCGGTTGAAGGCCTGCGTCAGTTCCCCGACCTCTTCCTGCAGCTTCAGCAAGAACCACTCAGTGTCGCGGATGATGCCGTTCTGCTCGGCGTAAGACCGTGACGCTTCTTCGAACTTCGCAGACAAATCGCCAAGCATTTCGTTCTCCATACGTTCTGATGGAGAGATGCATGATTCACCCGTCGGCGTCTATCCCGACGGGTGAAAGGACAGCGGACGTGGCCAAAGTCAGCCCGGCATCGCCATGCATTTGAAATCGTGTTTCTTCAGCGCGCTGCAGGCATTGTCGGCGGCGGCGCGGCTTTCGAAGCCGACGAAGCGGGCGCGATAGACCTTCTTCGAGCCCTTGCCGGCTTCTTCCGTGTAGGCAAAGGCGTTCAGCAGCGGGCCGCCGGTCTTCGCCTGTGCCGTCGCCAGCAGATCCTTGGCCGCCTTGGCAGAAGGCGTGGCGGCGATCTGAACCTGCCAGGCACCACCAGACGAGCCGGTCGATGCCGTCATCTCAGCCGAAGGCGCATCGTCCTCCGCCTCGGCCCTGTTGACTATTTCCTGCATCGCTTGCGGCCGTTCGATCGGCACGGCAAGACCGGTCGCCGTGGCGACCGTGCGGGTGATGACGGTGGTACGGCGCGGCGCCAGGGGAGCCGGCACATCGATGTCAGGCGATGCGGATGCGACCTCGACTTCACGGGGAGCAGCACGGCCACCGATACTTGCGACCAGACGGCTGCCGCCGCCGGACGATGCCTGGCTCATGTATCGATTAAGCAATCCGGCCATCTTGTCGTCGCGGGCACGCGCCGTGGGGCCCCCGAGGACGACGCCGATGAGGCGGCGATTGCCATCGCGCACCGTGCTGACGATGTTGAAGCCGGAGGCATTGGTGTAGCCGGTCTTGATGCCGTCCATGCCTTTGTAGCGGTACATCAGGTTGTTGTGGCCACGGATCGGCCGGCCGCGATAGACGAAGCCGGTCTGCGAAAACAGGCGATACTCGGTCGGATAGTCGTTGATCAGCGCGACGGCGAGCGTCGACATGTCGCGGGCGGTGGTGATCTGGCGAGGATCGGGGAGACCCGATGGATTGACGAAGGTGGTCCGGCTCATGCCGAGCTGGCGGGCCTTGGCCGTCATCATCCGCCCGAAGTTGCTTTCGCTGCCGCCGAGCGCCTCGGCCATGACGGTCGCGGCGTCGTTGGCGGACTTGATGATCATGCCATTGACGGCTTCGCGGACGCTGACGGTGGTGCCCGGACGAAGGCCGAGCTTGGTGGGGCTCTTGCCGGCGGCGTTGCTCGACACCTTGAGTTCGGAGTTCCAGCCGAGCTTGCCGCGATGCAGCGCCTCGAAGGCCAGATAGAGGGTCATCATCTTGGTGAGCGATGCCGGATGGTTCAGCTCGTCGGCACTCTGCGACGCCAGGACCTTGCCGTTCTTCGCATCCATGATGAAGTAGGCACTGCCGGCATAGGCGGCAATAGACGAGTTCGCCAGCACGACAGCTGCCGAGAGAGCCACCCAGATTTTCTTCATACCTGTCCCCAACCGAAACAAATGCCAGCTCGCCGCGACGGCCGGCTGTGCAATTATGCGACAAAAGCGTGATTTTGGCGCGATATCGAGGCAATAATCGCGCTTGACCGCCAATTTTACGTGTCACGGTAAAGGGCAGGTTAATATCGACGAATTTAAGCATAATTTAGCAAGGGTTAAGTGGCATCGGCCTATTCTGGGCCTGGCCGAACCTGGCCATGACCCCAGACCCGGACCGACATCATGGCAAACTTCATCAGCCCAGAGCTCCGACGCCGGCTCAAGCGGACGGTTGTCGGCGCAGGGCTGGATGCGGCGTTGCTGCTGAAATCGCTTGGGGCAATGAAGGCGGCCGCCGGTGTCGGTGCGATCTTCACTCTTCACCATGTGCGACCGTACAGCCCCCTCCCCTTCGAGCCGAACCGGCACCTCGAAATCACGCCGCAGTTTCTCGACCGGGCCATCCGCGAACTGAAGGCGGAGGGGCGGGTCTTTGTGGCCCTCGACGAACTGCCGCAACGCATAGCCGCTGGCGGGGCCACCCGCTTTGCCGCATTCACGCTGGACGATGGCAACCGCAACAATGTCGAGCATGCATTGCCCGTGTTCGAGCGGCACGGCGTCCCGGTGACGATCTTCGTTGCCAAGGGGCTTTCCGAGCGAACCCACAGCATGTGGTGGGAGACGCTTTCCGTTCTCCTCAGGGAGCGCGAGACGCTGGCCTTCGATTTTGGCCGGGGCCTGGAACGGCTTGATGTCGGCGACCTCGAGCAAAAGCAACTCGCCTTCGAGCGGTTTGCAGCTTTCGTGCACGGGACGGACGAGATGGAGGCAGTATCGGCCATCGACTGGCTGGCAGAGGATGAAGGCATCCAGCCGCTGGAGATCGTGCGCGCGCTGATCATGGATTTTGGCGAGCTTCAGGCACTGGCGCGCCACCCCCTGGCGTCGCTCGGCGCCCATACCGTCAGCCATCGGGCGCTCGCAAGGCTCAGCCCCGCGGAAGTCGCCTTCGAGATCCGCGAATCGGCGGATTATGTGGCGGCCATCACCGGCCGACGCCCGACCACGGTTGCCTACCCCTACGGCACTGCCGGCGCGGTATCGGCGCGCGAGGCACAGATCGCGGCGAGCCTTGGGTTTACCGTCGGCGTGACGACGCGACCGGGGACCGTGCTTTCAACGGCAGCAGCGCCGATGACGCTGTTGCCGCGGATTTCCCTGAACGGATATTACCAGAAGCCCCGTTACGTCGAGGCCCTGGCTTCCGGCATTCCCATGCGGATTGTCGGAAAGGGATGACTGGTCAGGGATACATGCGTACCTTATCCCAGGCCGCATCCTCGGCCGTTCGGCGGAACTCAATGCGGTCGTGAAGCCGGAACTTGCCGTCCTTCCAGAACTCGATCGACTGCGGGCGGATGCGGAAGCCGGACCAGTTTTCGGGACGCGGGATTTCGCCGATGGCGTAGCGCGCCGTATATTCCGCGACAGCTTTTTCCAGCGCGAACCGGCTTTCCAGCGGCCGTGACTGTTTCGACGCCCAGGCGCCGATCCGGCTGCCGCGCGGCCGGGATTTGAAATACTCGTCGGCCTCTTCGTTGGTCACCACCTCGACGGGACCGCGCAACCGCACCTGGCGTCGCAGCGATTTCCAGTGAAAGCACATGGCCGCTTTTTTCGCCGAAAGCAGTTCTTGGCCTTTCTGACTTTCGAAATTTGTATAGAATACGAATCCTTGGTGATCGAAACCCTTCAGGAGGACCATGCGGACGTTCGGCAGACCATCTTCATCCACCGTTGCCAGCGCAACTGCATTCGGATCATTCAACTCAGAGGCGTGCGCCTCTTCCAACCAGCTCGAAAACAGCACAAAAGGCTCGTTTTGCAGGGTGAAGTCACTGCTTGTTAACTCGTTTTCCGACATATTGGTTAAGCGCTCCGGATTTTAATCAAAGTGTCCAGGTTTGTCTGGCCCAGCAACATACGGGTGAAAGTCATAACAAGATCGACAGTCTATACAAAGGGCCTGCTTTCAAAGCGCGGCATCATCGCTGCCATGGGCATCGCTCTTCTGTCGCTTTCCGGCTGCACCACCGGCGGGATGGATCTTTTCAGTTCCGCCAAGGTGGACAAGTCGGTGACCACAGGTGCCGTCTCGAAGACGCCACCCGCCTCCGATACCGTGTCCGACGAAGTCACCGTGCGCAACGCCGTGACATCGGCGGATCTCAGTAAGCTCAAGGGCCAGCCTCTGGCCTGGGCCAATGCCTCGACCGGCAGCGCCGGCGTGATCGATACGATTGTCGAAAACAATGCGACCGGCCAGGTCTGCCGGCAGTTCCGCACCACCCGTCACGCCTATGACGGGATCGCCAACTTCTACGGCAAGACGTGTCTTGTCGGCGACAACGAGTGGCAGGTCCTGGCTTTCCAGCCACAGGGCTAACCCGCCGGGCCGAGCCGCGCAACGCGCGGCCGAGCCCCTTGCGGATTATGGCTCCGGACCGCCCATTCCTCGATAAAACTAACCGCGCTTAAGCTGGGCGATCGACAGCAACGTGTCGGCGCTGACGCCGAAGGATCCGGAGGGCTGCAGGATGGAGAGCGCCGACGACGATCCGGTGTTGTTATTCTTCAGGTCGTATTCCACCGAGAAGCGCTGCAGCAGCTTGTTCAGCTTTTTTGTGTCGTGCAGGTCGTCGATATTAATGAACTTTTTCAGTAGCTTTGCCTGCGCGTCGACATCCATCGACGAAATGGCACTGGGCAGGCTGTAGGTGGTGGTGATCACTGAATACAGCGCGCTGTCGGCCATGATGTCGTAAACGGAATTGATGGCAGGCGCCTGGCGCTGGAAATAGAGCGCAAGCCGGATGCCGTCATTGGTTTCGCCCTCCTGCTTTTCCAGGGTCTGGTGAAGGTAGAGGTCGTTCGTCGAATCCAGGGCGCCCTTGTTCTGCGCCGAGCCGAGCTTGGTGTCCACGAGCTTGCCGTCGATGCCGAAGTTGAACGCGTCGACGATGGGCTTCAATTGCGCCCCCGCCGCAGTGTTGATGAAGCTGTTGGCCTTGGCGGGATCCGAGGTGAATGCCTTTTTCAGCGTGTCGGCGGTGATCTTCTTCGGATCGAGGCCGTTGGCCGTCAGCACGAAGTTCGTCAGCTTGCTGTCCTTCAGGAAGTCGGACAGGTTGGTGACATCGGCCATCTTGGTCGCGAAATAGGTGGCGTCGGTCTTGATCTGGGCGACCGCCTTGGTGAGAGCGGGGCCGGTCAGTCCGCGTTTGCTGTCCTTGGAATATTCCGAGATGTAGGCGTTGATCTGCGTGGTCGAGAGAGCCGTGACCGGCAGCTTCAGTTTGCCCTCGCTGTCGAAATTGAACGCTTTTGCCAGATTGACGAAACGGTCGTCCTTCAGGGTGTTGACGTAGCTTTTCGGATCATAGGGATCGCTCTCCATGATCTTCTTCATCTGGCCCTTGGAGATCTCAGTCTCGCCGATACCATAGGAGCGCAACGCCATCTGGTAGAGTTCGGGGAGATTGTCGTTTGCCTTGCTCTTGTCGGCGGTGGCGTTGCTCGCAAAGAACTGGTCGATGGTCTTCACGGCCGCGATGCGGGTCTTGTAGTTGGCCACGGCATCGACGGTGGTGGCCGCCTGTTCCGCCTTGTAGTTGGTGGTGTAGGATTTTGTCGCAGCCGCGAGCTGGGCGGCCGTCTGGGCCTGCGTGCCCGATGCCACGGTGCCATCGGACTGGAAGTTGAACTGCGCGACCACATCGGAAAAGCCGATCAGCTTGGCATAGGTCGGGTCTTCCATGGCCGTCTCGAAGTCATAGCGCAGCGTATTTTCATTCGCCTGCCCGTCGAGCCCCTCCAGATTGTAGGCGATCTTGACATAGTCGAAGAGCCGCTTGTTGTGGGTCAGTTCCTCGACAGACGTCACCGAACCGATGTTTGCCTTGTAGTATGCGGCATCGTCGGCTGCAGCGGCGCCGGTAACGAAGGTGGGCACCGTGTCGTTATAGGCGTCCATGACTGCCGAGCGCTGGCCGAGGGTCTGGGCCTGGCTTTTATACTGGGCAACATAGTTTGCGGATGTCGTGCTGATCTGGTCGGCGGTCTGGATCACAGCACCATCGGCCACCTTTCCATCCGCCTGGAAGTTGAATTGCGCCAGTGTCGAGGTCAGGCCGTATCGTTCCGCCGTGGCAGCGTCGGCCACCGATGCGGCGAACTGCACGTCCGTGACTTTCGAGGGGACGCCGAAGGCTGCCTTGGCATAGTCGAAAAGCCGACGGTCGGAGACGAAATCGGTCGCCGACTTCACCGCACCGATGTTGGCTTCGTAATAGGCCTTGTCCGCGTCGGCTGTCGTGGTGGAGATGGTGCCGTCGGCATTGAAATTGAACTGTGCCGTAATCGCCTTGCCAGCCGCGCTGCCGTTGACGTTAACGAAGCTGGCGGGATCGCTGAGGTCGCTGGTCAGCATCGACTTCAGGAAGCTGTTCGAGACGTTCGTCGGATCGATGCCGTAGCCCTTCAGCACGTAATCCCTGAGGCGGGTGTTTTTCAGTAAGTCGTCGACTGTTTTGACGGAGCCAATATTGGCATCGTAATAGTCCGTCTCGGTCTTCGCCGCTGCCTCTTCCGTGGCAAAGGACTGCTGGTAGAGGCCGATCGAAGCGTCGGTCGTCTTGGTGGCAGCTGCCCCGAACATCTTCGTCGAGGTCGCAGCCGTCTGCGCCGTCGGCGTGCCGGATGCACCGAAGTTGAAGGCGGCGGCAATCTGCTTGTATTTCGGATCGTTCAGGCGGTTGGCAAAGCTGGTGGCATCGCTGAGGTCGCTGGAGAAGACCTTCTTCATGAAGCCCTTGGCATAGGTGAAGTCTTCCAGGCCATAGGCTTTCATGGCGTAGCTGTAGAGCTGGTAGTCGCCCATGAGATCGTCGAGCGTCTTCACATTGCCGATGTGGGCATTGTAATAGTCGATATCGCGCTTGGTCGTCGTCTGCGAGGACACTCGCGACAACGTCGACGTCATATTACGGGTATCGAGCGTAAAGCTCTGATAGGTCGATGTCATGATCGCGTGGCCCCACAGCTTGCGTCAGATCGAATAGGATTTCTATTGTAGCAGCGTAAGCTTACCCGAGACTTTACGGCGGCGTTTCTTTTATAACTGAGCTGTGGCGTTGCCTGGGGCCTGTGGCGGAAGAAGCCGGGCCGTCTCTATGGCGTCGGCGAGCGCATGGATATCGTCACTCGAGGAGCGATCCGCGACGAGCGGGGGCACGATGGCGCGAATGTTTTCAAACAGGGATTGCGCGCCGTGTCCAAGCACGATGCCTTCCCTGAGATCGACGGCACGGGCGGCGACGATCAGCTCTATGGCGGTCATATAGCGCCACTTCGCCACCAGTTGCCTCGTCTTGTCGATGACCGACATCGACATCGAGGCATAGTCTTCGACGCGGTCGGCCACCGGCGTCACCACGAACGGCATCGGCATGGCGAGATGGCCGATTTCCGCCGTCAGCGCGGCGATGGTCTTTTGCAGCGCGCCAAAGCCATTGGCGCCAGATTGCGCCGGGGCGAGAAAGCGCGGCAGGTCCGAGAAACCGGGCGACAGCAACTTCATCATCCGCTCCGCCGCCATCGCCGCCAGACGCGCAAGTGCGAGGCCCAGCGTATCGAAGGCGAGAACCATGTGGGTCGGATCGAAATTGCCGGTCGGCAGCACGATATCCTGATCGGCGATGACCGACGGATTATCGTCGCTGGAGCGAAGTTCGAGTTCGGTAGCGGCGACGGCGGCCCGGAAGGCATGCAGCGCCGTGCCCGAGACGGCAGGTGCGCAGCGCAGGCTGAGGGGGTCCTGCAGCCGCCTCGCGCCCTTGCCGGCCACGAGATCGCCGCCCTCGAGCAGCGCCCGGATCGCAGCGGCCACCTCGCCTTGGCAGGGGCCCGGTCGCAGACGGTCGGAAAGGGGATGGAGCGGATCGATGCTGGCCCGGAACCCCTCGAACGACAGCGCCACTGCACCGACATGGGCATCGAAGACGTAGCCGATGTCTTCGAGCAGCAGGCAGGCGAGCCCGACAGATGCAGCATTCGAGGAAATCAGCGACAGGCCGTCCTTGATGCCGAAGACGGGCAGGTCCAAACCAGCCGACGCAAAGGCCTCGGCGCCCGACTGGAGCTTGCCCTCTCCGGAGAGGACGACACCCTCTCCCGTCATCGTCAAGGCGATATGGGCGAGCGGCGCGAGATCCGCCTCGCCGATGGAGCCGGTCATCGGCACGCGGGGATGGATTCCCCGGTTGAGCATTTCGGCGAGCGTCAGGGCGACAGGAGACGAGACGCCGGAATAGCCGAGGCAGAAGCGGGCAAGCCGGCTCGCCATCATCGCCCGGACTTCCGCGACCTCCGCGAACCGGCCGACGCCGACCGCCCTTGGGCGCGCTATGGCCGACTGGCCGGAGCCTTCCGCCGGATCGATGCGCGTATCGACGGCGGCGCCAAGGCCGGTGCTGACACCGTAAATGGCTTCGCCTTGCGCGGCGTGGCGCACGAGGCAGGCATAGGCGGCATCGATGCCGGAGATGGCGTCGCTGTCGACCGAGACCGTGGCCTCCCGACGGGCGATGGCGCAGACGGCCTCGACACTGCCGCCGCTGCGGTCGAGCAACACGCCTGCCGCGCCTTTGCCAACTTTCATGTCTTCTGGATCCTCAGGCAAAGCGCAGCCGCTGGCCGATGCCAAGCCGCTTTGCCTTGTCGACCATGGCAGCCCCCAGCGCAATGTCCGTGGTCGACAGGCCGCGATGCCAGAAGAGGATGGTTTCGTCGTCGCTCTCGCGGCCGGGCTTTGCGCCGCAGACGATCTCGCCGATTTCGGCATGCAGGTTTTCCGCCGTCACCTTGCCCTCGTCGACATGGCGGCGGAGTGCGCCATAGGGGCGGCCGGGACCGCACTGGCCCCAGTCGTCGACGACGACCTTGTCCATGATGTCGGTGAGATCAAACTCCAGCGCACTCATCGTACCATAGGGCACGACGAAAGCGCCCTTCTTGACCCAGGAGGTCTTGAACAGCGGCGTCGGTTCCGGCAGCCGGCTTGCCTCGATCATGATGTCGGCACCCCTCAGACAGTCTTCCCAGGTTTCAGTGACGACGATCTTCTTGCAGAGATCCTGCTCGAGACGCGCGGCAAAAGCATCGCGGCTTTCCGGGCGGCGGGAATGGATGCGGATTTCGTCGAAATCGAAGATGTGGTCCAGCAGACGGACGTTCCAGTAGGATGTCCCGCGGGCGCCGATGTGGCCGAGGATCTTGCTGTCCTTTCGGGCCAGGTGCCGCGCGCCGATGGCAGTCACCGCGCCAGTGCGCATGTCGGTGATGGCGGTGGCATCGAGGATGGCCTTGGGCACGCCGGTCTGCGGATCGAAGAGGTTGAGCACTGCCATCTCCGAGGGAAGGCCGACCTTGTAGTTGTCGACGAAATCTCCGACCACCTTGACGCCGGCATAGTCGAGCGCCTTCACGTAGCCGCGCAGCACATTGAAGTGCCCCTTGTCGGAGCTTTCCGGCACCAGATGGACGCGCGGTTCGATGACGGTTTCGCCTCGCCCCTGTGCATCCAGGGCTTTGGAGACGGCATCGAGGATATCGTCGTTGGTGAGCGCCAGAGCCTTGACGTCCACGGCGTTGAGATAGTCGATCCAGATTTCCTGCATAGGCCGTCCTGCTCGAGAATTGACCGGACCGGGGCGCTGGAGGCGCCGAATGCGTCAAATCGGCAAATCCAGCGCCGCATCCTTAACAGTCCGGTCTGATATTACCCCAATTTTTAGTGAATGAATAACCATTGCCGGAGATCGCAGGCCACCAGACGCCTACCGTAACACCTGATTAGCAACTGTCCCGCAGGATCACAATATATACGCCACGGATTCCGCTTCGGCGGGACCGACCGAGGCGTCAGTGAAGTGGGAACGGCATGTTCGACATGGCCTACCAGCAAAAAAGCGGCGATCGAACACATGCGTGATCCTTACAAAACTTTGGGCGTCAGACAGGACGCCGACGTGGACGAGATCAAGGCAGCCTGGCGGTCCATGGCCAAGGCCATCCATCCGGATCACAACCGCGACGACCCGACGGCGACGGCCCGGTTCGCCGAGGTCGGCCGTGCCTACGAGACCCTGAAGGATCCGAAGAAACGCAGCCGCTACGATCAGGTGATAAATATGTCGTCAGCAGCCAAGGGCAACGGTCCGACCATCATGCAGCAGCGCCAGGCGGCGCGCGAAGCCGAAGAACGCGCCAAGGTGGCGCGTGCCAAAGCCGAACGGCTGATGGAAGAGCTGGAGCGGGCCAACGCCCAGAAGGCCCAGAAAGCAGCGGCGGCCGCAGCCTCTGCCGCCCCCTCGCCCTCCGCCTCGCCTTCTGCGGCACCCGATGGAACCGCTGCCCCGGAAACAGCCGAGGACATGGTCGAACGCATTTTTGGCGCCCGCGCTGCAGCCCAGACGGAAAAGCCGGCAATGGCACAGAAGGCGGCGGATGCTCCCGAGTCGGAGGCTGCCGAGCCTGCAGCCCCCGAGGTCGAGCCGGCGGTTGCGACAAGCACCCTTGCCGCCATCATCGCCCTCCCGCCTTTCGGCATGCTGACATCGCTCGTCCGGCGCATCACCGGCGCTGCTCCCCCCATTCAGGAAAAAGCCCCCGAGATTGCCGCCGAAGCCCGCATCACGCTCGACGACATCATCAAGGCGCAGTGGATCACCGTACCGCTTGCCGACGGCAAGGAAGTGCGGTTCCAGGCGGTTGCCGGCATGAGCGACGGCCAGGTCGTCCACCTCAAGGGGCAAGGGCTGAAGCTGCAAGGCATGCTGCGTGGCGACGTGGCGGTTACCGTGCATCTCGAACCGCACGAGCGGTTCAGCGTCAAGGGCTTCGATCTGCACACCACCCTGCCCGTGACGATCGAAAATGCAGTACTCGGATGGGAAACCTCGATCGAGGGACCGCGTGGCAGGCTCGCCGTCAGCGTGCCCCCATGGTCCGGCTCAGACCATACGATCCGCATTCCGGGCGAAGGCCTTGCAAATGACGAAGGCGGCAAGGGAGATCTGGTGGTCGAATTGCGGCTTATGCTTTGGGAAAAACCCGATCACAAGATGACGGATTTGATGCGCAGCATGAAGGATGGATTGTTTCTGTAGCATTTCGGTAGCGCGAGCACCCTTTATTACGTTCCCTAACAGTTGATGATGCTAGCCTAGCTTGAACCCTCGAACCGCCTATGCCATAGGCAGGGTCGATTGAAGTTCAAGGGAGCAGACTATGGCTCAAGCAACAGGCCTGATGGCAGGCAAACGCGGCGTCATCTTTGGCGTGGCAAACAACCGCTCTATCGCATGGGGAATTGCCAAGGCAATCCATGCGCAGGGCGGCGAGGTTGCTTTAACCTATCAGGGCGATGCGCTGAAGAAGCGTGTCGAGCCGCTGGCAGCCGAAATCGGCGGTCATCTGGCTGGCCATTGCGATGTTTCCGACGAAGCCACCATTGACGCCGTGTTCGACAATGTCGAGAAGCTCTGGGGCAAGATCGATTTCGTGGTGCACGCTATCGGCTTTTCCGACAAGGACGAGCTGACCGGCCGCTACGTCGATACGTCTGCCGACAATTTTGCCAAGACCATGCAGATTTCGGTGTTTTCGTTCACCTCGATTGCCCGTCGCGCTGAAAAGCTGATGACCGATGGCGGCGCCATGCTGACCCTCACCTATTACGGTGCGGAGAAGGTCATGCCGAACTACAACGTCATGGGCGTTGCCAAGGCCGCACTCGAAGCCAGCGTCAAATACCTGGCCGTCGATCTCGGACCGAAGAACATCCGCGTCAATGCTATCTCGGCCGGCCCGATCAAGACGCTGGCCGCGTCTGGCATCGGCGACTTCCGCTATATCCTCAAGTGGAACGAGTATAACGCACCGCTGCGTCGCACCGTGACCATCGAGGAAGTCGGCGACGTCGGTCTCTACCTGCTTTCCGACCTGTCGCGTTCCGTCACCGGCGAAATCCATCACGCCGACAGCGGATATCATGTCGTCGGCATGAAGGCCGTCGATGCGCCGGATATTTCCGTCATCAAGGACTGATTTCAGACAGGAATGCATTTTTGACGCTTTACGTCATCCGCCACGGCCAGACGGACTGGAACGCCGAGCGCCGGCTTCAGGGCCAGCGCGACATCGATCTCAACGATATTGGCCGCGAGCAGGCCCGCGTCAACGGTTTGACGCTGGCTGCCCTGCTCGGTGATGAAGCGTTGAATTTCGACTATGTTGCAAGCCCGCTTGCCCGGACGAGGGCAACGATGGAAATCGCTCGTGCGGCAATGGGGCTCCCGCCCGAGGACTATCGCACGGACGAGCGGCTGGTCGAGGTGTCGTTCGGCGCCTGGGAAGGCTCCACCCTCAAGGAACTGAAAATCACCCAGCCCGAGCGACTTGTCGAGCGCAATAGCGGCAAGTGGGACTTCATCCCGCCGGGCGAAAATGCCGAGAGCTACGAGATCCTGTCATGGCGGGTCGGCTCGTGGCTGCAATCGGTCGACAAACCGACCGTCTGCGTCGCCCATGGCGGCGTCATCCGCTCGCTGTTCCGCCTCGTCGCCGAGATACCCAAGGAAGAAGCGGCCGAGGGCGAGATCCCCCAGGACAAGATCCTGAGGATAGAACTGCAGGACAGGACTATCGGCTGGATCGACTGATCCTGCCGCCTGCCGCTTAGACGATATCCAGATCGTTGATAACGCGCCTGCCGTCGACTTCAGTATAGAAGACGATGACCTTGAGCCCGACCTCTAGCCCGTTGAAGTCGAAACTGGGCGGGGCCTGGTAGGTCTTGCCGTCGTCCAGCGTCAGGCTGCGATTCTTCAGATCGACCTTCCGGATGATCCCCTCGACGTCGGCGCTTTCGGCAAAGCCTGCAACCGGCGCAAGAAAGCTGGCTGTGGCCAATAATGTGGCAACAAAGAATCGCATTTTACCAACCTCTTCCAAATTCGGTCGTTCTGATGTTGACCAATAGCCTTCCGAATATGGCTGAAGTTGCTCGTAACAAAGGCTTTTACCGCCTTAATGATGAATCATCTTTAAGCGTTTCATTAAGTTCGGATTAACCAGGGACAGGCTTTGTCGACAAAGGTCAAACGACGGCGGGTAAGCCCATTTCGTAATCGGTCCCGGCCATGGCACTTCAAACTATGATTGCAGCGCCCGGCTTGCCGCGATGATGGCATCGCCGCGGAGCGTGGCGCGCCCGTCCGCAAGTGTTCGCAATTGTGTTTCTCCAACAGTTCTCCGGCAAAGAAAGCCTTTTGCCTCGGCCTGATTTTGTCCTAAGAGTGTGCCGCAATTCGAAGATCAAGCCGCGCCCGTCGCACCGACAGGCAGGCCCAAAGGCAAGCCGGTCGTTCCCCATGTCGCATAATACGTTTGGTCATCTGTTCCGCGTTACCACCTGGGGTGAAAGCCACGGCCCCTCGCTCGGCTGCGTGGTTGACGGCTGCCCTCCTGGGCTGCGGTTCACGCTGGCCGAACTGCAGGTCTGGATGGACAAGCGCAAGCCCGGCCAGTCGCGGTTCGTGACCCAGCGGCGCGAGGACGACATCGTCAAGGTGCTCTCCGGCGTGATGCTGGACGATGACGGTGTCACCATGACGACGACCGGCACGCCGATCTCGATGCTGATCGAGAACACCGACCAGCGCTCCAAGGATTATGGCGAGATCGCCAACCAGTATCGGCCCGGCCATGCCGACTATACCTACGACCTGAAATACGGCATCCGCGACTATCGCGGCGGCGGTCGCTCTTCTGCCCGCGAGACGGCAGCCAGGGTTGCAGCCGGCGGCATTGCCCGGCTTGTGGTGCCCGGCGTCACCGTTCGCGCAGCCTTGGTGCAGATCGGCAAGCACAAGATCAACCGGGACAACTGGGACTGGGCACAGGTCGACCAAAATCCGTTCTTTGCGCCCGACCCCAAGATCGTGCCCGTCTGGGAAGATTATCTCGACAGCATCCGTAAGGCCGGCTCTTCTATCGGCGCCGTCGTCGAGGTCATCGCCGAAGGCGTTCCGGCCGGCCTCGGCGCACCGATCTACGGCAAGCTCGACCAGGATGTCGCCTCGCTGCTGATGTCGATCAACGCCGTCAAGGGCGTCGAGATCGGCAATGGCTTTGCCGCGGCTGAACTGAGCGGCGAGGAGAACGCCGACGAGATGCGCATGGGCAACGACGGTAAGCGGATCTTCCTGTCCAACCACGCCGGCGGCGTACTTGGCGGCATTTCGACAGGCGAGCCGCTGATTGCCCGCTTCGCCATCAAGCCGACCTCGTCGATCCTCACCGAACGCCAGACAATCGACAAGGACGGACGCAATGTCGACCTGCGCACCAAGGGCCGCCATGACCCTTGCGTCGGTATCCGCGCAGTGCCGATCGGCGAGGCGATGGTTGCCTGTGCAATCGCCGATCATTATCTGAGAGACCGAGGCCAGACCGGCCGGCTGACATAAGGACGTTTCCATGCCCTACGACCAGAAGCGCGTCGTCGATGCCATCAGAGCTTTCGAAGCCGGCGAGATCGTCGTCGTCATGGATGACGACGACCGCGAGAACGAAGGCGACCTGATCGTGGCGGCTGTCCACTGCACGCCGGAAAAGATGGCCTTCATCGTCCGTCACACCTCCGGTATCGTCTGCACGCCGATGCCGCGCGAGGAAGCCAAGCGGCTGAACCTCAATGCCATGGTGGCGGAAAACGACTCGGCCCACACTACCGCCTTCACCGTGTCCGTCGATTTCAAACACGGCACGACGACGGGGATCTCCGCCGATGACCGCAACCTAACGGTGCGCAACCTCGCAAACCCCAATGTTGGCCCCGGAGATTTCGTCCGCCCCGGCCACATCTTCCCGCTGATCGCCCGCGAAGGCGGCGTGCTGATGCGCTCCGGCCATACGGAAGCTGCCGTCGATCTCTGCCGGCTGGCGAACTTGCCCCCAATCGGCGTCATCAGCGAACTCGTCAACGACGACGGCACCGTGATGCGTGGCCC
Organism: Rhizobium sp. rho-13.1; assembly: GCF_007000305.1. NCBI lineage: Bacteria > Pseudomonadati > Pseudomonadota > Alphaproteobacteria > Hyphomicrobiales > Rhizobiaceae > Rhizobium > Rhizobium sp. rho-13.1. The sequence continues at coordinate 711,075 of NZ_SCFL01000002.1, read as the reverse complement.
GCAAGTCTCGGCCTTTGCCGAAACCCACGGCTTCAAGTCGATCTCGGTCGCCGACCTCATCGCTTATCGCCAGCGCAAGGAAACGCTTATCGAACTCGGCTCGAGCTTCGATATCGAGACCGCCTTCGGCAAGGCCCGCGCCCATACCTATTCGCTGCCATGGGATACCATGCAGCATCTCGCCGTCGTCTTCGGCGATATCCGGGACGGCGTCGATGTGCCCGTGCGCCTGCACCCGGAAAACGTCGCCAGCGACGTCTTCGGCAAGGGCCGCCCGGTCGAGCACTATATGAAGAAGATCGCTGACGAGGGCCGCGGCATCATCGTCTACCTGCGCGAAGGCTCCGTCGGCGTCGGTCACCACGACAATGGCCGCAAGGCACGTCAAGATCGCGAGGCCCATGCCGAAGCCCAGACCCGCGACAGCGAATGGCTGGAAATCGGACTGGGCGCGCAGATCCTGAAAGATCTTGGCGTCACCTCGATCAAGCTGCTGACGACGCGCTCGCGCCACTATGTCGGGCTCGAAGGTTTCGGCATCAAGATCGCCCAAACCGAGATCTGCTGAGGCCACTCGACAACAGTGCGGCGCGCTTCTGCGCGCCCTGGCTTATGAGCGAGACAGGGACGGATAGCGTCACCCGCGCCAGCCGTCGAGCAGCACCACGCGCTCGACGCCGGTAAACCGGGCGATGCGCTCGAGTTCTGCGCTAAGCTTTTCGAGCCTGCCGCTGGAGGCGCGCACGCCTTGCTCGAGCCATAGGCGCCTGACCTCGAGGGTACCGGCCTTGCGGTCGGCCTTCATGTCGATGCGGCCGATCAGCCGGTCGCCTTCGAGCAGCGGAAAGACGTAGTAGCCATATTCCCGCTTGGCCTCCGGTACGAAGATCTCGATACGATAGAAGAAACCGAACAGCCGCTGCGTGCGATCACGGTCGCGAAGCGCCGGATCGAAGGGGCTGAGCACGCGCAGGCGGGCCGGGGGATCCGGATGGTGATCGATGGTCTCCTCGAAACCGGCAAACGCAAAGGATGGACGCGGCTTGCCGCCGAGCGCCGGTTCGATCAGCACCTCGCAGAGTTCCTGGCCGTGGGCATCGACCCATGTCTTGACCTCCTGGGGCGTCAGCAGGTTCCAGAAGGCGGCAATCTCGCCTGACGTGGCAAAGCCGAGGCGCTGCAGCGCGCTGCGACAGGCCCAGTCGACGAAGGCCTCGTGGTCGACCTCTCCAGCCAGGAATTCGGCGGGGATGACGCGCTCGACGAGATCGTAGATCTTCTGGAAATTGCGGCGGCCAGCGATTGCGAACTTCCCGGTGCGCCAGTGATATTCCAGCGCCGTCTTGTTCGGATGCCAGTTCCACCAGCCGCCCGAGACATGGCCGTCCGCCTTGATCTCGCGCGCCATGATCGCGCCGCCATTGGCGACACGCTCATAGGTCTCCTCGAACGCGGCCTCGAACCCCTCGCCCCGCCACTTGCGCCAACGCTCGATGATCGCGGCGTCCTCGCGGCGAAACTTGTGCTTCCAGTAGACAAAGAAATCGCTCGGCAGGATCGAGGCGTCGTGCGTCCAGTGCTCGAACAGTGCACCGTCCTTTTCCAAAAGCTCCGTCAGGTGCTCGCGGCGATAGGTCTGGTTGCGGGAAAACAGGATCTGGTGATGTGCCCGCTCGACCGTGCCGATGCTGTCGACCTGGACGAAGCCGATGTCCTTGATCAGTTGCAGCAGCCCGGCTTTGTCGAGCGCGCGGTTGGGTGGCGTCGCCAGCCCCTGACGGGCCAGGAAGACGCGGCGGGCGTCGCTGTTTGAAATCAGAATCGTCATGCGGAGAGGATGGCCCTTTATCGACGCCATATCAAACGTCCGCCTTCTATATTTGCCACCCCGCATTTACCGGCTATAGGACAGCGTCTCCGTTTCACGAGGGCCTACATTGGATATTCGCTTCGAGCAGGCGGGACTGCGGTTCGGCCAGCAGGTCGCGCTTCAGCCTTTCAGCGTGACGCTGATCGAGCGGCGCGTCGGCATTATCGGCCTCAATGGCTCCGGCAAGAGCAGTTTCGCCCGGATGATAAACGGGCTCGCCAAGCCGACGACGGGCCGCGTGGTGGTCGATGGGCTCGATACCGTCGCCGATGCCAAGGCGGTGCTTGGCAAGGTGGGCTTCATCTTCCAGTCGCCGCAGAACCAGATCATCCTGCCAGTCGTGCGTGACGATATCGCGCTAGGCCTCAAAAATCGCGGGCTCGGCAAGCCGGAGATTGCGGCTGCCGTCGATGCCGTACTCGACCGCCTCGACGCCCGGCACCTGGCCGACCGGCGCGCCCACGAGCTTTCCGGCGGCGAACTGCAGCTGGCGGCGCTTTGCTCGGTGCTGGTCACCGGCCCCGACATCCTGATCCTCGACGAGCCGACCAACCAGCTCGATCTTCGCAACCGGGGACGGGTCGAGAGAATGATCGGCGAACTGCCTGAAAACGTCATCGTCATCAGCCACGACCTCGAATTGATCGAGAATTTCGAGCGCGTGCTGCTGTTCGACAAGGGACGGCTCGTCGCCGAAGGATCACCCGGCGACAGCATTGCGCTCTACCGGGAGATCGCCCGCTGATGCAATCGCTTTATGTCGATGCCGATAGCTGGATGCATCGCCTCTCCGCAAGGCTGAAGCTCATTGTCATGGCGCTGCTCGGTATCGCATTGTTTGCGACCGGTAACCCCGGCGTGCTGGGCGTGGCGCTGCTGGCAGGGGCGTTTCTCTATTTTACCTGCGGATTGGGCTGGAAGGAGGCGCTGCAGCGCTTGCGGCCGGTGCTGCTGACCATTGCCTTCGTCAGCCTGTTCAGCCTGCTATTCAATCCGTGGGATCAGGCCCTGGTCACCGTCCTCAGGTTGGTAACGCTGACGCTGTTTGCCGCCACGGTGACGGCGACTACCACCATTGCCGACTTCATGGACGAAATAACCTGGGCGGCGATGCCACTTGAACGGACAGGACTGGTGAAGGCTGCCGATATCGGTCTTGCGGTCGGCCTCGTGGTCCGCTTCGTGCCTGAGATCGTCGGCCGCTATGCGGCGATCCGGGAGGCGCATCAGGCGCGCGGGCTTACGATCCGGGTGCGGACGACGCTGGTGCCGCTGATCATTCTGACGCTGCGGGATGCAGACGCCATCGCCGCAGCGATTGACGCGCGCGGCATTCGGCGGCATTGAAAAAGTAACAGTTGATTTTGGAGCCCCCCATGAGTACCCGCGACCTCGTCCTCTCCGCCCTTTTCGCAGCGATCATCGTGGCGCTCGGACTTTTGCCGCCGATCTCGCTCGGCGTCATTCCGGTACCGATCACCGCGCAGTCGTTGGGCGTCATGATGGCCGGCGTCGTGCTCGGGGCCAAACGCGGGGCAATCGCCGCGCTGATCGTCGTGCTGCTGGTCGCCATCGGCCTGCCGGTGCTGTCCGGCGGGCGTGGAGGCCTGGCGGTCTTCGTGGCACCGACGGCGGGCTTCCTCGTCGGATGGATTTTTGCGGCGTTCGTGACCGGCATGCTCTCCGAGCGGCTGGTTAAGGCTGAGCAGTCGGGCATCGCACAGGGCATCGGCTTCTTCATCGCCTCCGTCGCCGGCGGCGTGGTCGTGCTCTATGCCTTCGGCATCGCCTATCTCGCCATCGCCGCCAATATCGGCTTCAGCAAGGCCTTCTTCGGGTCGCTGGCCTTCGTGCCCGGCGATATCGTCAAGGCGGTCGTCGCAGCGCTGGTCGGCCGCGCGGTCATGGCCGGCTACCCGCTGCTGCCGCAGCGGAACTGATCAGTCGAGATATTTGTAGAGCCAGTCGCGGGTGTCTTCCGGCAGCGGCGACGGCTCGTGCTCCTCGCCACGCACGGCCAGCCAGAGGATCTCCACTTCGGCTGCCAGTTCGTTGCCCGCCTCGACCATCACCATGAAGCCGACCGACTTGCCGCCGATCTTGTTGACGGTCACAGAGAAGCGGGCAAACTCGTCGTATCTGAGCCCCCGGTGCAGGGAGCAGGAGGCGCGGGTCGGGATGTATATCGGCTCGTCGCTGACTTCGGGCCGTTCACGCCAGAAGTTCGACAGCGCGGTTTCCGCCTCCGAAATGTAGGAGGCGATGAACATCTGGCCGAACCTGTCGACATCGCGCGGTGGAACGCGCATTTCGGTGATGTCTGCTCGCTGGGCTCTACTCATTACACAACCTTGACGGACACGCTGTCCTTAATGAAAGCTTAAGCACCGGCTCGGCCGAAAGTAAACGGGCCTTGCCTCCTCTTGGTTAAGCGCATTTGTTGACATTGTGGTGATCGCTCCCATCTGCCGTGCTAGGTGAGATGTTTCATAGTTAGGCTGACCGCATGAGCACGCGTCTTTACGAACATCCGATTTTCCTGGAGCATATCACGCCCGATGGCCATCCGGAGAGATCCGACAGGCTGCGGTCGATCAATATCGCCCTGGAGCATCCCAATTTCGCCCGGCTGGAACGGCGCGATGCGCCGCAGGCCAACGAGGACGCCATCCTGCTCGCCCACCCGGAAGAGCACCTGGAATTTGTGATGCGCTCGATCCCAGACGCCGAGGACGGCGAAGGGCAGATCAACCAGCTTGAAGCGGACACCTACGCCAGCCCGAAAAGCCTGCAGGCGGCGCTGACCGGTGTCGGCGGGGCGATGGCTGCGGTGGACGACGTGTTTACCGGGGCTGCGGACAATGTCTTCGTCGCCTCGCGGCCGCCCGGCCACCACGCCGAGAAGAACAAGGCGATGGGCTTCTGCTTCTTCAACAATGCCGCCATTGCCGCCCGCCATGCGCAGCGGACCTACGGCGCCGAACGCGTTGCCATCGTCGACTGGGACGTGCACCACGGCAACGGCACGCAGGACATCTTCTGGGACGATCCGTCCGTGCTGTTCTGCTCGACGCACCAGATGCCGCTCTATCCGGGATCCGGTGCCAAGACCGAAACCGGCGGCAAAGGCACCATCGTCAATGCGCCGCTGTCGCCCAACAGCGGCAGCGACCATTTCCGCGAGGCGTTCAAGTCGCGCGTGCTGCCAGCGCTCGACGACTTCCGGCCGGACCTGATCATCATCTCGGCCGGCTTCGATGCCCACCACCGCGATCCATTGGCGCAGATCAACCTGACCGGCGAGGATTTCGACTGGGCGACCGGGCGCGTTCTCGAAATGGCCGACAAGAGCGCCAAGAACCGGGTCGTCAGCCTGCTCGAAGGCGGATATGATCTGGAGGGGCTGGCCGAATCGGCGGGCCTGCATATTCTGCGTATGATGAAGGGTTGACGATGACTGACAGTGCCAAGCCGGATGTGTCCGACTACTCGTTCGAAAAGGCTGTTGCCGAACTCGAAAGCATTGTCGCGCGGCTGGAACGCGGCGACGTGGCGCTGAACGAATCCATCGAGATCTACGAGCGCGGCGAAGCCCTGAAGAAGCATTGCGAAGCGCTGCTCTCCGCCGCCGAAAACCGCATCGAAAAGATCCGCCTGGACCGAGCCGGCAAGCCTGTCGGCGTGGAGCCGCTGGACAGCCAGTAAGGCCTCCGACGGCATGCGAACCGGCATCCACCGATCCAGTGCTGCAATTTGCAGATCTGTCGGCGGGGCGGACCGTTGCCTTATACGACAGGCGCGCTGCGTGCGGCAAAGTTCTGCTGGGCGCGCAACGGATGAGCGGGTAATCTGCCGTCACCGACAGGAGATTCCGATGTCCTTTTTCCCCGGCAAAGACCCTCTTCCCGGCGATGCCCGTGCCTCCGATGCCATTGAGCAGCTGATCATTCCGCGGACCGCCGATATCGGCGGTTTTTCCGTGCGGCGGGCTCTGCCGACGAGCCGGCGCCGGCTGGTCGGGCCGTTCATCTTCTTCGACCGGATGGGACCGGCGGTGCTGCGGGGAGATCAGGCGATGGATGTCCGGCCGCATCCCCATATCGGGCTGTCCACGGTCACCTACCTGTTCGACGGCGAGATCCGCCATCTCGACAGCCTTGGCACCGAGAAGATCGTCCGGCCGGGCGATCTCAACCTGATGACAGCAGGCCGTGGCATCGTTCACTCCGAGCGGACGCCCGACAACCTGCGCGGCCATCCGCTGTCGATCTCGGGCGTGCAGACCTGGCTTGCCTTGCCTGAGGACAAGGAGGAGATCGACCCATCCTTTTCGCACACCGACAAAAGCGCCATGCCTGTCATCGACGGCGACGGCGCCTCCGGGCGGGTGATCATCGGCAACTTCGACGGCCTGGCATCGCGGGTGAAGGTGTTTTCCGACACGCTTTATGTCGACCTGGCACTCGAGCCCGGCCGTTCGTTTCCCTTTGGCGCCGACCACGAGGAACGCGCCGTCTATGTTCTGTCGGGCGCGCTGATGGTGGCTGGCGACCGTTTCGAGGCGGATCAGCTGCTGGTCTTTCGCCCAGGCGACGCGATCACGCTGACGGCTGCCGAAAAAGGCTGCCACCTGATGCTTTTCGGGGGTGCGGCACTCAGTTCGAAACGCTATATCTGGTGGAATTTCGTATCGTCCTCGAAGGAGCGCATCGAACAGGCGAAGGAAGAGTGGCGCACCGGCCGCTTCGATATCGTCCCTGGCGACGAGGAAGAATTCATTCCGCTGCCGGAAGGCTAACTCGCCCCGCAGGCCGAAGGGGACCAACTTGCCGCAGCCCCTTGAAACGGCTTCTTTCGCAACGATCTATTTTCGGGTATGGCGGGCCGCCCGTCCAAGAACATAAGAAGAGGCTCCAGCCTGTGACATCATCGCCCAAGACGCCGCTGCTGGATCAGGTCGACTTTCCCGCCGACCTTCGCAAGCTGGAAGACCGAGACATGCCGCAGCTTGCGCGTGAAGTGCGCGACGAGATGATCGATGCCGTGTCGCGCACCGGCGGCCATCTCGGTGCTGGCCTCGGGGTTGTCGAGCTGACGATTGCCATCCACAAGGTATTCGATACGCCGAACGACCGGCTGATCTTCGACGTCGGCCACCAGTGCTATCCCCACAAGATCCTCACCGGGCGCCGCGACCGCATCCGTACACTGCGCCAGGAAGGCGGGTTGTCCGGCTTTACCCGCCGGGCGGAGAGCGAATACGATCCCTTCGGCGCGGCCCATTCCTCAACGTCGATCTCGGCCGGTCTCGGCATGGCGGTGGCAGCCGAACTGGACAACACCGCCCGCAAGGTGATCGCCATCATCGGCGATGGCGCAATGTCTGCCGGCATGGCCTATGAGGCGCTGAACAATGCCGGCGCGCTGGACGCACGGCTGATCGTCATCCTCAACGACAACGACATGTCGATCGCGCCACCGACGGGCGCCATGAGTGCCTATCTGGCGCGGTTGGCATCTGGCCGGACGTATATGGGCATGCGGGAAATCGGCAAGAAGCTGACTGCGTATCTCGGCAAGAACGTCGACCGCGCTATCACCCGCGCCGTCGAGCATGCGCGCGGATATGTAACGGGCGGCACGATGTTCGAGGAGATGGGTTTCTATCACATCGGCCCTATCGACGGGCATTCGTTCGAGCACTTGCTGCCGGTGCTGCGCAATGTCCGCGATAATGCTCAAGGGCCGGTGTTGATCCACGTCGTGACACAGAAGGGCAAGGGCTATGCGCCGGCCGAAGCTGCCGCCGACAAGTATCACGGCGTCAACAAGTTCGACGTGATCACCGGGACGCAGGCCAAGGTGAAGCCGAACGCACCGAGCTATACCAGCGTCTTTGCCGACGCCCTCGTCCAGGAGGCAAAGCTCGACGACAAGATCGTCGGCATCACCGCCGCCATGCCGAACGGCACCGGCCTCGACAAGCTGGCGGAGATCTTTCCGAAGCGCTGTTTCGACGTCGGCATCGCCGAGCAGCATGCCGTGACCTTTGCCGCGGGTCTTGCCACCGAAGGCTTCAAACCGTTTGCGGCGTTGTATTCGACCTTCTTGCAGCGGGCCTACGACCAGGTGGTGCACGATGTGGCAATCCAGGGGCTTCCGGTGCGCTTCCCCATCGACCGGGCCGGCTTCGTCGGCGCCGACGGGCCGACCCATGCCGGTTCGTTCGACACCACTTTCCTTGCCACTCTGCCCGGCTTCGTGGTCATGGCCGCGTCCGACGAGGCGGAGTTGAAGCATATGGTACGCACTGCTGCCGCTTATGACGACGGTCCGATTTCTTTCCGCTACCCGCGCGGCGAAGGTGTCGGCATCGAAATGCCGGAGCGTGGTGAGATCCTCCAGATCGGCAAGGGCCGCATCGTCAAGCAGGGCTCGAAGGTGGCGCTGCTGTCGTTTGGGACGCGGCTGGCCGACAGCCTGCTGGCCGCCGAGGATCTCGATGCTGCCGGCCTGTCGACGACGGTCGCCGATGCGCGCTTTGCAAAACCGCTGGACCACGACCTGATCCGCCAGCTGGCCCACCATCACGAGGTGCTGATCCTCATCGAGGAAGGTTCCGTCGGCGGCTTTGCAGGCCATGTGCTGCAGTTCCTCGCTACAGACGGCCTGCTCGATATCGGCCTGAAGATCCGCTCGCTCGTCATGCCAGACATCTGGATGGAGCAGGCCAAGCCCGAGGCGATGCTCGCCTATGCCGGTCTCGACCGCGCCAACATCGTCCAGACTGTCTTCAAGGCGCTCGGACGCCCGAATATTGCCGGCATCGCCGGCTGATATGGAAGGCAAGCGCTCCGATCAGCCGGCGCGGTAGAGAACCATCCCGGCGTGGTGCAACACGCCGTCGATGAAATCGCCATCGGCCGTGAAGCCGGTATCGTCCCAGTATTCGATGTGGGTGCCGCTTACCTCGTAGCGGCCACGGTAGGCGCTTTCGCGCTGTCCACGGGCTTCATCGTAGCGGTTGTCCGGGAGAAGACGGTGTCGGATGAGGCCATCGGCAGTCATCCACAAGCCGACATAGGGATGGGACATTGTCCGGACCTCATCGTTGCGTGATGGATCTGTCGTCATGCTGCGGCCGTCGGTCGGACGACGATCTCGCTCGTGTCGACATCCCCGGGCTGGGCGATGACATGATGAATAGCCCGGGCGATGGCTTCGGGCTTCAACGCAATGCTGCGATAGGCGACCATGGCTTCGGCCGTGGCTGGGTCAGTTATCGTATCCGCGAGTTTCGACTCGACAACGCCCGGATAGACGCAGGTGACGCGCAGCTTGGTGTTTTCCTGCCGCAGGCCGTCGGAGATAGCGCGGACGGCATATTTCGTGGCGCAATAGACGGCGGCTGTCGGCGACACCGCGAGTCCACCGATCGACGAGACGTTGATGATCTGCCCGGTCTCCTGCCGGTTCATGATCGGCAGCACGGCAGCGATGCCATAGAGAACGCCCTTGATGTTGACATCGATCATGCGGTCCCATTCCTCGACCTTGAGCAACGCCATCGGCGACAGCGGCATGATCCCGGCATTGTTGACGAGCACGTCGATACGACCGAATGCCTCCATGCCGGCCGCAACGAAGGCGTCCATGTCCCTGCGGCTAGTGACATCGAGAGCCTGCAAAAGCACCGTTCCGCCGCTGGCTTCGATCTCTGCCTTCAGCGTGTCGAGCCGGTCCTTGCGTCTTGCCCCGATGACGACGCGGGCGCCTGCTGCGGCGAGTTCGATGGCCACGGCTGCGCCGATGCCGCTGCTTGCGCCGGTGATCAGAACCACCTTGTCCCTGATGCCTGTCATTCAAATGTCCTTCCAGCAAAGAGACGACGGAATTGCCGTCTTTGTTGGCCACAACCTGACTTCAAGACCAAGATGGCGGTAGACAGCTTTTCCGAATTTCTTGCACGATCCTCCGAAAGCGCCCCCTTGGTCTTGGCAACAAGCTTTCGCCGGGACATAGTGCGACTATGGAAACCATTGCCGAACTCGCAGGATTGATCAACCGCCACGCACCGGAAGACGGCAGCTACGATACCGCCATCCCCCGTGTCGGGCTGATCCGCTGTTCGGCCGAAACGGAGCCCGTCCACACACTCTATCGGCCCTCCTGCTGCATCGTTGCCCAAGGTCGCAAGCGGGCCGTGATCGGCGAGACCAGTCTTGTCTACGACGCGGCTCATTATCTGGTCGTCGGCATCGACCTGCCCGTCATCGGCGCCGTGATCGAGGCAAGCGCCTGCGAACCGTATCTCTGCTTCAAGCTCGAGTTCGACGCCGGTATTCTCGCGGAGATGGTGTCGACAACACCCACGCGCGTCGACAACGCCCCGGCAGCCCGCCTCAGCGCCACGACGCCGAAGCTCATCGATGCTGTTGCGCGGATGCTGATGCTGCTGGACGAACCGGAGGATGCGGCGGCGCTGGCACCGCTCGTCGAACGGGAAATCCTCTATCGCCTGCTCGGCGGGCCGCAGGGCGCCATGCTGCGGCAGATTGCCAATGGCGAAAGCCGCCTCAACCAGATCGGCCGCGCCATCGACTATATCTGCCGGAACTTTCAAGCACCGTTTGCAATCCAGGATCTCGCCAATATCGCCGGCATGAGCCCGTCGTCATTCTACGAGCATTTTCGAACGACGACGGAGATGAGCCCGCTGCAGTTCCGGACGCAGATCCGTCTTCAGGAGGCACGGCGGCTGATGATGATCGAAGGACTGACAGCGGCCGAAGCTGGCTTTCGGGTGGGCTACGACAGCCCTTCCCAATTCAGCCGCGATTATCGCCGCACCCACCGGGAGACGCCCCGGCGCGACGTGGCACGGATGCGTAGCACCGCCACACCCGCCGCGCCAAATTAGAAAGGGCGATGCTGCTGCACCGCCCTTTTCGTTGAACTCGGATTTATCAGCCAGTTCTCAGAATTCTTCCCAGTTTTCCTGAGCCGGGGCGCTGGCGGTGGATGGCTTGCCGCCGCTGAGGGCTTTCGCGAGCGTCTGCCCAAGGGCTCGTGCCGGCGAGGTTACCGCGCGGGTGCGGTCTGTGGCGGCGCTAATTCTGGACGCAGCGGGCCTGGGCGCCGTCGCAGGCTTCGGAGCGAAGGCGGCGGGCTTCGATATCTGTGGGTGGCGGCCCTTGCTTAGCCTGAACTGGCGGAGGAGGTCGTCGAGGGCGCTGGCTTCGCTTGCGAGCGAATGGCTTGCAGCCGTCTGCTCCTCGACCATGGCCGCGTTCTGCTGGGTGCCCTGGTCCATGGCGTTGACGGCGAGGTTGATCTCCTGAAGGCCGGTCGACTGTTCGCGGGTCGAGATGACGATCGCGGCGATGTTCTGGTTGATCTCGCGGACCTCGGAAACGATCGCCTCCAGTGCCTTGCCGGTTTCACCGACGAGCGCCACGCCGGCATTGACCTGCGTACCCGACGTGTTGATCAGCGCCTTGATCTCCTTGGCAGCTTTTGCCGAGCGCTGGGCGAGTTCGCGGACTTCCTGGGCGACGACGGCAAAGCCTTTGCCCGCCTCGCCGGCACGCGCAGCTTCGACACCGGCGTTGAGAGCCAGAAGGTTGGTCTGGAAGGCAATGTCATCGATGACGCTGATGATGTTGCTGATTTCGCCCGATGATTTTTCGATCTCGTGCATCGCCGAAACCGCCTTGCGGACGACGTCGCCGGAGCGCTCGGCGCCAAGGCGGGCGCGCTCGACGAGATGACCGACGTCTTCGGCGCGCTTGGCGGAGTCGCGCACGGTTGTCACCACCTGCTCGAGGGCTGCGGCCGTTTCCTCCACCGATGCTGCCTGCTGTTCGGTACGGCGCGCAAGATCGTCGGCGGCAGTACGGATCTCGTCGGCACCGGCACTGATGGCCGAGGCATTGTCGCCGACGGACTGCAGCGTCACGTCGAGCTTTTCAGCGGCATTGTTGAAGTCGATGCGGACGCTGTCGAATTGCGGGGCGAAGACCTGCTCGAGGCGGGCAGCGACATCGCCGCTTGCCAATGTCGACAGGCCGGCGGCCAGCGCGTCCATGGCGAAACGCAGTTCTGCCTCTTCGCGGGCCTTCTGGTCGTCGTCCATGTGGCGGCGTCGCTCGGCGTCGCTGCGCATGCGCTCGGTTTCACCGGCAAGACGCAGTTTCTCGATTGCGGCGTCCTTGAACACCAGCACGGCTTCGGCCATGCGGCCGACCTCGTCGCCGCGTCCCGAGCCAGGAACCTCGACGTTGTTGTCGCCGCCGGCCAGCCGACCCATCGCCGCTGTCATGCCAACGATGGGCTTGACGATGGTGCGCGACAGGAGAAAGGCGAGGATGGCGGCAGCGAGCGAAGCAACGATACCGCCGAGGATGAGCGTCCAGCTCAGGTCGCTGTTGGCTTTGGCCTGCGTCGCGGCCAGCACATCGGCCTGGCTGCGGGCGATCTGCTTGACCTTGGCTGCGGCATCGCGGAAACCGTCCAGCTGGCCCTTGGCTTCATTGACACCGATCTTGACGATCTGGTCGACCGGCATCTCGGTTTCCTTGCGGGCCTTCGCCTGTGGCTCGGCCAGCTGGTGGAAATAGAGATCGGCCGTCTTCTGCATGGTATCGAGGGCCTGTTGCATATCGGCATGGCCGCCGGCGACGTCCTTTGCAGCCGTGATGCTCTTCAGCATGCGGTCGCGGTTGGCGAAGAGATCGCCATAGGTGCTGTTGCTGCGGAACAGCAGGAAGCCGCGCAGATTGACCGCCTGCTCCAGCATGGCCTGCAGGGAGTCATCGACGAGGTTGACGAATTTCTGTGACTGCGCCTGTTCGGTGGCGGCTGCCGCCGAGACGCGTGCCTTCGAATAGACGAAGGCCGAGACGGAAACGAAAAGCAGAATGAGCGCGACGAACGTAATCGCCAGCTTGCCATTCAGAGAAAGATTTTTAGCAGACATCGCCAAGCGCCTCCTGAGCGCTGTCCTCAGAGAACATCCCTCGCGGCGCCATGGAACGCAGCGAGAGGTCAAATTGATGAAACATGATCGGATAGGCGCGACCTGGCAGATGCCATCATGGCGGGCTTGGCCCTCGAGGGGCCATCGCAATGGCCGCAACGTTAGCGCTCATAGCTTTCCAATCGTTTAACTTCGATAGCGCGATGGTTGCGCACCGAAGCACGATCCCCAAGCATTCCGGCAGACATTAAGACCGTCGCGGTCATCGGGGAGGTCGTCGCCGGGACTTCGTGATGCCAGTGCCTGTTTCGTTGGCGGGCAGCTGATGACGCAGGCGGATTCCGGGCCGGCAGGCGTTGGAAACAGGCGGAGATCGGCTTGAGACATATAAAAAGCTTGCAACTGATGGCATTGGCGGTCATGGACAGGCCATGTCAGAACAATTTCCTCCCCAGTACCGCCTCGATCAGCTTGTCCTGTCGCGAGGCCTCGTGGCTAGCCGATCCCGCGCCCGTGACGCCATCCAGCGTGGCACCGTCAAGGTCGACGGCAAGGTCATCACCAAGGCAAGCATGACCTTTGCCGACGATGTCGTGCTCGAAATCGACGATCCCGCACAGGACTACGTTTCGCGCGCGGCGCTGAAGCTGGTCGCGGCGCTCGACCATTTCAAGCTCGATCCGGCCGGTCACGACTGTCTGGACGTCGGCGCATCCGCCGGCGGCTTTACCGAAGTACTGCTGCAGCGCGGCGCCGCACATGTCACCTCCATCGATGTCGGCCATGGCCAGATCCATCCGCGCGTCGCCGGCGACGAGCGTGTCACCAGCATCGAGGGCCTCAACGCCCGCTACCTGACATCGGACGATATCGACAACCGCGCCATCACCTTCATCGTCTCCGATGTGTCGTTCATCTCGCTGAAGCTGGCGCTGGTGCCGGCCCTCGAGCTTGCCGAAGCCGGCGCCTTCTGCGTGCTGCTGGTCAAGCCGCAGTTCGAGGCCGGCCGCGAAGCCGTCAGCAAGGCCGGCCTGTTGAAACTACCGGAAACGGCGCCCGACGTGGCTGCCGACCTCGAGCGCTGGCTGGTCGACGAAATGGGCTGGGAAACGCTTGGCCTTATCCCCTCGCCGATTGCCGGCGGCGACGGAAACCATGAATTCCTATTGGCGGGACGCAAGCCATGAGCGCCGAAACAGTTACCATCAACAAGCTTGGCGGCCAGGGCGATGGTATCGCCCATGATGCCAACGGCCCGATCTTCGTGCCCTTCACCCTGCCTGGCGAGAGCGTCGCGATTGCCCGGATCAAGGACAAGGGTACGTTGATGTCCATCCTCAAGGCGTCGCCCGACCGGCAGGAGCCGCCGTGCCGGCACTTCGGTCCCGATGGCGTCAACGGCACCTGCGGCGGCTGCACGCTGCAACATTACGCCGATGTGCCTTACCGGGCGTTCAAGCGGCAGCTGGTAATCGACGCGTTGAAGTCGAAGGGACTGACGCCTGACGTCGACGACCTGGTGGCGGCCCATCCGGGCCAGCGCCGGCGCGTGGTGTTTGCCGCACGCCGCACCGAGAAGGACGTGCTGATCGGCTTCAACCAGGCGGACAGCCATCACATCGTCGCCATCGAGGAATGTCCCATCTCGTCACCGGATATCGTCGGCAAGCTGCCGGCGATCCGCATGGTGGCAAAGGCGCTGTCGATCAACGCAGAAGCTTTCCGCATCAGCGTGCTGGAAACGCTGGCCGGCCTCGACATCGCCGTCGACGGCATCAAGGCGCTCTCGGACGAACAGCGTCGCGCCGCCATCGAAACCATCCTGTCGCTTCGCGGCATCGCCCGCATTTCGCTGAACGACGAAATCATCCTCGAGAAGACCAAGCCGATGATCGATTTCAGCGGCGTGCAGGTCTCGCCACCGCCCGGTGCCTTTACCCAGGCGACCAAGCAAGCCGAAGACGTGATGGCCGATCTGGTTGTCGCCCATATCGGCAAGGCCAAGCGCATCGTCGATCTGTTCGCCGGCTCCGGCACCTTTGCGCTGAGGCTTGCCCGTCTCGGTCGCGTCCATGCCGCCGAATCCGACGGCAAGGCGCTGGCGGCCCTCGATCTTGCCGCCCGCACCACGCAGGGTCTGAAGCCCGTCAGCACGGAGCGTCGCGACCTTTTCCGCCGGCCGCTGATGACGGCGGAGTTCAAATATATCGACGCCGTCGTCTTCGATCCGCCGCGCGCGGGCGCCGAAGCGCAGGTCAAGGAACTGGCGCGCTCGGCGGTCAAGAAGATCGTCGCGGTCTCCTGCAATCCGCTGACCCTGGCGCGCGACCTCGCCATTCTCGTCGAGGCCGGCTATCGCATCACCAAGGTAACACCGATCGACCAGTTCCTCTGGACATCCCACGTCGAAGTGGTGGTCTCGCTCGAGAAGTAAGCGAGATTTCGTCCTGGCTCAGCGTTTGAAGAAGCCTTCGAACGCGGCTCGGGCTTCTGCGGTGCGCAGTTGCGCTTCAAAATAGCCCGCCTCCTCGGCGATCCGCGCCGTGATATCCTGTTGATGGCCGCGCAGCAGGTCGCGGGCGATTTTCAGGGCGCCGGGCGGCTTGGCGGCCAGTTTTGCCGCGACCGCCAGTGTCTCCTCCTCGAGAGCTTCCTCTGTTGTGACCTTCCAGATCAACCCGTCGCGCCGTGCCTCTTCCGCCGTTAGCGGTTCTCCGGCGGCCAGCAGCGCGAAGGCGTGCTGGTATCCCATCAGCCGTGGCGCGATGAGGCTGGAGGCTGCCTCCGGCACCAGCGCCAGATCGACGAAGGGCGTACGAAACATGCTGCGTCCGGACGCCAGCGTCAGGTCGCAGTGCATATGGATTGTCGTGCCGATGCCGATGGCCATGCCATCGACGCCGGAGACCAGCGGCTTGTCGAAGCCGGCGAGCGCGTTGAGGAAATCGAGCACCTCCGTGCCCATCGCTCCCCCCATGGCAAAGGCCAGAAAGTCGGACATGTCGTTGCCGGCGGAAAAACATCCGGGTTGCCCAAGGAAGACGACGACGTGAACGCTTGCCTCCGCGCTCGCCACCTGCAGGGCCTCGGTCATGGCAGCATACATGGCGCGGGTGATGGCATTCTTCTTTTCCGGCCGGTTGAAGCGGAGCACCCGGACATCCGGCATGGCTTCCGGGGTTTCGATCAGGATATGGTCCGTCATGAATGGCTCCTCATTTAACAGGTCATGTCAGCAGGGCGCGCGCGGCAATGAGGCTGTCAGCACCGCGCATCACCTGGTCTTTCAACGCTGCGGTCTCAGGGAGCAGGTTTTTTGCAGCAAAGCGGCAAAGTGCGATGCGCGCCTCACCCTCCCCGTCGTCGGCCACGGCCATCCCTCCCTTGGCGAGATAGCAGCCTGATAGTACCAGCCCGAACAACCGCAGATAGGGTGTCGCGCCGGCAAGCGCCTCCTCGATGCGGTTGCCGGCCTGCGCTGACAACAGCCATTCGGTTGCGGCCTCGATATCCGCAATCGCCATTCGCAACCTGTCCGCCGTCGCCCCGAAGAGCGGCAATCCAGAGGCCGCGACACGCTCGCAAATCGCCTGCAGTTCGCCGATCAAGCCGCGCACAGCCTGGCCGCCGTCCAGCGGCAGCTTGCGGGTGACGAGGTCGATCGCCTGAATGCCGTTGGTGCCCTCATAGATCGGCGCGATACGGGCGTCGCGCCAAAGCCTCGCGGCACCGGTCTCCTCGATATACCCCATGCCGCCATGCACCTGGATGCCGAGCGAGGCGACGTCGACGCCGCAATCGGTGGCAAAGGCCTTGGCGATGGGGGTGAGCAGCGCGGCACGGGATCGCCAATGGTTTGTGTCCATGCCTGCATGGGAAAGATCGATCGCGTGGGCGCAGGCGTAAGTGATGGCGCGGGCACCCTGTGTCAGCGCCTTCATCGTCAGCAGCATGCGGGCGACATCGGGATGATCGACGATCGGGCTCATCGATCCACCATGATGTCCCGCCGCCCGCCCCTGCCGGCGCTCGCGGGCATAGGCGACGGCCTTTTGCGTGGCGGCTTCGCAGACACCGACCCCCTGCATGGCGACGGCGAGCCGCGCATTGTTCATCATCGTGAACATGCAGGCGAGACCCCGGTTTTCCTCGCCGACCAGCCAGCCGATGGCGCCGGGCGTCTCGCCTAACCTGCCATCGCCGTAGATCATGGTGCAGGTCGGCGAGCCATGGATGCCGAGCTTGTGCTCTAGCGAGTGGCAGAAGAGATCGTTGCGGGCACCGAGCGACCCGTCCGCCCCGACGAGGAACTTCGGCACCAGGAACAGTGATATGCCCCGCGTGCCCGGGGGAGCATCGGGCAACCGGGCGAGTACCAGATGGATGATGTTGTCGGCGGCGTCGTGATCGCCCCAGGTGATGTAGATCTTCTGGCCGAAAATGCGGTAGCTGCCGTCCTCGTGGCGTTCTGCACGGCTGGTCAGCGCCCCGACGTCGGAGCCGGCGTGCGGCTCCGTCAGGTTCATGGTGCCGGTCCATTCGCCGGAGATCATGCGGGCGAGATAACGATCCTTCAACGCCGGACTGCCATGGGCCGACAGGGCCTCGATGGCGCCCATCGTCAGCGTCGGCGCCAGGCCGAAGGCCATCGATGCGCCGTTCCACATTTCCAGCGTGGCGACATTCAGCATTTGCGGCAGACCCTGACCGCCGAATTCCGGCGATGCCGTCAGGCCGTTCCAGCCGCCGGCCGCCCAGTCGCGATAGAGTTTCGGCCAGCCTTTGGGGAGAACGACTACGCCGTCGACCAGTCGCGCGCCCTCGGTGTCGCCGATGGCCGCCAACGGTACGATTTCGTTGTCGGTGAAGCGGGCTGCCTCCTCAAGGATGGCGTCGGCGAGATCGGCACTGAGATCACCGACCGAGCCAATTTCGATGGCCTGGTCCAGCCCGGCCACGTGGCGAAGCGTGAACGCGATTTCCGCGACAGGCGCCTTGTACATTCGGTCTCCTCCCGATCATGCCGATGCTGCCGACCACCTCCGGCCGGCGTTTTTTCCTGCAGGTGGGTCGCGCAGCTGCTAAGAAGCTGTCACAAGCAGGGCCTATGCACATGTTTACCTTAAACGGCGATGCAGCATGACGACAATATTCAATCCGACCATCCCGGGCTTTGTCTGGGCACACCACCTTTCGCCCGATAGAGGTCAATCCGAGCGCCTCCCCGACACCATCGAACGCTCTGCCCTCATGTCGCTGGAGGGCTTCGTCTGGCTGCATCTCAATCTCGTCGATGCCCGTGTCGCTGCGTTTCTGGAAGACTTCCCTGGCCTTACCGACGATATGCGTCAAGCCCTGACGACGCATGATACGCACGCGACCATCACCGTCGACGAGAAGGTGATCTTCGGCACGCTGGTGGATTTCCAGCTCGATTTCGACCAGGATACGCGCGACATCGGCTGGCTGCACTTTGCCATCTCCGAGCGCTTCATCATCACCACGCGCCTGCAGCCCTTGCGCAGCGTCGAGCGGGTGCGCGCCACCATCGAAAAGAACCCGGCGCGCTTTCATCGGCCGCTGGATATCTTCGAGGCGCTGGTCGTCGAGTTCCAGCGGACGCTGATCGCGCTGGTCATCGAGACCACGGAGGAAATGAACCAGATCGAAGACGTGGTCTACGATGCCACTTTTCGCGACGAGCGGCGGCGGCTGGCTCCGGTACGGCGCACCATCGTCCGCGTCCATCGGCACCTGCGCACCATCCTGTCTCTCATGCGCCGGGCAGCGGCTTCCGACGACGACGAGATGCCCGATGGTTTCGACGACGTGGCGGGGCGGCTGACGACGCGGCTGGAGACTGTGGACCACGATGTATACGCGCTACAGGAGCGGGCGCGACTGCTGCACGAGGAAATCGATTCGAAGCTCTCCTCGGAGACGAACCGGCATCTCTACATCCTGTCGCTGATGACGGCCTTCCTCTTGCCGCCAACGCTGGTAACCGGCTTTTTCGGCATGAACACAACCGCCCTGCCCTTTGCCAGCAGCGAGCACGGGACTGCCTATGCGGTCGCGATCATCGGAGCGTCCATCCTGCTCGCCTGGTGGCTGCTGAGGCGGGTTCGCATTCTGTAGCGCATGAAAAATGCCCGGCTGTTAACCGGGCACTTTGCAGTCTGATCACATGGCTATCAATAAAACGGCGACAGGCACTGCTGGCGTGGGCCGTGGTTCGGCTGGAAGGTGTTGT
This sequence comes from Rhizobium sp. rho-13.1, assembly GCF_007000305.1. Taxonomy (NCBI): domain Bacteria; kingdom Pseudomonadati; phylum Pseudomonadota; class Alphaproteobacteria; order Hyphomicrobiales; family Rhizobiaceae; genus Rhizobium; species Rhizobium sp. rho-13.1. The sequence continues at coordinate 691,974 of NZ_SCFL01000002.1, read as the reverse complement.
CGTAGCCACGATACGAGCGATAGCGGTTGGCGCACCACTCGTAATGGCGTGGATTGATGCCAGCCGCGGGGCGCGCGTAGGTGCGAGGCTCGCTGGCGATAGCGCCGCCGATCAGCGCACCGGCGCCGAAGGCTGCCAGAGGGAACCAGTAGCCATCGTGGTAACGGTAGCCGTGGCGGTATCCATGGTATCCGCGAAAGCCGCCGTAGTAACCGCGTCCATAGCCGCCTCTGTAGTAGCCGCCGCCCCGATGGCGCCAGTATTGCACCTGCTGGACATCAGAAGACGCCGCGCCGGAAACTGCTGGCTGGGCCGCCGATACGGATGGCATCGGCAGCGCGAAGGACGGGGTAAAACTCGTTACAGCAACTGCTGCTGCAAGAGCGAGCGTGACGGCTCTGGTACGTATCTTGAACATTTTCGTCTCCAATCCGTAAATCTGGTGTCGATAAACGAACTTGTGGGCGGAAAGTTCCAAATTCAGCCCACCGACACACCCGCAGCCGGGGCAGCATGCAACCCTTAACGGCGCATTAACCATATGCGCCTACCCTTGACAGACCATGGGAAAGCGAACAGTTCTCAACCTGATTATCGGTTCTCTTCTGATCCTGGCGCTGCCGGCGCAAAACAGGCTGGCGCTGGCCGGCGAACGCCAGCCCTGGAACGATCCCGAACACGCGCTCATCATAGACGCCTACGAGCTGAACAGCATCGACTGGGATGCGCTGCTGCAGGACACGCGCATCAGTGGTTTTGTCTCGAAGGCCTCCGATGGATTGCCGGAAGATTACGCCTGCAAAACGAGCGACCATTCCGGCGATACGGTCGGTCACTGCAAGACGATGTGGCGCAAATATGCCGTCAGCCGCGAGCTCTTTCGCACCCGGCGGCTCATCGCCAAATCGAACGGCATGTTGTGGGGCGCCTACCACCTCGGCCGTCCCGGCAACCCCATCGACCAGGCAAACCATTTCCTCGATTACGCCGACCCGAAGGCGGACGAGCTTATGGTGCTCGACATCGACGGGCTAGATCCGCAACAGTTCATGTCGCCGGCCGACGCCCAGATCTTCGCGATCCATATCAAGGAGCGCACCGGGCGCTACCCGATCCTCTATGCCAACGATGTGGTCGCGAGATTCATCGCCGACCACCGCAGCGACTACCAGATCCTGTCGCGCCTGCCGCTCTGGTACGCGCGCTACAAGCCCGACGTCGAAGGCACGTTTCCGCTCGGCAACTGGACTGACTATGCGATGTGGCAGTTCTCCTCCGCCGACAATTGCTCCACGCGCCGCTGCCCGTACCGCGTGGCCGGGACTTTACCGGATATCGATGTGAACATGGCATCGATGACCAAGACGCAGCTGGCAAGGATATGGCCGCAGGGAGAGCTCGTGCCGCCGCGCATCGATACACCGTCGATGCTGGCATCGGCACCGGGCCCGGCAGCGAAAATGCAGGTCACCGCGCTGAACTATCAGGATTTCTGACGAGCTTTGCGCTTAGGCTTCGATCTGGACGTCCGTCTTCGGGCGAGAGCAGCAGGCGAGGATGTAGCCCTCGTCGATCTCGTCGTCGAGGATGCCGCCATTATGGTTCATCTCGACATCGCCGGAGAGCTTCATCACCTTGCACGTGCCGCAGAGGCCGGATTCGCAGGCGGCACCGATGCGGATGCCGGCGCCACGGGCGGCCTGCAGGATGGTCTGGCCGGGCGCGCAGGCCACATCCTTGCCGGCCATGGTGAAGCGGATCGAAGTCGCGACCTCGCCGTCCGCGCCCACGGCCGGTTCAGGCTCGAGATCGGCAGAGGCCGGGCGGAAGCTTTCCTGGTGGTAGCGGCTCATGTCGAAGCCGGCAGCCTCGATGCTGGAGCTGACGAAGTTCATGAACATGTCGGGGCCGCAGCAGAACACAGTGCGGTCGAGGAAATCATGGGCAAGCAGCGCGATCTTCGCCTTGTCGATGCGGCCGCGCAGGCCGGACCACAGCTCCATCTGGCCGCGCTCCTCGACGATGAAGCCGAGATTGAGGTTGGGCATGAAACGGGCGAGATATTCAAGCTCCGAGCGGAAGACGATTTCCGAGGGGCCACGAGCGCAATTGATGAACGAGATATCGGAAAGCGGTGCGACATCGCTCATGTAGCGCGTCATCGACATCATCGGCGTGATCCCGGAACCGGCCGAGATGAACAGGTATTTTTCGCCGGGATGGCGGATATGGGTGAAATCGCCGAGCGGCCCGAAGGCGCGGATACGCATGCCAGGCTTCAGGTTGTCGAACATCCAGCGCGTGCCGATGCTGTCCTTCTGCGCTTTGACGGTGACGGCGACCGAAAACGGCCGCGTCGGGGTGGACGACAGCGTGTAGGTCCGCATTAGCGGCTCCGGCCCGACCGGCAGTTCCAGCGTGACGAACTGGCCCGGCAGATAGCGGAACCAGTTGTCCTTGTCGGAGCGGAACGTGAAGGTCATCACATCGGGCGCCTCCGGCGTCACCGACAGGCATTCGAGCAGGTGCTGCCTGTCGCTCCAGGGCTGCATCTGGTCGAGGTGAAGGTGACGCGCTGTTCCCGCTACGCTCATGCTCAGGCCACGACCGAAAGCTTGGCCTGCTCGCCCTGCAGCCGGCTCGTCATGAAATCGGCGTACCATTCGACGAACTGTGCGACGCCACCTTCATGGAGCTCCGAGTAAGGACCGGGCTCATAGGCCGGGGAGTGAATGCCGAAAGCATTTTCCTCGACGATGCGGCGGTCCTGGTCGTTGGTCTCGGTCCAGACGTGGGTCAGTTCCTCGAGATTGTAGTCGACGCCCTCGACCGCATCCTTGTGGACCAGCCACTTGGTTGTGACGGCGGTTTCCTCGGCGTTGAGCGGCAGCACGCGGAAGGAGATCGCGTGGTCCACCAGCATGTGGTTCCAGGTGGACGGATAGTGGAACAGCAGCATCGTGCCAATGTTGCTCATGGTGACGTCGTCCGAAAGCGGCTTCTTGACGGCGCGCTGGCCGGACATGGTGTAGCTCTCGGCACCCTCGATCAGCGGCATGCGGGCGACGCGGAACTGGCCGGTCGGGTCCATCTTGAACTCGCTCGGCAGGCCGCCGGCCTCGCAATGCGCCCAGTGGGCAGCGATAACCGGATCGTCGCCGGCGCCCTGGACGCCGGTTGCAGTCGGGGCTTCCGGATAGGTACGGCAGAGCTCGGGGTGGTTGGCGGCGCAGTGATAGCACTCGCGGTTGTTTTCCCAGACCAGCTTCCAGTTGCCCTTCTCGATGATGGTGCTCTGGAAGGCGATCTTGGATTCGCTCAAGCGGTGCGGCATCATGTAGGGGGCGATGCTGTCGCGAACGGGCTGGAAGTCAGGTGCGGTCTGCGCCAGCGAGATGAAGATATAGCCGGCCACGCTTTCGCAATGGATAGGCTTCAGGCCGTACTGGCTTTTGTCGAAGCTGTCGGCCATCTGGCGGGCGAACTGCAGCGAACCGTCGAGATCGTAGGTCCACTGATGGTAGGGACAGACGAGCTTGGCTGCAGAGCCGCGATCCGATGAGCAGACGCGCGAGCCGCGATGGCGGCAGCTGTTGTGGAAAGCGCGGATGACCTTGTCGCGGCCACGGACGATGACGATAGGATATTCGCCGACCTGGGCGGTGATGTAGTTGCCGGCACGCGGCACCTCGCAATCATGACCCATGAACAGCCAGTCGCGATAATAGATCATCTCCATATCGATCTTGAAATAATCCTGATCGATATAGAAGGGCTGCTCGAGGCTGAATCCCTCGCGGCGGTTCTTCAGCTGCCGCAGCATCGTGTTGCGAATATCCATCCTGATGTCCTCGTGCCTATCGCCGACCAGCGGGATAAAATGATAGGAGCGAGCCGAGATCGGCCTGCCCTGTGACCTTTCGACCGCCGACTGCGGCCCATTTCAAAACGCATTGCCTCAAACACCGCGCCAGCACGAGATTCGCCTGACGAAACATCATGCCGCCTTTCCGGACTTGCGACCAGAGGCGTTTTACCGACCCCGACCTCCTGCCGTTTTCGACCGCGCCGCCAGAAAAACGCTTCTTGCGGACGGTCTCCTGCGACCTTTCTCCATATAAACATCGCGCCCGATTACGACGTGGCTTCTATGCGACATAAGCACGGAAATTGACGACAGCGGAAAAGCCGCCCGAGATACGCATCGGTGGGGACTGCATGCATTGCAGAACAAGCGTTTACGACCGATGGAGGATAGAGGACGGAGACGCACCGCTTCCGCATTCAAACCGGCCTGGTAGCAAATGCCTGTTTGCGACATAAAGGCGCTTGGCACGCCGCAAATACGTTTTAGCCGGAGATAGCGGGCGGAGCACCGTAGCGAAGGCGATTTCATGCGTTCTTAACGATGACAGCGTAGCCTGCAGGTACGATTTTGAACCGCGAGCGCGCAGCATGGCCAAGCTCAGATATTTCGATGCCAAGGCAGAAGCCGCAGTCCAGCCGCCAGCCCCGGCTGCCATCCACAGCGAGTTCCTGCGGACCGGCCGCATCACGCGCGAAAAGGACAGGCGGGAAAAAGACCGGCGCTATCTCAGCTACGATGCCGTCGCCGAGCGCACCGCACTCCGTCTGCAGGCCGCCGGCGAAAAGACGCACGAGCGGCTGAACGGCTTCCACAGGTCGATCCAATTTCCAAAACTGGTCTTTCACCGGACACTCGCCGAAAGGCCGCACCTCGGCTACTGCCACGTGACGGCGTCACGAACGCAGTTTGCCGAATACAAGAATGTCAGCTGGGCCTTCTACATCGCCAATTTCTACGCCGAGATCGACGACAGTGAGGCCAGCTTCGTCAAGATCGACCAGCGGCATCCACGCATGTACTTCGCGGTCGCTGTCGAGCAGATGCAGAGCAGCGATGACAAGGCTCTTGGCATCAACCGCGCCGTGCGCGGCAACGGCGTATTGTTTCGCACCGTCGATCCGCAAACGGCAATCCGCAACGTCCTGCTGCTTGGCGCCCGCAACGAACAACTCCGCGACATCATTCGCCAGCTTTGAGCGGCGGCGGCGTAGGTGCCTTGGGTGAGCGACCGCGCCGCCCAGGCCGCGTCGAACTCGGAAAGCCTCTTCAAGACCCCGGACTACAACCTCATGAGCGACCCGATAGGCAATCTGCTGGACCACGGCCTGCTGAAGGTTGACGACAAGACCGAGATTTACTGGGAGAAATCGGGAAACCCCGACGGAAAGTGCGCCCTCTACCTGCACGGAGGACCGGGCAGCGGCCTCGGCTCGGGGAGCTACCGTGAGCTCTTCGATCCCGCAGGATACTGCCTTATCGGTATCGACCAGAGAGGATGCGGGCGCAGCCGGCCGCTGGCGATCGACGATCTGAACGAACTCTCCGGAAACACCACACAGGCCTTGATAAGAGACATCGAGGCGCTGCGGCACCATCTTGCAGTGGAACGCTGGCTGGTCGCGGGGATCTCCTGGGGTTCGACTTTGGCACTCGCCTATGCGCAGTCGCATCCGGCCAGGGTTTCCGAGCTTGTTCTCATGGCAGTCACGACGACGAGCCGCGCAGAAGTCGACTGGATTACCGAAGGTGTCGGGTGCCTGTTCCCGGAAGCCTGGGATCAGTTCGAACGAGCCTCCGGGCGCACCGGAACCGAGCGACCCGTCGACGCCTACGCACGCAGGCTTGCTTCATCGGACGCGGACGATCGCAGGGCCGCCGCTCGTTGCTGGAACGACTGGGAGTCCACGCATGTCTCCCTCGATCCGAACTGGGCACCGCATCCCCGGCGCTTCGACGAAATACGTGCAGCAAACTTTGCAACTCTGGTCACCCATTACTGGGCAAATGACGGCTTCCTGCGGGGCGGCGATACTATTCTTGAAAGGATGGACTCGATCCAGCATATCCCCGCCGTTCTGATCCACGGTCGCCGAGACTTCAGCGGACCGCTCGTAACGGCATGGCGGCTGCATCAAGCCTGGCCAAACAGCAGATTGCTCATTATCGAACAGGAAGGCCACGGCGGCCCAATGTCGAGAAAGGAAATGCGGCTCGCGCTTGATGCGTTTGCTTCGAGCAGGTGAGCCTAGCCTGTCGCCCTCGATTAAGCCGCTGAACCGTGGGAGACATTTTCAGGAGGAAGATCGTTGCCGGCTACGGTGGCGCCGGATTGCATCACAACAGCGCCGTTGCCCGATGAGCTTTCCGGCGACATGGCCTTTGAGAACCAGATTTCCCTCATTCAGCAGATTGCGACCCACCTCGCCGGAAATGACGGCGTTTCCGCCGGCTTCGATGATCAGTCCGCCCGATAGCCTGCCGCGTGAAACCAGGTTGGCGCCCGGCTTCACGTAGGTGACGCCGCTGATCTCATTACGGATGACGGCATTGCCCGTTACGACGAAATCGCCTGTATGCCGGTTCATTGTGATTGTTCCTCTGAGGCAGCTTGGATCAAGCATCTGGTGAAATCCATGCTGGGATCATTGCTGCGACCAGCAAGGCGGCATTGGGCTTCACCTTATCAAATTTGCTTGATGGCTGTTGGCGAGGGTTCCAGGATTAGAGCGACCGTCGCGGTTCGAACGACCCGGCGACCTCGTGGCACTTGCCCTCCACCACCGGAAAGGCCTAAGGACAGATCGATCAGGAAACGGGTCGCGCATGGCAGAGATTATCGACATCTTCCACGACAGGGACGGCGCGATTTTTCGGGCGTCGGCCTTGCTTGCGGACGGGTTTCCGGTCGCGTTGCCGACCGAGACCGTCTATGGGCTTGCCGCCGACGCCACCAATCCGGTGGCGATCACACGTATCTACCAGACCAAGGGGCGGCCGAGCTTCAATCCGCTGATCTGCCACATGAGCGATCTTGCCATGGCGGAGCGGCACGCGGTGTTCGACCCGATCTCGCGCAAGCTGGCAGAAGCGTTCTGGCCGGGGCCGCTGACGCTGGTGCTGCCGTTGAAACCGGAAAGCAACATCCACGCGCTGGCGACCGCCGGCCTCGACAGTGTGGGCATCCGGGTTCCCGATGGCTTCGCCGCCGACCTTATCCGTGCCTTCGACCGACCTCTGGCGGCCCCGAGTGCCAACACCTCCGGCCGGATCAGCGCCACCAGCGCTGCCCATGTCGAGTCCGATCTCGGCAGCAAGATCGAGCTCATTCTCGATGGCGGCGCCTGCGACGTCGGTGTCGAATCGACGATCGTCAAGATCGATAGCGGCGGGATGCGATTGCTGCGTCCGGGCGGGCTGGCGGCGGAAGATATAGAGCGCGTGGCCGGCATTCCACTGACGCGCAAGGAAGGCGCTAGCCCGGCGATAGAGGCCCCCGGCATGATGGCATCCCACTACGCGCCGCATGCAATGGTCCGGCTGGACGCCACCGAGGTTACCGCCGGCGAGGCGCTGATCCGCTTCGGAAGCAACCCGGTGGCTGGCGAGGAGGAAGCGTCCGTCATTTTCAACCTCAGCCCCTCCGGCGATCTCACCGAGGCTGCAGCCAATCTTTTCGACTTCATGAAACGTGCAGATGCCATCGGCGTTATCGGGATGGCTTTCACCACCATCCCGCAAGACGGCCTCGGCGAAGCGATCAACGACCGGCTGCGCCGCGCCGCAGCACCCCGCGACTAGACCAGAGTTTCCGACTGCAAGACAAGGACCAGCACGCATGGCCACCCCCTCTCCCGCCCTGCTCGACCGCTTTGCCGCCATCGTCGGCGCTGCCCATGTCTTGCGCGAGGCGGCCGACATCGCCCCCCGCCTCGTCGAAAATCGCGGGCTCTATCATGGCGCCTCGCCGCTGGTGCTGAAGCCCGGTTCGGTCGAAGAGGTCTCGGCCATCCTGAAGCTTGCCTCGGAAACGGGAACGGCGATCGTGCCGCAGACGGGCAATACCGGCCTCGTCGGCGGCCAGACGCCGCGCGATAACGGCGCCGATGTGATCGTCTCGCTGGAACGGATGAACCGCATTCGCGAGGTCGATGCCTTTGCCGGCATCATGGTGGTCGATGGCGGCTGCATCCTTGCCGATGTGCAGAAGGCGGCAGAGGATTGCGGCAGGCTGTTTCCGCTGTCGCTGGGTTCGGAAGGCTCATGCCGGATCGGCGGCAATCTCGCCACCAATGCCGGCGGCACGGCGGTGCTTGCCTATGGCAACATGCGCCAGCTCTGCCTAGGCCTTGAAGTCGTGCTGCCAACCGGCGAGATCTGGAACGGGCTGCGGCGGCTGAAAAAGGACAATACCGGCTATGATCTGCGCGACCTGTTCATCGGCGCGGAGGGAACGCTCGGCATCATCACCGGCGCGGTGCTGAAACTGTTTCCGCAGCCGCTTGGCCACCAGGTGGCCTTTGCCGGCCTACGGTCGGTCGAGGATGCGCTGTCGCTGTTCAGGAATGCATCGGGTCTTTGCGGCCCGGCGTTGACCGGTTTCGAGCTGATGCCGCGCATCGGCGTCGAGTTCACCGTCCGTCATATCGATGGCGTGCGCGATCCGCTGGAGACCGTTCACCCTTGGTATGTGCTGATCGACATCTCCACCTCGGATTCAGCCGAAACTGCCGAGCGGATGATGTCGGCGCTGCTGGAAAAGGGTTTTGAGGCAGGGCTGGTGCAGGATGCGACGATCGCCAGCTCGCAGGCGCAGCAGAAGGCCTTGTGGCACATGCGCGAAAGCATGTCCGGCGCCCAGAAGCCCGAGGGCGGCTCGATCAAGCATGACGTGTCGGTGCCGGTGTCGCAGATCCCTGAATTCATGCACGAGGCGGAGCAAGCTGTCATGGCGGCGATGCCAGGCGCCCGCATCTGCGCCTTCGGCCACATGGGCGACGGCAACATCCACTACAACATCTCGCAGCCTGTCGGCGCCGACAAGGCGGAATTCATCGGCCGCTGGCGCGAGATGAACCGGATCGTCCACGGGCTGGTGTTGAAACACGAGGGCTCGATCTCGGCGGAGCACGGCATCGGCCAGTTGAAGCGGGACGAGCTGGCATCGATCCGGCCGGAGATCGAAATGGAACTGATGCGCCGGATCAAGAAAAGCTTCGACCCTGCCGGGATCATGAACCCCGGCAAGGTCGTGTTGGTCTAGCGGCCGGCGACGCAGGCGCGCCGCCGCCTGTTGCTCAATCCATGTCGTCTTGCGGCGGCATCGGCGTGGCGTTGCGGTTGCCGGAAATGATCTCGCGCTTGCCGACGTGGTTGGCGGGGCCGACGAGGCCTTCCTTTTCCATGCGCTCGACGAGCGAGGCGGCGCGGTTGTAGCCGATGCCGAGGCGGCGCTGGATGTAGGATGTCGAGCACTTCTTGTCGCGCATGACGACCTTGATCGCCTGCTCGTAGGTGTCGTCGCTATCCTCGGACCCCATTGCGCTCTTGTCGAACACGGCGCCGCCGTCTTCTTCCTCTTCCTCGTCCTCTTCACCGGCAGTGACCGTATCCAGATATTCCGGGCGGCCCTGCATCTTCAGGTGGGCCACGACCTTCTCGACTTCCTCGTCGGATACGAAGGGACCGTGGACGCGCGAGATGCGGCCGCCACCCTGCATGTGCAGCATGTCGCCCTGGCCGAGCAGTTGCTCTGCGCCCTGCTCGCCGAGGATCGTGCGGCTGTCGATCTTCGAGGTCACCTGAAAGGAGATGCGGGTCGGGAAGTTGGCCTTGATGGTGCCGGTGATGACATCGACCGACGGGCGCTGCGTCGCCATGATCAGGTGGATGCCGGCGGCACGGGCCATCTGCGCCAGACGCTGGATGGCGCCTTCGATTTCCTTGCCGGCGACCATCATCAGGTCGGCCATCTCGTCGACGATGACGACGATGTAGGGCATGCGGGCCAGATCGAGTTCCTGGCTCTCTTCCGTCGGTGCGCCCGTGGTGCGGTCGAAACCGGTCTGGACGGTGACGAGTATCGTCTCGTTCTTCTCACGGGCAATGGCGACGCGGGCGTTGTAGCCATCGATGTTGCGGACGCCGAGGCGCGACATCTTGCGATAGCGATCCTCCATCTCGCGCACGGCCCATTTCAACGCCAGCACGGCCTTCTTCGGATCGGTGACGACGGGGGTCAGCAGGTGCGGAATGCCGTCATAGACCGACAGTTCGAGCATCTTCGGATCGACCATGATCAGGCGGCATTCTTCCGGCGTCATGCGGTAGAGCAGCGACAGGATCATCGTGTTGATGGCGACGGACTTGCCGGAACCGGTGGTGCCGGCGACGAGCAGATGCGGCATCTTCGCAAGTTCGGCGATAACGGGTTCGCCGCCGATGGTCTTGCCGAGGCCGAGCGCCAGCTTGAAGCTGCTCTGGGCAAAATCTTCCGATTCGATCATCTCGCGGAAGTAGACGGTTTCGCGCGTTGCATTCGGCAGTTCGATGCCGATGACGTTGCGGCCGGGCACGACGGCGACACGGGCCGACAGCGCCGACATGGAGCGGGCGATGTCGTCGGCAAGACCGATGACGCGCGAGGATTTGACGCCGGGGGCCGGCTCGAATTCATAGAGGGTGACGACCGGACCGGGGCGAACATGGATGATCTCGCCCTTGACGCCGAAGTCTTCCAGCACGTTTTCAAGAAGGCCGGCGTTCTGCTCCAGGGCTTCCTGGGTCATGATCACGCCGACGCGTTCCGGCGGTTCCTGCAGTAGTTCGCGCGGCGGCAGTTCGTACTCACCGTCGCTGCTGATGGAAACCGGGCGCCATTCCATCGGCGCAGGGCTGACGGGGCGGTCGCTGCGGGTGGAAACGGGAATGCGGCGGTTCGGCGCAGCGTCGACGACGCCAGCCTTCGGGGCGGGAGCAACGATCTGCGCGACCGGGACCTGCTTTGCCGGGGCTGCAACTGTGGCTGGCTTGGGCAAAACGACGGCAGCGACGACCGGAGGTGCGGCAACGGTTGCTGGCGCCAGCGGTGTCAGGACGATAGGCTCGGCGACTTCGTTCGGCTGGACGGCTGCAGCCTCCGGCACTGGCACGACCGGCGCCGGTGTGGCTGCGCGACCGGAGGGCTGCCAGTCGATGATTCGGTAGAGCGATGTCGCCGATTGTTGCGCCGTCTCCGTCGGTGGAGCGGACATGGGCGGCGCAACGAAGGCCGGTGCCGCTGCTGCTACGGGTGGAGCGAGTTCGCCGTCGAAGGGCATGACGTCCCAGAAGGCGAAGTCGGACAGGTTAGCCAGATGCGAGGCCAGCTGTGCCTGCGGCACCACGGCGACGGGCTGGCGCTGCCAGGCAGTCAGCGGCGGAACAGGCGTGGATGCCGGCGTGAAGATATCCTCGACGAGCCTGTTGTTCCACGGCATCGGCGCAGCAGGGCGCGGCTTCTCGATATGGCCCGGCGTTTGTGCGCTCGGTGTTGCAACCTCGGCAGCTTGCGACGTTGCTGGTGCCTCGGGGCTGATGGTGGCTTGTTTGACTGCGGTCTGTTGGATGGTCTGCTCCGTCTCGTTAACGTCCGAGTCCGGCGATTTCTTGCGGCTGATCAGACTTTCGGGTGTCCGCGTGAAACGGACATTCGGTGCCAGCGAAAAGGCGGTCTGCCAATCCTGCACGGCATCGGCCGGTACCAGTGGTGGGACCAGCGGCATGTTTGTACGGCCGGTCGGGGAAAGGCCTGCATCCGGAGCAGCGACGGGCGTCGCCTGTGGCTGGCGCAGTTGCGCCGCCTTCAGCTGGTCGGCGCGCTGCTGGTGGGCGATCTCGGATCGGCGCTTGGCTTCGCGCGCCTGGATCAGCTTTTGCTCCAGGTAGGCCCGGCGCTCGGCGATCTGCCGGGCTTCCCGCAGTTCCGCTTCGGCACGTTCGGCGTCGGCATGGACGTCCCGCTGGAAATCCGTTTCGCCGTTGGAAAAGTTGGTTTTGGAAAAACGCATAAGACCTGCAATCCAGTCATTGATTGGCCGATAGCTACCCCAATCGAATAGGCCAGGGACGGTTAATAAGTTCCTTCCGAATTGGCGGCAGTTTGAAGGGCTGGATGCAAAAACGCATGTTTTGCGGGCTTTTTGGCTGGCTTGGACAGATAAATATTTTAGCCTCCACCGACGCGAAGCCGGGCGCCGTCGACTGCGGCACGCGCAGTCGACGCGGGCGTTCCGTTGCGATCAGGAGGTCGAAAGCTGGGCGATGGAGAGCAGCGTATCGGCGCTGATGCCGATAGACTTCGAGGACCCCTGGAGGATCGAAAGTGCCGACGAGGAGGTGCTGCCGGCGTTGTTCTGCAGATCGTATTCGACCGAGAAGCGCTCCAGCAGCTTGTTAAGTTTCGTCGGATCGCGAAGATCGTCAACGTTGACGAATTTCTTCAGCAGCGCCGCCTGATCGTCGACGTTCATCGACGAAATCGCGCTCGGCAGGCTGAAAGTGGTGGTGATGACCGAATAGAGTGCCGTGTCGGACATGATGTCGTAGACGGAATTGATATTCGGTGCCTGGCGTTGGAAATAGAGAGCAAGGCGCGTGCCGGGGTTGTTGTCGCCTTCCTGCGATTCGAGGGTCTGGTGCAGGTAGAGTTCGTTGGTGGCGTCGAGCGCGCCCTTGTTCTGGGCGCTGCCAAGCTTGGTATCGACCATGGTGCCGTTGGTGCCGAAATTGAAAGCTTCGACGATGTCCTTGAACTGGGCACCGGCGGTGGTGTTGAGGAAGCTTTTCGAATTGTCGGGGTCCGACGCAAAGGCCTTTTTCAGCGTGTCTGTTGTCACCTTCTTCGGATCGATACCGCTGGCCTTGAGGATGAAGTCGGTCAACTTCGGGTCGGCCAGAAGGTCTGAAACGCTCGTCACCTTGGCGATGTTAGTGGTAAAGTAGGTGGCATCCTTCTTGACGGTGGCCGTTGCCGCCGTCAGTGCCGAACCCGTCAATCCGCGTCGCGTCTCGGTTGAATATTCGGAGATGTAGCTGTTGACCTGAGTCGTCGAGAGCGCCGTCACCTGCGGCTTGATCGTGCCGGCGCTGTCGAAATTGAAAGCCTTGGCGAGCTTGACGAAGCGATCGTCCTTCAGCGTGTTGACATAGCTTTTCGGATCATAGGGATCGCTCTCCATGATCTTCTTCATCTGCGCCTTGGATATCTCGTTTTCGCCGATCCCGTAGGAGCGCAGCGCCATCTGGTAGAGTTCAGGCAGATTATCGTTGGCTGTGCTGGAGTCAGCCGTCGCATTGCTGGCGAAGAACTCGTTGATATTCTTGACCTTGGCGATACGCGTCTCGTAGTTCGCCACGGCATCCGCCTCGGCGGTGGTCTGCTCCGACTGGTAGTTGGCTGAAAATGCCGTGGTCGCTGCAGCCAGTTGCGTGGAGGTTTGCGCCACGGTGCCGGAGGCCACCGTCCCGTCGGACTGGAAGTTGAACTGGGCGACCACGCCCGAAAAGCCGACGAGCTTGGCGTAGGTGGGGTCTTCCACCGATGTCTCGAGGTCGTATTTGAGCGTGTTGTCCGACGCCTGCGCATCCAGCGACTGCAGGTTGTAGGCGATCTTGACGTAGTCGAACAGGCGCGTATCCGAGGTCAGCTCTTCGACTGACGTCACCGAGCCGATATGCGCCTTGTAGTAGGCAGCGTCGTCAGCTGCGGCGACGGAGGTGACGAATGACGGGACGGTGGTGTTGTAGGCCTCCATGACGGCAGCCTTCTGGCTGAACGTCTGTATCTGGCTGGTATAGTTGGCGGCGTAGTTTGTCGATGTGGTACTGATCTGGTCGGCGGTCTGGGCAGACGCGCCCGTTGCGACAGTGCCGTCGCTGCCGAAATTGAACTCTGTGAGCACGCTGGTCAGTCCGTTATCCGAAGCGGTTGCGGGGTCCTTCACGGAGGCCACGAACTTCGCGCCCGTAAGGGACGGGTCGATGCCGTAGGCGGTCTTGACGTAGTCGAACAGGCGTGGATCGGACACCAGCTGGTCCACCGATGTAATCGTGCCAATATTGGCCTCGTAGTAGCTCTTGTCCGCATCCGGCGTGGTGGTGGCGATCGATCCGTCGGCATTGAAGCTGAATTGCGCCGCCATCGCCTTGTCGGCGGCGCTGCCGTTGACGTTGACGAAGCTGTTCGGATCCGACACGTCGCTGGTCAGCATCGACTTCAGGAAGCTGTTCGAAATATTGGTCGGGTCGATGCCGTAGCCTTTCAGCACATAGTCCCTGAGATCGGTATCGCTGAGGAAGTCGTCGACATTCTTGACCGAGCCGATGGCCGCGTCATAGGCGTCGCTCGCAGTCTTTGCCGCCGTTTCTTCGTCCGTAAAGGATTGCTGGTAGAGGCCGATGGCGGCATCCGTCGTGTCGGACGAAGTCGATGTCGACGTCGAACCGAACATCGTCGTCAGGGTATCGCTCGACTGCGCCGTCGTCGCGGTAGAAGCGCCGAAATTGAATGCTGCGGCAATCGCCTTGTATTTCGGGTCGTTCAGGCGATTGGCAAAGCTGCTGCTATCGCTGAGGTCGCTGGTCAGTACCTGCTTCATGAACGCCTTGGCGTAGGTGAAGTCCTCCAGCCCGTACGACTTCATCGCGTAGCTGTAGAGCTGGTAGTTGTCCATCAGGTCGTCGACGGTTTTCACCTTGCCGATATTGGCATTGTAGTAATCGACCTCCCGCTTCGTCGTCGGCTGGGAGGCAACGCGCGCAAGGGTCGACGTCATGTTCTTTGTATCGAGCGTGTAGCTCAGATAGGTCGATGTCATCTACGCGCACCTTGAAGTCTACACTCGAGACCGTTTTCGAATCTTCCCGATTATCGACCTCAAACCTTACCCGGGACTTTACATCGGCCGCCACGACGCTGCGCCGGAGTGGGACGACGCGCATCGGCACATATTCATATTATGGAAACCCTGGCGGGTTCGTTTTTGCTAACCATTTGACGACGCAAACTTTTCTTAACCGCAATTTTTAAGCTGTCTGGAAGGGGGCGCGCCTAGTCTCGGGTCATCGAGAGGGCGAAAGTTCTCCGTCAAGAAGACCGGAAAACCGGCTCTCATGATAAGACAAGGGTAGAAAACGATGACCAATACCGTCCTTAAGCCTGTCTGGGCCGGAACGACACTGCGGCTCGATCCAAACCGCTTTCCGCAGCATGTCAGCTATGCCATGCGCGGTGCTACCGGCGACGTGACGATCACCATCGACTCCCGCGGCGCCGTGCTGCGCAAGGTGCTGCCATCGAGCGGTCTGCCGCTGTCGATCGCCCTGCCGAAGCGCGCCTTCAAGGGCGTTGCCGCCCGGGCCATCGACCATGGCGACGGCGAAGTGACCGTGACGCTCGAACTGCACCATGACGATCCGGATCTCTGCATCCCGCTGCTCGTCGCCCATGATCTCAGCGACATCGCTGCCGACTGGCGCACATGGTCCGAAGCCTTCAATATCCCGATGATGATGGTCGAAGCGGATGGCGTCGCTCGCCTGCTCGAAGATCATCTCGGCGGTGTGCGTACCAACGAAACGCAGCCGCGCCGCCGCCATTCGTTCTTTGCCGACAGACGCCCCCGCTTCCTGGTTCGTCGCATATCGGGCAAGATGGGCGTCACGCTCAAGATCGCCGGTCGCGAGATCATCGCCCGCGACTGAGGATCAAATACCCCTCCCCCGAAACCCGGCGCCTGCGCCGGGTTTTGCGTTTCAGCCGGGAGCGGAAAGCGCCATGGACAACAGCAGGCCGGCAAAGATGATGGCACCGACCCTGCCGTTCGAGCGGAACAGGATCAGGCACTGCGGCGCGTCTTCGATATCGAGGACGACGATCTGGTAGGCGAACATGCCGCCAGCGATGACAAGGCCAAGAAATGCGATGGGACCTGCGCCGGCCAGCGCGAAGGCAAGGAACATCAGCACTAGCGCCGCGCCATAGAGGCTTACGAGCCATATCTTCGTCTTTTCGCCGAACAGTCGCGCCGTCGAACGGACGCCGATCAGTTCGTCGTCCTCCTTGTCCTGATGGGCATAGATGGTGTCGTAGCCAATGGTCCAGAGAATGGCGGCGATGTAGAGCAGGATCGGCGGCAGCGACAGGCTACCGAAGATGCCGGCCCAGCCCATCAGCGCACCCCAGGAAAAGGCAAGCCCGAGGAAGAACTGCGGCCAGTCGGTAAAGCGCTTGGCAAAGGGGTACACCGCCACCAGTCCCAGCGACAGCAAGCCGAGGCCCACACAGAACCAGTTGAACTGCAGGAGAACGAACAGTCCGACGAGAGCCTGCAATGCAATGAATATCTTTGCCTGCTTGCGGCTGACACGGCCTGACGGCAAAGGCCGCGAGCGGGTGCGCGCCACGGAAGCATCGATATCGTGATCGATGAGATCGTTGAACGTACAGCCGGCACCGCGCATCGCCACCGCGCCGATGAAATAGAGGATGAGATGGTAGAACAGCAGCGGACCGACGAACTCGCCCAGCGTCAAGGCGGCATTGGCGGCCAAGGTCACCGACCAGAAGCACGGCCATAGCAGCAGCTGCCAGCCGATCGGCCGGTCCCAGCGTGCCAGCTGGGCATAGGGCCACAGCCACGGCGGCAAGGCCTTGTAGACGAAATTATCGGATGGCGCATCGGCGACTCGGTCGCGGAAATCGTGGCTGTTGCTCATGCGGAATGTCTAGAACATTTCAGCGTTTCACGGAAATGCGAAAATGTTGGACCTATCTGCTCTCACGCACTTCCAGACGCAAAACCGCCAAGCACTTTTGCCGAACTGTTCCGACGGGCGCCTTATCAGTTCAGCGTGAAGCCGAAGCGGTAGGTGGCGGACAGGCCGATGACGAGCTGGTTTTTGTCGCCGCGTTCACGCACCAGGCTGCTGTCGGCTGCAGGACCCTTCAGCCGCTGGTATTCCACGAAGGAGCTGGTGCTCAAATTCTTGGTTGCCTGCCAGGTCAGCGCACCGCCGACACCGACGGATTTCAGGCCGCCGCCGGGATTGTAGCGATCGAGCCCGCTGGCCGCCGATTCCTTGCCGTCGACACCGTAATAGGTATCGAAATAGTTCGCCGTCGCGAAGGTTGCCCTCGGTCCACCGGAGAGCCGCAGATCAGGGGCGATGTCGGTGAAAGCATCAACCGCCACATCGGCAACGATGCCGTTATGGGCGCGGATACCCTGGCGCACTTCGGCACGGGCGCGGATCCAATCGGTCGGGTAGACCTCGACGAAGCCACCGGCCTCTGCGCCCCATTTGACATCCTTCAGCCCGCGCAGTTCACGCCCGTCGCTCGAATCCCGGCTCGGCACAAACTTGCCGACGATGCCGGCCCGAAATGTCCCGGTATCGAGCAATGCAAAAGCCGGATTGTCGTTGCGCGAGGTAAATCGCGGCGCAGGTCCTTGCTTGCCGAAGGAGATCAGCGGCGAAAACTGTAACTTGTAGTGCTTGGCGCCCTCGAATTTGGGACCGACGAAGCCGGCAGCGCCGACGCTGACATACCAATCGCCGGACCACCAGGCACGACCGTCGCCAGCCGTGGCGGCCCCTGCCATTGTCGCAAAAAATCCAAACGAAATCAGCAGACTCGAGGTCTTGGCCATGGGAAATCCTACTACGCAATACAAAGGCAAGAGCCCGGAATGCCTAAACTTATCCGGATCGCATTACCACTTGCTTAACCAAGCGCCGAAGCTGTCCGCCCGCAGATCGTCATGGCAAAGACGCGAGGATCAGAACACAATCTTCTCCAGCGGTGCACGGCGGGCTTCGAATTCCTTGAGCTTGGCTTCGTTTTCGGCAATGTAGTTCCGGTTGTTGGGAACCGCGAACTGGTCCTTGGCGATCTGGATCTGGAAGATAAAGAGCTGCTCCCAGCGGAAGGCCATCTCCGAGCCTGCCAGGTAGAACTCCCACATCCGGAAGAATTTCTCGTCATAGAGGGCGACGGCTTCCTCCTTGCGGGCGATGAAACGTTCTCGCCAGTGACGCAGCGTATAGGCGTAATGCATCGGCAGGATTTCGATGTCCTTGACCAGCAGGTTGGCCTTTTCCAGAGCTGGCGTCGTCTCGGCCAGAGACGGGATATAGCCGCCGGGAAAGATGTATCTCTCGATGAAGGCGTTGGTAGAGAAGCTTGGCCTCGGGCGACCGATGGAATGGAGCACCATCACCCCATCATCGGCGAGCAACTCCGAGACCTTGCTGAAGAACTTGCGATAATTGCCGATGCCGACATGCTCGAACATGCCCACCGAGACGATGCGGTCGAACTTGCGTCCGCTGAGGTAGCGATAATCCTGCAGTTCGAAACGCACCCGGTCAGAAAGGCCGCGCTTTGCAGCGCGCGCGCGCGACACCTTAAGCTGCTCCTGGCTGAGCGTGATGCCGGTGAAATCGACATTCTCCGTCGATTCCGCCAGGTACATCCCCATTCCACCCCAGCCGGAGCCAATCTCGAGCACGGACTGACCGGGCTCGAGCCGCAGCTTGGCAGCGATATGGCGCTTCTTGGCGAGCTGGGCTTCGTCGAGACCGATGCCCGGCGGCTCGAAATAGGCGCAGGAATACTGCCAGTCCTCGTCGAGGAAGAGGTCGAAAAGCTTGGCCGAGAGATCGTAGTGGTGGGCGACATTGTGCTTGCTGCGGTTGACCGGCAGGCGGCTCTTCAGCTGCTGCCAGGCAATGCGGCCGATCAGCTTCATGGCGATCTTGAAATCGAACAACTCGTCCGTGGTGTTGAGCTTCACCAGCGACAGGAAATCATAGATGTCGCCCTGTTCGAGGATGAACCGGCCTTCCATGAACATTTCGCCCAGCTTCAGCGTCGGATCTGTGGCGATGGCGTCTTCCGCCTCGCGGTCGGCGGTGCGCACCGCAACGGTCTGGCCGGTGCCATCGCCGAGCAGATGCGTCTCGCCGTTGGAGAGCGTGATCTGAAGGGAGCCTTTGCGGATAATTTTGGTGACAAGAGCAAGCAGTGACGACGCCATGACGCCTCTCAATCATATGACAGACAATCAGGAAACATTATCCCCTCAAGATAGTCTGGCAAGCTTACGAACGGCGGTACAGGCACTCCGGCACGAACATTGCCGGAGTGTGACATTCTTGCAAATATATAAGCTAAGTGACTATTTTCGCTTGAGCGCATCGGCGAGCGCCGCGCCGAAGCTGCCCTGCGTCTGCGGTGCCGGGCGACTGACCTGCTGCTTTGCCGGCATCACCCGTGTTTCGGGACCGCTTCGGTTCTCGCGGGCCGGTGGCGCGGCGTCATCGCCGGCGTCCTTGCGCATGCTGAGGGCGATCCGCTTGCGCTTGGCATCGATGTCGACGACGCGGACTTTCACGACGTCGCCGGCCTTCACCACCTCATGAGGATCCTTCACGAAACGGTCCGCCAGCTGCGAGACGTGAACCAGACCGTCCTGGTGTACGCCGATATCGACGAAGGCGCCGAAGGCCGCGACATTGGTAACTGTGCCCTCCAGCATCATGCCTGGCTTTAGGTCGCTGATTTCGTTGACACCCTCGGCAAAGGTCGCCGTCTTGAAGCTCGGGCGCGGGTCACGGCCGGGTTTTTCGAGCTCGGCCAAGATATCGCGCACGGTCGGCAGGCCGAAGCGTTCATCGACGAAGGCGCGTGGATCGACCGCCTTCAGCGCGGCGCTATCGCCCATCAGCGTGCGCAGGTCGCGACCGCAGGCGGCGACAATCTTCTTGGCGACACCATAGGCTTCCGGATGCACCGAGGAGGCGTCGAGCGGCTCCTTGCCGCCGGTGATGCGCAGGAAGCCGGCGCATTGCTCGAAGGCCCGGGGCCCAAGCCGCGCGACCTTCAGGAGATCGCGCCGGGTTTCGAAACGTCCGGCCTCGTCGCGGTGGCGGACGATGGATTCGGCAATCGCCGCACCAAGGCCTGAAACGCGGGCAAGCAGCGGCGCCGAGGCCGTGTTGAGATCGACACCGACGGCATTCACCGCATCCTCGACGACGGCATCCAGCGAGCGCGACAGCTTCTGCTGGTCGACATCGTGCTGGTACTGGCCGACGCCGATCGATTTCGGCTCGATCTTGACCAGTTCGGCCAGCGGATCCTGCAGCCGCCGGGCAATCGATACTGCGCCGCGCAACGTCACGTCGAGATTGGGGAACTCCAGGGCTGCCGCTTCCGATGCCGAATAGATCGAGGCGCCCGCTTCGGAAACGATGACCTTGGTAGGCTTTGTGCCAGGCAATTCGACTAGCATGTCGCTCACCAGCTTTTCGGTTTCCCGGCTGCCGGTGCCGTTGCCGATCGAGATCAGTTCGACCTTGTGCTTGACGATGAGGGCCGCAAGCGTCGCCTGGGTGCCGCGCACATCGTTGCGTGGTTGGAAAGGATAGACCGTGGCTGTCTCGAGCAGCTTTCCGGTGGCATCGACGACGGCAACCTTGACGCCCGTGCGGATGCCGGGGTCGAGACCCATGGTGGCGCGCGCGCCGGCGGGTGCTGCGAGCAGCAGGTCCTTTAGATTGCGCGCAAATACGTGGATGGCCTCCTGCTCGGCTCGTTCACGCAGCTCGCGCATCAGGTCGAGCGACAGCGACATCGACAGTTTGACGCGCCATGTCCAGCTGGCGACCTCCATCAGCCAGCGATCGCCGGGCTTCTGGGCGCCGATCTCGTAGGCCGTGGCGATCATCCGCTCGACAGGCCTGAAGGGTGACGCGAGATCGGCGTCGATCTCGATCGTCAGCGTCAGCATCTCCTCGTTCCAGCCGCGCAGCATGGCGAGAGCCCGATGGCCGGGAGCCGTTGCCCAGCGCTCGGTGTGATCGAAATAGTCGGAGAACTTCGCGCCGGCCTCCTGCTTGCCATCGACGACCTTGGCGCGCAGCTGGGCATTCTGACGCATATGGGCGCGCAAGGTCTTCAGGAGATCGGCATTTTCGGCGATGCCCTCGGCAATGATGTCGCGGGCACCCTCGAGCGCCATCTTCACATCGGTCACCTCGTTGGCGACATAGCCCTCGGCAAGCTGCGCGGGTTCACGGCTGCGATCTTTCAGGATTGCCTCCGCCAATGGCCCTAGACCGCGCTCGCGGGCGATCTCGGCGCGGGTCCGGCGCTTCTGCTTGAACGGCAGGTAGAGATCCTCGAGCTCGGCCTTCGTGGTGACGCCGGCGATCTTGCGCTGCAGGTCGTCGGTCATCTTGCCCTGGCCGGTGATGCTGTCGCTGATCGAGCCGCGGCGCGCTTCGAGCTCGCGCAGGTAGACCAGCCGCTCGGCCAGCGTCCGCAACTGCCCGTCATCCAGCCCGCCGGTCACTTCCTTGCGGTAGCGGGCAATGAACGGCACCGTCGAGCCCTCGTCGAGAAGGCCGACCGCCGAAACCACCTGCTCAGGCCGAGCATTGATCTCGGCGGAAATGATTGCTGCGATGGAGCGGATATCTGCGGCCATGGGGATCTCTGCGTTGCTTCTGATTGGCGCGACCATAGTCCGAGAAAGCGGCAAGGCAATGATCTCAGTCAGCGCTTCCGGTGGACTCCACAGGAATTGCCGCTTGACCTTTGCGGCAGGGCTGCTTAACCGCCAAGTTCTGGCAACAAAGGGGCAGGCGATGAAAGTTCTGTTGATCGGATCGGGCGGACGCGAGCATGCGCTGGCCTGGAAGCTGGCGCAATCGCCGCTGCTGACCAAGCTTTACGCCGCTCCCGGCAATCCCGGCATCGCCGAGCATGCCACGCTCGTTGCCGTCGATACGGAAGACAACGACGCCGTTGCTGCGTTCTGCCTGTCGGAAGCCATCGATTTTGTCGTCGTCGGCCCTGAGGCGCCGCTGGTCGCCGGTCTTGCCGACCGCTTGCGCGAGGCCGGTATCGCCGTCTTCGGCCCCTCTGCCGCCGCCGCCCAGCTCGAGGGTTCCAAGGGTTTCACCAAGGACATCTGCGCCCGCTACAACATTCCGACAGGCGCCTATCAGCGCTTCGACGATGCCGGCAAGGCGAAGGCCTATATTCTCGCCGAGGGCGCGCCCATCGTTGTCAAGGCCGATGGCCTTGCTGCCGGCAAGGGCGTCACCGTGGCGATGACGCTGGACGAGGCGATTGCGGCCGTTGACGACTGTTTCGACGGCGCCTTCGGGTCGGCGGGTGCGGAAGTCGTCGTCGAAGCCTTTCTCGATGGCGAGGAAGCAAGCTTCTTCTGCCTCTGCGACGGAACTCACGCTTTGGCGCTGGCCACCGCCCAGGACCACAAGCGCGTCGGCGACGGCGACACCGGCCCGAACACGGGCGGCATGGGCGCCTACTCGCCCGCCGCAGTGATGACGCCCGAGCTGATCGAGCGGACGATGAAGGAGATCATCGAGCCGACGATGCGTGGAATGGCGACAAGCGGTATGCCGTTTTCCGGCGTATTCTTTGCCGGTCTGATGATCACCGCAAAGGGGCCGGAACTGATCGAGTACAATGTCCGCTTCGGCGATCCGGAATGCCAGGTGCTGATGATGCGGCTGAAAAGCGATCTTCTGCCGCTGCTGCTCGCTTGCGCCAACGGCACGCTCGACAAGGCGACCGCCGAATGGAGCGACGATGCGGCGTTGACCGTCGTCATGGCCTCGAAGGGCTATCCGGGCGCCTATGAGAAGAACTCCGTCATCGCGGCCCTGCCCGCAGACAGCGACGGTGCGAAAGTGTTTCATGCCGGGACAGCTTTGAAGGACGGTGCGCTGGTCGCGACCGGAGGCCGGGTGCTGGGAGTGACGGCAACGGGCAGCAGCGTCGGCGAGGCCCAGAAGCGCGCCTATTCGCTTGCAGAGCAGGTGGTCTGGGACAGCGGCTTCAGCCGCGCCGATATCGGCTGGCGGGCAATCGAGCGCGAAAAGGCCTGACTGGACGGCTCTTTCCTGCCCCAAATCCGCGTTTCCGATAAAGTTTTACCGATTCCCCTGACCGGATGGAAACAAAGGCGCGCTAATCTCCTCGCAGTATCCGATGGAGAGTTTCATGCGTCCCACGATCCTGAGTGCAGCATTCGTTTTGATCGGCAGTTCTGCCATGCTGATCGGCAGCTCCGCGATGGCGTCGTCGTTCCTGACGCTCGACGGCGCGACCCGCACCAGCGGCGACAGCATCCAGGCGAAGGTCTGCGTCGATTGCGCGCCGATCAAGCAGGAGGTCGCCAAGAAAAGCTATGTGGTTCCCGAACTCCCCGTGGGGACGCAGACGACCGTGGTGCGCCAGATCAACGGCGAGCAAAAGGTCGTCCGCACCGAAGCCTGGCTGGGCGGATCGCCGGTCGTATTCATCAGTAAGGCGTCGCCGGAAGCACTGGCCGCAGCCGGGGTATCGCCTGACGGCATCGATCGCAGTGCGATGACGGCAGCGATCGCCGCAGCCACGCCACCGGCCAAGCCTCTCGACACCTCGGATTTCCAGTTGCGCCTTCAGTAGCCCGCTCATTCCCCTCCCCATCGAACTCCAGTCGATAGGGGTGCGCCGCAAGGCAGACAGATGCGTCCCTGAAGAGAAGCAGGGGCGCATTTTTGTGTTCGCAGATGCTGGAGAGAATTGCTGCTGGTCACTCCATATTCGTGCAGTATTCCCGGCGGGAAAACGGTCATATGCGCGGTTGGGGTGACAATCGCCGGGATTAAAGCCGATAAAAGCCCTAAATATTGACAGCTTTAAAGCATTGTTAGGTGAACGCGATGCAACTTCGCCGTACCGGAAGCAGCATGTGACTTCAGCAGCAACAGATGCGCCATGATCGACGGCGCAGGATCAAGCGGTAGGATACCGCACCGGGATAATCGAACCTATTCCGTTGCGAGGCCTGATGAAGAACCTGCGAATTTCGACCCAGCTGATGATGCTGGTTACCGGCCTGATGATCGCCTTTGCTGGCGTCACCTACTATCAAATCCAGAGTTCCGCGGCAGCCATCTACCACGAGCGCTATGCACTGCTGCGCACGCAGGTCGAGTCCGGGCTGTCCATTCTCCAGCAATATTACGATCGCGAAAAAGCCGGTACTCTGACGCACGAGCAGGCGCAGACGCAGGCATTCGACGAGCTCTCCCATATCCGTTTCGAACCGGATGGGTACCTCTTTGGCTATGACGACGACGTCGTCCTGAAAATCCACTACGATCCTTCCAAGGTCGGGCTGAGCAACAAGGGCAAGCCGGATCCGAAAGGCAACATGTACCGCGACGAACTCGTCAAGGTCGGAAAGGCCGGCGGTGGCGTCGTCGATTTCTACGGGCCCAAGCCACAACAGCCTGCCGATGCGTTCTTCCGCAAGAGCGCCTATGCCAAGGTGTTCACGCCGTGGCACATCACGCTTGCGACCGGCGTCTACATGGACGACCTGGAAGCACAGGTACGGGCGACGATCTGGCAAACGCTGCTGGTCGGCCTCGTCGTCTTCGTGATCGCCATCGCAGCGGCACTTTATGTGATCCGCAGCATCTCCGGGCCACTGGCCGATGTACGCGGCGCACTGAATGCCGTCGCGGACGAAGACGTTACCCTTACGATCCCGCACACCGGCCTGCACAACGAAGTCGGCATGATGGCGAAGGCGACACAATCGCTGCAGCAGAAGATCCGCGAGCGGCATGCACTGGCCGAACTTCAGGAAGCCCAGGAACGACAGATCAGTGCCGAGCGTCAGGAGAACGTTCGCCATCAGCAGGACCAGGCCGACTTGCAGGCACGCGTCGTTGCGACCATCGGCGAATCGCTCGAACAACTGGCGAAGGGCGACCTGACCATCCGCTGCGGCGACCTCGGCACCAGCTATGCCGGACTGCGCAACAACTTCAACGAAGCCCTGTCGCATCTGGAGGCGGCAATGAGCCGCGTCAACTCCAAGGGCAACGACATCGGCGTCTCGAAGGAAGAGATCCGCCGCGCCTCCAACGAACTGTCGCAGCGCACCGAACGCCAGGCCGCCAGCCTCGAGGAAACATCGGCGGCTCTCGATGAGCTCACCGTTGCCGTCCGCCAGACAGCGGAAGGCGCCCATGAGGCCAGCAAGCGCGTCGACACCATCAGCGTCGAGGCCTCGCGCAGCGATGGCGTCGTGGCACAGGCGATCGGCGCCATGAGCGGCATCGAACAGTCGTCCACGGAGATCGGCAAGATCATCGGCGTCATCGACGAGATCGCCTTCCAGACGAACCTGCTGGCGCTCAATGCCGGTGTTGAGGCTGCACGCGCCGGTGAAGCCGGCAAGGGCTTTGCCGTGGTCGCCCAGGAGGTCCGCGAACTGGCGCAACGCTCAGCAGCGGCCGCCAAGGAAATCAAGGAGCAGATCGCCCGGTCCTCGACGCAGGTCGAGCACGGCGTGCGCCTGGTCGGCGACGCCGGCGAGGCGCTGAAGCGCATCTCCGGCCAGATCAAGGCGGCCAACGAGATCGTCTCGAAGATCGCCCACAGCGCCTCCGAACAGGATACGACGCTGCGCTCCATTTCAACGGCCATGAACCAGCTCGACGCCGCCACCCAGCAGAACGCAGCCATGGCGGAAGAAACCACGGCTTCGGCCGAAACGCTGGCCAGCGACACCGAGGAGCTGCTCGACCTGATCCGCGGCTTCCGCATCTCCGATGGCCGCCCCACCATGCAGCAGGCCCGCCGCGCTGCCTGATGCCCGGAAAAATCGACGATCTTTCCACAACCGCCGGAGCGATCCGGCGGTTTTTGCCTGCGGTGGACCTGTCGCGCACATCACGTTATCGGCAGTTGACTTGGCAGCACCGCCGCCGCGATATGGGGTTATCGGATGCGACAGCCGCAGATGAGCGAAAGGTAGCGACATGAGCAGTGCATGGCCTGAAATCACCCTGGTGCGGCACGGCGAGACGGCGTGGAGCCTTTCCGGACAGCATACGGGCCGGTCCGACATTCCGCTGACCGCAGCAGGCGAAGCAGCGGCCGTGAAACTGGCCGACCGGCTGCAGGGCCAGCATTTCGACGCCGTCTGGTCGAGCCCGTCCATGCGCGCATCGAACACCTGCGCCCTCGCCGGTTTTGGTGACCGGCGGGAGATCAAGGCGGACCTGGCGGAATGGGACTACGGTGCCTATGAAGGGGTGACGACGAAGGACATCCTGAAGACAAGTCCGGACTGGCATCTGTTTCGCGATGGCGCCCCTGAGGGCGAAGCTGCCGCCGATGTCGGTGCGCGGGCAGACAGCATCATTGCCGCATTGCGGGCGCGAAACGACCGCGTGCTGATCTTTTCCAGCGCCCATTTCCTGCGTGTGCTCAGCGCCCGCTGGATCGGCCTGCCGCCAGAAGGCGGCGCGCTGCTGGTTCTCGACACGGCGAGCATCAGCGTGCTCGGATACGAGCACGACCTCGGGGAGCCAGTCATCCGCCGCTGGAACCAGACGCAAATTTTTATGTACTGATCGGCGGCTCACCGGGGCCGCCGATAGTTAATCTAGCCGGATATCTTTGAGAAATCGGCAACCGTGCCAGTGGCTTCGCGGATCAGGCGAAGCAGCGCCAGGCGGTTGCCACGCACGGCAACGTCCTCGTCGTTGACCAGGACATCCGTGAAGAACCGGTCGACGGGCAGGCGCAGCGTCGACAATGCCGTCATCGCCGAGCGGAAGTCCTCCGTGGCGATAGCGGAAGACGCCTCCCCGGAGGCCTTGGCGACGGCCGAAAACAGATCCTTCTCGGCATCGAGCGTCAACAAAGCCGGGGTCACGGCATCGGCGACGACGGTACCCTTCTTCTCCTCGGCCGCTAGCAGCTGAGTTGCGCGCTTGGTGCCGGCAAGCAGGTTCTTGCCGTCTTCCGAGGTGATAAAGAAGGTCAGGGCCTCGACGCGGCGGGCCACCATCAGCAGGTCGTCCGTCTCCGGCGTCAGCACCGCATCGATCAGGTCGTAGCGGGCGCCCTGATCGCGCAGGTAGACTTTCAGCCGGTCATGGAAGAACGACAGCAGGTCGCGCTCGCGCGCCAGCATCTGCTCGCCGTTCGCATGGCCGAACTTCATCAGTCCGTCCGGATGCTCCTGCATCTGCTGGCGGAGGCCGGCCATTTCGACGGATTCGTCGACTATCGCCATATGGTCGCTGAGATAGCGCATGATCGGCAGGCGGATGCGCTGTTCGAGCACGATACGCACGACGCCGAGCGCTGCGCGACGGAGGGCGTAGGGATCCTTGGAGCCAGTCGGCTTCTCGTCGATCGCCCAGAACCCGACGAGCGTGTCGAGCTTGTCGGCTAGCGCCACGGTCAGTCCGACCTTGTCATGCGGCAACCGGTCAGACGGGCCGTTCGGCTTCCAGTGATCTTCGATGGCAGCAGCGACAGACGGGTCCTCGCCCTGGAGAGCCGCATATTTCCGGCCCATCAGCCCCTGCAACTCCGGGAATTCGCCAACGGCTTCAGTGCGCAGGTCGGCCTTCGCCAGCACGACGGCGCGGTCTACGAGGCCTGCATCGGCACCGGTCACCGCTGCCAGTGCTGCAGCGAGCTTGCGGATGCGCGCAACGCGCTCGCCCTGGCTACCGAGCTTGGCGTGGAAGGTGACGTTGAGGGCATCGAGCTTGGCCATGCGCTGGTCGAGCGGCTTGCCAAGGTCCAGGTTGAATTTTGCGGCCGACGCCTGCAGCGTGTCGAGGTCGGGAAGATCGCCCTGGTCGCGCTTCCAGAAGTGCAGCGCGTCGGATAGCCGGGCGCGCACGACCTTGCCGTTGCCGTGGATGATTTCCGCGCCACTGTCACTGGCCTCGATATTGGCGATCAGCACGAACTTGTTGGAAAGCGTCTCGCTGCCGTGGGGACGGGTGACGAAGCACTTCTGGTTGGTTTTGATCGTCAGGCGGATGATTTCGGAGGGGATCGTCAGGTAATCCGCCTCGAACTCGCCCATCAGCACCTGCGGCCATTCGACGAGGCCGGAAACCTCCTCGAGCAGGGCTGGATCGTCGACCAGTTCCAGTCCGCTGGCAAAGGCCAGGTTTGCTGCATCGGCAGCGATGATTTCCTTGCGGCGCTCGGCGTCGAGGATGACCTTGGCTCTCTCCAGGCCGGCAACATAGTCGTCGAAGCGCTTGACGGTGATCGCTGCGGGCGCGTGGAAACGGTGGCCATAGGTGACGTCGGAGGCGACGATACCGTCGATCTCGAAGGGAATGACGACAGTGCCTTCGTGCTCGGTACCGAAGGTGCAGACAATCGACTGCAGCGGGCGGACCCAGCGCAGCGAGCCCGGCTTTGCGGAAGCGGCACCCCAGCGCATCGTGTTCGACCACGGAAAGCTGCGGATGATGCCGGGCATGACATCGGCAATGATCTCCTCGGCAGCGCGACCGGGTTTGGCGATGATGGCGACGTAGAACTCGCCCTTCTTGGGATCGCTCTGGATCTGCGCCTCGTCGATGGACGACAGCCCTGCGGCGCGCAGAAAACCTTCGATCGCCTGGGCGTTGGCATCGCGACGGGGGCCCTTGCGCTCCTCGCGGACATCGGCGGAACGCGCGGTCAGTCCGCGAATATCGAGTGTCAGGCGCCGGGGAGTCCAGTATTCCCGCGCACCCTCGTAGGACAGGCCCGCATCGACCAGGGCGTCGGTGACAAGCTTCTTCAGGTCTCCCGCGGCCTTGCGCTGCATGCGGGCTGGAATTTCCTCGGAGCGAAGTTCAAGCAGGAGATCGGGCATGTCAATATTCCTCACCCTCCCCGAGAGGTGGAGGGTCGGCACTCAGTGCCGGGGTGGGGTGAAAACGGTCGGCTTCTGCTAGCAAAATTTGTCGCTGCTGCACAATGGCAAATATGGTGTCGAGGACCGCGTCAAGCTCGGAGAGGACATCGGCATTCCAAAATCGGATAACTTGATAACCTTGGCTTTCGAGGAAACTCGTCCGTTCGAGATCGTAGCGCCCGGCGGCGGCTTCAGCATGCTGGCTGCCGTCCAGCTCGATGATCAGACCGATCTGATGACAGGCAAAATCCGCAAAGTACTTACCGATAGGGACCTGCCGTCTGACATGCGTACCCTCAATGGGGATGCGCCAGAGATGGCGCCATAACTTTACCTCCGCATCCGTGGCATCAGCGCGGAGCCGACGGCTGTTGGCCACCTTAAAACGGCTCAGCTGTGAAGGCTTTTTTGGCATGCTTGGCTCCCTTTGACGCGCTGCACGGCGAGCTTGCAAATGGCACACCCTCCCCTTGAGGGGGAGGGTCGGCGCGAAGCGACGGGGCGGGGTGATCCGCCTCACAAACGGGTATGGCCCCTGGTTTCAACAACCATCACCCCCACCCGCGGCTTCGCCGCGACCTCCCCCCTCAAGGGGGAGGTAAATACTGCCACTTACCGCGCGCCCTCAACTCACCAGCCGCCGCCGCCTCCACCGCCGCCGCCACCTCCGGATGAGCTGCCACCGCCGCTGCTGGAGAAGGCGCTGTCGGAGGTGGAGACGGGAGCCGGGATCGTCGAGGCTATGGTCGAGGCCATCGATGAGGAGAAGCCGCCGATGCGGTCCGAGAAACTGTCGGCACCGAAGCTGCCGCCGTACCAGCCTGGCGCGTAAGCAACGCCGCCGATGGCGGCTGCGGCAAACCAGCTCTCGAAGCTTTTAGTCCAGGGCTTTTCGACGCCGAGCGCCACCGCATAGGGGAGCAGCGTTTCGAAATGCTTCGGCGACATGGTCGGAGCGCCCTGCATGTTCATCCGGTCCTTTTCGGCGAGCGTCAGGTACTGCCGGAGCCCGGCGATGCCATCCATCACCCTGGCGCCGAGGGCAGTCGGCGCGCCCATCAGGAAGAAGAAGACGCAATTGGCAGCGAAGATGCCGATGATCGCGACCGTCAGCGGCAGGTCGCCGACGATGGCGGGCGACGAGGTCTGCGCAGCGAAGAGGATGGCGACGACAGAGACGGCGACAAAGGCGATGAAGGCAAAGACCAGTACCGCGAAGACCTTGCGCACCGTGCCTGCATTGGGACGGAACGACCTTCCAATGAAGGCGGCGACCGCGACGCCGAAAACCGACAGCATGCCGGGCACGATGATCAGCGGCATTGCATTTTCGTGCAGCCGGCCGAAAACGACGATGCAGACGAACACCACCAGCGACAGCACGATGCCACCGAACGTGTAGAGCGCGTTGCTCTTGTAGTAAGCGTCGCGATGTTCCTTCTCGATCGCGTCGCGGAACGCCTCGCCGGTTGCCTGAACCTTTTCGCCGTGGGCCTTGTCGATGACCAGCGCGTCGTCCTTGCCGCCAATCGCGTTCAGCAACGTCTGCTCGCCGGCATCGAGCTTGCCGGCTGCAGTTTTGGCCGTGCGGCGGATGACGATGCTGCTGTCAAGATCTTCCAGCACGACGTAGCCGTTGACGGCGAGATTGAGCGCGGCGGAGGACAGTGCGGTCCAGCCGCCGGAGGAAAAGCCGCGATTGTCTATATAGTTGACCAAGGCTGGCGAGGTTCCTTCAGGCGCATCCCAGCGGGGTACGACGACACCGCGGTCGGGGTCGCGGCCAACCTTGACCCAGCTGCGTCCATAGTACGCCAGCACCAGCAACAGGCCGATACCGGCGATGATGAGGTCGCTGTTGTCGCGCAGGAACCAGGCGCGCTGCTGGTCGACGCTCGGAGCATCGACGGCGCCCTTTGCCAGCTTGATGGCGATCGTCAGGCCTTCCTTTGGGGCCAACGGCCGGGTGGTCTCGAAAACGACATCGCTGCCGTCCTCGCTGACCCGGGCATTCCTGCCCTTTGATCCAAGCGGCCCGGTGGCAAAATCGAGACCCTGCGGCCTGACACCTTCGGGCAGCATGACCGTTGCCGACGCCTGTTGGATCGGGAACACCCATCCGGTACCGGTGACGTTCCAGTACAGCTCGTCGTAGTCGTCGAAATAGCGGGTCTGGCGGTTGGTCTTGTAGGTGAGCTGAAATTCATGGCGTCCGGGGCTGAGGGTGACGTCGGCAGACCCGATATAAATGCGGATGCCGCCTTCGATACTCTCGCTGCGCCATTGCTCAGGGCTGCCATCGCGGCTAACCGATTGAACCGTAAGATCGACGGTCGCTGTCCTGCCGTACGCATCCTGGAACGTCAGCGGGAAATCGCGGAAAATGCCATGGCGGATATCGCGACCCTCGGCATTGACGCCGATTGTCTCGGTCACCTGCATCGAGGCGTCCTTGTCGAGGATGATGGCCTGCTGGAAGGCGGTGATGACCTCCTGCGCCGATGCAGCCCCGGTAACGAGCAGCCCAAGACACAGCAGACAAAGACGTGCGGCAATCCGTATCACGATGCGTTCCCCCGAACCCAGTGTAGCGCGCGCCGCGAAACGGTTTCGCTAGCTGGCGTCGTCCGTATAAGTCACCCCCAGCGATGCCAGCACCTGCCAGTAATCAGGGAATGTCTTGGCAACGCAATCGGGATCCAGAATGGTAATCCCGTCGATAACAAGACCAGCCAGCGCAAAGCTCATCGCAATGCGGTGATCGGCAAAGGTATCGATTTCCGCTTCCAGACGCTGTCCGGCGAGGCTCGGATCGGCAGCAACGATCAGGTCGTCGCCCTCCTCCGTCGCCAGCCCTTCGCGGATGGCGTTCAGGCCGGTCGACAGGGCGCGGATACGGTCGCATTCCTTGACGCGCAGGTTGGCGATACCGACGAACCGGACCGGAGTTTCGTTGAACGCGGCCAGCACGGCGATGGTCGGGATGGCGTCCTGCATTTGCGATCCGTCGATGACACCAGGCATATGCGGAAAGGCCGAAATCACCGCATGGGCCTTGGCATCCGGCTGGGTAAATGCGTCTGCCGGCGTGCCGATGTCGATGGCCCCGCCGCTGAGCACTTCGGCACCCCAGAGATAGGTGGCCGCCGATGCATCTGGCTCGATGTGGAAATCGGTTGCCGTGTAGCCGGTCGGTTGAATGGTCCAGGAGACGCCGTCGCGCTGCTCTACCTTCGCTCCGTAAGCCTGCATGACATCCAGGGTCAGGTCCACATAGCCGCGCGCGCCGATGTCTGCACCTGCAAGGGTTACGGTGACGGGCTGGTTTGCGCCCGGCGATGCCAGAGGTGCAGCCATCAACAATGCCGAGACATATTGGCTGGAAAGGCCGGCATCGACTTCCACCCGGCCAGAGCCGAAATGGCCGTTGCCACGCACTGTCACAGGCGGGCATCCGGTCGGGGCTTCAACATCGATGCCGAGCGATTTCAATGCTGTGACCAGCGGTCCTATAGGCCGTTTACGCATATGCTGGTCGCCATCGACGACCACGGTTCCAGCAACGCTTGCCACAGCCGCCGTCAGGAAGCGCGTCGCAGTGCCGGCATTTCCAAGAAACAAGGGCTTTTCGGGCGCAGACCACACACCCGTGCCGGTGACGATGAAAGTCGTGCTATCCGGTTCCTCGACGCTGACGCCCATGGCGCGCAGCGCATCGGCCATGTATCGGGTATCATCGCTTTTCAACGCGCCGGTCAGCCGGCTGGTGCCCTTGGCGAGGCCGGCCAACAGCAGCGCACGATTGGTAATGGACTTCGATCCGGGCGGCACGGCGCGACCGGTGAGCGGCTTGCCCGGCGGAATAATCGTGAGTTTTGCTCTGCCCATCGTCAATCTCTTCCATCTGCCAACGAAACGGTAACCCGGCAACAGGTTCTATCGCCTCCATATCCGTCGCAAAACCATTCCGAAAGGGGAAAGATCTAGAATTTCACGGATGGAACGGCGCGATCGGCTTCATTGGTGACCTCGAAATAGGGACGCTTGGCAAAACCGAACGGGCCGGCAACGAGATTGTTCGGAAAGCTCTCGACCTTGACGTTCAGATCGCGGGCAGCGCCGTTGTAATAGCGCCGCGCCATCTGCAACTCGCTCTCCATCGTTTCCAGCGAGGCCTGCAGCTCGGAGAAATTCTGGTTGGCCTTGAGGTCCGGATAGGCTTCGGCCAGCGCCATGACCCGGCCGAGAGCTTGCCCGAGCAGCCCTTCGGCGACACCGCGAGCGGCGACATCGCCTGATGGCACGGCCTGCGCCTGGTTACGCAGGGAGACCACCTCCTCCAGCGTCGATTTTTCGTGGGTGGCATAGCCCTTCACGGTTTCGATCAGGTTGGGGATCAGGTCGGCGCGGCGCTTCAGCTGCACGTCGATGCCGGACCAGGCTTCTTCGGCCACCTGCCGGGCACGCACCAGACCGTTGTAGACAAAGATCACATAGATCGCGGCCAGCACAGCCACGCCCAGAATAATGTACATCGTCAAGCCCCCAGAACGACAGAGAAGTGCGCCGGACCCTATGCGTTCCCGGCGCCGATGTCATGCGTCATTTCAGGGTCGATCTACGAGCGGTTCAGGCCGCCTGCATGACGTTGGCCCCGCCAGCATCGGTCAGCAGGAAGGCCTCGCCGCAAGCCTTGGCGAGCGTTCTCACACGCAGGATGTAGCTCTGGCGCTCGGTGACCGAGATCACGCCGCGCGCATCGAGCAGATTGAAGACGTGGCTGGCCTTGATGCACTGGTCATAGGCCGGGAAGACGCATTTGTGCAGGACCCGTTTGTCGCCCTCGCCCGGCGCGCCTGATGCCAGAAGCGCCAGGCACTCCTTCTCTGCGTCGATGAAGTGGCGATGCAGCATCTCGGTGTTGGCGAACTCGAAATTGTGGCGCGAATACTCCTGCTCCGCCTGCAGGAAGACGTCTCCATAGGAGATCTTCTCGTCGCCCTCGCGGCCGTTGAAATTGAGGTCGTAGACGTTATCGACGCCCTGCACATACATGGCCAGCCGCTCGAGACCGTAGGTCAGTTCGCCGGCGACGGGTGCGCATTCGATGCCGCAAATCTGCTGGAAGTACGTGAACTGCGAGACTTCCATGCCATCGCACCAGCACTCCCAGCCGAGACCCCAGGCGCCCAGCGTCGGGCTTTCCCAATCGTCCTCGACGAAGCGGATGTCGTGCAGCAGCGGATCGAGACCGATGGCGGCCAGCGAGCCGAGATACAATTCCTGCAGGTTCGGCGGGTTCGGCTTGAGGATCACCTGATACTGGTAATAGTGCTGCAGGCGATTGGGGTTTTCGCCGTATCGGCCATCGGACGGGCGGCGCGACGGCTGCACATAGGCTGCCTTCCAAGGCTTCGGACCGAGCGCGCGCAACGTCGTCGCGGGATGGAAGGTACCGGCGCCGACTTCCATGTCATAGGGCTGCAGGACCGCACAACCCTTATCCGCCCAATAGGCATGCAACGTCAGGATCAGCGCCTGGAACGAGCGCTTCGGGTTCATGTGATCGGGAATGGCTGCAGCCGTCATGATGGGGATCCGAATTGCGGTAAGAAGCGCGACTGGTGCCATGGGAGGGGACAGGGGTCAAGATAACAAGTATAGAGAAACACCGGCTTCATCGGAGAAGGACAATGAACGTCAAGACAGAGATTACCCTTACCGAAGACTATTTGCGCTATGCGGAACGACTGGTCGAGGAGGGTATCTATCCGTCGATCTCGAGCGTGGTGGAAGCTGGCATTGCCCGGATGATGCTTCAAAATGAAACTTCCGCCGAAGATCCTGTGGGACTGACAGATGAAATCCGGCGACGGATGGCCTTGCCTGTCGGTGACTGGTTACCGTGGGACGGCGCTGACATGGCCGAGCGCGTGAAGAAAAAGCTGAGCGCGCAACACAACATGTAAGGCCATCCATGCGCTATACGATCCGTAGGCACCCGGCGGTCGAAGACGATCTTTTTTGAGACCGTTTCGATGATTTCGGACTATGCCGGCATTGCAGTCGGACTGGCAAAGACAGATGAAATCGTGAATTTCATTGCGTCGCTCGCAGACTTTCCGAAAATCGGCACCGTGCGTGACGAAATCTATCCCGGGTTACGCGCTATACCGGCCTCTGAAAAAGCAGTTGTTTGTTTCACCGTCGACGACCCAACACGCACTATCCTAATAGTCTGCATCAGCTATGCAGGAGCCGATTGGGTTTCGCGGGTCCGGCATCGGCGCTAGCGATGCACTCGCGGTGCAGCTAGCCTGGTCAATCATTTGGCACTGCACGCATTTCGCAGGTTTGATCCGGAACTAGCATCCCGCGACCCGCTATTCCTCGTCCCTCTTCAGCCGGTATTCGCCCGTCAACGGATCCTTGACGAGCGTGCCCATGGCGCCGGTGCTGCGCTCGCGCTCCTGGCGCTGCGACTGCTGTTGCAGCCGCTGCGCCGCGTTGATGAAGCGCTTGTAGATCAGCCAGCAGACGCTGCCGATAACGATGATGAAAATGAGCTGCGCCATGCCGGGGCTGTTCCGTTGTTATAATCCGTATCGGCCCCATAGTGCCTTTTCTTCTGCGGCTTCCGCAAGCCCGGATGCAAGACCTGCGGCAATGCTG
Organism: Rhizobium sp. rho-13.1; assembly: GCF_007000305.1. Classification (NCBI taxonomy): domain Bacteria; kingdom Pseudomonadati; phylum Pseudomonadota; class Alphaproteobacteria; order Hyphomicrobiales; family Rhizobiaceae; genus Rhizobium; species Rhizobium sp. rho-13.1. Next base: position 656,631 of record NZ_SCFL01000002.1, on the reverse strand, counting down.
TCAAGGCCGGGCAAGGCGATGCTTGGCGCCTTTCTTCCGAACAGGCCGCGCGACGACGAGACGAGCTCGATTTTCGTCTTTTCGCCATAGCGTTTCTTCAGCTCCTGGCGCATTTCGCCGAGGCCGTCGATGAGGCCGAGCTCCAGTCCCCTTGTTCCCGTCCAGAACAGGCCGGAGAAGATCGTATCATCGTCCGCCTTTATCAGGCCGGCGCGGCGCTCGCGGACCATGTCGATGAAAATCGTGTGGATCTCGAGCTGCAGGCTCTTGAGATAGTCGATGTCCTTCTCCTTTTCCGGCTGGAAAGGATCGAGGATCACCTTGTTGCTGCCGGCGGTGTAGACACGCCGCTCGACGCCGATCTTCTTCAACAGTTCGGGAAAACCGAAGCCGCCGGAGACAACGCCGATAGATCCGACGATCGATGTCGGGTCGGCGATGATCTCGTCGCCGGCGAGCGCAATCATGTAGCCGCCGGAAGCAGCCACATCCTCGACGAACACGAGCACCTTCTTCTTCTTCTCGACCGCGAGGTCGCGGATGCGATTGTAGACCATGCGCGACTGGACGGGCGAGCCACCCGGCGAGTTGATGACGATGGCAACCGCAGGTGATGCCTTCATCGAAAACGCCTTGTCGAGAGCGTGGCCGACACTGGCCAGATTGAGGGCTGGCCGGAAAGGGCTGCCACCTGCCATGATCGTGCCGCTGAGGCGAACAACGGGGATCACCGTCCCCTCCTTGCGAAATCGCTTCGGCAGCAGTCGTCTCAGCAGTCCAGCCATCGTCAAACCCTTGTTTTGGTCCCGTTCAAGTCACAAGCATGTATGAATTGAAACGGCAAACACAATGGCTGACGGGACGAAAGCGGGGGAAGAGCGCAGCGCGCCCTGATTTGCAGGGTGACTGGCTGCAGATTTGTGGCGTTCTGCGCAAGCGGTGGAGCAATCAGATTACGGAGCGGATCAAGGATGGCATTTGGAGCTGTCTGCACTCGTCTCGGGAGATCCGATCTGTCTGGCGCCTGTCGTCACGATGGCTGTAAAGTCGTTCTGCGCTGCATAGATAAGGCGCTCCAGATCGGCGTAGGCGGAAGGTTCGAGCTCTCTCGCCTTCAGGACAAGTTGACGTTGGACGACCAGGCAATCTTCCTGGCGTTGGTAGATCGCCTTGTAAGACCCAACTTCGTTGCTGATATCGACATCCCTGGGCGCAGTAGCAATCCTGAAAGAGGCGGGCATGGCGACGCTATAAGCCCAGTTGAGATCACGAACGGGCAACTCCATGGGCGTAAAACGCCTGCCCTTCCGGTCGAGAAACGATCGCAGCTCATCGATCGGATCGAACAGGGGCGGCGATGGCAACACGAACGCACCGCCCGCCGGGTCTATTCCATGGGGACTATGCCAGTCCATCGTCAGTTTGAAAGGATGATCCATGTCCTCCGGCCCGCTCGTCACAAGCCGGCCAAAGCCGCCTTCGGGCGTGTTTCGGAGCTTGCGGTCGATCCGGCGGTTGTTTTCATCGGGGTTTTGCAGGGCCGAGCGGAGCGACATTTCGATGCTTGGTGACATCGTCGCGGTCGCCTGGCCGAGGATGGTTCCGTCGTCGTTGATGCGTATGGAGCCTTTGGTGACGAATTGCTCGGTTTCAGGCGTCATCTCAGGCGTGCGACGAACCTCGGAATGCTCGCCAGCGACAATGGCGAGCTTGCCGCTCAGTCCCTGATCGAGGACACCAAACGGGGTGAAGGGGCTGGTCGGGTTGGCGAAGACATCGAAGTCGGGCAGATAAATTATCGCGTGATTGATCTCGTAGGGCGACCAGAGCGGAAGCGGTCTGGCCCGATTGCTCCAGTCGATGAGTGCCGGCTGGGAGCGGATGCCTTCTGCAGAAAGAAGGGCTTGCATCAACGTAACGTGGTCTTTGCAATCGCCATAACCGTTTTTCAAGATGGTCGCTGCGTCATGCGATTCGTAGCCGTCGTCATCGCTCATGTAAACGGCGAGATAGCGGATGTTCTTGGCGCACCAGTCATAGATGGCGCGTGCTGCGTCGAGCCCCCTGCGATCTCCGACGATACTCTTGGCGAGCGCGTCGATCTCTGCCGTGACAACCGGCTTGCCCTTGTTGACGCGGTAGTAGATGTCGCCGGCTTCGTTGTAACTGCGCAGCGAGGTGCCGAGAAACAGCGGCTCGAACTCCACGAGGGAGGCCATATGCTGCTCTTTGTCACCGGCCGAGACGTTCCGCAGGCTGGCGTCGGCGACGATATGACGAATGCCGTTCGCCGTCGTGTCGGAGACTGCGAAACCACCCTGGCTGGCGATGGTGAAGGGAAGTGTGGCAGGCATGTCGATGACCACCTGCTCGTTGGCGTCTCGAAACGGGTCGAGCCATGCCGCCGGGTTGAAGCCCATCAGGGACGGTTTGGAGACGACTTCCTCGATCTCGTAGTGAACATGGCTGCCGGTCGTCACCGCAGGCATGACAACCGTTGTCGTCAGCGAGGATACGAAGCCCGGCGCGTCGCGCGAGGCGGCACTTGGACGGGTGAATATGGCATCCGGTGCCGGTTCGTGACGAACGCCGTTGGGTCCATCGACCCACCCTTTTATAAAACGAAACGACGTTCTGGCAGGGTCATATGTCATTGCAAACTGCGACAGATCCTTGATCTGCGCTTGCTTTTGCACGAAGTCGTCGATGACCATCGTAAACTTGTATGTATAATCCGACGCGACTTTGTAATGAATGCTTTCAACCCTTTCAATGGGTTGGTCGGCATGACTTTCTCGGGCGAGGACTAGAATACTCGCTGCGCACAGAAGCGTTTGGACGGCAAGATTTGCCAAGGTGCATGAGCGCGACGACCGGGAAGGCAAATCGTTTTTCATTGCAATCACCTTCGTGGACGACGAGTGGGCAGGCGGCATGCCACAAGCATCACCCCGATATTAGGCGAAAATGAAATCAGGCTGAAGGTAGCGCAAGTGCCTCCTACTCCCGTGGCGAAGTAGGTAGCGCGGTCCGGACTTAGGCGATTGATCCGTAACTTTTACGCGCCCCAGCCTTATCAGCTGGCCGCCAGCGCGCGGGTGGTGGAGTGGTTTGGGTGGAGGGCTGCGTTGAGGGCGTATTGGCTGAAGCGTGCGATGTCGGCTTTGAGGAGGGATGCGGCGCTCTCGGCAGCGACTTCAGTGTGATCGATGCATCGCGCTTTGCCGGTTGCCACGACTTGCTTTGGCGGGTCTTGGAAGGACACTGGGAATGTTGCGAGGCCGCGGCGGATCAGTTGGCCGGAAATCTCCAGATGCACGCGTGGACTGATGCTGTCGTGGCTGGCGAGGAAAACTGCACGGCGCAGAGGTTGCGAGCGGTGGGAGGAGAGTATGTCGAGGAGCTCGATTGTCCTTACGAACGGAGCGGCGTCCGGCTGATGGGGGAGGAAGGGAATGAGCACGAGATCCGCCATGGCAAAGGCGATCGCGGCGATCTGGTCCCCGGCACCGGAGAGGTCGATGACAAGATGTTCATGGGTTCGGGCGAGGGCTCTGGTCTCCTCGATGAACTGCCTTCCGCAAACCGGATTTCGCACCGATGTGTCGCGCGGAAATTGCAGGTGGGTTTCCAGAGCAAACCGTTCCAGGCAGTCGTAAAGTGCGGCACCAAACCCCTCGTTCAATAGTTCGTTCGCTACGGCAGCGGCAGCGCGCCCTCCGATTTCCGACCGGCTATTTGCAAAGCAGATGATTGCCAAAGATGCCCCTTCCCGGCCAACCCTTGCGAACATGGGGCGCAGGGGTCAAGGACGCGTCTTCATGACTGTTTGATGACGAATATATGACGTATAAATTATTAACAATAAATATAAACATCTTGCCAATAGCTGAATACCGACACGATTTATGGCCTTGTAGCGCTGTTATCCGGCGTTATCGCACCACGCGCCGCGCCCACCGAAGCCGATGCGCGCGCTATCCCTCCGCCCCCGATCAGCCTGACCATCACATCGCTCTGCTGCCGCAAATGACCCCGCCACGGCAAATTTTCTCGTCACATAAATTTCTTGTTGCGAATGACTTGCATTATCATTCTAAACAACTAGTCTTGCATTGCAGCATACAGACGAGGACACCATGGACGCGATCAAACCGAAAACCGATGCCGGCTGGCGGCAGGACAGCCTCGACCTCAGCCTTGCCGACGTGCATGGTTCGGTGGACACCCAGAAGAGCGGATCGAAGCTGCGCCGGATGATGGCGTTTGCCGGGCCGGGCTACCTGGTGGCGGTCGGCTACATGGACCCCGGCAACTGGGCGACTTCGCTCGCGGGCGGCTCGAAATTCGGCTATGCGCTTCTCTCGGTGGCGCTTCTGTCCAACCTGATGGCCATCGTGCTGCAGGCTCTGTGCGCCCGGCTCGCCATCGCCAGCGGCCGCGACCTGGCGCAGGCCTGTCGCGATGCATTTCCGCGCTATGTCGCGGTACCGCTCTGGGCACTCGCCGAAATCGCCATCATCGCCACCGATATCGCTGAAGTCATCGGTACCGCCATCGGGCTCAACCTGATCTTCGGCATGCCGCTGGAACTGGGCGTGCTGCTGACGGCGCTCGACGTATTTCTCATTCTCTATCTGCAGCGGCTCGGTTTCCGCTGGATCGAGGCACTGATCATTACCCTGCTTGGCGTCATCGCCTGCTGCTTCGCCTTCCAGATCGCCCTTGCCGATCCGGATTGGGGCGGCGTCATCCGTGGCTTCCTGCCGACCACAGACATAGTCCGTAATCCGGAAATGTTGTACCTGGCACTCGGCATCCTCGGGGCGACCGTCATGCCGCACAATCTCTATCTGCATTCAGGCATCGTACAGACCCGCAAATACGGCAAGACCCTGCCGGAAAAGCGCGAGGCGCTGACGTTTGCAACGATAGACTCGACGGTGGCGCTGACATTTGCGCTGCTGATCAACGCTGCGATCCTCATCCTTGCCGCTGCCGCCTTCCATGCCCACGGCAAGACCGACGTGGTCGAACTCGGCGATGCGAGCTCGCTGCTGGCGCCACTGCTGGGCATGGCGATTGCGCCGACCCTGTTCGGCATTGCTCTTCTCTGCTGCGGCATCAATTCGACGGTGACCGCGACGCTGGCAGGCCAGATCGTCATGGAAGGCTTTCTGCAGATCAGGCTGAAGCCGTGGATCCGCCGGGCAGTGACGCGCGGTCTGGCCATCATCCCGGCCTCTATCGTCACCATCTGGTTCGGCGACGAGGGTACGTCGGAACTGCTGATCCTGACCCAGGTGGTGCTCAGCCTGCAGCTTTCCTTCGCCGTCTTCCCTCTGGTGATGTTTACCTCCGACAAGGCGAAGATGGGTGCCCTGGTGGCTCCGCGCTGGCTGAGTGCAATTGCCTACCTGATTGCCTTCGCCATTGCCCTTCTGAACATCAAGCTACTGGGAGACATCTTCTTCTAGTAATTCCAGCAAACGCGCTGAGCGGTTTTGCGTCCGGAAATGCGTGAAAACAAAGAAAGACCCGTTACCGTCGACGATAGGCAATGCGTCCGTTGTTGAGGTCGTCGACGAAAGGCATGAACTGGTTGCTGCCTTCCTCGTGCATGACGAGCGGATAGCGCAGCGCCAGGCGGGCCCTCGATCCCTTGATAGCGGTCGCCAGGATCCGCACCGCACTTTCGCCGTTGCGCGGGTGGATGGCGGTGATCTCGATCCCGCCGAAACGCCGGCCGCAGGCAGCAATGATCTCGCCCATCGATTCCGGACGGGCAATCAGCGAAAGCTGGCCGCCAGGGACCAGGATGGCGCTGGCTGTGCGCAGCCAGGTCTCGAAAAGGCCTTCCGTCATGGCATGCGCCTCCGCCCTGAGGGGGTCGGGCGTCAGCCGATCGCTGCCGTCGTTGAAGGGCGGGTTCATGATGACGTGGTCAAATTTGTTGTCGGCAAGGCCCACAGCATTGCGTCGCTTGCCTGTCAGCGTGACATCGGCACTGACGACCGATATCCGGCCGGCAAAACGGCTGTTTTCGGATAGCGCGAGGCTCTTTTCGGCAAACTCGACCATTTCCTGAGAGCGTTCGAATAGTGTGACCTCGGCACGCTCGAGGCGTGAGGCAACGGCAAAACCGGCAGCGCCGGCACCGGCGCCGAGATCGGCAACCCTGATGGCGCGGCTGTCGTCAACGAGTGAGGCTAGCAGCATGGCATCCATGCCGGAGCGATGTCCCCGACCCTTCGGCTGGACGATATGGAACGCGCCGCGATGAAAAGCGTCGATGGTTTCGCCGGGTTCGTTCATCGCCGCTCTCAGCGCCGCTCGGCGCGCAACTCGTCGCCAAGGCCGGCGTCTATCAGGATGCGGCGGGCCTCGATGGCGCGGTCCCCGTCGACCAAGAAGCGACGCGGCAACATGCCGAGCGAGCCTTCGAGAATGCTCATTGCCTCATCGGCAACCATGCAGCGGATACCCGCATCCTTCATCAGGCTTTCGGCGAATGAAAGCGTGACGGGATCGTTGGTGCGTATCAATTCGTGCATGAACCTGGCGTTTCCTGTCAATTTTGCGCGACCGGACAATTCGCCCCTTGCCGCGTCCCCTGCCCCTTCTTATTGTCGTTTTCACAAAATGAACAGGAGTTCGGGACGTTGGGCGTCGTGATACCGCTTGAAGAAAGCAAAAACAGACTGGCCTCCGTCAAGCCGCTGGTCGACCTGACCAAGGCAGATATGGAGCGTGTCAACCAGTTGATCCTTTCCAAGGCTGGATCCGATGTGCAGATGATCCCGGAGGTCGCGGAGCATCTGATTTCCTCCGGCGGCAAGCGTTTGCGGCCGATGCTGACGCTCGCCTCTGCAGCGCTTTTTGGCTACAAGGGCGAAAACCACGTCAAGCTGGCGACCTCTGTCGAGTTCATGCATACGGCAACGCTGCTGCATGACGACGTGGTCGACGAGAGCGACTTGCGCCGTGGCCGCTCCACGGCCCGCATGATCTGGGGCAACCAGGCGAGCGTGCTGGTCGGCGACTTCCTGCTCGGCCAGGCATTTCGTATGATGGTGGATGTCGGATCGCTGGAAGCGCTCGATGTGCTGTCGACGGCGGCCTGTGTCATTGCCGAGGGCGAAGTCCTGCAGCTGTCGGTCGCCAAGAACATGGAGACCACCGAGGACGACTATCTCTCGGTCATCCGCGCCAAGACGGCGGCGCTTTTTGCAGCGGCTGCGGAAGTCGGGCCGATCGTTGCAAATGGCGGCAAATCCGGCCGCAATGCGTTGAAATCCTACGGGACCAATCTTGGTCTCGCCTTCCAGCTGGTTGACGATGTGCTCGACTATGGTGGCAAGGCCGTCGATCTCGGCAAGAATGTCGGCGACGATTTTCGCGAGGGCAAGATCACCCTGCCGGTCATCCTCGCCTATCGCCGGGGCACCGAGGAAGAGCGTGCCTTCTGGCGCGACGCCATAGAGAACGGCAACAGCAGCGACGCCAATCTCGAAAAGGCCTTGGGTTTGATCACCAAGTACGGCGCCCTCAACGACACCATCGGACGGGCCGTCCACTACGGCACGATTGCGCGAGATGCCCTGGCACCGTTGCCGGACAGCCCCGGCAAATCGGCCCTGATGGAAGTCATCGACTTCTGCATCGAGCGCGTTAACTGACAAGCGACGAGCTGTATTTCTTGCGGGGCCGCTTCAAAAAAGCCATCCTGTTGTGAATCAGTGCTGAAAGAATGCATGGCGCGACCGGCTTCCGGTTGCCCTCCAAGAAAGGTTCTCTAATGCGGCAAACACTTGCCATTCGCTTGCTTTCGAGCGCAGCTCTCGCCGCGTTCATTTCGGTGACTGCGATCAACGTGCTGCACGCTGAGGATGCGTCCAAGAAGGCAGTGGATGCGAGCGATACGGTGACCTTCGAGCCGGACCGCGTCGATACCTTTTCCGGCGCCTTTCTTGCCGCCCGCACGGCCGATGTCGACCATGACTACATCAACGCCATAGCGCTCTACAAAAAGGCGCTGATGATCGAGCCGGGCAACCCGGAAATCCGCCAACGCCTGATGATTTCGCTGCTGCTCAACGGCAATATCGACGAAGGCGTCAAATATGCCAACGAACTGAAGTCCGACCCGACGGTCGAGCGGATCACCACAATCGTGCGCGGCATGGACGCCATGCGCCGCCACGATTACAGCGCAGCCCAGGCTATCCTCAAATACACCGGCCCGAACGACCTCGACCGGATGATGAACGGGCTGCTTGCCGCCTGGGCGCAGGTCGGCGCCGGACGCGGCAAGGAAGCGCTGGCGATGGTCGACAAGATGCAGGGGCCGAACTGGTTCGACATCTTCAAGAACTACCAGGCCGGCACCATCGCCCTTGTCATCGGCGATACCAAATCGGCTCGCACGCACCTCAACAGCGCCGTGCTCGACAAGGACGGCGGCGCCACGGCACCGGACACCTACATGCGCGCCGTCATGGCGCTTGCCTCGCTCGAAGCCAAGGAAGGCAACAAGCAGAAGGCGCTGGACGCAATCTCCGTCGGCGACAGCATGATCAGCAATTTTGCGCCGCTGAACGCGCTGCGTGACAGCATCGGCAAGGGTGAAAAGCCGGAGCAGGCCGTGACCAACGCCTCGCAGGGGGCCGCATCCGTGCTGTTCTCCGTTGCCGCCGCGCTAAACCGCGATGGCGCCGAAGACGTGGTATCGCTGTACCTCGAGACGGCGAATGCGCTGGACCCGAAGAGCTCGGACACGCTGGTGCTGCTCGGCGGCATTGCCGAAAAGCAGGACCAGATGGACCGCGCCATCGCCTTCTACAAGCAGGTGCCGCCGGGATCGCCAATGGCCCGTATCTCTGAACTGCAACTCGGGCTGGCGCTGGCACAGGGCGGCAAGTCCGAAGATGCGCTCAAGCACCTGAAGTCGCTGATCGAGTCCGATCCGAAGGATATCCGCAGCTACCTTGCCTATGGCAACGTGCTGTCTCAGGCCAAGAACTACCAGGCGATGGCCGACAACTATGACAAGGCTGTTGAGGTCATCGGCCCAGTGCCGACCAAAGCCGACTGGAACATCTTCTACCAGCGCGCTATCGCTTATGAGCGCCTGAAGAAGTGGGACATTGCCGAGCCGAACTTCAAGAAGGCGCTCGAGCTAAACCCCGACCAGCCGCAGGTGCTCAACTATCTCGGCTATTCCTGGGTCGACATGAACCGCAACCTCGACGAGGGGCTGGCGATGATCAAGAAGGCTGTCGATGCGCGACCTGACGACGGCTACATCGTCGATTCGCTCGGCTGGGCCTATTTCCGCCTCAACCGCTTCGACGATGCGGTCAAGGAACTGGAACGCGCCGTGCAGCTGGAAGCCGGCGATGTCACCGTCAACGACCATCTCGGCGATGCATACTGGCGCGTCGGGCGTCGTCTCGAGGCCGTCTACCAGTGGAACCGGGCGATTACCTACAAGCCGGAAGAGGCCGACCTGCCGCGTCTGAAGGACAAGATCGCCAACGGCCTGCCGCCGCTCGACGACCCCAAGGCTGCGGAGAAATCCAAGCCGCCGGCAGCAGTCCCGGCCGAGACCCCGCCAGTCGACAAGAAATCCTGACGACCGATGCCATCGATTTTTGACGCGGGCGCCTTCGACCTCACGGAAGAGGCGCCCGCGAAAATCAACCTTGCCCTGCATGTGACGGGGCTTCGGGACGACGGTTACCATCTGCTCGACATGCTGGTGACTTTTGCCGATCATGGCGACCGGCTGGGGTTCAGCGCCGCCGATGCGGACAGGTTCGAGATATCCGGACGGTTCGCAACGTCTCTTGGCCCGCAGGAGCAATCCACTAGCAACCTCGTGATCAGGGCTCGCGATCTTTTGCGGCAGGCATCTGGCGGCAGTGCACCGCCGGTCCTGATTCATCTCGAGAAAAGTTTGCCCATCGCCTCCGGCATAGGTGGCGGCTCGGCCGATGCCGCTGCGGCCTTGCGCGGGCTGATGCGGCTTTGGAATATCAATCTCACGCCGGATAAGCTGAAGGCTCTTGCGCTGCAACTCGGGGCTGACGTGCCGATGTGTCTGACGAGCCGGCCACTGATCGCCCGTGGCATCGGCGAGGAGATCGACGTGCTACCGGACTTCCCGTCCTTCGGCTTGCTGATCGGCAACCCTCTGGTCGGGGTATCGACACCGGCGGTTTTTCGTCAGTTGACGGAGAAGAACAATCCACCGTTCGGTTTCGAACACCGGCAACTGCAGAGTAGCACCGAGTGGCTTTCCGTGATCGACAGCCTCCGCAACGATCTAGAGCCGCCGGCGCGTGCACTTTGCCCCGAGATCGGCGAGCTATCGGTATTAATGGCCGGGCAACGACCCAGGCTCGTCAGGATGTCCGGCTCTGGTGCCAGCTGTTTTGCCCTGTTTGACGATCCGGATGCAGCCAAGGCTGCGGCCGCTTCGCTTCACAGCCACAGGCCGGACTGGTATTTTCAGGCAACGCAGACAACCGCAGGAGATCTCCGATGACAGGCTCTACGCAACAGCGGCCTTTCGTGCCAGTCGGCATTGCCGTGCTCACCGTCTCCGACACCCGCACAGCCGAAGACGACAAATCCGGTGACACTCTGGTGGGGCGCATTGCAGACGCCGGCCATTGGTTGGCCGCCCGCGCCATAGTGCCCGACGATATCGCACAGATCCGCGCTACCGTGGAAGCCTGGACCACGGACCCCGCCGTCGATGTGGTGATCACCACCGGCGGCACCGGCTTTACCGGCCGCGACGTGACGCCGGATGCGCTGGAGCCGCTGTTTGAAAAGCGCATGGAGGGTTTTTCGGCGGTCTTCCATCGCATCTCCTACGACAAGATCGGCACGTCGACGATCCAGTCGAGGGCGACGGCAGGGCTGGCCAATGCCACCTTCATCTTCGTGCTGCCGGGATCGCCCGGCGCCTGCAAGGATGCCTGGGATGGCATCCTGAAGGCACAGCTCGACTACCGCCATATGCCGTGCAATTTCATCGAGATCATGCCGCGCCTGGACGAACACCTCAAGCGCGGCGGACAATCCGTCTGATCAGAGAGGCTGCGTGCTCAGCGCAGCGAGCGCGCCGCCACCCAGGACGGGATGATCTCGCTCGACAGCTTTCCGGGCTTCTGGCCCTTGGCAAGTTCTGCCAATGTCATGCCGCTTCTGGCAGCGGCCAGAGCTTGCGCCTTTGAAATGAGGAAGCCGAACTCCAGCGGCGACACCGCCCGGCCGATGCGCTGCAGCAACGGCCGCCTGTATCCACGCGAGGCGGTGAAGCGGGCGGGCAACTTGTTCAGCGCCATATACTCGCCGATCTCGTCTATCCAGCCGGCCTGCGGGCGCGCGCCGGGCTCCACCAGCAGCAGCCATTCGCCGCGTGCGGAGCGCAGGATTTCGCCGATATCCCATTCGGTATGATAGCGGCAGCCGGCGGCATCGGCAACGCGCTCGGTGCCATCGCTTGAGCCATGGTCGAGAACCACGACGTCACAGACCAGGCCCTCGATCGCACCCGCGACGAGGGACGCAAGTGTCTGCGCCAATTCGGGTTCCTGGTCCCGGCATTCGATTATGACTGTCAACATCGCTCGTTTATAGTGCGGTGCATAATCGAATACCAGCGCAGTTTTCCGCATTTTGTTCTTGCATTGTTCTCATTGCTGCGATAGGAATTTAATCAAGGTCAGACATCGGGATGCACGGGCATCCCCTGCCGCTGGAGCCACCGATGAACCAACAGTCCCTTGCAGGGCAGGCCGCATTCGCGCCTGCCAACACGGCAGATATGGCTGATGCACTGATCGTTTCGTCCGGTCTGCGGATCGACATCGACCGGCGGCGTGGCCGCGGTGCTGGGCTCAATCCTGGCGGTCGCTTCGAACTATCGAGCCGCGAGAGCATCGACGACGGCTGGCAGTCGCTGGAAGACCTGCCGCCCTTCAGGACCGAGGTGCAGATCGAGAAGGCGCGGACGGCGATCACCCGCAATACGTCGCCGGACATTCCCTTCGATCGCTCCATCAATCCTTACCGTGGCTGCGAGCATGGCTGCATCTACTGTTTCGCGCGCCCGACGCACGCCTATATGGGGCTGTCTGCCGGACTGGATTTCGAGGCCAAGCTGTTTGCCAAGCCGGATGCGCCGAAGCTGCTGGAAAGGGAACTGGCTAAACCAGGCTATGAGCCGAAGGTCATTGCCATCGGCACCAACACCGATCCGTATCAGCCGATCGAGAAGGAATGGCGGATCATGCGCCAGATCCTGGAGGTGCTGAACCGGGCCAACCATCCGGTATCCATCGTCACCAAATCGGCCATGGTGCTGCGCGACCTCGATATCCTTGGCGAACTCGCTGCAAAGAACCTCGTGCGCGTCTCGCTGTCGGTCACCACCCTCGACCGCAAGCTTGCACGCACCATGGAGCCCCGCGCTTCGACGCCGGCACGCAGACTGGAGGCAGTCCGGATGCTTTCCGCGGCGGGCATCCCGACGTCGGTCATGCTGGCGCCAATGATCCCGGCACTCAACGACCATGAACTCGAGAAGATCCTGGATTCGGCCAAGGCTGCGGGCGCCGAGGAGGCCGGCTACGTAATGCTGCGCCTGCCGCTCGAAGTCAGTCCGCTGTTTCGCGACTGGCTGCTGCAGAACTACCCGGACCGGTACCGGCATGTGATGTCGCTGGTCCGCGAGATGCGCGGCGGCAAGGATTACGATGCGGATTTTGGCAAGCGGATGAAAGGTGCCGGACCCTACGCCTGGCAGATCAGCCGTCGGTTCGAGATGGCGACCAAGAGGCTCGGCCTTACGCGCCGCAGCATTAGACTGCGCACCGATCTGTTCGTTCCCCCGGATGGCAGTGGCGTTCAACTGTCGCTGCTCTGAAAACCCATTCCTGCGGACGGTTGCCCTGACTGTCCAAAGGATATCCCCCGGCTTGGCCGCCCCAATGCCGGGGGACTTGCAGGAAATCGGGTTGGCGTGCGAGGGTCAGCCGCATGACACGTCGCACGCCACCCGATTCTCCTCAGCTCTTCGAAGACCTGCCGCTCGTCCCGGATTTCACGCTGGAGCACTCGGCGCGCAAAGCAGGCCACTGGCCGGTTGCCGGCACGGACGAGGCAGGCCGAGGTCCTCTCGCCGGGCCTGTCGTTGCTGCAGCCGTCATCCTCGATCCGGATAACATTCCCGAAGGCCTGAACGATTCCAAGCAATTGTCGGCTGCCAGACGGGAAGAGCTGTTCGAGTTCATCATTGCGACATCGACGATCTCCATCGCATCGTCCAGCGCCGGACGCATCGACGCGACCGATATTCGCAAGGCGAGCCTCGATGCCATGCGTCGGGCTGTCTGCGGTCTTGCGATCGCGGCAGGCTTCGTGCTTGTCGACGGGCTCGACGTGCCACCCGGCCTCCCCTGCTCCGGCAGGGCTGTGGTCAAGGGCGACCGGCGGTCGCTGTCGATCGCCGCGGCTTCGATCCTTGCCAAGGTAACGCGCGACCGGATGATGGTCAGGGCCGGCATGGTGTTTCCGGCCTATGGCTTTGCGGCACATGCCGGCTATGCCACCGCAGTTCATCGCAGCAGCATCGAACTCGTCGGCCCCTGCCCTCTGCACCGCATGAGCTTCCGGCCGATGCGCAAGGATGTCCTCGCCAACGAAACCCCCTAAATGCAAAAAGGCCGGGACGATGCCCGGCCTTTCGCATTGATGTGTACAAAGCTTAGTTCAAGCTTGCCTTGACGTCGCCAAGCGCTGCCTGGAACAGCTTCGCTTGAACACCGGCGTCTGCCTTGCTGGCGATGACGGTTTGGGCTGCGGCGATTGCCAAGTCGACAGCGGCAGCGCGAACTTCCTTGATGGCGTCGAGCTCTGCCTGCTTGATCTTCTGCTCGGAAATTGCCGTGCGGCGTTCGACGAATTCTTCCGTCTTCTTCTTGGCTTCGGCTGTCAGCAACTCGGCTTCGCGAGCGGCAGAGGCAACGATATTGGCCGCCTCGACTTCCGCTTCCTTGCGCTTGCGCTGGTACTCGGCCAGCAGATGCTGGGCTTCCTCGCGCAGACGCTTGGCTTCCGACAGATCGTTGCGGATCTGGTCGGCGCGCTCGTCGAGCGACTTCGCCATCATGCCGGGAACCTTCATGTAGACGATGAGGGCGATGAACAGCAGCAGGCCAACGAGGGCGAAGAAGGTTTCGTCCAGATGGAATTCCATGGCTTATGCCTCCTGCTTGACGTTGGCGACAGCAGCGGCAACCTCGGACTGCGAAGCCGGCATACCGATCAGCTGCTCGACCACGGATGACGCAGCCTCTTCGGCAACAGCGCCGACGTCGGCAAATGCCTTCGCCTTGATTTCGGCGATCCGTGCTTCGGCGGTCTTGATCTTTTCGGCCAGGCTTGCCTCGATGGCACGGCGTTCGGCTTCCGCCTTCGCCTTTGCTTCGGCGCGGGCTGCGGCACCGATAGCATTGGACTTGGCACGGGCTTCTGCCAGTTCGCGCTCATAGGTCGCGACAGCGGCGTCGGCTTCGGCCTTCAGGCGTGCGGCTTCCTCGACATCCTGCGCGATCCGGGCGTGCCGGCTCTCGAGGATCCCGCCAACGCGTGGCACGAGGACTTTCTGCATGACGATGTAGAAGATGGCGAATGTAATCACCAGCCAAAGCAGCGCAGACGGAAATGTCTTGGGGTCAAAGGGCGGGAAAGACGCGTGATGGCCTGGGGCCACACCCGTTTCCGTGTGCACTTCGCCGGGTGCCGGCGCGGCTTCTTCAGCATAAGCCGGAGTCACAAACATGCTCACCTCCAGTGGTGCAAATACGAAGAATCACGGCTCGCTTCCCGCAAGCCGTGATCCATCAAACCGTACAAATCAAACGGCGAAGAGGAGGAGGAGAGCAACGAGCAGCGAGAAGATGCCCAAAGCTTCCGTAACGGCGAAACCGAAGATCAGACGGCCGAACTGGCCATCGGCAGCCGACGGGTTGCGAAGAGCGCCCGACAGGTAGTTGCCGAAAATCGTGCCGAGGCCGATGCCTGCGCCACCCATGCCGATGCAAGCGATACCGGCGCCGATGAACTTTGCTGCTTCTGCGTCCATGTTAGAAACTCCTTAGATTGATAGGTTTTGGCTTTGACTGGTGCACGCGGCACCAACGACTTTACTTCTCAGTGGCCGTCCGGATGCAGCGCATCGTTCAGATACATGCATGTCAGCACTGCAAATACGTAGGCCTGCAGGAATGCCACGAGAAATTCGAGGGCCGTCAGAGCGACGGTCATGATGAGAGGCAGGATGGCACCACCGATGCCGAGCGCGCCAAGGGCTCCAAGCGAGGCAACGAAGCCTGCGAACACCTTGAGCGTGATGTGACCAGCCAGCATGTTGGCAAACAAACGGACGGAAAGGCTGATCGGCCGGGCCAGGAACGAGATAACCTCGATCGAAATGACAAGGGGCAGCAGCACTGCGGGAACGCCCTGCGGCAGAAACAATTTCAGAAAGCCGAGGCCGTGCTTGAAAAAGCCGTAGACCACGACAATGCCGATCACCAGCATCGACAACGCGAAGGTGACGATAATCTGACTTGTTACCGTGTAGAAATAGGGGAACATGCCAAGCAGGTTGGCGGTCAGCACGAACATGAACAGCGTGAAGACCAGCGGGAAGAATTTCATACCGGCGGAGCCAGCACCTTCACGCAGGATATTGGCGATGAATTCGTAGGACATTTCGGCGACGGACTGGGCGCGGCCCGGGATCAGGCTGCGCGACGCCGTTGCGAAATAGAGAAATCCGCCAGCCAGAACGACCGATGCGACCATGAACAGCGACGAATTGGTGAATGAGAAATCCAGCCCGCCGATTTCGATCGGAACGATCTTATTGATCTGGAATTGATGAATCGGACCGTTGGCCACCGCGCGTTCTCTCTCACTTGCCCGCCTCAGCAGCGGATATCCATGCTTCGAAGACATGCGCTGATGCGCAGTCTTGTTGCCTATTTCCTGTCCGACTTGCTGTCGCCGACCGTTGGGGTGGATACCTTCCCGGCCATACGCAAGACATTCAGCACACCAGCACAAAACCCGAGGAGCAGGAAAATAATCATGCCCCACGGTCCGGTGCCAGCCAGACGGTCCAAGAAGTAGCCGATGAGTGCGCCGACAATGATGGCAGAAACGAATTCGCTGGAGAGTTTCAGTGCTTGAGCATAGCCTTTGCGGCTGGCCTGAGCCCGAGCTTCCCCCCGTTCGGCTTCCCCCGTCGCAGCGCGTTTGTTTGCCAGTTCGGCTCCCAATTGCGCCCTACGCTTTTCAAGACCTTCGTCCTGATCCCCCACCATGGCGCCCTCCCTGCTGCCGTTCCTTAACGCTACCCTTCCCCGATAACCTAAGAACGAACTGGAGGCTTAGCCACCTTTCGGCCCGTTTTGAACTCGGGCGAACATAGTTTTATGGAAAAGCATAGTCAAGACGTAGAAAGCACATGTCCCGCCATTAATAAAGGCAGGCAAATCATCGACTTATATGCGCTTGAAGGGAGCTTTGCGAAATCACGACAGAAAGTCGCACCCGCTGCCGCGGGCGCCGCGTCCCGGGGGTCGGGCGGTCAGCTCCAGCCGCCGCCATACGTCCGATAGAAGAGATGCATGCCGATGCGGCCGACGTTGACCATCTCGGCCGCCCAGCGCGGCTTGACGTAGACTGCATGGTAATGGGTCGCGGAGCCGACTTCCGGGAGCCAGATCTTGCCGGCCGTCACCGCCATCGCCACCTGGCGGGCGATCTGCCAATGAACGGGCGAATTAACGCGGTCCTTGACCTTGTCGCAGGCGAAGGAAAACTGGCAGGCGTTGGTCCAGTCCTCGTTCTGGTAGACGACGCCGCAGATGGTTTTCGGATAGGCCGGGTTGCGGACCCGGTTAAGAATGACCTGCGCCACGGCCGCCTGCCCCTTCACCGATTCGCCACGGGCCTCGAAATAGATGCCGGTCGCAAGGCACTGCTGTTCGTCCGGTGAAAATACGGCTGCAGGCAACACGCTTGCCGCCCAGAGATGGTCCTTGGCGCCGATCTGCGGCACGAAACGGCCGCTGTCGGCAGGTTGCTTACTCAGGATGCTGTCGAAGGGCGAGACGGTGGCATAGTCGGGCCCGGGCTCGGCATAGCCCAGCGCCAGACTGTCGGCGACAGGATTGGTGACGAGGCTTGCGAGAATGGGTGGAACACCGCCATCGGCCTTCAGGGGCTCCTGCTTGGAAAACAGGAAGGCTGTCTGCACGCCGCCGTCGCCGATATCGTCCTTGACGAACGCCGTCTTCTCGCCGGTGCCGGAGGTGGGCACGTCGAGTTCCGGGTGGAACAGCAGCGTCGTGCGCTGCAGGATGGAGCCGGCGGTGAAATCTTTCGGCGGCGACATGGGAACGACGTCCGTCACCCTGCCCTTCTTGTCGCGGCGGCGGACGCGGTCTTCGTCCGGGCGCGGGTCGCTGCCTTTTTCCTTGGACTGGAAAGCAATACGCCGCCCAACCGGCAACAGCATGCCGCCACCCTCGATGCCGCTTTCGTCGGCATTGGCGAAGGCAAGCTCCGCCTGATGGATGGAGCCGGCCGGCGACGTCGTCAGCACCATGCGCCAGTTGCTGCCCGAATCGTCGGAGCCGGAGAGCAGCCCG
Organism: Rhizobium sp. rho-13.1; assembly: GCF_007000305.1. Taxonomy (NCBI): domain Bacteria; kingdom Pseudomonadati; phylum Pseudomonadota; class Alphaproteobacteria; order Hyphomicrobiales; family Rhizobiaceae; genus Rhizobium; species Rhizobium sp. rho-13.1. Next base: position 638,893 of record NZ_SCFL01000002.1, on the reverse strand, counting down.
GCAATGTCGGCCTGCGCTGATACGGAGGGGAAAATCAGCCAGGCGCAGCAGCCGAAGACTGCGGGCGAAAGCCAGTTTCTGGGTTGCCGGCGAGGCTTGGCCTGGTACGAACTCATGCGACGCAACACCCACTCCATCACCGACGGGAACATTAGCAGATAATGTCCTATTAACCTTGATAGATGGTTAATTTCGCCGAGATCCCCCGCCGATCAGATGATGACGTGCGAGCCGAGTTCGACCACGCGGTTGGCCGGCAGGCGGAAATAGTCGGACGGGTCGGTCGCGGCATTGGCGAGCGCGATAAACAGGCGGTCCTGCCAGTGCGGCATGCCCGATTTTGCATCCGGCACGAGCTTGCGGCGTCCGAGATAGAAGGAGGTCGACATGATGTCGAACTTCAATCCGGATTTGCGCAAGGCGGCCAGTGCCTGCGAGACGTTCTGCGATTCCATGAATCCGAAACGTAGCTCGACACGTGAAAACCGCTCTGAGACCTTTTGCACCGTGTAGCGGTCGCTGTTGGCGACCCTTGGCTTGTTGACCGTGCGGATGGTCAGGATGACGTTCTTTTCGTGCAGAACATGGTTGTGTTTCAGATTGTGAAGCAGTGCTGCGGGCGCGGATTCGGGGTCGCTGGTCAGGAAGATGGCGGTGCCCGGAACGGAAGCCGGCGAGTGGTCGCTCTTCCGCTCGATGGAACTGACGAACGACGGCAGCGGAATATCCGTATGACGAGTCTTTTCCATCAGGATCGCCGTGCCGCGTCGCCATGTCCACATGACGACCGTGAAGGCGGTGGCGATCATGACCGGAATGTAGCCGCCGTCGTGGATCTTCAGCAGGTTGGCGCCGAGGAAGACCATCTCGAGCAGGAACAGCGGCATCAGCACGACGATGGTCAGAGGCAGCGACCAGTTCCAGCGAACGCGGACGAACTCGAAAGCCATGACGGAAGTCACCACCATCGCGCCCGTCACAGAGATCCCGTAGGCGGTCGACAGCGAATCGGAGGTCTGGAAACTCAACACGAGGAAGATCACGCCGAAGAACAGCAGCGTGTTGACCGACGGCAGAAAGATCTGGCCGGTATTGGTCTCAGAGGTGAAGAGGATCTCCATGCGCGGCAGGAAGCCGAGATGGATCGCCTGGCGGGTGAGCGAGAACGCCCCGGTGATGACCGCCTGGCTGGCGATGATCGTGGCGCAGGTGGCAAGGAATACGACCGGTAGCAGCGCCCAGTGTGGGAACATCAGGAAGAACGGATCGGACATGGTGAGCGGCTCGCGCAGCACCATGGCGCCCTGGCCGAGGTAGTTCAGCGTCAGCGACGGGAAGACCAGCGCAAACCAGGCCCACTGGATGGGTCGGCGACCGAAGTGGCCTAGATCGGCGTAAAGCGCTTCCGCACCGGTAACGGTCAGGAAGACCGCCCCGAGCACGATGATGCCGAGAATGCCCTCGTGCATCAGGAAGGTGATGCCGTACCAGGGATTGAAGGCGTTGAGGATGCCGTAGTCGTCCGGAATACGCAGCAGGCCGGCGACGCCGATGACGATGAACCAGACGGCGGTAATGGGCCCGAAATAGCGGGCGACGGCGCCGGTACCATGCGACTGGATGGCAAACAGCAGCGCCAGGATGGCGACGGCAATCGGCACCACATAGGGCCCGAAGTGCGGCGTCACCAGCTTCAGGCCTTCGACCGCCGAGAGAACCGACAGCGCCGGAGTGATCATCGCATCGCCGAGGAAGAGCGCGGCGCCGCTCAGCCCCAGGAACATCAGCACGGCGGTATGGCCATTGGCGGTCTTCAGCAGCAGCGCCAGCAACGAGAGTGTGCCGCCTTCGCCGTCGTTATCGGCGCGCAGCAGGAAAAGGACATACTTGAAGGTGACGATGATGGTGAGCGCCCAGAACATCAGCGACACGAGGCTGATCACCTCGCCGCGCGTCAGGCCGTCGGCGGCAACCGGCTTCAATGCCTCGCGAAAGGCATAGAGCGGGCTCGTGCCAATGTCGCCATAGACGACGCCGACGGAGCCGAGCGTCAGGTAGAAGAGTTTGCGCGGGCTCATCTTCCTGTCAGGAGAATGATCGATTTCGTGAGACATTCGGGACCACTAGGCTCTCAGAGCCAGCCTTTCCAACGAAAAAAGAAGAACGGGACGACGGCCGAGACCACCATCAACACGAGGGAGGCAGGATACCCGAACGTCGAGTGCAACTCGGGCATATGTTCGAAATTCATGCCGTAGACAGACGCAACCAGCGTCGGCGGCAGGAACACGACGGAAGCAATCGAGAATATCTTGATGATGGAATTCTGCTCGATATTGATCAACCCGAGCGAAGCATCCAGCAGAAAGGTGATATTGCCGGCAATGAAAGACGCATGTTCCGAAAGAGACTGGACATCCCGCGTCACGTTGCGACAGAGATCCTTGGTCTCGCGATCCTGCTGAACAGCCGGGATCGTATGCATGAAGGTAAGAAGTCGCGACAGCGACATCAAGCTATCGCGCGACTTGCTCACCAGACGGTGGTGGCCGGCGACGTCGCGCAGCTTTTCCTCGAGATAGTTCGAAGGACGGCGGACTTTCCGCGCCTTGTCGCCGAACACGTGGGTCGACAGCACATCGATCCGCGACACGGCCTGCTCGAGGATCTCGGCGGTACGATCGACGATGGTTTCCATCAGCTTGGCGAGCAAGGCGGCGCCGCTGCGCATGTCTTCCGGGATCCGGTGCAGTGCTGCTATGAACAGGGCAAAGGATTTCGGATTGGCATAGCGGATCGTCACCAGCCTGTTGCCGACGAGAATGAAGCCGACGTCGGTCAGGCTCGGCAGCTCGGAGTCGGCTTTCCATACCAGGGATGCGGTCAGGAAGACGGCGCCGTTCTCGTTGTAGAGGCGGCTCGATGGCTCGATGTCCTTCAGATCGTCACGGGTCGGAACCTGGATGCCGAGCAGCGCCTCGAGCTTGTCTTCTTCCTCGCGGGTCGGGTCGACCAGATCGATCCAGACGATGTCGTCCGAGATGGTGCTGGCGGCAACGATATCGGCGCGCGGCACCGATTTGCAGTTGGAACGGTAGGCAGTGATCAATGGCCTACTCCTGCCATGGACCGGAAACGGCGGGGCAGACAGCCGACGTCATGGCGCTGCATGCGCGACGACTGCGATCCTAGGGACGAAATCTCTGAAAATTTCATAAAACTCCGGGACGCGTTCTGCCGATCCTGTCGGGAAGGCGTATCCATGCTCCACTGCGTTGCAGTACCAATTTCGCGGGCGGCGCACAATTCCCTTGCGCGGCCACGAACCGAAGTTTCCAACAAGCCGCCCGCTGCCCCAGGGCATATCCGGCGACCATCGCATCGGCGGCGCATATGCAGCATAGCGGACAAAGAATCAAGTCCAACCCCTTTTCCCGTGCGCTTTGACCGCAGAAACGGCGCGACGGCATGGGTAGCACATTGTGCCGACAAGGCAATGCGGCGGCACTATGGGGCACGTGCATGCTATTCGAAGACGATTGCCGGCGCGGCGCGCAGAGGCTGGCCGGTCACCTGCGCCCACACCTTGGTGGCGATGTCGCGATAGACGCCGGCAATCACCCCGTCCGGTTCGGAGACCACAAGCGGCGTGCCGGCATCGGATGTCTCGCGGATGTTGATCGTCAGCGGCACCTCGCCGAGGAACGGCACGCCGATGCGCTCCGCCTCCAGCCGGGCGCCGCCGTGACCGAAGATATCGTAGCGTGCGCCTGTGTCGGGGGCGATGAAATAGCTCATGTTCTCGACGATGCCGAGCACCGGCACCTCGACCTTGCGGAACATGTTGAGGCCCTTGCGGGCATCGATCAGCGCCAGGTCCTGCGGCGTCGAGACGATGACGGCGCCGGCGAGCGGCACCTGCTGGGCCATCGTCAGCTGAGCATCGCCAGTGCCGGGCGGCATGTCGACGACGAGCACGTCAAGCTCGCCCCAGGCGACCTCGCGCAGCATCTGCATCAGGGCCGATTGCACCATCGGCCCGCGCCAGATCATCGCGGTTTCCTCTTCCACCAGGAATCCCATCGACATGACCTTCAGGCCGTAATTCTCCATAGGCACGATAATGCGGTTTTCGATCTGCTGGGGGCGACCGGAGAGTTTCAGCAGCCGTGGCATGGACGGACCGTAGATATCGGCATCGAGCACGCCGACGCGCAAACCGTTGGCAAGCAGCGCCAGAGCAAGGTTGACCGCCGTCGTCGACTTGCCGACGCCGCCTTTGCCTGATGCGACAGCGATTATGGCTCCGATGCCGGGTACGCCGATCTTTGCGCCGCGCGACGGAGGCGATGCAGCCTTTGCCGGCTGCGCGTGGGAATGGCCGTGGCTATGGGGAGCTGGGGCCGGGCCCGGCTTTGGGGGTGTCGGCCTCGGGGGTGCGGATCCAGCCTTCTTGTCGGCGGTCAGAGTCACCAGAGCGCCCTTGGCGCCAGGGATTTCCTTGACGGCACGCTCTGCTGCCAGGCGCAGCGACTCCAACTCGGTCGCCTGGTCAGCCGGAACGGTGATGGAGAAATAGACCTTTGCATCGGAAATGAAGATGTCCGAGACCATGCCGAGTTCGACGATGTTCTTTTCGGTGTCTGGCCCGTGAACGGTCTTCAGCGTTTCGAGAACCTGTTCCTTCGTGACGTCGGCCATGCGGCAAAACTCCCTGCTTTTGTCAATCCAGTCATAGACCTTCATGCGCATCTGCCAAGAGGCAGTGCTGATTTTACAAGAGTTTCAAGATCCCAAAATATGAAGGCCGCTGTCTCGAACGGTGCTGGGAGGAGCATCACGTTGTCGACAGCGGCCTGTATCATCCGCGCCCGTTGACCGGCGCTGTTATGAAAGTCCCCTCTGGACCTGAAAGTGATGATGCAGAAAGCGTGCCAGTTTGGGATGAAACAAAAAATGCATTGATTTCAAGGGGCGCAGGGCGAAGCCCGGAACGGCGCAAGAAGAAATTCAGCCGGAGCAGAGCCATTTTCTTAGGCGACCAGTAAATCACTGCATAAATATTACGCAGATACTTTCACTTGATGATGCCGATGCGCAACGCCTTCGCCACAGCCTGGGTGCGGTTGACAGTGTCGAGCTTTTTGGTCGTGCGGTTGAGATAGTGATTGACCGTGTGCTCGGACAGCCCGAGAATTTCGGCGATCTCGGCACTGGTCTTGCCGGCTGCCGTCCAGGTCAGGCAGTCGATCTCGCGGTCGGTCAGCGGGTCCGTCAGGCGCGTATCAATGTTGCGGATCGTGCCGAGCTGCTCGAAGATATGAATGGCAATATAGCTGAGATCGCGCATCTCGTGGGGCGTAAAGGCTTCACGCTCGCCTGAAAAGGAAACTGCGCCACGAAGACCGGACGCATCGTGCGTCGGAAAATACGCACCGCGCGGAATGCGAAACCGCTCCAGCAGCCCGACAATCGTTTTCGTCTTTCCATCGTCGCGCTCCATATCGGGGCTCGACGAGTCGAAACAAAACGGCAGGGTGGAATTGCGCAGGTGACGCATCACCGTGCTGTTCACCAGGAGACGCTCTTGGTCGTAGAGCGTGAGGAGTTCCGGCGGCCAGTTGGTAACGACCGTGTTGCTCTGCAATGCGAAAGAGGTGGTCGGCGGCAGGTTCAGGACCAAGAATGTCCGGCAACGATAGGCGTCGGCGACACGCTTCAAGAATCTGAAGACGTCGAACTGTGTTTTCAGGCCCGCAATTTCAGAAACGAAATCGTGCGAGCTGAGTACCGCCTGATCCATGAGCCCCATGATACTATCTTCTACACGCAAAATCGAAACGAAATCACGATTTCCCAAGCCGGCGCGTTCGAAAACATGCGCCAGCAAGCGGCGCGTCAACATGGCCAAGATGAGGCAATTACTCAACTACAAAATCCAAGTAAAAGAGTAGCACCATATCTTTGTCCCCAGTCGCGGTTCTATTACCGGTTGCCGGGACCATCTGATGCTATCGCCTAGAACTTCGCGCGCGGACCGAGGCGAATTTCGATATCGGCAGAGATCGACATCGCTGCCGCCTGCACCAGCGGCGCCCATTGGCGCAACCTATCCTCGGTGACACGATAGGCCGGCCCTGTAACCGAGATACCTGACGGCGGACGCGCGCTAACCGGCGGGATAGCGGCGGCAACGCAGCATATGCCGGCTTCATGTTCTTCCCTATCCAGAGCGTAGCCCCGCAGCCGAATATCGCTGATCTCTCCGAGCAGCGTCGCCTCCGTCAGGTGCGTACGCGGCGTGAAAGCCACGAATTCCATCCGCGCGGCCCGGGCATGGAGCTCGGCATCGTCCAGCGTCGAAAGCGCTGCCTTGCCGACGCCGGTGCAGTAGGCCGGAGCGGCATTGCCTATATGCGAATACATGCGCACGGACTGGCGGCCTTCGACTTTGTCGAGGTAGATGACCTGCAGATCCTGCAGAATTCCGAAGTGGACGGTCTCGCCTGTCTGGTCGTGGAGCAAAGCAAGATGCGGCTCGGCGATGCGCCTGATATCGTTTCCGGCCCAGCTGCGGGCTGCGAAGGTGAGAAGGCGCAGTCCCGGGCGATATCGCCCATCCCTGTCCATCTCCAGCAGGCCTTCGCGCACCATATGGCCGAGTTGCCGGTGCAGCGTGCCCCTCGGCTGTCCGGAAATCTCCAGGATATCGGTGAAGCGCATCGGCGTGTCCGACAGGGCAATGATGTCCAGCAACGCCATGACCTTGCCCAGCGTGCCGGTGTCTGCTGTCGTCGCGCGCTCGCTCCCCGCCATGCTCTTGCCTTTACGAAGGGCGACGAAATGGATGCATCGCCGGTTGACACAGCTGGACGCTAGTCGGATAATTCCAAATAGTCAAATTGAGTTCCGAATAATGGAATTCGATGCGACAGGAGGATATTTTGAAGACACCGTCTGCGCAAATTGCCGATCTCAAAGACAAGGCCGTCCTCATTACCGGCGGAGGCTCCGGCATCGGGGCAGCACTGGTTGAAGGTTTCGCGATGCAGGGCGCACGGGTTGCCTTTATCGACATTGCCGAAACCGCGAGCCGGGCGCTGGCCGCGCGGATCTCGAACAGCTCGGCGCATCCTGTCTCCTACTACCATGCAGACCTGCGCGACGTATCGTCCATCAGGAGCACCGTTGCCGCCATTGAATCCGACTTCGATGCGATCCGGGTGCTGGTCAACAATGCCGGATGGGACGGTCGGCATCAGTTCGATACGGTATCGGAGGCGGATTGGGACGATAGCCAGGCCATCAACCTGAAGCAGATGTTCTTCGTGTCACAGGCCGTCGCGCCGCTTATGCGGGCTGGTGGCGGTGGCGCGATTATTAATTTCTCGTCGATCGCCTTCATGCTCAACATGCCCGACGTGCCGATCTACGCGACTGCCAAAGCCGGCATCATCGGCCTGACCAAAAGCATGGCTGGCCGACTGGGGCCGGAGGACATCCGGGTCAACGCGATCCTGCCCGGCATGATCGTCACCGAGCGCCAGAAGGAATTGTGGCTGACCGACGAAAGCATCGCCAGGATGGTCGACCGCCAGTGCCTTAAACATGTTCTCACGGCAGAGGACCTCGTCGGTCCCTGCCTTTTCCTTGCATCGGACCTCGCAGCCGGCATCACGGCGCAGTCCATTATCGTTGACGGAGGCGTTTTCTGATGGAAAGACCAGCCTATGTGGCTGTCGATTGGGGCACCAGCAGCTTTCGACTGTGGCTGATCGGGACGGATGGCAACATTCTCGGTGAGCGTCGGAGCGGCGAAGGCATGACGACCGCAGCCAGCCTCGGCTTTGCCGGCGTCCTGCAGGCGCATCTCGACAGCCTCTCGGTTCCGGCCGACGTGCCCGTGATTATCTGCGGCATGGCCGGTGCCCGGCAGGGCTGGGTCGAGGCCGGCTATATCGACACGCCGACCTCGCTCTCGGCGATCCTCACCGGAGCAGTGTCCGTGCCCGGGCAGGAACGCGACATCCGCATTCTTCCGGGCCTCGCCCAACGCTTGCAGGAGGCGCCCGACGTTATTCGTGGCGAAGAGACGCAATTGCTGGGAGCGCTTTCCGGTGAGAGCCGCGGCGAGCAGATTGTCTGCATGCCCGGCACCCATTCGAAATGGGTCCGCGTCGTCGATGGCACGGTTTCCGGCTTCTCGACATTCATGACCGGCGAACTGTTCGACGTCATCAGCAAGCACAGCATTCTGGCGCAGGCTATCGCCGGTGCCGGCGAACCCGATACCGCAGCGTTCGAGGCTGCGGTGGGCGCGATTTTCAGGCAGCCGACAATGGCGACCAGCCTTCTGTTCGGTGCCCGCTCCGGGCAGCTGTTGCACGGGCTTTCGCCGGCCGGCGCCAAGGCCTGGATTTCCGGAACACTGATCGGCGCCGAGATCGCCGGCGCCCTGTCCTCTGCCGGCGACGGTGCGACAATCACGCTGGTCGCCTCGGGCGGCCTGCAATCGCTCTATGAAACCGCCTTCAAATCCTTATCTATATCCTACCAGACAATCGACGCCGATGCCGCCGTCCGCCGCGGGCTTTCCGCTGCCGCCAAGGCAATCTGGCCAAACGATGAGAGAACAGCCGTATGACCCGTATCCCTTTCCCGCCGATGAAACGTCCGCTGATCGCCATTCTGCGCGGCATCAAGCCTGAGGAAACGCAAGCCATCGTCGGCGCGCTGATCGAAGCCGGCATGACGGCCATCGAAATTCCGCTGAATTCGCCGGATGCATTTCGCTCCATCGAAATGGCCGCCAAGATGGCACCGGCCGATTGCCTCATCGGCGCCGGCACCGTGCTGGATGTCGAGAACGTCGACAGGCTCGATGCTGTCGGCGGCAAGCTGCTGGTAACGCCGAATGTCGAGCCTGCAGTCATCAGCCGTGGTCGCGACCTCGGCATGGTGACCATGCCCGGCTGCTTCACCGCAACGGAGGCCCTTTCGGCCGCCCGCGCCGGCGCTACCGGCCTCAAGTTCTTCCCGGCCGGCGTGCTCGGCGCTTCCGGTATCACCGGTATCCGCGCCATCCTGCCACCGGAACTGACGATCGCTGCCGTCGGCGGCGTTTCCGACCAGAATTTCGCCGATTATACCAAGGTTGGTATCCTCGCCTTCGGTCTCGGCACCAGCCTCTACAAGCCCGGAATGACCGCCGCCGATGTTGCAGAGCGCGCGCGCGTCACCATCTCTGCCTATGATGCAGCAATAGGAGCGTGACGGCATGACGGACATTCACGAATTCCAGGGCAACATCCTCTGCGACACCGCATCGGTGCTCGGGGAAGGCCCGACTTACGATCCGGCGACCGATACTGTCTGGTGGTTCAACATTCTCGGCAAGGAACTGCATGAGTTGCAGCTCGGAAGCGGCCGGAAGAAAGTCCACGAGTTGCCGATGATGGCAAGCGTGCTGGCGCGTATCGACGCGGACAGGCAACTGCTGGCGACGGAACAGGGTCTGTTCATCCGCGACATCGCCACCGGCGCCCTCACCTTCTACCTGCCGCTCGAAGCGGACAAGCCGGAAAACCGCTCCAACGACGGCCGGACGCATATCTCGGGGGCGCTGTGGATCGGTACCATGGGCAAGCGGGCGGAAATGCAGGCCGGCGCCATCTATCACGTCGCCGCCGGCAAGGTGACGAAGATCTTCGACGGCATCAGCATCCCGAATTCCATCTGCTTCTCGCCGGATGGATCGTTCGGCTATTACACCGACACGAGGATCAGCCGGCTGATGCGTGTCCTCGTCGACCCCGCGACCGGCCTGCCCATCGGCGAGCCGACGGTGCTGGTCGACAGCTCGGCGGATATCGGCGGCATCGACGGTTCGGTCTGCGATGCCGACGGCTACATCTGGAACTCTCGCTGGGGATCGGGCTTCGTCGATCGCTACAGCCCGGATGGCCTGCGCATCGAGCGCCACCGCGTACCTGCCATGCAGCCCTCCTGCCCGGCCTTCGTCGGCCCCAATGCGGACCGCCTCGTGGTGACGACCGCCTGGGAAGGGCTCGATGACGAGGCGCGGGCGACACAACCGCAGGCTGGTGCCCTCATGGAGCTCGGGATCACGGTCAAGGGCGTCTTCGACCCGGCTTACATTCTCTAATATATCGCGACTAATTTGCGGGAATTCGAAAGGCGTCGGCGACTGTCCGGCGCCTTTTGCACGTGGTGAGAAAGCCCCGCAGCCATACGTTTTGCGTCAGTTAGCGCCATTCCGGCCTTTCTTGAGGATCATCGCAAAAGACCAATTTCATCCGTTTTTTCGAGGAACAAAGCGTAGATTCGTCCATTTCCTATACGAACCGGCATGATGATGGTGAGCCTGAGACAGGCGCCGCCCATGTCGGGGGTCAACCGATCCACTCGAAAGGAAGATTGACGATGAATACCAAGTTTATGACCACTGTCGCTACCGGCGCTATCTTTGCAGCTGCCTCCGTCTTTGCTCCAGTCGCCTTCGCGCAGACTTCAACGACACCTTCGACAACCACGACACCGATGGCAACGGCACCGTCGACAGACGCGCCGGCTGCAACTTCCACGGGTTCCTATATCACCCAGCAGTCGCCAGATCAGGTCAGCGCCAACACCTATATCGGTCAGTCAGTCTACAATGGTGCCAATGAAAGCATCGGCAAGGTGAGCGACCTCATCATGCAAAAGAACGGCGGCATCGTTGCGGCCGTGGTCGGCGTCGGCGGGTTCCTGGGTATCGGCGCCAAGAACGTTGCAGTTCCGATCAGCAACATTTCCATCGCCCAGAACACCGACGGTACCGTCAAGCTGACGACATCCGAGTCGGCCGACACGCTGAAGTCGGCTCCGGAATTCAAGACACTTGCAATGCAGTCCTCCGAATCGTCGTCTTCGACACCGGCGACAACGGCTCCGGCCGGCGGGACGACTGCTCCGGCTGACGGTTCCACGACCACCAAGTAACCTGACGGCGGGTTATAACAGACGTAGATTATCGGCGGCGGCGTGAAAACGTCGCCGTTTTGCTATGCGACGTCATAGCAGCGAACAGTATCGCAGAGCGTCATAGATTGCGGCGTGGACGTTGCGGCTGGAGACTGCGTCGCCAATGCGGATCAGGTCGAAGCTGCCCTCGGGATTGCTCGTCCGCAAGGGCTGCGAGCGTGCGATCAGCGAACCGTAATCCACTGCTCCGAGGTTTCGCGACAAGGGCTTGAGTTCTTCGTAAAGCTCGGCATTGGCCATGGTCCCGTGTTCGACCACCACCTGCGACACGCGGCGCTCCATCCGGCTCTTTTCCGAGTAATCCGACCCCAGCACGGCCACAAGGCCGTTGCCCTCACGCCGCACCGATTTGAGGCGCGTGTTGATCGTCACTCGGACGTTCTTCTCGGCGAAGACCCTGGCGTAGGGAACGTGGTTCATGCCGCCCATCTCCGGCGCAAAGAACCGCTCCGGCGAGACCAGCTCGAGGTCTGCGCCGGCGGTGGCAATAACTTCTGCAGCCGACATGCCGGGATGGCCGCCATTGTCGTCGAACAACAGCACGCTGCCCTCCGGCTTGACGGCACCGGCGAGAATATCCCAGCTCGAGGTCACCAGCTCGTCACCGGCCTCCAGCTCCGGCGACTGGGCGATGCCACCGGTGGCGACAACCACAAGGTCCGGAGCAAACGGCAGCACCTCGTCTGCCGAGGCATAGGTGTCGTAGTGGATCATGACGCCGAGACGCTCCAGCTCCTGCAGCCTCCAGTCAACGATGCCGATCATTTCCTTGCGTCTGGAATTGCGGACAAGGAGATTGATCTGCCCACCCGCCTGCCCGCTTGCCTCGAGGACGTCGACATGATGCCCGCGTTCGGCCAGAACGCGCGCCGCCTCGAGGCCGGCCGGTCCGGCGCCGATGACGACGGCCTTGCGGGCAATTTCGGCTTTCGCAATGTCATGGCCGATCTCTGCCTCGCGGCTGGTGGCAGCGTTGTGGATGCACAGCGCCTCGCCCCCTTCGTAGATGCGGTCGAGACAGTAGGTGGCGCCGACGCAGGGGCGGATGCGGGCTTCCTCGCCGGCCATGATCCTGTTGACGATATGCGGATCGGCGATGTGGGCCCGCGTCATTCCGACCATATCGAGCTTACCCTCGGCGATCGCATGGCGGGCCGTGGCGACATCGGCGATGCGGGCAGCGTGGAACACCGGGAACTTGGTAGCCGCCCTGATATCACCGGCAAAATCGAGATGCGGCGAAGCGCGCATGCCCTGGATCGGGATGACTTCGTTCAACGCAGCATCGCTGTCTATATGGCCGCGGATGATGTTCAGGAAATCGATCTGGCCGCCGCTGGCAAGCATCTTGGCGATGGCCACGCCTTCCTCGCGGGACAGTCCCTTCTCCCAGTCTTCGTCGGCCACCAGGCGGATGCCGACGATGAAGTCAGGCCCGACGGCCTTGCGGACCGCTTCCGTGACCATAGTCGAAAAACGCATGCGGTTTTCGAGAGATCCGCCGAACGCGTCGTCGCGGTGGTTGGTGGCCGGTGACCAGAAGCCGTCCATGAGATGGCCATAGGCCTCGAGCTCAATACCATCGAGACCGGAGGCCTGCATCCGCACCGCCGCAGCCGCATAATCGGCGACGATGCGCTCGATATCCCAGATTTCGGCTTCCTTAGGGAAGGCGCGATGGGCGGGCTCGCGGATCGCCGAAGGCGCCAGCACAGGCAGCCAGGCGCCCTTGTTCCAGCCGGTGCGCCGGCCGAGATGGGTCAGCTGGATCATAACAGCTGCCCCGAACTCATGACAGTCGTCGGTGAGCGCCTTCAGCCACGGAACGATTTCGTCCTTGTAGGCGTGCAGGTTGCCGAATGCCGGCGGCGAGTCGGGCGAGACCACGGCAGAGCCCGCGGTCATCGTCAGCGCGATACCGCCCTTGGCTTTTTCGCGGTGGTACAGGCGATAGCGATCGGTGGGCATTCCACCTTCGGAATAGGCCGGCTCATGGGCCGTCGACATGATGCGGTTTTTGAGCGTCAGATGCTTTAGCTGATAGGGTTGCAGCAGGGGGTCAGTCGGTTCGGCCATGATATGTGTTCTCTGCATGCCAAGGGTTCGTCATGACAGACATCATTGCCGAGCTGGATGCAGAATGCGAGGCCTATCGGCGGCGCGCGGTGGTCGCGCAGCGGCGCGATCGAAACAGACACCCTGGAGTGTCAGGCGTTGGCGTGATCGCTCAGCGCGTAATAGCGTTCGTGCAGATAACGTAGCGTGGAGGCGCCATCGACGGGCCTGCCGTAGAAATAGCCCTGCCCCATGCCGCAGCCGAGGGAACGCAGCTTTTCGGCCTCGTCGCTGTCCTCGATGCCTTCGGCCACCACCTCGAGGTCCAGCCCTTCGCACATGGCGAGAATGGCCTTGATGATATGTTCGGATGCGCGGTCGCTGTTGATGCGCGAGACGAAGGCGCGATCGATCTTGACCTTGTCGAAAATGAACTCGCGCAGCCGGCCAAGGCTGGATTGACCCGTGCCGAAATCGTCGAGCGAGATGCGGACGCCGGCGGCGCGCAGGTCAGTGATGATCTGGTGGGCGGTCTCGGCAGATGTCATGACTGCGGTCTCGGTGATTTCCAGCTCGAGCCGTCGTGGATCGAAGCCGACGCGCGCAAGAATTGCCAGCACGCTGCTGCTGGTGCCCGGATCCATCAGCTGCGCCGACGAAAGGTTGAACGACAGGAACAATTCGCGCGGCCAGGCGAGTGCTGCCTCCGCAGCCTTGCGCAGCAAGGTCTCGGAAAGGGCATCGATAAAGCCTCGCTCCTCGGCAAGCGGCACGAAGACGGCCGGCGAGACGAAGCCGAGATCCGGATCGCTCCAGCGGGCGAGCGCCTCGAAGCCGACCACGGTGTCGTTGGCGAGCGAAACGATGGGCTGGAAGTGAACGTCGATCGCGTCGGAGATTATGGCGTTTCGCAGGGCCTGCTCCAGCTGCGTCGCCCGCTTCATCTCCTCGGCGATTTCATTGGAATAGACCGTGATCTGGCCGCGACCACGACGCTTCGACCGGTAAAGGGCGGTCTCTGCACTTTTCAGCAGGGCATCGAAGTTGTCGCCGGCAAAGGGGTGTATGGCAAGACCGAAGGACGCCGAGAGTCGGACGTTGCGGTCGCCGAGGTCGTAGGGCGCGGAAAGCACCTCGCGGATCATCTGGCCGAATTTCTCGCCGCCGACACGCTCGAACACCAGCGGCAGGACGAAGGCAAATTCGTCGCCATCGTGACGGGTCACGGTTGCGCCATCAGGAATGCATGCCTTGAGACGGTGGGCGACCTGGCAGAGGATTTCGTCGCCGGCTTCTGCGCCGAACAAGTCGTTGATCGGCTTGAAGGCGTCCAGGTTGGCAATGGCGATTGTAAAGGGCGCAGGATCGCTGGCACGCTCTTCCGCGAGCAGCCGTACGCGGTCGCGCATGCGATACCGATTGCCCAACCCGGTCAACGGATCGGTATATGCCATGGCCTGCAGCTCAGTCTGGCTAACGGGCAAGGGCGGCAAATCCGGTGATTTCATCTGCAATTCCGACACGTCTCCCACCCATGGGGCAGAATGCCGGCTAAGTCTTAAAAAATGGATAGCGACGCCCTGGCGAGACCGGGCGGGAGAGGCTGCGCGCGCTTGTCGCTAAGCAGTTTCGCGGGCCTGTGCGTTGCCGAGATGCTTGAGGAACACCAGTTGCAGCATGTCGGTGCTCACGGGTTTCAGGATCACGTCGTCCATGCCGGATGCAAAGCACGCATCGCGATCCTGGTCGAGCGCCTGGGTCAGGACGCCGACGATCGGCGTTCGACTGGCCGAACCTGCTTCGACCTGCCGGATCAGCCTGGTTGCCTCGAACCCGTTGAGGCCGGGTAGCGTGATGTCCATGAGCATCAGCTGGGGACGGTATTCGGTCCACATCCGCACCGCCTCATCGCCGGTGGAAGCGATCTTGTAGCTATAGCCGAGGCCTTCGAGGATCTGCGAAAAGACGATCTTGTTGATGGCATTGTCTTCAGCGACCAGGATCTCGCAGCTGTTGTCTTCCGTGCTGATCGAGATTGGCCAGATTTTTTCATCGGGATGTTTCGGCGCGAGCCTCTTGCCGCGCATGTTGCGGTTGAAATACCGGGCAATCCGGAAGGTCAATTCATTGGCGAGTTGCGCGCCGTCGAGGCAGAGGGCCGGGATATTCTGGCGTTCGGCCAGCTCCATGCCGCGCACGCCGATCTGGTTGTCGATGACGACCAGATCGATGCGAACACCGAGCGAGCTTGCAAAATCGAGAAACGCCGCCTCCTCGCCCTCACTGCGCACCACGCAGGCCTCAAACCCGTATTTAGCAAGCATCTTCAGGGCTGTCGATTCAGCCGCAAGATCGTTGGTAACGAGGAGTATCTTCTGACCGTTGAACGTTTCAGGGGTGAACGTTTCCATGGCGGGCAGTCTGTGCAGGGCTGCCTGCAAGGTCTCGACCGGGACATAGGCCCGCCGATAGCTGCGGTCACCGGATTCGGTGATGGCGGACGCAAGGCCGAACTCGTCGAAATCGGCGCCGTCGGTCGGCAAATCCTGCATCGTGGCGACGAGAAAATAGCGGCCGGGCTTGCCGATCCTCAGCTTGCGCGTGACGATGTCCCGCTCCATGCCGCTGCGGTCGATCTGCCGCTGGCGTGAAATCGACAGGTCACCGGTGTCGATCACGTGCTGGTCGCTTTCACCAAACCGCTGGGCGACATCGGTGGAAAACAGGTCGCTGCTCTTGCGCCCGAGGATCTCGTCGGCGGACTTCTGATATTTGTCGCAGAGCGCCTTGTTGACGGCGACGTAGGTCAGGTCCCTGTCCTTGACGAACAGCGGAAAGGGCAGGTTGTCGAGGATATCCTCGGTGAGCTGAACGCGCTCGAGGTCCGCCCGCCACTGCTCCTCGCGTTTACGGGTCTCGGAAATATCGGTGATGATGCAGACACCGTAGCCGCTGGAGAGCCGGCGCTTGGTAAAGCGTACCCAGCGATCGGCGCCATGGCGCTCGGTGAATTCGTACCGTTCGCGCCAGTGGGTGGCGATCGTCTGAGACAGCCAGTCCTCGCGGCTGCTCGGAACGGGTCGCTTGCCGGCAATGTCGCGCTGGCGGATACCGGTGTCGAAGACGGCACCGAGGAAATCGCGCAGTCGGGTTTGCGGCCGCAACAAGTGCTCGGAAATCGGGTAGAAATTCAGAACCTGGCGGCTGGCAAAGAGCAGCGTATCGTTTTTATCGTAGACGAAGAATGCGGACTGCAGCCCCTCGCAAATCGCATCGAAAAGCGCCGTCTGCAGCGTGCCATCGGCAGGCGCATCGTCATTGACGGAGAGCACTGCCTTCTCAAACTCGGCAGTCATTCGTCCGATTCCCCTATGGCATCGATCACTGAGAGGCCCTCAGGCGGGCACGGTCTGGCCGGCGCCGAATTGCGGTAAGCATGCTGGCAAGCTGTTTGAAACAGACGGATGCCGGCCAGTATATGTGACGGTTTCCAGCTGGCCATCACGCGCCGAGATCAGGTGCAATGCACCGCCTGCAATCATTTCAAACAATAACGGAAATCTGCCTTTTTAGTATTAAGGTCCGATTAATGGCGCAGCGAACATGTTGCGTCGCGGAATAAGGTGGACGGTGCCCTGAGCGGACAGTTTCTCCTTTCCACGGGGTCAAGAATCCGGGAAAATGCTGCCATGAACATCAAGCAGCTTTCCGAAACCCTGGTGAACCAGATCGCCGCCGGCGAAGTCATCGAGCGGCCGTCGAGTGCGGTCAAGGAACTCATCGAAAACGCACTGGATGCCGGTGCAACGCGTATCGAGATCGCCACTGCCGGTGGCGGCAAGGCACTGCTGCGGGTCAGCGACAACGGCAGCGGCATGGACCGGGACGATCTCGAACTTGCCGTACGCCGACACTGCACCTCGAAGATATCGGATACGCTCGACAACATCCGCACCCTCGGCTTTCGCGGCGAAGCGTTGCCCTCGATCGGCTCGGTGGCGCGCTTGTCGATTTCGAGCCGCAGGGCGGATGGCGCGGACGGCGCCGAAATCGCCGTCGCCGGCGGCAGGCTGCTGCACCTGCGGCCGGCAGCCGCCAATCCCGGTACCATCGTCGAGGTCCGCGACCTCTTTTTCGCAACGCCCGCCCGCCTGAAATTCCTGAAGACGGAACGTGCCGAGGCAGCAGCTATCACCGAAGTCGTGAAGCGGATGGCCATCGCTTTTCCACATGTGCGCTTCGTGCTCTCGGGCTCCGACCGCTCGACGCTGGAGTTTGCCGCAACCGGTGACGACAGGCTGGCGCGCATGGCTCAGGTGCTCGGCGAGGACTTCAAGCACAATGCCATTGCACTGGATGCCGAGCGCGAGGACGTCGGTCTGAAGGGCTATGCCGGTGTGCCGACCTTCAATCGTGGCAACGCGGCGCATCAGTACGCCTTCGTCAATGGCCGACCGGTGCAGGACAAGCAGATCCTCTCGGCGATCCGGGGCGCCTATGCCGAGACAATTCCGTCGGGGCGCTATCCGGTGGCAGTGCTGTCGATCAGCATCGATCCGGCGCTGGTCGACGTCAACGTCCACCCGGCGAAATCCGATGTGCGGTTCCGCGATCCCGGCCTCGTGCGCGGACTGATCGTCGGGTCCATTCGCGAGGCGTTGTCGCGCGATGGCGACCGGGCCGCAACCACCGGCGCCGACAGCATGCTCCGCTCTTTCCGGGGCAGCGCCCATGCGGCGTGGCGCCCCTCCCCGCCTTCGGCACCTTGGACGCCACAGACTTCGCCATCGCGGCCATATGATGCAACGTCCGTGGCGAGCGGATTCGGCGAACCGGCGCAGGCAACATTCGAGCACCTGTCGACCCCGGCGGCTCGCGTAGACAGAGGCCATGCCGGCGTCCAGCCAGACGCACCCCAGCCACAGCACCGCCTCGGCGCGGCCCGGGCACAGATCCATGCCAACTACATCGTCGCCCAGACGGAAGACGGGCTGGTCATCGTCGACCAGCACGCGGCCCATGAGCGGCTTGTCTTCGAGGAGATGCGCAAGGCGCTGCATTCCAGGCGGATGCCGTCTCAAGTGCTGCTGATTCCCGAAATCATCGACCTGCCGGAAGAGGATTGCGACCGGCTGATGGTGCATGCCGAAAACTTCGGTAATCTGGGACTTGGCATCGAGCGCTTCGGACCGGGAGCAATCGCAGTGCGACAAACGCCGGCGATGCTGGGCGAGGTCGATGCGCAGGGAATGATCCGCCAGCTCGCCGACGAGATTGCTGAATGGGACACGTCATCGCTGCTGGGCGCAAAGCTTGAATATGTTGCTGCCACCATGGCCTGTCATGGCTCGGTGCGTTCCGGACGGCAACTGCGCCCGGAGGAGATGAACGCGCTGTTGCGGCAGATGGAAGCAACACCCGGATCCGGCCAATGCAACCACGGGCGACCGACCTATATCGAGCTCAAGCTCAGCGATATCGAGCGGCTGTTCGGCCGCAGCTGAAAAAGCTGGAAATATGCCCGCCGCCGCGCTAAGGCAGGCGATGGCAGGAGAACGACGGAAATGAACCTTTTAGAGGGAAGCGGAAACCGCGAAGCGAAGGTGCGCTATCTCGACGGCGACTTCCAGCTGCTGGCGCCCGGCTCCCATGTGATCTGCGCCATGACCGGACAGCGCATTCCGCTTGACGAACTCCGCTACTGGAGCGTTGCCCGCCAGGAACCCTATGCCGACGCCATCGCCTCGTTTGAGGCCGACAAGCGCGCCGGTATCCTGCCCAACCAGCGTCGCTAGCCCTTGGTGCCGGACGTGCCTTTCGCGAGCCCCCGGCTACGGCAGGCTGCGAGGGCGTTGTCGATGATGAGATCCGCAGCGCGGTGGTCCGAAAAAGTCATCTCGACCTCGATGACAAGGCTCTCGGCAACCAGTTGCTCCGCAGCGCCGGATCTGCCAAGCAAACGCACATAATCCTTCGATGTCGTGACGATCTTCAGGTCATGGCGTCTTGCCGTGTCGAGAACATCGACAATTGCCGCATCGCTGAGGTGCTGGTGGTCGCCGAAAGGCCGATGGACGACGATTGTGGCACCGGTGGATTCCACGGTACGGAAGAACTTCTGCGGGTCAGCGATACCGGCGAAGGCCAGTACGCTCTGGCCGGCCAGACCCTCCTGCCCGCGCACCTTGAGCACTGCAGTGAAAAACGGCTTGCCGGCGCGAGCTGCCATCCGCACCACCGCATCGGCCGCCTTGCCGCTGCCAACCTTGAGCAGTCCGGACGTATGCCGGAGCTGTTCGCCGAGGGGCGCGCGCAACGGTCCTCCGGGTACGATATGACCGTTACCGATTCCGCTGTTGGCATCGATCACCAGCAGCGCATAGTCGATGGCGAGTTGGGCGCTCTGGAAGCCGTCATCCATGATGATGAGATCGGCGCCCTCTTCGACCAGGCGACGGGCCCCTTCGATGCGTCGCCGTGAAATCACCGTCAGGGCTTCGCGCGCAAGAAGCAGCGGCTCATCGCCGACCACGGCCGCGGTATGATTATCCGGTTCGACGACGGTGATACCGCGCGCCGAGCCACCATAGCCACGACTGAGGAAACCGGGTTTCAGCCCCTTTTCCTTTGCCTGACGGGCTAGAGCGAGCGCAGTCGGCGTCTTGCCGGCGCCCCCGACCGTGAAATTGCCGACGCAGATGACTGGAACCGGGACGGAAGCTCGCCGGCCATTGGCCATGCGCTTGCCGGCGATGCGGCCATAGAGGTACGACACCGGCCAGAGCAGGCGCGCGCGCCAATCGGGCTTCGTCCACCAGAATGGCGGTGCTTCCGATACCATGTGATCCCCTGTTCGATTATCGGCAAAGAGACGGCAGTTTGCGCTTGCATGCAAGCGGTTAGCGCGACATCAGGGCATCGGGCAGAAGCGGCTCGAGCCCGGTGATGTCATCGAGGCAATAGTCTGCGGCGGCGGCCAGGCTTTCCGGCGAACCGGTGCCGGTCAGGACGCCGATGGTGAGCCCGACGCTGGCGTTACGTCCCATGTGGAGATCGTGATTGTTATCGCCGACTATGGCTACATCGCCCGGAGACAGGCCTGTGGCCTCGCAGAAGCCAAGCACCATGCCGGGCTCAGGCTTGACGCCGAACCCGCTGTCATAGCCGGCAATGAAATCGAGGCAGTCGAGAAACCCGAAATGCCGGGCAGTTTCGCGGATGGAAGTCTGGTTGTCACTGGAGGCGACGCCAAGACGGTATCCCCTTGCCTTCAGGCGGCCAAAAAAGGCTCGGAGATCCGTGACCGGAACGGCAAACTGCGCGGCGCCTGAAAACAGGTCGTCCAGTTGGAGCGTGAGATCATCGATGTCGAGGGTCGAGCCCGCAGCGACCAGTCCTTCGGCAATCTGGCGGGTGTTGCCGGCTGCCAGCAGGCTGTCCGGAACGACGTGGCCAGACACCGGGTCCATGCCGCAGGCAAGCAGCAACCGGTCCGCCAGCGCCGCCTCGCCTCCGGCGGCGATCTGCGCCAGTTGCCGGTTCACCGGCAGCCAGCTCTTGTTGTAATCGAGCAGCGTGCCGTCCTTGTCGAAAAGGATGCCCCGGATGGCGGCCAGTCGTTCGTCAGTCACCAGGAAGTCCTCAAGCCTGCGCGGCCTTCGGCAACAGCCGGGCTTTCAGCGTCAGTGGATTGATATAGGGCTCCAGCCCCTTGATCGTCGCCGTCAGGGCGCCGCGCATCTCGTGCACCGCCGTAAATCCGGCCTCGATCATGGTGGCGCGGGCAGTGTCGTTGGTCAAAAGGTAATGGACGCCCTTGGCCAGCATTTCTGTGTCGCGGACCATGCGGGCGCTGCCGCTGCGCGCAAGCCTCTGGTAGGACTCGCGAAAATTCTGCACGTGGCCGCCTGTCAGGATCGCACAGCCCATCATTGCCGGTTCGATCGGGTTCTGGCCACCCTTGTTCTCGAACAGCGAGCGGCCGACGAATGCCACCTCGGTCATCCGAAGGTAAAGGCCCATTTCGCCGATGGTGTCGCCGAGGAACACGTCGACATCTGCAGTCAGCGGATCGTTGCGGGTCCGGCGGGCGACCTTCAGCCCCTGTGCCAGCAGCATCTTCTCGATATCGTCGCAGCGTTCGGGATGGCGGGGGACGAGGATCGTCAGCAGATCGTCGCGCGCCTTGAGGGTGCGGTGGACGACGGCGGCAGCATTCTCCTCGCCCTCAAAGGTCGAGACGGCAGCCCAGGTCTTGCGGGTGCCGAGTTGCCGCATGTAATCGGCCAGCACCGCCGCGTCATAGGGCGGTGCGTCGGTATCGACCTTGAGGTTGCCGGAGGTGCTCACCTGCAGCGCACCGAGGTCGCGAAAACGCTCCGCATCGACATCCGATTGCGCCAGAACAAGCGCCATATTTTCCAGCAGTGCTGCAGCCAGCGACGGATGGCGCTGCCAGCGGCTGAAGGACTTGTCCGACATGCGGGCATTGACGAGGATCTGCGGGATACGCCGCGCCACGAGTTCGCCGATCGTCGTCGGCCAGATCTCGGATTCGGCGATGATACTGCAATCTGGCTGCCAGTAGTCGAGGAAGCGGGCGACGGCAGGCTTCAGGTCGAGCGGGACATACTGGTGGATGACATCATTGCCGAGACGCTCGCGGGTCACCTGCGCCGACGTCATTGTGCCTGTCGTCAACAGCACGTGGATGTTTCGCTGGCGGATTTCGCGGATCAGTGGCACGACGGCCGAGGTCTCGCCAACGCTTGCGGCATGGAACCAGATCAGAGGACCCTGCGGCCGGTTGGCGCTGGCATAGCCGAAGCGCTCGCCACGCCTTGCCTTGTCTTCCTTGCCGTTGGTCGCACGCAGAGCAAGGTAGGGCGTCATCAGTGGCGAGATCGCGACGCCACCGAGACGATAGGCTTTCAGCGCCATACGCGCCCTAAAGCTGCTCATCGCAGAAGCCTCCGATCCGTGGTGATCGTCATCAATGCCAAAACCCAAACTGTTGCGACTGGACTAAATAAAGTTTTAGCTCGAAAAGAGCAGTAAAACCAGATGCTTGGCAAATTTATGACCGACCCGCGACAATCACGGCTGTATCAATGGTTTCCGCAATCAGCCTTTGGGAGAGGCTGAATCCTGCGGATCGAGCAGGCGATGCATGTGAACGATGAAATAGCGCATATGAGCGTTATCGACAGTCTGCTGAGCCTTGGCCTTCCAGGCCATGTGCGCGCTGGCATAATCGGGGAAAATACCGACGATGTCGAGGCCGCTCAGATCACGGAAATTCACGTCGTTGAGATTTTCGAGTTCGCCGCCGAAAACGAGATGCAAAAGCTGCTTTTTAGCGCTGGAGTCAGTCATATCTGTCTTTCTTTCCTATCGCTCCCCCAACGCTCATCTGAGCGATTTTGGGTGAAAGGTCAACCGTCTCGTCGGGAGGCAAGCTGATGCAGGAATTCCGGCATCAGGGCCTCTCCGGCACCACAAAGTTCGGCATGCTTGACCACGGCCTTGTTGTAGACAAGCAGGTCGCCGGCAAGGTCGACAAGCTGCCCCCCGGCACGCTGCAGGATCAGGTCGGCTGCAGCCAGATCCCAGTCATGGGAATCGCGCTTGACCAACGTACCTTCCAGCCTTCCGTCGGCCACCATGGCGAGGCGGTAGGCAAGCGATGGGATGTGCTTGACGCGCTGGACGGTGCTGCGGAACGCCGCGCCAAAGCCGGCAATCATGTCTTCGGCAGTTGCCAGCCGATGGACATCGCCGGCTCTTGGCTCGGACACCTTGAGTATATTGCCGTTCTTGAGCGCAGGCCCTTCGCGCCCCGCGACATAGAGTTCGCGGAGCGCTGGCGCGAATAGAACGCCGGCAACAGGGCGCCCGTCGGTGACGACAGCGACACTGATGCACCAGATCTCCGAGCCAGCCAGAAACCCGCGCGTCCCGTCTATCGGATCGACGACGAACAACGTGCGGCGCTGGAGGCGGTCGGATGCGTCGTCTGTCTCTTCGGAGAGCCAGCCGTAGTCAGGACGGGCTGCCTGCAGCACTCTGGAGAGCGCATCGTTGGCGGCATAGTCTGCGGCGCTGACAGGCGATTGCCCGCCATTTTTCCACCAGACTTCCGGAGACTGCCGGAAGAAGCCGAGCGCCACTTCGCCGGCCTCCTTGGCCGCCTGGACAATCAGCTCCAGGTCGCTTTCCCAGCTGAACGTTGCGCTCTCGGCCATGATTTGGTTCCCGTATCGGCCTAGGGCATCTCAGCGTTTCACGGAAACGCAAAAATGCTCTATCTCTTTGTTTTTATGCACTTCCAAACGCAGGCACTCTAGAGGCCGGCCAGCGTCATGCCTTCGATGGCTATGGTCGGCGCTGCTGTGCTGAAGCTCCGGTCGATATCGTTGGCCGGCGTGAAGCGCATGAACATGTCCTTGAGATTGGAGGCAATGGTCACCTCCGACACTGCAAATGTCAGCTCGCCGTTCTCGATCCAGAAACCTGTTGCGCCACGGCTGTATTCGCCGGTGATCATGTTGACGCCCTGGCCGATCAGTTCGGTGACGTAGAACCCGTCCTTGACGCTCTTGATCAGCTCTTCCGGCGACATCTCGCCGGGCTCTAGCGCAAGATTGGTGGATGATGGCGTAACCGTTGTGCCGCCGCGAACGCCACGGCCGTTGGTCGGCATGCCGATCTCCCGACCGGTCGATGTCGACAGGAACCAATGCTTGAGCACGCCATCCTCGATCATCACCAGACGCTGGCCGCTGACACCTTCGCCATCGAAGGGACGCGAGGCAGAGCCGCGCACGATGAGTGGATCGTCGGTGATGTACATTCCGGATTTCAGCACCTGCTGGCCCATCTTGTCGCGCAGGAAGCTCGACTTGCGGGCGACCGAGGAGCCGTTGATGGCGCCGCCGATGTGTCCGACGAAGCTGCGGGCGACGCGGGGGTCGAAGACCACGGTGACATTCTTACCGGTCGGCACCTGGCGCGGATTGATGCGCTTGACCACCCGCTCTCCGGCGCGGCGGCCGATGTCCTCGGCGGAATCCAGATCGGCAAAGTAGAGACGGCTGTCGAAATCGTAGTCGCGCTCCATGCCCGTGCCTTCGCCGGCGATAACGCTGACGGATCGGCCGAACCGCGAGCCCATGTAGGCACCTTCGAAGCCGCGGGAGGTCACCAGCACCATGCCGCCCATGCCGGCCGATGCGCCGGAGCCGGAGGACTTGCTGACGCCCTTGACGGCAAGACCTGCCTCCTCCATCGCCAGCGCGGCTTCACGCAGCTGGTCGGTGGAGACTTCGGTCGGGTCATAGAGATCGAGATCTGGGTAGTTGCGGGCCAGCTTGTCGTCGTCCGCGAGACACGCAAACGGATCCTCCGGAGACACCTTCGCCATGGCAACGGCGCGTTCAGCCAGGACCTGAAGATCGAAACCCGGATTGGCCGAAACGTTGGCGACCCGGTTGC
The DNA here is from genome assembly GCF_007000305.1 of Rhizobium sp. rho-13.1. NCBI lineage: Bacteria > Pseudomonadati > Pseudomonadota > Alphaproteobacteria > Hyphomicrobiales > Rhizobiaceae > Rhizobium > Rhizobium sp. rho-13.1. The sequence continues at coordinate 614,302 of NZ_SCFL01000002.1, read as the reverse complement.
CGACGAAGACGCGCAGCGAGAAGTCATCGCTTTCGGAGGACTCTGTGCCCTCGACCTTACCGAGGCGTACACTCACCGATTGCGACCGGGAACGCACGACGACCGCATCGGCGGCATCGGCACCGGCCTTGCGGGCGAGATCTATCAGCTGGCTGGCGCGGGAAAGTAGTGTTGCGGAATCGATTTCAGAGGACATGAGTTGGCCTTTCCTTCGTCTTCCATTTATTGTGCAGTACCGAAAGCATCAAGGCCGAGCGTGTCGATTCTTGGGGCTCGACAGCATATGCACTGCCTACCTACGGAAAGATACAGACCATGTCAGCCCCCAACGCCTTCTTCACCGAAACGCTGTTGCTGCTCGGCGGCACCGTCGTTACAGCACCGATCTTCAAGAAGCTCGGTCTGGGCACGGTGCTCGGCTACCTGGCGGCCGGCGTCGTCATCGGCCCCGTATTGCACGGCATAAGCGACGGCGAAGCTGTTCTCGGCGTAGCCGAGCTTGGCGTCGTATTCCTGCTGTTCATCATCGGCCTCGAACTGAAGCCGACCAGGCTCTGGCAGATGCGCAGGGATATCTTCGGCCTCGGAAGCGCCCAGGTCATTTTCACCGGCATGGCCCTTACGCTCGCCGCATGGCTTACGGGCATGGTCGACTGGCGCGGCAGCGTCATTGCCGGCTTCGGCCTGGCGCTGTCGTCCACCGCCTTCGCGATGCAGATCCTTGACGACCAGAGCGACATCAACACCCGTTACGGCCAGCGATCCTTCTCGATGCTGCTGTTCCAGGATCTCGCAATCGTACCGCTGCTGGCACTGATCACTGTGCTCGACGGGCCGAAACAGGAAGCCCATCCCCTGACCGATCTTGCCATCGCCATAGGCGCGGTAGCCGGCATGATCGTGGTCGGCCGCTACCTGCTGACGCCGCTGTTCCAGGTGATCGGCCGGACCGGCGCCCGCGAGGCAATGATTGCAGCAGCACTGTTTGTCGTGCTCGGCTCGGCCACGCTGATGCAAATGGCGGGGCTGTCGATGGCAATGGGCGCTTTCCTCTCCGGGGTGATGCTGGCAGAATCCTCGTACAGGCACGAGCTGGAGGCCGATATTGAACCGTTTCGCGGCGTGCTGCTGGCGATTTTCTTCATTGCCGTCGGCCTGTCGCTGCAGCTTCAGGTGATTTACGATCACGCATTTTTCATCCTCATGGCCGTGCCGGTGTTGCTGGCAATCAAGGCGCTGGTCATCTATGCCCTCTGCCGGATATCGGGCTCGTCGCATAACGACGCCATCCGCATCGCCCTGCTGCTGCCCCAGGGCGGCGAATTCGGCTTCGTTCTGTTCAGCACCGCCGCGTCCACCGGCGGATTGCTTTCCGACAGCACTGCCTCGTTGCTGATCGCCATCGTCACGCTGTCGATGGCGCTGACGCCGCTTGCCGTGGCGCTCTCGAAGCGACTGATGTCAGGCGATGCGCATGAAGAGATCGACGAGAATTTCGAGGGCGCCGGCGCCGACGTGCTGATGATCGGTTTTTCGCGCTTCGGCCAGATCGCCGCACAGATCCTGCTTGCCGGAGGCCGCGAGGTGACGGTGATCGACTTTTCCGCCGACCGCATCCGGCAGGCGTCGTCCTTTGGTTTTCGCATCTATTTCGGCGATGGAACCCGCAAGGACGTTCTGCGCTCCGCCGGCATAGACCGCGCCAAGATCGTGGTCATCTGCACCCACACGCGGGAAATCACCGACAAGATCGTCGAACTGGTGCAGGCTGAATATTCCCATGCCCGGATTTTCGTGCGCAGCTACGACCGCATCCACTCCATCGCGCTGCGAAAAGTGGGCGTCGATTACGAGCTGCGTGAAACGCTGGAATCAGGCCTATTGTTCGGCCGGCGGACCCTCGAGGAACTCGGAGTCGGTGAAGCGGAGGCAATGGCGATCCAGGAAGATATCCGCAGGCGCGACGAGCAGCGACTGATTCTGCAGACGACGGAAGGTCCGCAGGCAGGTGCCGACATGCTGTTTTCGAAGCCGGTCAAGCCGGAACCGCTGATCAAGCCAAAGCGGTCGGTCGAAGTCATCGATGCCAGCGACGATCTGTCGGAGCCAGCGAGTCTCTAGGTCTGGCGGGCGGTCAGGATCTCATCGAGCGCATATTTCAGCTCGTCCTTGATGCCGACGGACATGGCGAGGATTTCGCGAGCTTTCAGGAAATCCATGACGCCGATGCGCCCGACTGCTGGGCAGAGGAAGATCTGCGGCGGACGCAGGCGGAGCTTCAGGGCAATCGCCGTCTGCATCATCAACTGGCCGCTGCCGAACAGGCTTTCCATGCGGTTCGGCACATGGGTACCGTCGCCATCCGGCGCGCCGACAACATCGACGCCGATGACGATATCGGCAAGATCCATCAGATGTTCGTAAGGCACCGGATTGATAATGCCGCCGTCGATCATGACGCGGTCGTTTCGCCGCACGGGCATGAAAACGGCCGGAATGGCGGCGGAAGCGGCTAGCGCCTCGATAAGATCGCCATCTTCGATGACCACCTCGGCCTGGCCATAATAATCGGTAGCGATCACCTTCATCGGAATGCGCAGACCGTCGAAACTATCCGGCACCTGATGCGGCAAAAAGGCCCGCAGCACACGCTCGAGATCGAACTGTCCGATCTTCAGGCCGCGTACCGACTTCGGCCTGAGACCCCAGATCCGGTTGGCGACAGCCTTCTTGTTGCCGATGCTGGAGAGAGCGTGGTCGCGGATCTCGAGCCCGCTCATGCCAGACGCCATGCCTGCACCCATGATCGCGCCGATCGACGAGCCGGAAATGGCGACCGGCCGGATGCCGAGTTCGTCCAGCGCCTCGATGATGTGGATATGGGCAAGCCCACGCGCACCGCCACCGCCGAAGGAGACGGCCACGGATGGCTGCGACGATCTGTAGGCGGTGTCGGTGATCTCATCACCCAGTCTGGTCATCGTGTTCATAACTCAAGCCGGCTGGTAGCGGAAAAAGTGCATCTTGCTGTCGCCAAAGGTTCTGACCTCCAGCAATACGTAATCTGCAGGAGCGTTGACGACGATATCGGCACGCTCTTCGAGGATCGCAAGGGCGCCCGGCACCAGCCAACCGCCATCGGCTGCCGCCGCGAAGGCTTTCTCGCCGAGGCCGTGGCCATAAGGTGGATCCGCGAACAGGAAGTCGAACGGCTCGAGATTGCCGACGCTGCCGAGATCGGTGGCGTCGCGACGCAGCATGCGCGTCCGGCCGTGCAGGCCGAGCGCATCGATATTTTCCCAGAGAAGGCCACGGCCCTCGACGCTGCTTTCGACAAACAGCACGTGGCGGCAGCCGCGCGAGGCGCCCTCGAGGCCGACCGCGCCGGTGCCGGCGAAGAGGTCCATCATGCGCGTCGCGTCGATCGCCTCGGGATAGGCGTGGCTGAGGATATTGAACAGGCTCTCCCGCGTCCGGTCAGCCGTTGGCCGGATCGCATTGGACTTGGGCACGGCTAGAGACCGACCGCGAAACTCTCCGCCGACAATCCTCACCGTCCGTTAGCCTCTCTTGCCCTTCGGACCACCCCTTGGGGCACCCCCTGCCGGACGACCGCTGCCGGCACCGTCGCGTGGCTTGCCGGAAAAGCTCTTTGCACCCGGCTTGCCCGCTGGCTTGCCACCGAAGGATTTACCGGCTGGCTTGCCTGTATAAGGACGGCCTGCGGGCTTTGCACCGGCCGGCTTGTCGCCATACGAGCGCTCACCGGAGGGACGTTCAGTCCTTGCCGGACGCTCGGACCGCTGGTCGCCATCGAAGGACCGTGTCGGGCGGTCGCTTCTCGGCTTGTCACCAAATGAACGTTCGCCCTGCGGACGTTCGCTGCGGACAGGACGATCGCCACGCGGAGCGTCGGAGCGGAACGGCTTTGCACGGGGACGATCCTCGCCTTCAGTGCGCGGCCTGCCGGAATAAGGGCGGTCGCCCTGCGGACGGGCGCGCTCGGGCCGGTCGCCACGAGGACGATCGCTTTGTGGACGATCACCGCGCGGTGGCCGGTCGCCGGAGGGACGATCGCCACGAGGGGCATCCGAGCGGCTGTCACTGCGGAAAGAGCTGGTCCGTGGGCGATCCTCGCCCTCGGTACGCGGGCGGCTCGGGCCACGCGGGCGGTCGCTGAACGGCTTCTCGGCACGCGGAGCACGATCGCCGAATGGCTTGTCGCTGCGGGCCGGACGATCACCGAAGGACTTTGCACCCTGGGGCCGGTCGCCGCGCGGGGCACGGTCGCCAAACGGTTTGTCGCCGCGTGGCGGACGGTCGCCGCCGGCGCTCTTGCGGCCGAAACCGCCGCCCTTGCCCTTGGCATCGTCGGAATCGTCAGTGGCGCGGATCCACTCTCCTTCGCTGTCGCTGACGCGACTGACACGGACGCGCGGACCTTCATCCGGGCGCTCGGAGCCGGGGCGCACGCGCGGGCCACGGGTCGAAGGGCCATATCTTTCGAGATTCTTGGCAACCTTTTCAGCTGCCTTCTCGCCAAGAGGACGGGCGCCGGGCGCCATCCAGACATTGGCGCTGCGGCGCGGCGTCGTCATCGGTGCGCGCTTCGGACGGTCGTCGTCCTTGCCACGGGCACCGCCCTTGCTGTCCTCGCGCTTGGTATCGAGATGGCCACGGGCGGGAGCGCGCTTGTCGCTGGACTTTTCGCGCTTGACCCAGTCATCGCGCTGCTGCGGACGGGCGGCGGGCGCTTCGTCGTCGTCAGCTGCGTCGCCACCGCTCACGTTGTAGATCGGCGCATCGAAATTCGCCTTGGCGTCTTCGACGAGGCGTGGACCGAGCTGGTCGCGGAGCGTTCGACCACGGACTTCTACGGCTTGGCCTTCCGGCAGGTCGCCGAGCTGGAACGGGCCGTAGGAAATGCGGATCAGGCGATTAACCTCGAGGCCGAGCGCGCCGAGGACGTTCTTGATTTCGCGGTTCTTGCCTTCGCGAAGACCCATGGTGATCCAGACGTTGGAGCCCTGCACCTTGTCGAGCGTTGCCTCGATAGAGCCATAGAGCACGCCATCGACGGCGATGCCTTCTTTCAGCTTGTCGAGCGCATCCTGGTCGATCTCGCCATGGGCGCGAACGCGGTAGCGACGCAGCCAGCCGGTGGTCGGCAATTCCAGCACGCGGGCAAGGCCGCCGTCGTTGGTCAGCAGCAACAAGCCTTCTGTGTTGATGTCTAGGCGGCCGATCGACATGACGCGCGGCAGGTCGTCCGGCAGGTTGTCGAATACGGTATCGCGGCCTTCCGGATCGGCATTGGTGGTCACCAGGCCGGCAGGCTTGTGGTAGAGCCACAGACGGGTGCGCTCGATACCACGGATCGGCACGCCATCGACTTCGATCTTGTCCGTCAGCGTGACGTTGATGACCGGGCTGTCGAGCTGCACGCCGTTCAGCTTGACGCGGCCTTCCATGATCATCCGCTCGATATCGCGGCGGGAGGCGACGCCGACGCGTGCCATCACCTTGGAGATACGCTCGGCGTCATCCGGGATATTCGCCTTGGTCAGCTTCGACGGCGCAGGTTTTGCAGCATTGGTGTCTTCGCGCTTCGGCATCGGCTTATCGCGAAGAAAGGGCTTGGACCCAGGCCGCTTGGGCTTGTCATTGAATGTCATTTGATGTTTGCCTGAGTTTTTAGACCAAATTGGTCTTTGGCGTGTCCTATCAGGTCACGCCGCTTCGGTTAAGTGGAAAATCTTGATGGCGAGGACAAATCATTTCATGGCGCTGGCGCTGGATGAAGCGCGCGCCGCCGGACAGCGTGGCGAAGTGCCGATCGGCGCCGTGGTGGTTCTCGACAACACCGTCATCGCCATAGCGGGCAACCGGACCCGGGAATTGAACGATGTCACTGCCCATGCCGAAATAGTGGCGATCCGGCTTGCCAGCGCAACGCTAGGCCAGGAACGGCTGGTCGATGCCGATCTCTACGTGACGCTGGAGCCCTGCACGATGTGTGCGGCGGCCATTTCGTTCGCCCGCATCCGCAGGCTCTACTATGGCGCGGAGGATCCGAAAGGCGGCGGCATCGACAACGGCGTGCGCTTCTTTGCGCAGCCGACATGCCATCACAGTCCGGAGGTCTATTCAGGCCTCGCCGAAAGCGATGCCAGCGATATCCTCAAGGCATTTTTCCAAGCCCGGCGCGGCGAATAACGCGCTCAGGTGTTGCTTACTGGAAGGGCTTCCACCAGCTGCTGGTCTGCTGGGCTGCCTCGGCATCCTTCAGGCGCTTCTTTTCCTTCTTCGATTCCGGCGTGCCGAGATCGTTGAGGGCGGCCGGATCGGCAACCTGGCGGTACTGCGCCGGTGGGTCGATCAGGTAACGGCGCTGATCGATGTAGGTACCGTCCTGCTGCTTGCGCGCCTCGCGATAGGCCGCGGTCTGCTGCGCCTGCGTCATCTGGTTGGCGTGGCTGTCGGAATAGACCAACGGCGAACGGTATGTGGCAGAATTTTTGTTGGCGTCTGCATCGGCAACGAGACGCTTGCGGGCGTCTTCAGGCGATTCGACCCAGTTCGGATTGTCAGAGGAGGCCAGCGACTGCTGCGGCTGCGTCAGGGTCGACCTGCCATTGGCCGGCGGCACTACGAGGCCCGGACGAGGCGGATACTTGACGGCATTTTCCTTGGGCGTCGCAGCCGAGATCGAGCCGATATCGGCGATGTCATCGAACAGCTGTTCGCCCGATGTCTTGTCGGTGCCGTAGGTCGGGCTGCTCATGCAGCCGGACATCGCGCCGCAGCCTGCCAACAAAGCAGCCAAGCAGACGCCAACACGAACCCTATGCAACGCTTTCATGAAAACCCTTCCCAGCCGTGCCGGCGCACTCATTGCCCACCACGGTTCTACGCCCCTTCGCGCAAAACTTCGGCCAATTTCAGGCAGCTTTTACCGGATGAACGCGGTTAACGCAATTCATCCGGTAATTTTCTTCAGGCCAAAGCCGCCAATTCGTGCATTGCGGCTGCGTCGCGGGCGGAAATATCGGGATAGGCCGGGTCCGATCCGACGTCTTTGGTGATTTTCCACGAGCGGGCGCATTTGACGCCTTCGGCAAGTTTTTGCTCGACGGCGACCTTAGTTCCGTCCTCAAGCCGGAAGGCTTCTGCCGGTCCCTCGCCTGCCACGACGGAAATATCCGAGGTGATGCAGATCTCGGCGAAGTCGAGACCTTCCAGCGCCGCCAGAAGCTCGGGATCGCCGACGTGGACGACGGGGGCAGCTTCCAGCGAGGAGCCGATGCGCTTGTCCTTACGCTCGATCTCCAGTGCGCCGGTGACGGCACGACGAACAGTGCGGACCTTCTTCCACTTTTCCGCAACTGGCTCGTTCGACCATTCGCCGGGAATCGTCGGAAACTGCTCGAGATGCACGGAGACAGCATTGGGATCGCGCGACAGCCATGCCTCCTCGGTGGTGAACGGCATCATCGGCGCGAACCACAGGACGAGGCAATCGAACAGCTTGCGGATGACATAGAGGGCCGCACGGCGTTTCGGGCTCGACGGCGCATCGCAATAGAGCGCGTCCTTGCGGATGTCGAAATAGAAGGCCGACAGTTCTACATTGGCGAAGTCCGACAGCGAGCGGACGATGCGCTTGAAGTCGAATTCGTCGTAGCCTCCTCGCACCACCTTATCCAGTTCGGACAGGCGGTTGAGCATCAGCCGCTCGAGTTCCGGCAGGTCCGCATAGGCGATCTCGTCACCGTGATCGTGGGCCAGCGTTCCCAGCATCCAGCGAAGCGTGTTGCGGATCTTGCGGTAGCTGTCGATGTTGGTCTGGATGATCGTCTTGCCGAGACGCTGATCCTCCCAATAGTCCGTGTTCATCACCCAGAGGCGCAGGATATCGGCGCCGGACTGGCCCATGACTTCCTGCGGGGTGACGGTGTTGCCGAGCGACTTCGACATCTTGCGACCGTCCTCGGCCATGGTGAAGCCATGGGTGACGACAGCGTTGTAGGGCGCGCGGCCACGCGTCGCGCAGCTTTCCAGCAGCGACGAATGGAACCAGCCGCGATGCTGGTCGGAGCCTTCGAGATAGACGTCGGCCGGCCATTTCAGGTCCGGGCGGTCTTCCAGTGTAAAGGTGTGGGTGCAGCCACTGTCGAACCAGACGTCGAGGATATCGGTGACCATCTGCCAGCGTTCGCCATCATGCTCGTTGCCGAGGAAGCGATCCTTGGCACCTTCGGCAAACCACGCGTCGGCGCCTTCCTTTTCGAAGGCCGCGAGGATGCGCTCGTTGACGGCATCGTCCAGCAGCACGTTGCCTTCTTCATCGGCAAAGACGCAGATCGGCACGCCCCAGGCGCGCTGGCGCGACAGCACCCAGTCCGGACGCTGCTCGATCATGGCACGCAGCCGGTTCTGGCCACCTGCCGGCACAAAGCGGGTCTGGTCGATGGCCTCCAGCGCGCGGATGCGCAGCGTCTTGCCGTCGTCCAGCTGCTTGTCCATGTAGACGAACCACTGCGGCGTATTGCGGAAGATGACCGGCTTCTTGGAACGCCAGGAATGCGGGTAATCGTGCTTGATGCGGCCACGGGCAAAGAGATTGCCGGCAGCGATCAGCGCCTCGATGACACGCTTGTTGGCATCGCCCTTCTTGCCGTTGTCGTCCAGCACGCGTGCAGCGCCACCTTCGGCAGAGGGGCCGAAACCGAACGCATCCTCGGTGTAGAAGCCGGCATCGTCGACCGGGAACGGGATTTTCACATCGATCCCACGGGCTTCGAGCTGGCGAACGCTGGACATCCAGGCCTCGAAGTCTTCTCGGCCGTGGGACGGGGCGGTGTGCACGAAACCGGTGCCGGCATCGTCGGTGACGTGGTCGCCGTCGATGAGGGGGACATCGAAGGTGTAGCCCATGTCTGCGAGCGGGTGGGCGCAGGTAAATGCCTTACCCATTGCGTAACCATCAAGTTCTGTGATCTGCGACAGCTTCACCTTAGCTTTTTCCGCACATGCTTGCGCTAGGCTTTCTGCAAAGATCAACTTCTCGCCTGGTTGTGGCCCAAAATCGTTAGCGGCTTCCGTCACTTCGTAGAGGGCATATTTGATTTTCGAAGAGAACGAGATCGCGCGGTTTCCGGGAATGGTCCACGGCGTCGTTGTCCAGATAACAATCGACGCTCCTTTGAGAGGCGACTTTTCGAGGTCGATTTGAGGTTGGGCACCCGTCTTCTTGTCGATCCAAGTATAACTTGAATCAACCTTCACCACCGGGAACTTCACCCAGATCGTGTCGCTCTCGACCTCGTGGTATTCGACCTCGGCCTCGGCCAGCGCGGTGCGCTCGACCACTGACCACATGATCGGCTTGGAACCGCGGTAGAGCTGGCCGGACTTGGCGATCTTCAACAGTTCGCCGGCGATGCGGGCTTCCGAGTGGAAGGCCATCGTCGTGTAGGGATTGTCGAAATCGCCCTCGATGCCCAGACGGCGGAATTCTTCCGACTGGATGTCGATCCAGCCTTGCGCGAAGTCGCGGCATTCCTGGCGGAATTCGTTGACCGGGACCTCGTTCTTGTCCTTGCCCTTCTCGCGGTATTTTTCCTCGATCTTCCACTCGATAGGCAGGCCGTGGCAATCCCAGCCGGGCACGTAGTTCGCATCGAAGCCGCGCATCTGGAACGAGCGGGTGATGACGTCCTTCAGCACCTTGTTCAGCGCGTGGCCGATATGGATGTTGCCGTTGGCATAGGGAGGGCCGTCGTGCAGGACGAACTTTTCGCGGCCGGCAGCAGAAGCGCGGAGCTTCTTGTAGAGCCCCATCTGCTTCCATTTCGCCGCCATTTCCGGCTCCTTCTGCGGCAGGCCTGCGCGCATCGGGAACTCGGTCTCGGGGAGGTAGAGGGTCTTCGAATAGTCGATCTTTTCGGGCGTATCGGTCATTGTGCTGACAATCGTCTCTTGCAGCCCCAAGCGGGCGCATCCAATCGGGAAATTTTCGGTGGCGGAGGAGCGCTTGGGGGAAGCGCCAAGAACCCGGACCTTCCGGCAGCTAATGCGCGCGGAAAGCCGGGCCTATAATTCGTATCGCTACTGCCAGCCAAAATTGGGTCATTACCGCCGGTTCATAGGCGGTTTTCGGGGGAAAAGGAAGAGGTTGGCAGCGGCGAAAGCGACGATTGAAGATTTGGCCATTTGCGCGTATGATGACTGGCAAATGGCACGGAGCATTCCCATGGCAGACAGTTTTCCGATAGCCGGCGGCAGGTCAACACAAGCGGCACTTGTAATGGTGACCGACAATGCCTGGCCCTCGTTCGAGGCGAAGGCAGTCGGTCAACTCAGAGAGCATGGCTTCTCGACGGAGGAGATCTATCGTTTCGTGGCACCGCGCAGAACGCTTGCGCGGCGTGTCGAGAAAGGCGAGCCTCTGACGCTTGCCGAAAACGACAGCGCCCAGCGCCTATTGCGTATCAGCGAGCTGGCAGACAAGGTTTTTGGCGACCATGACAAGGCCCACCAATGGCTGCGCAATCCCAATCGCGCGCTGAAAGGGATCGCCCCGATCGACCTGCTGGAATCGGAGACCGGAGCCCGTCTGGTCGAGACGTCTCTTTATCAGATAGACTACGGCATTTATGTCTGATGACGACCCTCTAGCGCATATCCAACTACGCGGACCTCTCCGGTCGCGGTGGGCTGGTCGCGCCGGGCCGATGGCACGACCTGGGCACACCTGTCGTCTATTGCTGCGATCATCCGTCCACTGCATTGCTCGAGACCCTCGTGCAGGTCAGCCTTGAGCAGATTCCGGAGACCTTCCAGCTGTTGCGGATTTTAAGTCCGGACGATCTGCCGATGGTAGACATTGACATCGATCAGGGCGATTTCGACGACATCAATCGCACCCGCTCGAAAGGCAGCCAGCTCCTGCGGAGCGGCGAGGCTTGCCTGATCCGCGTGCCGTCAGCGATCATGCCGCCGGCAGCCAACATTCTCATCAACCCGCAACACCCCCGCGCCCATGAAATCCGGATCGAGGAGATAAAATCCTATCCCTTCGACAGCCGTCTCCTGCAGCCGTAGCGGGACTGGCAGCAGGAAAAAGTAGGGTTGCCGGCCACGGTCCAGACCGCTGACAAGGGCCTTGTCCAACAGCTCAGCAGGCCACCGGGGAAATCGAGCCGGTCACCAAACTCCCCTCATCCTCGCCCTTGTGGCGGGGATCCAGTCAGCTCAAGTCCTTGAGCTGAAAGAGTCTTTGACTCGACAGACGTCGTGTCGCTGGATCCCCGCCACAAGGGCGAGGATGAGGGAGAGTGGGATCGCTCTCGTCAACCAAGCTTCTTCAGGGTTTGTCAGGCTCGTTCCGTCACGCCTGTGCAGTGGCCCTGCCCTTGGTGACAGCGTTCACCGCCGAAGCGACGACGATGTTCGCGGCAAGCGCCAGCAGGCCGATGTAGATCGTGACAGGCGCGCCGCCGAAGGCGATGGCCTGCATCGGCTTCCAGCCGTTGATCCACACCAGATAGGTGCCGCCGAAGAAGCCGACGAACCAGCCAGCAAGGAGGCCCTGTGCCCGGAACCAGTTGGTGTAGAGGCCGAACACCAGGGCCGGCAAAGTCTGCAGGATCCAGATGCCGCCGAGCAGCTGCAGGTCGAGGGCGAACTGCGTCGGCAGGAACAGGATGACCAGCAGCGCGCCGACCTTGACCACCAGCGAGGCGATCTTGGCGACCTGCGCCTCACCCGCATGGCTGACATCTGGATTGACGTAGGCCTTCCAGAAATTGCGGGTGAAGAGGTTGGCGGCGCCGATGCTCATGACGGCCGCCGGCACCAATGCGCCGATGGCAATCGCTGCGAAGGCAAAGCCGGTGAACCAGCTCGGGAACAACGACTGGAACAGCGCCGGCACGACTTCGTTCGGGCTGGACACCGTGAGGTGCGCGGCATGCGCCATGTAGCCAAGCAGCGCCAGCAGGCCAAGCAGCAGGGTATAGGCCGGCAAAAGCACGGCGTTCTTGCGGATGGTGTTGCCGCTGTTGGAGGCGAAGATGCCGGTCAGTGTGTGCGGATACATGAAGGCGGCAAGTGCCGAGCCGAGCGCGAGGCTGGCATAGGCGACATACTGGTTGCTGCCGAGCAACAGGCTGCCGGACCCCTTGGCCTGGAAATCGGCGTCGGCTGCGGCAAAGACGCTGGCGTAACCGCCGAGCTTCATCGGAATGGCGGCGACCGCAACGATCACCACGATATAGATCATGATGTCCTTGACGAAGGCGATCAGCGCCGGCGCGCGAAGGCCGGACGAGTAGGTGTAGACCGCAAGGATGATGAAGGCGATGGCGAGCGGCAGTTCGCCGTGCAGGCCGAGCGCCTTCAAGACGACGGTCATGCCCACCAGCTGCAATGCGATATAGGGCATGGTGGCGATGACGCCGGTGATCGCCACGGCCAGCTCCAGGCCGCGCGAGCCGTACTGGCCGTGCACGACATCGCCGGCGGTGACATAGCCATGGTCCTTGGCGCGCTTCCAGAGGACAGGCATGACCATGAAGACGAAGGGATAGACGACGATCGTATAGGGTAGCGCGAAGAAGCCGTAGGCGCCGACGGCATAGACCAGCGCCGGCACTGCTATGATCGTGTAAGCGGTATAGAAATCGCCGCCGACGAGGAACCAGGTTATCCAGGTGCCGAAATTACGGCCGCCGAGGCCCCATTCGTCGATATGGGCCAGTGTCTCCGGCTTGCGCCAACGGGCGGCGACAAAGCCCATGACGGTGACCAGCGCGAAGAAGAACAGGAATACGGCGAGCGCCGTTGGATTGATATCAGTCGTCATGGCGCGTGCTCCGGTAAGCGATGTATGTCAGCAGAGCCGTGAGCGGCACCCAGAGAAGCTGGTACCAGTAGAAGAACGGAAACCCGAACAGCACCGGATCGCGAAAATTGTAGAACGGCACCCAGAGGAGCCCGATGTAGGGAATGACGAGCAGCCAGAGGGCTGCCTTTCCGGAACGTTTGTCCATGATGAGCAGTGCCTTTCGGACATTTTAGCGCGGCGATTCCGCTTCTAGAATGCCCAAGACATAAACGCTAAGCTTGGCTGCGCAAGCAATTTTGCCTTACAAACCCCACAATTCGATTGCGCGGCGCAGCATCAGGAATTGAGGATGCGGTCGAGTTCCCCGAGAGGTGCGACGCCTGACAGCAGCGCCCGCGCCTCGGCCTCGTCGTTACGCATCTGGGCGATCAGCGGCTCAAGTCCGTCGAACTTCAGTTCGGGCCGCAGATAGCCAAAAAACGACACCGAGCAGTGTTGCCCGTAGAGATCGCCGCTGAAATCGAACAAAAAGGTTTCGAGCAGAGGCGCGCCGTTTTCTGTCACAGTCGGGCGGCGTCCGTAGCTGGCGACGCCATCGTGGATGACACGGTCGGCGGTGCGGAAGCGCACGGCATAGATGCCGTTGCGCAATTCGGTTTCCGGCGGCAGCCGCATGTTGGCCGTGGGATAGCCGAGCGTGCGCCCGAGCCTTTCGCCACCGATGACGTCTGCTTCCACGAGGTAGCGGTAGCCGAGCAGACCGGCGGCCTCGGACATTTCACCGTCGACCAGCAAGGCACGGATGCGGCTCGAGGACACCACTTCGGCATTCTCGTCGCGAAAGGCATCGATCAGCGTCACCCCGAAACCATGGCGACTGCCGGCATTCATCAGGAAGGCCGGACCGCCTTCGCGCCCGTGGCCGAAATGGAAATCGAAGCCGGTGACGACTTCGGAGGCGCCGAGCCAGTCGATCAGGATCGTGCTGACGAACTCGTCTGCCGAGCGTTGCGAAAATTCGCGGTCGAACGGATATTCGATGACGGCGTCAAAGCCGAGCGCTTCGAGGATGCGCGCCTTCAATGGCGCAGGCGTCAGGCGGAAGACGGGCTCGTCAGGGCGGAACACCGAGCGGGGATGCGGCTCGAATGTCAGCACCAGTGCCGGAACGCCGCGTGCCTTGGCAATCTCCAGCGCCCGATCCAGCACCGACCGGTGACCACGGTGGACGCCGTCGAAATTGCCGATGGCGATCACGCCACCGCGCAGGTGCGCCGGCAGTTGTTCACGGGTCTCGTTTCGATGGAAAACGGTCATAGCGTCAATATCCAGACTGTTTCAGGCGAGCGTCGGCATCCACCATGTCGGTGACGCCTGCTCCCTGTCCAGGAAGGCATGCAGAATTGCTTCATCCGCCTTGCCCTCGATGGTGTATTCGCCGGCGTGGATGCCCTGGCTGATATAGAGCAAGTCGAGACCGTAGCCGAGTGCGCCGCGCACGTCCGTCGGCATCCCATCGCCGATGGCGACGACACGCGACAGATCGAAATCGCCGCGCACCTCGCGGGCGGCCGCAAGGCTCGCCTCATAGATCGGCCGGTGCGGCTTGCCGGCGACGCGGGTCTGGCCGCCCATCTGGTTGTAATAGGCAGCCATGGCGCCGGCGCACGGGATCATCCTGTGACCGCGCTCGACGATCAGATCCGGATTGGCGCAGATCATCGGCACGTTGCGTGCCGCGAAGGCCTTCAGCATGTCGGTATAGTCTTCCGGGGTCTCGGTCTCGTCGTCGAAGAAGCCGGTGCAGACCACCGACTGCGCTTCGTCGGCGGAAACACGGTCCACACCAAGGCCCTCGATCAGGGCGACATCGCGGTCCGGGCCGAGCAGAAACACCGACTTCGGACCCTCGGCGATCAGCGTGCGCGTGACGTCGCCGGATGTGACGATACGGTCATAGGCACCGTCCGAAACGCCGATGGTCCGCAACTGCTCGACGACCTGCGGCGAGATGCGCGGCGAATTGGTGATCAGCACCACGGCCTGGCCTCGCCCGCGGGCGGCTTCCAGCGCTGCCGAGGCATCGGCATTGGCAACGACGCCGTTGTGAAGCACGCCCCAAACGTCGCAGAGGACGACGTCGTAGGCGCTGGTGAGATCGCGAAGGCTATCGATACGCTTGGCCATGCCGTTGTTCTTCCGGTAAGAGACGTTGCGGCTGACATCGCAAACCAGCTTCAAGATTACAAGTCTGAAAAAGCACCGCGCGTCCCGAACGCCGAATTGCCGCAGTCGCATGCCGGATGCGCTTGCATGGCCAGCAAAGGGTTCGGGCAATTCGGGCCGGGGGTCACAATTCCGGTACAAAAATTCACTATCGCTGTTATTGACTCCCGTGACAGCCGTCCCTAAATGCAGGTCGTTAGCACTCGCCGAGGCTGAGTGCCAACACTACCCATACGGATCCCCCGTGGTCCGTGAATGTCATTCGATCGAGGGATTAGACAATGGCAACCACCAATTTCCGCCCGCTGCACGACCGCGTCGTCGTACGCCGCGTCGAATCTGAAGCCAAGACAAAGGGCGGCATCATCATTCCAGACACCGCCAAGGAAAAGCCGCAGGAAGGCGAAATCGTCGCTGTCGGCACCGGCGTTCGCGACGACAAGGGCACGATCATTCCTTTGGACGTCAAGGCTGGCGACCGCATCCTGTTCGGCAAGTGGTCGGGCACTGAAGTCAAGCTCGACGGCGAAGACCTTCTCATCATGAAGGAAGCCGACATCATGGGGATCATCGGCTGATCCAGCCGGTTTTCTTCGTCAACAATTCCATAAAACCAATTGGGCATCAGCCCGGGAGTTTTTAACATGGCAGCTAAAGAAATTAAGTTCGGCCGTACTGCGCGCGAAAAAATGCTGCGCGGCGTCGACATCCTCGCTGACGCAGTAAAGGTCACGCTCGGTCCTAAGGGCCGCAACGTCATCATCGACAAGTCCTTCGGCGCTCCGCGCATCACCAAGGACGGTGTTTCTGTCGCCAAGGAAATCGAACTCGAAGACAAGTTCGAAAACATGGGCGCCCAGATGGTCCGCGAAGTTGCTTCGAAGACCAACGACATCGCCGGCGACGGCACGACGACTGCAACCGTTCTGGCCCAGGCCATCGTCCGCGAAGGCGGCAAGGCTGTTGCTGCCGGCATGAACCCGATGGACCTGAAGCGCGGCATCGATCTCGCCGTTGCCGAAGTCGTCAAGGACATCGTATCCAAGGCAAAGAAGATCAGCACTTCGGACGAAGTGGCCCAGGTCGGCACGATCTCTGCCAACGGCGAAAAGGAAATCGGCCAGTACATCGCTGAAGCGATGCAGAAGGTCGGCAATGAAGGCGTCATCACGGTTGAAGAAGCCAAGACCGCCGAAACTGAACTCGAAGTCGTCGAAGGCATGCAGTTCGACCGCGGCTACCTCTCGCCTTACTTCGTGACCAATCCAGAAAAGATGGTTGCCGAACTGGAAGACGCTTACATTCTCCTTCATGAGAAGAAGCTCTCCAACCTGCAGGCAATGCTGCCGGTTCTCGAAGCTGTCGTCCAGACCGGCAAGCCGCTCCTCATCATCTCTGAAGACGTCGAAGGCGAAGCTCTTGCAACGCTCGTCGTCAACAAGCTGCGCGGCGGCCTGAAGATTGCTGCTGTCAAGGCTCCTGGCTTCGGCGATCGCCGCAAGGCAATGCTCGAAGACATCGCCATCCTGACGGGCGGCACTGTGATCTCCGAAGACATCGGCATCAAGCTCGAGTCGGTTACGCTCGAAATGCTCGGCCGCGCCAAGAAGATCTCGATCACCAAGGAAAACACGACGATCGTCGACGGTTCGGGCCAGAAGTCCGACATCGAAGGCCGCGTCGCGCAGATCAAGGCTCAGATCGAAGAAACCACGTCTGACTACGACCGCGAAAAGCTGCAGGAACGTCTTGCCAAGCTCGCTGGCGGCGTTGCCGTCATCCGCGTTGGCGGTGCGACCGAAGTTGAAGTCAAGGAAAAGAAGGACCGTATCGACGACGCGCTGAACGCAACGCGCGCTGCCGTACAGGAAGGCATCGTCCCCGGCGGCGGTACCGCACTTCTGCGCGCATCTGTCGTCCTCAACATCAAGGGCGCCAATGACGACCAGACGGCCGGCATCAACATCATCCGCAAGGCTCTGCAGTCGCTGGTTCGCCAGATCGCAGAAAATGCTGGTGATGAAGGCTCGATCATCGTCGGCAAGATCCTCGAAAGCAACACCGACAACTACGGCTACAACGCCCAGACCGGCGAATATGGCGACATGATCGCCATGGGTATCGTCGACCCGGTCAAGGTTGTCCGTACGGCTCTACAGAACGCAGCCTCGGTTGCCTCGCTGCTGATCACCACCGAAGCCATGATTGCTGAAGCTCCTAAGAAGGACTCCGGCGCCGGCATGGGTGGCGGAATGGGCGGCGGCATGGGCGGCATGGGCGGCATGGACATGATGTGATCCTTCGGATCACCGCACTATCGAGAGGGCGACCTTCGGGTCGCCCTTTTTTGTCCGCCGCCTCGGGACGGCGCAGAAGAATACCGCGCGATTCTCTCATAGATTGCATCCCGGCAATTCCTCTGATCCCCTCTCCGTAAAGTTAGCTCGGTGCTGTCGACAAAATCACGGGCTCTGGTCCCCGGACTACAGTGCGCCCCAGATGCCCGGAGAATGAGCGACAGGCTCATGTCAAAAGAACGCCCCTCCCCTTTCCACGCATGCATTGTGAGCGAAGCGACGGTTTCCTGCCGTGCATCCGGTCTTTTGACGATGTCTTCTCAATTCCTGCTTTTGCACACGACCAGTCGAAAGCCGGTTTACCTTGAACAGCAACCGATCATTAAGTATATGCTTTGACACGCACATACGACGTGTTTTCGTCGTTTGGCCCATTGCTGTTTTTAATATTTCTTCTATAAAACGGACCCTGATGAACCAGGGCGCGGAAAACGGCAGGTTATCTGCGAAAGACCTTCGCTCCCAACAAGTTGCAGTCTAAAGATGCTTTGCGGCTCTTGTGAAACAAATTTCGCTACTTGATCGTTACGGTTTTCAAGTGACTAACCTGAACGCCATGTCTGCGATTATAGTAATAACGCGCGGCATCGGCTAAAAATCGTCCGCTTTTCTATCTGAGGCGAGACGGGAAATATACAATCTGATAGTGTACTTGGCCAGGGAGTGGCCGCACGGGAGTGGGGAACGTTTTGTTTAAGATTGCCAAAGCCAATCTTGCGGCGCCTTTCATCGAGGGATCCCGTGGCGTCGAGGAAGACCATGAACTTCTAAGCCAGTTTTGCGTGTCCGAGCGCTGGATCGGCGATCTCGCCAGCGGTGTGATCAAGCTCGGCAGCCTCAGCACGATACTGCACGGCCTGCACGTGACGGAATGCGGCCTGCTGAACCTGATGCGCTGCTATGACAGCCGCGACCATTCGCGCATTCTCGAACTTTTCGAACAGGCAGCAACCTCGTCCTCCTCGTTCTGTTTCTCCACAACCGTGCTTGCCGAAGGTGGACAACGTCAGCCGGTTTTCTGCATCGGCGAGTCCATCGGCACCGAGGAACGTTACTCCGGCAGCATGGTCGGCGTGTTCCTGTTCCCACGGTTCAAGATCGGCGCATCCGAAAGCACAGGCAGCCGCCAGTAAAGTGCGGCGGAACCAGCGCAACAGTGCCGGCTCCGCAAGTTCCACCAATCCAGGTATCAGTCACGCTTCGGGATTTCGAGGCCCTTCTGACTGGCCGGACGTGCCGTGGCGCGCGCTACCCAATCCATGACCAGCGGGAAGTCGGCAAGGCCCAGCACATCCTTGCCGCCGTAGAAGACGTCGACGCCACGCACCCACGGGAAGCAGGCGATATCGGCGATGGTATAGAGATCGCCCATCAGCCACTGCTGACCCTTCAGGCGTTCTTCCAGAACCCCCAGCAAGCGCTTCGTCTCGTCGCGATAACGCTCTACCGGGTAAATGTTGTTGGCGACCTTATCGGCGGCATATTTGAAGAAGTGGCCGAACTGCCCGAACATCGGGCCGATGCCGCCCATCTGGAAAAACACCCACTGCAGAACTTCATAGCGGCCGGCAGCATCTGTCGGCATGAGCTTGCCGGTCTTTTCGGCGAGGTAGACCAGCATCGCACCGGACTCGAACAGACCAATAGGCCTGCCGTCGGGTCCATCCGGATCGATCATCGCCGGAATGCGTCCGTTGGGGTTGAGCGACAGGAATTCAGGCGTCTTCTGGTCGTTGGTCCCGAACGAGACAAGATGCGCCTCGTAAGGCAGCTCCAATTCCTCCAGCGCGATGGAAATCTTCACGCCATTCGGCGTCGGCAGGGAATAGAGCTGGATGATATCGGGATTGTTCGCCGGCCAGCGGCGGGTGATCGGGAAGGAGGACAGATCTGCCATGGAAATTGCCTTTTTGGATATGTCTGACGGGAAACGATATCATAACCTGACGGCGCGGTTTGCAAAGTCAACAAGCGCTCATCGCGTTCACTATTTGCGAACGAAGCGTCTTTGATCGTTCATCTTTTCAACGGGCGTAAAATAGCGAATAAGAACTCCAGAGATTGCCGCGATCGGCAATGCACATCCGGAGGGTCCGATGTCCAATACTAACAACATCATCATTCTCGTCGCCCGCGTCCTGCTGGCATTCATGTTCATCTTCGCCGGCTTCGGCAAGCTGACCGACCCGGCGGGCACCGCCGGAATGATCGCCGGCGCCGGCATGCCGGGCGCGACGCTGCTGACCTACGTTGCCGGCCTGTTCGAACTCGTCACCGGCCTCTGCGTCCTCGTCGGCTTCCAGGTGCGCATCGTCGGTTGGGCAATCGCTGCATTCTGCATCTTCACCGCAGTGGTCTTCCACCTCCCGACCGTCAACGTTCCGGGCTTTCCGGACGCGGCACTGGGCTGGATCAACGCGCTCAACCAGATCATGGTCATGAAGAACTTTACGCTTGCCGGCGCCTACATCTTCCTCGCCACAGTCGGTCCCGGCGCCTACTCGCTCGACGCTCGCCGCGGCTCCTACGCCCTCGCAGCCTGATAGCCCTAAATCATCGCGATGCAGAAAGGCCCACCGTGTCCGCACGGTGGGCCTTTCTGTTTTTGGGATGCTGCTTATTCCGGCAGTGCTGCTTTGACTGCGGCGACGATACGGGCAATCAGCGGGTCATTGTTGTGGCTGTCCTTCCGGGCCCTGACAAAACAGGCCTGCGAGCGCAGGATGATGCCATCAGACAGAACCTTCAGGTGGTTTGCCACCAGCGTCGAACCCGTCGAGGTGATGTCGACGATAATGTCTGCCGAGCCCGAGGCTGGCGCGCCCTCTGTGGCGCCGAGGCTTTCGACGATGCGGTAGAGCTGGATGCCGTGCTGGCTGGAGAAGAACTGCTGTGTCAGCCGGGCATACTTCGTGGCGATCGTCAGGCGGCGGCCACGGCGGCTGCGGAAATCGGCAGCGACATCGCCGAGATCCGCCATGGTATCGACATCGAGCCAGATTTCCGGCACGGCGACCACGACATCGGCCCGCCCGAAGCCGAGCCGGGCGCAAAACTCGACGCGCTTGTCGGCTTCCGCCAGACCCTCGCGAATGAGATCCTCGCCAGTGACGCCGAAATCGACGCTGCCGTTGCCGATCTCGCGGGAGATTTCGGATGCCGAGAGAAAGGCGATCTCGACGCCGTCCCAACCTTCGACACGGCCGCGATAGGAACGGTCGTTGCCGACGGCGACGATGGGCATGCCGGCGCGGGCGAAAATGTCGGACGCGTCATCTTTCATGCGACCCTTGGAGGGCAAGGCAATGGTGACGGTCATGCCGGCGCCCTCTCACTCTCGATGCGATCGAGCCAGAGCGCGAAGCCGACAGCAGGAATGCGGTTCTGGGCGCCGAGCAGCGCCATCAGCCGGTCGAAGCGACCACCGCCGGCGAGCACCGCAGGCGATCCCTCGGCTGCGATCTCGAAGACCAGCCCGGTGTAGTAATCCAGCGGCCGTCCGAATGCGGCGCGGTATTCGATGGTGGTGAGATCGACGCCGGCATTGGCAAGCGCCGCAACCCGGCCGTCGAACCGCGACAGCGCATTGCCGAGCCGCAGGCCTGCCGCATCGGCAAAGCCGGCAAGTGCAGCAGACGCGTTAAACAATGGCACGTTCAGCGACAGGAACTCCTCAAGCACGCCATAGGCGGCATCGTCGAGCCTCGTTTCCGAGAGCATCAGCTTTTCCTTCAGCCGACGGGCAATGTCCTGCGGCGAGCGGCTGGCATTGGTCGAATATCCGGTTTTCTGCATGGTACCGTCGATGTGGGCAACAAGAGCTGCCTCGTCATCCTCTGCCACCAGCCGGGCAACGTCGTCGTCGAGATCTGTGACGAATTGCGGGCTGACCAGCCGGGCAAGCAGCGCCTGCAACTGCGCGGTATCGCCGAAGGCATGGATCAGCCGCTTCTGCCAGCCGAGCGGCAGGCCGAGCGCCTGCACGACTGCCTCGAACACAGCCTGATCGCCGAGCGTCACCTTGAGGCGACGGCCGGGCAACAGGCGGGTGAGGATGCCGGTGGCATCGCCGATGGCACGCGCGTCGGCACTCGATATATTGATATCGCCGAGATCTTCGATGCCGGCTTGGTAGAATTCGTGGCTCCCCTCACGGCGCTGGCGGAAGACCTCGCCCAGATAGGAGTAGCGTTTCGGCGTGCCCGTCGCCGTTTCGATGTGGCGCAGGCAGACGGGAATGGTGAACTCCGGGCGCAGGCAGAGGCTTTCGCCCGTTTCGCTTTCGGTCATGAAGATACGGCGGCGCAGATCCTCGCCGGCCATGTCGAGGAACGGCTCGGCGGGCTGGATGACCGGGGTGTCGATGCGGCTGGTGCGACGGGCCTCAAATTCGGCCAGCAATTCGGGCGCAAAGGTCGGGAGGTCGATCAGCGGCATAAGGCGATCTCCCCTCGAACGCTTGCCCGCGTCATGCCTGCCGCCCCTGCATCGCCCGCTTGCGGTCCTCCGCCTGAGCTGCCAGCATCGCTTGCACCTTGGCGACGATCTCGGCTTCCGGCACGATCTCCTGCGCCACCCGCGCCTCGCGCCAGGATGCGTTGTCCTCGATCTCGCCGGAAAGGCGCTTGCCCTCGATCAGGTCCTTGATCTGCACCACGCCCTCGGCCCGCTCGTTACCGCCCTGGATGATGGCGAGCGAGCAACCGCGACGGTCCGCATATTTCAGCTGGTCGCCGATCTTCTTTTTGGCGCTGCCCTGGTACATTTCGGCACGGATCCCGGCGCCGCGAAGCGCCTGCGTCAGCTTCTGGTAGCCTCCCAGAGACTCGATATCACTGTCCATGACGGTGACGAGGACAGGTGCCAGCACCTCGTCCTGACCGAGCTTTCCGAGGTTCTTCAGCGCCGTCATCAGACGCGAAACGCCGATGGAGAAGCCTGTGGCCGGCACCGGCTGGCCCATGAAACGCGACACAAGCCCATCGTAACGACCGCCACCGCCAACCGAGCCGAAAACGACCTTTTCGCCCTTTTCATTGGTGACGTCGAAGGTCAGTTCGGCCTCGTAGACCGGGCCAGTGTAGTATTCGAGGCCACGGACGACGGAGGGGTCGATGCGGATGCGCTTGGTGCCGTAGCCGGCTGAGCGCACCACATCGCTGATGATCTTGAGTTCCTTGAAACCCTCATGAGCGGGATGGTCCGCCCCAAAAAGCTTAAGGTAGTTCTCTAGCTTGCTAGAACTGCTGGGGTAGATTGTGATCCCATTTTCATTAATGAATTGATCATCGTCAGCGGTCGCTGCATCTTGGAGCGCCTCAGCAGCGGGCGCGTGTTCTGCAAATCCTGAGTAGAAGAGTTCGAGAGAGTTTATTTGTTTCTCATCGAGCCCCGCACCCTTGGTGAAATCGCCGGACTCATCTTTACGACCGGCGCCAAGCAGCAACCGAACGCCGTCACTGCCGAACTTATCAAGCTTGTCGATGGCACGCAGCACATTCAGCCGCCGCGCGGCATTCTCCTCGCCACCGAGACCAATGGCCTCCATGACCCCATCTAGAACCTTGCGGTTGTTCACCCGGATCACGTAGTCACCGCGCTTGATGCCAAGCGCTTCCAGCGTGTCGGCCATCATCATGCACATTTCGGCATCGGACTGGACGCCGGGTGCGCCGACGCTGTCGGCGTCGAACTGCATGAACTGGCGGAAGCGGCCGGGGCCGGGCTTTTCGTTGCGGAAAACGTAGCCCTGGCGATAGGTGCGGTAGGGCAGCTGGATCTCGTTGAAATTCTCGGCGACATGGCGGGCGAGCGGCGCGGTCAGGTCGTAGCGCAGGCTCATCCACTGCTCGTCGTCATCCTGCAACGAGAACACGCCTTCGTTCGGACGGTCGCTGTCGGGCAGGAACTTGCCGAGCGCATCCGTATACTCGAACTGCGGCGTCTCGATCGGGTCGAAACCGTATCGCTCGTAGACCTCGCGGATTTTTGCGACCATCTCGTTGGTGGCATGGATATCGGAAGCAGTGCGATCACCAAAGCCGCGCGGTAGGCGGGCTCTCAGCTTCTGGGGCTTCTTCGGCTTGTCGTTCATGGCGCTGCATTCCGGTCCTGTGACAGTGGCGGTTTCCTAGCGGATCGGGCCGATTGCGGCAAGGGTTGCAACGGCAATTCGGCGGCTGGCGGTTGCCGGGGAAAAATGCCACCCTCGCCGATATCTTTCCGGGAAGGCCGACATCGATGCTCCAGCAAACCGCCACGCCGCCACCCGCAAAATCCGTCATCCTGGTTTTGGCCGCATCCTCGCCCGACGCTTCCTGCCGATGATTGCCGAAACGCTCCAGCAACTCGCCACCCTACCCCTCACCGGCAAGCCGTTTCGACGGTTCGTCCGCTCTTCCGTCAGCCTGTGGTCGCGGGCCGGACGCTGCCGACAGGCCTGGGCAGAGCACGAGCGGCACAGCCAGAAGGCCGTGCTCGATGCGATGGCCGACCTCACCCAGCGGCGCACCGCCGTGGTGCTCGGTTCAGGACTGCTGCGTGATGTACCCATTGTCGAGTTGGCCCAGGCTTTCGATAGGGTCGTGCTGGTCGATCTCGTGCATCTGGCATCGGTGCGACTCTGGTTGAAGGCCCGGCGCCTCGGCAACGTCCGTCTGATCGAGCGCGACCTCTCAGGCTATGACCAGCTCACCGCCGGGAAAGGCCTCGAACCGCTCGGCTTTTTGCGGCAGGTTCCCTACCTCGACCTCGTCGTGTCAGCCAATCTCCTGTCGCAGATCGGCCGCGGCGTCCAGCGGCGACTATCCGACGACCGCAAAGGCATTATGCCGGCGGATGCGGCGGCACGCCTCGTCGGCGCACATCTTGCCGACCTCGCCGTCCTGCCCTGTCGCAGCTGCCTTGTCACCGATATCGCCTACGCCGTCATCGACCGGACAGGCAAGATCCACGAGCAGGCAGACCTGCTGCTCGGCATCGCACCGCCCGAGGCCATCGAGCGCTGGACATGGCCGGTGGCGCCGCTCGGCGAGGAAAGCCGGGACTACCAGATCGTCCATCAGGTGATCGCCGCCCGCCTGTCGCGCCGATAGCGCAGAATCCAAGTTTTATTGTAGCACTTTTATTATCGACAAATATTCACTTCGGGGGTATTCTTGCGATGAAAATTACGTGGGACGAGCGCAAGCGCGAGAAGAACGTCGAAAAGCATGATCTCGATTTCGGCGACCTGGAATTGGAGTTTTTCACCGAGGCGATGATCCTCAATGCCCGAAACGGACGACTGAAGGCGATCGGCCTTTTGGCCAACGACATGGTTGCCGTCATATTCGCGAGATTGGGGCATCAAGGAATATCGCTGATTTCGCTCAGGCCGGCCAGTCGCAAGGAAAGGAGCCTTTATGACCAATATCGATCAAGGACGCCGTATCCTCACTGACGCTGAAGAACGACGAATACAAAGAGGGATTGCCGAGGATCCGGAAAATCCCGAATGGACCGAAGAAGACTTCAAGAACGCCCGGCCGTTTGCCGACGTTTTTCCGGATCTGGCGGAAAGCATTCGCCGGGCCCGTGGGCGACCGGCGGTCGAGGCGCCGAAGCGGCAAATCTCGCTGCGGCTCGATCCCGATGTCATCGATGCCTTCAAGGCCACCGGCAAGGGCTGGCAGAGCCGTATCAACGAGGCGTTGCGCAAGGCGGCCAAAATCTGAACAGTCTGATTTCACGCGAATTTCGACCCATCCCGAACGAGGAATTCCATGCTCACGAAAACCATCTTCCTGGCCTCCGTACTCGCCTTTGCCTCCAGCACCGCCTTTGCCGAAGACATGTCAAAGATGGATATGAGCAAGCCGATGGGTGACCAGAGCCCGTCGAGCCAGGCCTTTGCGGCTGCCAACGCGAAAATGCACAAGGACATGGGCCTGACCTACAGCGGCAATGCCGACGCCGATTTCGTGCGCGGCATGATCCCCCATCATCAGGGCGCGATCGAGATGGCGAAGGTCGAACTGCAATACGGCAAGGATCCGGAACTTCGCAAACTGGCGAAAGGCGTCATTGAGGCCCAGCAGAAGGAGATCAAGGAGATGGAAGCGTGGCTGAAGGCGCACGACAAGTAAGACCGGCATCAGCGCAATCAAGCTTTCATCCCCTCCCGAGGCAGACCCATGACAGATCCCGCCGCCATCGAAACCCAGTACTGGACAGTCGATGTCGCCGGCTATCCAATCGATCTGCCCATCGTCCCGATCAAACCGGATTTTGGCATTTCGCTGATGATGGTGATCGATCTCGGCGTCAGGTTCGGCGCACATGTCGGGGAAAAACTGGCCGCCAAACTGGCGCCGCTGAAGCCGGATGTCATCGTCGGGGCAGCCACGCTCGGCATTCCGGTTGCAATCGAGGTCAGCCGGGCGCTGGGGCTTGATCGCTACGTCATCCTGCAGAAATCGCCGAAAATCCATCTTGGCGATGCGCTCGTGCAGACGATCACATCGATCACCTCCAAAGGCGAGCAGCGCCTGCTGCTCGACCGGCAGGCGGTTCCGTTGCTGGCCGGCAAGCGCGTCGTGGTGGTAGACGATGTCGTCGCATCCGGCTCCAGCCTGAAGGGCTCGATGGAACTGGTGCGCAAGGCGGGCGGCGAGGTCGTCGGTGTTGGCGTGATCCTGACCGAGGCCCGCGACTGGCAGAAGACGCTTGGCGCCGACAGCGCCCTGGTTCAAAGCCTCGCGCATATTCCGCAGTTTCGTCCGGGTCCGAATGGCTGGGAGCCGATTGCGGAAACATTCCTTTAGGAGAAAAGCCGCCCCGACAGAGCGGGACGGCTTCGTAGTCTACGCGATCAGGCCTTCGGGTCGAAAGGCTGGGGACGGCGAGCGGCGTTCTGGCGCGGCATCATCCAGCCCGGATACTCGGCATCGAGTGCGCTGATCTCGTCGAGCCTTGCCATATCTTCGGCATCAAGCCTGAGATCGACGGCGCTGAGGTTCTGGTCGAGTTGTTCGACCCGCTTGGCACCGATGATGACGCTGGTGACGAAAGGTTTTGCGAGGATCCAGGCAAGCGCCACTTCGGCAACGCTGGCATCGTGCTTGGCAGCGACTTCACGCATGGCGGCGACGCAGGCCCAGGCGCGGTCCTTATCGACTGGCGGGAAATCGAAGCTGGCGCGGCGACCTTCGCCGTTACCGGGTGCGCCCGGGCCGTACTTGCCGGATAGCAGCCCGCCGGCGAGCGGCGACCAGACCATCAGGCCCATTTTCTCTTCCGCCATCATCGGCACGATCTCACGCTCGATGTCGCGGCCGGCGATGGAGTAATAGGCCTGCACCGTCTCGAAGCGGGCAAAGCCGCGACGCTCGGAGATGCCGAGCGCTTTTTCGATGCGCCAGGCCTGCCAGTTCGATACGCCGATGTAGCGCACCAGACCGCCGGAGACGAGATCGTCGAAGGCACGCAGCGTCTCTTCGATCGGGGTCACCGAGTCGGTCGCGTGGATCTGGTAAAGATCGATATGATCGACCTGCAGCCGTTCGAGGCTGGCCTCGACGGAATCCATTATGTGGCCGCGCGAGGCGCCACGATCGTTGGGCTTTTCGCCCATGGGTCCGAAGACCTTGGTGGCGATAACCACGTCCTTGCGCGGCACTTCGAGGTTCTGCAGCGCCTGACCGAGGATCGTCTCGGAAACGCCGAAGGAATAGACGTCGGCGGTATCGATGAAGTTGACGCCGGCTGCGAGCGATTTTTCGACGATCTTGTCGGCTGCATCCTGGTCGACGTCGGCGATTGCACCCCAGGTGCTGCCGCCGCCGGCCTCGCCAAAGGTCATGGTACCCAGGCAGAGTTCGGAGACGAACATGCCGGTGTTGCCAAGCTGATTGTAGCGCATTTGAAATTCCTTTCGTTCGGCCGCAATTGGACACTCCGCAGACGTTTCGACGCTGCTGTCCACTCGCAAGCGGATCGCCTGCAGGCCTTGCCGCTACCCCAAGATAACGCGGGGAGCCCCGACTTCAACGATACGATGTACCGGTTTCACGCAGCCGTGATGTCTTCGAGGATGCTTGTCTCGCTTGCCGGAAGGGATAAAGTCTGCCCGAAGAACCGACGAGGAAGATGGCTATGACCGTGCGTCCGCTGACCACCATCGGCTTCGATGCCGACGATACGCTCTGGCAGAACGAACACTTCTACCAGCTGACCGAAAAGCATTTTACCGAATTGCTCGCCGACTACGCCGAGGGAGACAGGGTGTCGGAGCGGCTGCTTGCCGCCGAGCGCCGCAACCTTGCCCATTACGGGTTCGGCATCAAGGGTTTCACCCTGTCGATGATCGAGACGGCCATCGAGATCACCGAAGGCACTGTTCCGGCGAGGGTTGTCGCCGAGATCCTCGACATCGGTCGGGACCTGCTGTCGCACCCGGTGGAAACGCTGCCGCATGCGCGCGAAACCTTGGAAGCGCTGGCCGGACACTACCTGCTGGTGCTGATCACCAAGGGCGACCTGTTCGACCAGGAGCGCAAGCTGGCGCAATCCGGTCTTGGCGATTTCTTCGACGCCGTCGAGATCGTCTCGGACAAGACGGCGACCACCTATCGCCGGATCTTCGCAAAGGTCGGCGATGGGCCGGAGCGGGCGATGATGGTCGGCAACTCATTGAAATCGGACATCGTGCCGGCCATCGCTGCCGGCAGCTACGGTGTCTTCGTGCCGCACGCGCTGACCTGGGTCTACGAACATGTCGATGAACCGAAGGATGCACCGCGCTTCCACAAGATAGAGCATCTGGGCGGGCTCGGAGCGTTGATCGCAAAGCTGTCTGCCGCCTGAGGCCCCGGATTCTCTAGGGCCGGAACAGGGACGGTTTGTTGGCTGCGGGCGCCGGCGTGCCGGGTTTTGGCGGAAACAGGGAGGGCGCCTTGTCCGCATCGCCAGCCGGAGCCGATTGCTGCGGCAGGCCCGATGGCAGCGGCTCGATGAGGATGGAATAGGGTGCGCCGAGGCCCCGCCGCCGGGTGACGCGGGAATAGTACGGCTTGATGAACCAGGTCGTATCGGCACTGACGGTAACATCGGCGGTCATGCCGTCCTCATCGGTGCCAAAAAAGGCTTCGTCGGCGCTTGAGGTCAGGTCGAATATGGCCATGAAGGCATACTGGCTCTTCGACGCAAAAGTGATCTTCACATGCTGGCCGGCCTTGATCGGCAGGGTGTAGACCTTGCCTTTGCCGAATTTGGTCCAGCCGGTGAGCTTCTCGGTGACGGCGGGAAAGCCGAGCTTTTCAAGCTCCTCGCCTCGGTCCAACTCCGGCATCTGCAATTGCGGCGCCCTGGCATCCTCGGCGTGGGCCACGGGGCCAAGACCGGTTGCGGCGAGCCCAAGGCCGAGCGACAAGCAGAACCTTCTCACGGCCGCACCAGGTCGTTGCGCATCTTTTCCACACTGTCCCGGCAATAGCAGCCCTCGAGATGATCGTTGACCAGACCCATGGCCTGCATGAAGGCATAGATTGTCGTTGGGCCGACAAAAGTCCAGCCACGTTTCTTCAGGTCCTTGGATAAACGCACCGAGGTGGGCGTCGTCGGATTGGCCGAAAGGCTTGCGCGGTCGACAACTGCGGGTCGTTCGTCGGGCCTCGGCTCGTGGCTCCAGAAATAGCGGGCGAGCGACCCGAACTCCTCCTTCAGCTCGATGGCACGACGAGCGTTGTTGATCGTCGAGACGATCTTGCCGCGATGGCGGATGATGCCGGCATCGGCGACGCAACGCTCGATGTCGGCCTCTCCGAAGACGGCAACCCTGTGAAAATCGAACCCGGCAAAGGCGCTGCGAAAGTTGTCGCGCTTGCGCAGGATGGTCAGCCAGGACAGGCCGGACTGAAAACCCTCGAGGCAGATCTTCTCGAACAGCCTTATATCATCGGTGACGGGACGCCCCCACTCCTCGTCGTGATAGCGCAGATAGTCGGGCAGGTTTGCGTGCCAGAAACAGCGTTCCCGGCCGTCGTCGCCGATGATTAATCCTGTTGCAGTCATCAGGCTTCCCAATTCGTTCGGTGCTTTACCATTTGCAAACCGTCTTTCCAAACCGATGGTTAACCCTGACGAAAGGTTTACATGTCTGCCGGCGTTTTCATGAACCGCCGTTTACCATTCATGGGCAGGGCAATGTCACGATGTTTTCCGAACCGAGCGCCAGAACGCCCGATCTTCGGTCCATTGTAGAGAGTCCGTCCGATGATGAAACAGTCTATTTTGCTTGCGGCCGGCCTCGTCGCCGCCTTTGCCGCCCCTGCCCTCGCCACCGACCGTTACCAGATACGCCCGCCGGTCATCGTCAGCGCCGACCTCACGGCCCCGTGGGTGACGCAGCTCGGCGGCGCCTCCGTCCAGCCGGTTGTGTACCCCCGCCCGGTTCCGGTCCAGCCGCGCGGGCTATTCCAGCAGCGGGCTTCGCGTCCGCTGTTCGGCGGCAGACCCGTACAAACGGTTGCCAACGTGCGACCCGGCATGCCTGTCATCCGCTCGACACTCGACCCGCAGTATCTGCCGCAGATGGTGGACTACCAGACCAAGGAACGGCCGGGCACGATCGTCATCGATACCGACAACCGCTTCCTCTATCTGGTGACAGGCGGCGGCAAGGCCAGGCGCTACGGCGTCGGCGTCGGCAAGCCCGGCTTCGAATGGGCCGGCGCCCACACCATCACCCGCAAGGAAGAGTGGCCTGGCTGGACACCGCCTTCGGAAATGATTGCGCGCGAAGCTGCCAAGGGGCACTACCTGCCGGTCCACATGGAAGGCGGCACCGGCAACCCGCTCGGCGCCCGCGCCATGTATCTCGGATCGACGCTTTACCGCATCCACGGAACGAACGCGCCCTGGACCATCGGCAGCGCCGTTTCGTCCGGCTGTATCCGCCTGCGCAACGAGGATGTCAGCGATCTTTTCGACCGGGTGAAGGTCGGCACCCGCGTCATAGTGATGTAATTTTACCATGGGTGGCGACGAGCTGATCGGATGACGGCTCGACGCTACCCAAAAATGCCTCTGCTGATGCTGTAGATCTTGAAATTCTAATCGGTTTGATTAGCCTCTCGATCTTTGCACCAGAGGAACTCCAGGATGAAGCAAGTTATTCGGCTGATGGCCGCAACAGCGATTGCGCTGACGTCCATGATCGCTGTGACGACGGCCGCCCCGATGACGACGGCCAACGACGCGGTTCGCAATATCAAACCGAACCGGACCGTGCCTGCGGAATTCCACAAGCGTCTCGTCCGTCTCGTCACCAATGAGGCGCCCGGCACGATCATCGTCGATACCAACAACAAGTTCCTCTATCTCGTCGAAGGCAACAACCGCGCCACGCGCTACGGCATCGGCGTCGGTCGTGACGGCTTCGGCTGGTCGGGGATCGTCACGGTCGGCCGCAAGGCGGAATGGCCGGTCTGGACGCCACCGGCGGAAATGCGCGTGCGCGAAGCCCGGGAAGGCCATCCGCTGCCGGCCTCCGTGCCAGGCGGCGAAGCCAACCCGCTCGGCGCCCGCGCCATGTATCTCTACCAGAACGGCCACGACACGATTTTCCGCATCCACGGCACCAACCAGCCCTGGACCATCGGCCTCAACCTGTCGTCGGGTTGCATCCGCATGATGAACGCCGATGTCGCCGATCTCTACGACCACGTGCCCGTCGGCACCAAGGTCATCGTCGTCGGCCCCGGCAACAAGCAGGGCGAAGTCAGCTACAAGGATCACGGCATGGACGTGCTCCGCACCCTCTTCGGCGGCTTCGGCGGCTGATTGCCAACTGGCGCGGATTTAAGAGGGTTGGGCATTCGTGTCCGGCCCTCTCGCTGAAATGTCGGGTCATCGCTTTTGTCACAGATGACATCAGTTTCGTCGTACGGAAAACGGCGGTTTATTTTCCAAACCATACGTGTCCTCCGCCAATCGCCTTGCTTGGCACTCTCGATTCAATCGACCATGAGATCGTAGATCAGTTGACGGATCCAATGGTGGCCGGGGTGCCCATGGGTACGATCGTGCCATACCAGCTCCACTGTAAAATGTTCATATAGCCATGGAACGTCGATCATGGTCAGCAGGGGGAGCCGACGCTGCAGCAAGCGGCGCGGCACCAGCGCGACAAGGTCGCTGGCAGCGACGATCTCCGGGACGACAAGGAAAGACGCTGCCGAGGCGACGATCTTGCGTTGACGACCAAACGCCCCGAGCGTTGCATCAACAGGGGTTGTGAATGCGCCGCCGGACGGCGAAACGATCAGTTGCTCCAGCTCGGCAAACCCTTCGGCAGTAAGGCTGTTCCTGAGATGCGGATGGCCTTCTCGACCTATGAGGACGTAGGTTTCCTCGAACAGATGCCGCGTGCGCAGGTGCGGCTGGCTGCCATCGGGCGTGGCGATCGCCAGATCGACATTGCCATCCGAAAGCTGCTGGTCCAGTCTCGGCGGGTTTAGCCGATGCACGGCGATCCGTACGCCTGGGGCCTTCTCACGCAACGCCAATATGAGGGGAAGAACGACCGCCGCCTCGACATAATCGGTGCATGCGATGGAGACAACGAGTTCGGCACTCATGGGTGCGAAGCTCTTGTGACTATCAAGAGTGCTGCGCAGCTGTTCCAGCGCCGCGCGCAATGGCTCCAGCAATTCGAACGCCTTCGCGGTCGGGATCATTCCACGATGTCCCGGAACGAGCAACGGATCATCGAAGACATCGCGGAGGCGGTTCAGCTGCGCGCTGAGCGCTGGCTGACTTAAATTCAGCCTTTTCGCAGCCTTCGTGACATTTCGCTCGATCAGCAAAGCTTCCAGGCTGACGAGCAGGTTGAGATCCATACGCTTGATATCCATCAGATGGATTGTAACCCAGAATTAAATCGATTTCACAAATACCATGCCGCCTGCCATGCCATGGGCTTCTATTGACGCCATATGCATGGGAGATCTGCATGCCATCGAACAGCAAACCTATCGTCGCGATCGCAGGAAGTCTGAGCAAACAGGGCCGTAGCGTGGCCCACTCGCTGCTAAAAAACGGGCGCTATCATGTGCGCGCCCTCACCGGCAACGTCGGTTCTCCCGAGGCGCTCGCCTTGGCGGCACAAGGGGCCGAGCTTTTCGCGGTCCCACTCGCGCAAGGCCGCAAAATGGATTTCGCCGAAGCATTCAGGGGTGCTCATGGGGCATTCCTCATGACCCCCGGCGTTGCACCGCCAGCAACATACGAGTTCGACATCGGCAAGGATCTGGCGGATGCCGCCGTCGAGGCCGGCGTCCAGCACGTGGTCTTCAGCACTCTGGAGAATGTCGACCAAATCACGGGCGGCACCAAGTTTGCGCCGCACTTCACCGACAAAAGCAGGGTCGAAGCCTATATCCGTGGGTTGCCGATCCTGAGTTCGTTTATCGAGCTTGCGTTCTTTTACACAAATCTCCTCGAATATTACGCGCCCCGCATGGATGGCGACACGCTGGTATTTCCCATCTATTTGCCCGAGCACTTCAAGGCACCTTTTGTCGACCCGTTGACTGCGACGGGACCGGCAGTCCTTGAAATCTTCGATCATCCCGGCACCTATTCCGGCCAGACGCTGCCGGTGATTGGCGACGTCATCTCGCCGGCAGAGATGATCGAGGCTTTTACCCGTGTCACCGGTCAAAAGGCGGTTTACGCCTCGGCTTACAGAACCGAGGAATTGCTTCGGCACTTCCCGCATTTTGCAGAGAGCCCGGACCTTGTGCGCGAGATCATCGGCATGGCCGAATTTGCGGTGGAGTACGGCTACTTCCGAGGCGATCGCGACCTTGAATGGAGCCGGCGGATCAATTCGGACTGCCTTGGCTGGGAGCAGTTCGTCAGGACCACGGGCTGGGACGGTCCCAAAAAGACCTTCGGTTTGGAGCCTCCGACGAACGGTGGCGGCGAGTAACGTCGCAAACTCTCGCAATCCGAACCTGCGCTTTGCGACCGAATTCTCCGTCGCAAAACCAGCAGTCTTGGCGAACGAGGTCAGCAAATGGCCACTCTACCGCCTGTTGTAATAGCCATGTCATGAAATCCCGACATCAATGGGTGACTGAATCATCCGGGGGTTCTTCATGCGCCGTGCCAATCGACTTCGCCAGTCGGCCTTTGCTGCCGTGGCGTTCTTTACGGTTCTTACCGTTGCCGACCACGCTTTTGCCGACATGATGTTTTCGGCCTATGGCGGGGTGCAGGGAGCGACCGGCAGCAATGTCACGACGTCAGACGGCGCGGATTTCGATCCGAACTGGTCCGGCAAATCCTTCAGCAACCCGCCCTATTACGGCGTTCGCGGAACATGGTGGCTGGACGAGCTCAACCAGCCGGACTGGGGCGTGTCGCTCGACTACACCCACGCCAAGGTCTATGGCGACCTCGGCAACACACCGGGCTGGTCGCACTTCGAGTTCACGGACGGGCTCAATCTGCTGACGGCCAACGCGCTCTATCGTTTTCAGGACCCTTCCCGCAAATGGACGCCCTATGTGGGTGCCGGCGCGGGCATCAACGTACCGCACGTGGAAGTCACGCGTTCGTCCGGTCGCACCTTCGACTATCAGTTCGGCGGGCTTGCCCTACAGGCACAGGCAGGCGTGAGCTACGATATCAGCAAGCACTGGGCGACGTTCGTCGAATACAAAGGCAATTACTCCTTTGTCGATAACGTTTCCATCGACAGTGGCGACACGTTGAAGACGCGCGTCTTCACCAATGCCATCAACTTCGGCGTTTCGTTCAAGTTCTAGAGCGGCGGGTTTGGCGGCCCGTCACTTGGCGTTGCAGGTGAGCCTGCCGGTCAGCTTGACCGGCTTGGCACCGTCCGGCGTGGAGATTGTCAGGACATAGCTGCCCGGCATCGGGGTTCCATCTTCCTTGCCTGATGCGACGATGACAAGCTCGGCACTGGCCGCGTTGTCGCCATTGCCGTTAAAGGCTGCGACAGCAAGCCGCACTTCGCCGGCATAGGCCCAATACTGCGTCAACTGGCTGGATTCCAGCGGCAGTTTGCGGAAGTCTTCCGGGATGAGGGCGGACTTGCCGATCATAAGGCCACGGAAATGATTGAGCTTGTGGCCCGGACCGACTGAAAAGCCGCTGTCTATGCTGAACTTGATGGAGGTGTCGTCGGCTGCACAGTAGAAGCGGTCGGCGGCCAAAGCAGGCACCGCAACCGCGCAGATGCCGATAGAAAGCAGTAGTCGACGCCACATGTCGGCAATCCCCGTTGCACTGAAATACGCTCCGCATTCCACTTCCGGAGCAGACACATTAAGACACTAAGGGAAACTCTTTAATTTTTGCAATATCGTAAAAGTGAAGCTATAGAGGCCATCGGACGATTGAAAGTTAGCGCGTCCGTCTTACGTCTGGTGTCACCGACCCTCCTCCCTCGGCTATCTCGCGTCTCGTCGTCACAGAGACGAACGGCGACGCATTCTGACGATGGAGACGCGGATTTGCTGATAATCAACCTTGGAAGCCGGGCCTAAACCGCTTTTTCATAGGTTCTAGCCCAGGTTGATGTAGAATAAACTTGTTTAATGATTCCTCGCGAAAATTACAAAGGTGACCCGCCCGTTGACTCTCCTAGCCCGACTCGCCACCGATATGCATCTGATGTTGCGTCGCCCGCCGCGGCAGCAGTACGCAGCCCTGTGCTATCGCTTTAAAAAGAAGACAGGCGAGTTGGAAATGTTGCTGATGACCAGCCGCGATACCGGTCGCTGGGTCATTCCCAAGGGCTGGCCGATGTCAGGCAAGCTGTCGCATGAAGTGGCCGCCCGCGAGGCTTACGAGGAGGCCGGCGTGCGCGGAAAAGTGGAAGCCACATCTCTCGGCTTCTTCACCTACCCCAAGGTCATGAAGGACGGCCTGACCGTGCCGTGCAAGGTGCAGGTCTACGCCCTTGCCGTCACCGAACTTGCCAAGAATTTCAAGGAAAAGGGCGAACGCACGCTCGAATGGGTTTCCTGCAACGAAGCCGTCAGGCGCGTCCGTGAACCGGAACTGCGCGATCTCATCCTCGCCTTCCAGCAGCGGATGGGACTTACCGGCCAGGCCGAAGACACCGACCGCAGTTCCACGTCGTGACCTCACAGCATTGCGCCTCAACGTCGAGGAAAAAGCATGTCTGAGCGGCCGGCCGGATTGATAAAGCCAACTCTCGACAAGGATCTCGACAAGCTCACCTATGTCGAGGACGCCGCCGATCACGTGGTAAAGCCGCTGATCGCGCCCGGCTATGCGCTGATATTCCTCGGCGTTGCCATGCTGTTTGCCGGCATCTACGTGTTCGACAGACCCGGCGCGACGCTGGTCATTGCCGGCGTAGCGCTGGCTGGATATATGGCGCTCAACATCGGCGCGAAGGATGTGGCCAATACCGTAGGCGCTGCCGTCGGTGCGCGCGCCATCGGCATGCGGCAGGCGCTGGTAATGGCGGCGGTCGTCGAGGTGCTGGGCGCCACCATCGCCGGCGGTCCCGTGGTGCGGACCATATCCTCGGAGATCATCGATACGTCGCGGATCGCCCAGAGCGGCCTGCTCGCCTGGGTGATGATCTCGGCGCTGACTGCCGCCGCCGTCTGGATCAATCTTGCGACCTGGCTGAAGGCGCCGGTCTCGACCACGCATGCCATCGTTGGCGCCGTCATCGGCGCGGGGATTGCCGGCGTCGGTGTCGATACCATCCATTGGCGCACTGTCATCGCGATCTCGGTCACCTGGATGTTGACGCCGATGATCGCCGGGGCGATTGCCGCAGGCTTTTTGTACCTGATCAAGACCTTCATCATCTACCGCGACGACAAGATCCTTGCTGCCCGCTACTGGATCCCGATCCTGACGGGGACGATGGCAGGCACCTTTGCATCCTACCTCGTGATGGTGCTGACGCGCGCCGCGCCCTATTCCCCGGCAACGGTTCTGACGATCGGCATCACCGTCGGCCTGCTGGTGTGGCTGATGGCGCGGCCTCTGGTGGCGCGCCAGTCGGTCGGCCTCGAGAACAAGAACAGCGCCTTGCGCGGCCTGTTTCGCCTGCCGTTGATTTGCTCGGCGGCGCTGCTGTCCTTTGCCCATGGCGCCAACGATATCGCCAACACAGTCGGCCCACTGAGCGCGATCGTGCGCTCTGCAGGGACCTTACCCGCCGGTCCAGCGCCGTTCTGGGTCGTCCTGATCGGCGGCTGCGGAATTGCCGTCGGCATCCTGCTGTTC
This sequence comes from Rhizobium sp. rho-13.1, assembly GCF_007000305.1. Classification (NCBI taxonomy): domain Bacteria; kingdom Pseudomonadati; phylum Pseudomonadota; class Alphaproteobacteria; order Hyphomicrobiales; family Rhizobiaceae; genus Rhizobium; species Rhizobium sp. rho-13.1. Next base: position 577,582 of record NZ_SCFL01000002.1, on the reverse strand, counting down.
GGGCCCCGGTTGATCCGGCTTGTCGGCGAGCAGATCACCAAGCTCAACCCGATGCGCGGCTACTGCGTCGCTCTTTCGGCGGCGCTGACCGTTATCGTCACTTCCTGGTTCGGAATGCCGGTCAGCTCGACCCATGTCGCAATCGGCGCGGTCTTCGGCGTCGGGTTCTTCCGTGAATGGTATACCCGCAACTCGAAACGGCGGATGGCCTATATGCGGATGAAGGCGGAGCATTGGGATATCGAGGAACAGGAAGTCTACAATCCGGACGAGATCAGCCGCCGACGCCTGGTACGCCGGTCGCATTTCCTGACGATCATCGGCGCCTGGATCGTGACGGTGCCTGCGGCGGCCCTGCTTGCGGCCGGGGTTTATTCGGTTATGTTCGCGCTCTTCGTCTAACAGCCAGGGTTTTCATGCGCGCCAATTTTCGTATGCAGCGACTGTTCGTCGCCGCCGATATCTCAGAGGGCCAGCCCCTCGAGGTCGGCGCAGAACAATTCAACTATCTGGCCAACGTGCTGCGGCTCGAAGCCGATGCGGAGATCTTGATCTTCAACGGCCGCGACGGGGAATGGCAGGCCAAGCTCGCCTTTCCGACCCGCAAGCGCCTGCTGCTGATCCCCCATTTGCAGACACGCCCGCAGCCCGCACCTTCGGATCTGCACTATCTCTTCGCGCCGCTGAAAGTCGGCCGTCTCGACTATCTGGTCCAGAAGGCCGTGGAAATGGGCGCAGGCATTCTGCAACCGGTGATGACACAGCATGTGCAGGGCAAGATCGGCAGCATCGACCGGCTGCGCGCCAACGCGGTCGAGGCAGCCGAGCAATGCGGCATCCTCGCCATTCCCGAGGTGGCCGAGCCCGTGAAGCTCAATGACCTGCTCGATCGCTGGCCGAGCGAGCGCCGTATCATCTATTGTGACGAGGGCGATGCAGCGCAGAACCCGCTTCCGCTGCTGCGGTCCATACAGGAGACGCGGCTGGCACTTCTTGTCGGGCCGGAGGGCGGGTTTTCGGAGGACGAGCGCGCCCGGTTGCGATCCCTGGATTTCGTGACCGCCATTCCGCTCGGGCCCCGTATCCTCAGAGCCGACACAGCAGCGGTCGCTGCGATGGCGGTGATCCAAGCGGCGATCGGCGATTGGCAATAATTACTCAAGGCACTGTACAAATTTGGGCGAGATCGTATTTTTCTGAACAAGCCTTGAAACAAATTCACTTGCACCGTAACTGAGTCCAGCCCTATCAGCCATTCTTTCTGTCTGTCTTCCGCACAGGCACCCTTCCGAGATCAAGGTAGCTTCATGGCCCGCGACACGACCGACCAGACCCCGATCGAATCGGTGTCGGAACTGACCGAATATCTCGACGCCGGCAGCAAGCCGAAGGACAGCTTTCGCATCGGCACCGAGCACGAGAAGTTCGCCTTTTTCCGCGCCGACAACAGCCCGGTTCCCTATTTCGGCGATGCCAGCATCTCGGCCCTGCTGAAGGGCATGCGCGAAAAGCTCGGTTGGGACGAGATCATCGATGCCGGCCATGTCATCGGGCTGGCCGAACCATCGGGCATGGGTGCGATATCGATTGAACCCGGTGGCCAGTTCGAGCTGTCCGGGGCGCCGGTCGAGACTATTCACCAGACCTGCAAGGAATCCAACCAGCACCTCGCAACCGTGCGCGAAGTTGCCGAGCCGATGGGTATCCGCTTTCTCGGCGTCGGTGGCAGCCCTAAATGGACGCTGGCCGAAACGCCGCGCATGCCGAAATCGCGCTATGACATCATGACCCGCTACATGCCGAAAGTCGGCAGCAAGGGGCTGGACATGATGTATCGCACCTGCACCATCCAGGTGAACCTCGACTTCTCCTCCGAAGCAGACATGCGCCAGAAGATGCGCGTATCGATGAAGCTGCAGTCGCTGGCAACAGCGCTGTTTGCCGCATCTCCGTTTACCGAAGGCAAGCCGAACGGCCTGTCTTCCTGGCGAGGCGATATCTGGCGCGATACGGACAACAACCGTTCCGGCTTGCTGCCATTCACCTTCGGCGACGATTTCCGCTTCGAGCATTATGTCGAATGGGCGCTCGACGTGCCGATGTACTTCATCGTTCGTGACGGCAGCTACCACGACTGTACCCACGTTACATTCCGCCAGTTCATGAACGGCGCGCTGAAGGGTGAGGTTGCATCGTGGGAGCCGACCATGGGCGACTGGACCAACCACCTGTCCACCTTGTTTCCCGATGTGCGGCTGAAGCGATTCCTGGAAATGCGCGGTGCCGATGGCGGTCCCTGGCGCCGGATCTGCGCCCTGCCGGCATTCTGGGTCGGGTTGCTCTATGACGACGCTGCCCTGTCGGCGGCTGACGAGATGACCAAGGGCTGGGGCTTCGACGAGGTCGAGACGCTGCGCAACGCGGTGCCTGTGCAGGGCCTGACTGCAAGCTTTGGCGGTCGCTCGCTGCTCGACATCGCCCGTGACGTGGTTTCGATCTCGCGCGCCGGCCTCAAATCTCGTGCCCGTCTCAACAGCGAAGGCCAGGACGAAAGCCTGTTCCTCGCGCCTCTCGAAGAAGTTCTGGCCAATAAGGCGACCCTCTCCGACGACATGCTGACGCGCTATAACGGTCGCTGGAATCAGTCCGTCGAGCCGGTTTTCGACGAATACCAATATTAGAGTATTCGGCACGCGCGGGGCCGGCACAAAAAAACCCGGTGTCGGCTAGGCCGGACACCGGGCAAGAGGCAGGGCAATTGGCTATCACCCTGCGGGGAAACTTGAATTCTCAGCCGCGAAAATCATCGCTGCCGAAGCTACGCGCACGGCGCCGGGCGGACTGCGTCAGGTGCAACGACGGGTCTTCGAAGAACGAGGAACCCATGAGGGCCCTGTTCAGCTCGCCCCTGGTCAATCCGATGTCACGCAGCTGGTTGTCGTCGAGATCCTGCAGCCGATTGATTTCGGTGCGATGGCGGAACACGCGGCCTGCAGAGATCAGCATGGCAAAGACATAGGTCACGCGGGCTGCAAGGGGCAGGGTGCGTGTGGCGGTCTTCATTGGCAGTCTCAGTTCCGTCGTGCTCATTTGACTATCCTTCCCAAGGCACGCAAAAACCACCCTCCTCATGGGGGGATCCGGGAGATCAGGTGGTGTTGATCGGGCGCGAACGACGACGCTGCCGTTCGATTGCGATGCAATTTGCAGTTGGAAGATGCCAAATGGCTATTGATCAGTCCAACGAATGTTTCTAATGCTTGTCATCAACTCTTTTCATAGGTGAGACAATGGCAGCGCCGCTCGATATCGACCAGTTGCAGACCTTCATTGCTATTGTCGACACCGGCAGCTTCACCAAGGCGGCCGACCGTATCTTCAAGACCCAGTCTGCAGTCTCCATGCAGATGCGCCGGCTCGAGGAGCGGGTTGGCAAGCAGCTGTTCATCAAGGACGGTCGCGGCAACCGGCTGACGGCCGAGGGCGAAAAGCTGCTCGACTATGCGCGGCGCATCATCCGCCTCAACAACGAGGCGATTGCGGCCTTCGACGATAACCGGCTGGAAGGCACGCTGCGCATCGGCACGCCCGACGATTACGCCGACCGCTATATGCCGGAGATCATCGGCCGCTTTGCCAAGACCCATCCGAATGTCGAGCTTTACATCGTCTGCGAGCCGTCGGTCGACCTCGCCGAGAAGATGGCGCGCGGCGAACTCGACATCGCGCTCGTCACCCACAATCCGCGCGAACGTGTGTCCGACGTGGTCAGGACCGAGCCGCTCTGCTGGGTGAGTTCGGCCAACCATCCGCTGCGTGACGACGCACCGGTGCCGCTGGCGCTGGGCAGGCGGGATTGCCCGTGGCGGCAGGTCAGCTGTTCGTCGCTCGATGCTGTCGGCCGCGAATATCAGGTGCTGTTCACGAGCTGGTCGTGCACCGTCATTGCATCTGCAGTGCTGGCGGGCCTTGCGGTGTCGGTGATGCCGGAATCGGCGCTGCGCAACGGCATGAAGGTTCTCAGCCACGCAGATGGCTTTCCAGCACTGCCGCCGGTGCAGATCGGCATCATGAAGCGGCCGGGTGTCTCCGCATCGCTGATGAACGCCATCACCGCGCATATCTCGGCCTGCCTGGATAACATCACGCCGGCCGCCACGGGCGAAGAGAGTGAAGCCGACAGCAAGGGCCTCAACCGCTACCTGCCGCGCTCCAAGGCCGCCCTGGTGCTTCCGAGCTGGTAATCGCCCATCTGGCAGGGTCCGCCTGAAACAGAAATCGGGGCAAAAGCCCCGATTTCCAAACTCTGTTTTCGCAGCAAAAAGCCCTACTCTGCGGCGGCGCTGATCGTATCGGCTTCGTAGCCGTGCGCGTTCTTGAGCGCGATACGGACACCGGCCTCGTATTCCGGATGCACCAGCTTGAAATGGGCCAGCTGACGCTCGACGATCTCGCCCATGGCAGCGGCGATGTTCGACGGCGAGAACGCGGCGTCTCGATCTCGGCGAAGTAGTTTTCCGGATTGCGGTTCAGTTCGATCACGCCGATTTCGATCGGCGGATACTCCGGGTGCGGCCAGACTTTCGTCAGGTCGAACGGATTGTAGGATGTCTTTTGTGCATCCATTTCCGGCATGGCTCAGATGCGTGTTGAACCCTCCTGCACGTTCGGTCGCACCTTGTCCCATTGACTTTCGATAATTTCCAATCGTATTAGATGTCATTTTTGATCAGGAAATCCTATCATGCTGACGTTGCGCCAGATGCGCTATTTCGAAGCCCTTGCCACTACCCGACATTTCGGCCGGGCCGCCGATCTCGTCCACATCAGCCAGCCGGCACTTTCCGCGCAGATCATGGAGATGGAGAATTATCTCGGCGCCAAGCTGGTGGAGCGCACGCGCGGCAGCACGATCCTGACGCGCAAGGGCGAGGAGGTGCTGACCCATGTCCACACCATATTGCATGAGGTCGATCGGCTCGAGCGGTCGGTCCGGCGAGAGGGCGGCGTGCTCGACGGGCTGATCCGCATCGGCATCATCCCGACCGTCGCACCTTACCTGGTGCCGCAGTTCGTGCCCTACCTGCGCCGCGCTTATCCTAACGTCGAGATCGAACTGAAGGAGGCGGTGACCAGCCGGCTGCTGGCGGATCTCGCCGAAGGAAGGCTGGATGCCGTCATTGCGGCGCTGCCGCTCGAGGGCGAAGGCATTCGCACCCGATCGCTTTTCACCGACCGGTTCTTCATGGCGATGGCCGAGAACGGCGATGATGTGCTAATGTCGCCGCTCACCGAAAACGAAGTGGATGTCGACCGCCTGCTGCTGCTGGAAGAAGGCCACTGCCTGCGCGAACAGGCGCTTTCCGTCTGCGGCGCCGGCAAGCGCAGCCTTGTCAATTTCGGGGCGACGTCGATGACGACGCTGCTGCAGATGGTGTCGCACGACATGGGAATGACGCTGATCCCCGAAATGGCCGTCGCCACCGAGACCGGCCGTACCAGCATCCGCATCGTCCCCTTCGCGGAGCCTCAGCCGTCACGCGAGATCGGGCTGGCGTGGCGGCGCAATAACCAGAGCGACATCGACATGCAGGCGCTGGCAGACGCCGTCATTGCGGCAAGCCCGGCACCGGTAGCAGGCTGATTAGGAAAAGGCGAGCCATACCGCCAGCCATACCCAGAGGCCGACGAGCGCCAGAAAGCTCAAGGCAAACAGGGGGCTGCGGTAGCGCAGGTTGTTGCTCGTGACATGCACATAGGCGTGGCCATAGCGCATCGCCACGAAGAACCAGGCAAGCGCGACCGCCGGAAGGTTGTCGGCCTGAGTCATGAACAGGACGATGGAGACGACGTAGAACAGCACCGGCAATTCGAACTGGTTGGCGATGGCATTGCGCACCACCAGGCTCTCGGCCGGCTCGTCGCGATTTTCTCGGAATTGCTCCATCTTAGCCCTGCCGCTCTTCATGGCAGCAGAGCGGCGCAGGCTGAGCAGGCCGTAGAGGATAAGCACCAGAACGGTCTGCGCCACCAAGGGCCAAAACATTTCATAGCCGGTCATGCAGCGACTCCAAGAACTGCGGGAACATGACGCTGCTCTAGTCGAAAAAACACGCGCCTGCCAGCGCCTGCAACGGGTATCCGCCGATCACTTTGCGACAGCTTCCGGATTGCCCACGAGCCCAGCAACTGGCCTATCAATCCGGTTCGGGCTGGCGGCTGAGGACGGCGAAGCGGATGAGCAGTATGACGGCCACAACCAGCGTCAGGAACTTCAGTCGCCCGAGCACGGGCATGACAGCGGAGGCAAATGCAAGCGTTTGCTCTGACGCTACGGCCGGCGGGAAGACCAACATTGCGAGGATCGTCTCACCGCAGCCGACCAGTCCGTAGAGAATAGGCAGACAGAACAGCAGGAAGACGCCGGCCGGAGGAATCGGCCTGCCGAAAAAGATGCCGCCGGGTTTGACGCGCTTCAGGAGCAGGAAAAGCAGGGCTGCGGACGCCACCGCGAAGACCAGCGCCGGCCCGGTATCCAGTCCATGCTGGATTACCGCCGCATCGGGGTGGGTGCGCAGAAATTCCGCCATGTCGCGGACGTCGGCGGCCTCGTAGCCCGCTATGCGGATCGCGAGGACATCACGACCCGCAGCGGCAGCCCGGAATGGCAGCACGAAACCCATATAGATCCAGGCTGCCAGCGCTATGCAAAGCGCCGCCAGGCCCGAGATCCACCGTTTCAGAGGCCCGCCGTCCGGCTGCATCAATCAGAGACCGCCGCCAGGATAGTTCGGGCTTTCGCGGGTGATCGTCACGTCGTGGGTGTGGCTTTCGCGGAGGCCAGCGCCGGAGATGCGCACGAAGGTCGCCTTCTGCTGGAAATCGGCGATGTCCTTGCCGCCGACATAGCCCATGGCCGCCTTCAGGCCGCCGCCGAGCTGGTGAAGGACGCCCGAGACCGGGCCCTTGTAGGGCACCTGGCCCTCGATGCCCTCGGGCACCAGCTTCAGGGTGTCGCGAACCTCCGCCTGGAAGTAGCGGTCTGCCGAGCCACGCGCCATGGCGCCGACGGAGCCCATGCCGCGATAGGCCTTGAAGGAGCGACCCTGGTAGAGATAGACCTCGCCGGGGCTTTCGTCCGTGCCGGCCAGCAGCGAGCCGATCATCACGGCTGACGCACCGGAGGCGATGGCCTTGGCCAGATCGCCCGAAAACTTGATGCCGCCGTCGGCGATGATCGGGATGTTCTGTGCCTGTGCTGCCTCGACGGCCGACATGATGGCGGCCAGCTGCGGCACGCCGACGCCGGCAACGATGCGGGTGGTGCAGATCGAGCCCGGGCCGATCCCGACCTTGACGGCATCAGCGCCGGCATCGATCAGGGCGCGGGTGCCGTCATAGGTGGCGACATTGCCGGCCATGACGCGAACGGAATTCGACAGGCGCTTGACGCGGGTCACGGCATCGAGGACGCGCTGCGAATGGCCATGGGCGGTATCGACGACCAGCAGGTCGACACCGGCCTCGATCAGGCGTTCGGCACGCTCGAAACCGTCGTCGCCGACGTTGATGGCAGCGGCGGCGCGCAGGCGGCCCTGGCTGTCCTTGGAGGCATTCGGGTTGAGCTGGGACTTCTCGATGTCCTTGACGGTGATCAGGCCGACGCAGCGGCCTTCGGCATCCACGACCAGCAGCTTTTCAATGCGGTGCGAGTGGAGAAGACGCTTGGCTTCCTGCTGATCGACATTTTCTTTCACCGTGATGAGGTTCTCACGGGTCATCAACTCGTAGATTTTCTGGTTTGGATCGGAGGCGAAGCGGACGTCGCGGTTGGTAAGGATGCCGACCAGGCGACCGGGCTTCTCGGTGTCGCTGCCTGGGCTCTCGACGACAGGGATGCCGGAAATGTGGTAGTGCTTCATCAGTCCGAGCGCATCGGCGAGCGTGGCGTCGGGGCCGATGGTGACCGGGTTGACGACCATGCCGCTTTCGAACTTCTTCACCTGGCGGACCTGCTCGGCCTGGGCGACGGGGGTCAGGTTGCGGTGGATGACGCCGATGCCACCGGCCTGAGCCATGGCGATGGCGAGGCGACCCTCTGTGACGGTGTCCATCGCCGCCGAGATGATCGGCAGGTTCAGTTCGATATCCTGGGCGATGCGGGTCGAGACATTGGTCTGGCCGGGCATCACTTCGGAATGTCCGGGCTGCAGAAGCACGTCGTCAAAGGTCAGGGCTTCGAGCCCAGTTGCTGTTTCAATGATGCGGGCCATGCCAATTCCTCGTCTTTAAGAAAATGCGGAGCACCCCCGGAATGATTATCCGCCCCGGCGGTGATGCAAGAATTGATTAAGAGTTGGCGAGGGCTGGTACCACGTCCGCGGACCGATGGAAATAGCAAAACGCAGTCGCGCGGTTGCAACGCAGCTATGCATGAGGCGGCGAGAGGCCACGACGACCGGAGCCGATGGCACCGGTCGTAGTTTCATGGATGACGTATACGTGGGCATTTGGGCTCTGCCCTGTCGGCTGCCGTCAGAAGTCGAATTGATAGCTTTTCGGCACGAAGCGGAAGCCGGTGTCGATTTTCTCGACGAAACCGACCGCCGGGAACGGCATGTGGTAGCCAAGGAACGGGATGCGGTCCTTCGCGATCAGGTCGAAGATACGCCGGCGTGTCTGGGCGGCCTGCACCTTGTCCAGATCGAAACGGACCTCCCAGTCCGGCTGCTGCAGCGACAGGACATAGTGGTTGGCGGTATCCGCAGTCAGCACGATCTGCTCGCCCTCGGACTCCACGTGGAAGACCATGTGGCCGGGCGTATGGCCGGGCGCCAGCATGGCTGTCATGCCGGGCACCACCGTATCGCCGTCGTTGACGAAGGTGATCTTCTCCGCCAGCGGCACGACGTTGGCGAGCACGCTTTTCTGGTTGCCTTCAGCGGGAGTTCCCTGCCGGGCCTCATCGGTCCAGAAATCATATTCGATGCGACCGGCTGTGTAGCTGGCATTCGCGAAGGCCGGCTTTCCGTCTTCCATCAAGCCTGCGATGTGGTCACCGTGCAGGTGGGTGAGCAGGACGCGGGTGATGCTCTCCGGTTCGTAGCCGGCCGTCTTCATGCCGGCCGCCAGGCGACCGCCGCCCTTTTCGCGCATCGCCGCGCCAAAGCCGGTATCGACGAGGATCACGTCCTTGCCGTTGTCGATGATGACCGGCGAATAGCTGTTGACGAAGCGGTCGGTCGGCAGAAAGTTGTCTGCCAGCAGTGCCTGCACCGTCTCGGGCCTCTGATTGACGCCGAAGGTTTCCCAGGGTCTATCCAGAATGCTGACGCCGTCCTTGATGACCGTGAATTTCAGCGCACCCAGTTTGAACTGGTTGATTTCCGGCAGCGGTAAAACAGTCATACAGTCTTGCTCCTACAGTGCGGCAATGCCGCCAAATATGCGCGCGAAATTTCCGGCCAAAGGTCAAATGCATACTCGCGCGGCTCGGTGCGATTAGCATTTTCATGCTGATGGCACATGTCAAAACTAGACAGGCAGCGAGGTTGGCAAGCGATTTCACGAAGACGTGATCCCGATAGCGACAGCAGGCTTATTAGGGGATTGGCAGAGCAAGTCCCGAGGAATAGAGAGCGGCTACCGCCCAGGCGGCATCTCCACGACGGCATCCCATGCAAGGCACCAGCCTATGAATCGCATCGTCCCGCTCATCCTCGCTATCGCACTCTTCATGGAACAGATGGACTCGACGGTGATCGCCACGGCGCTGCCGGCGATTGCGGCGGATCTGCATGTCGGGCCGATCACGCTGAAGCTTGCGCTGACCTCCTACATGGTGGCGCTCGCGGTGTTCATCCCGATCAGCGGCTGGATGGCGGATCGTTTCGGCGCCAAGCGGATTTTCCGCATTGCTATCTGCGTCTTCGTCGTCGGATCGATCTTCTGCGCCGCATCGGGCAGCCTGCTGGAGTTCGTCGGCTCGCGCTTCCTGCAGGGCGTCGGTGGCTCGATGATGACGCCGATCGGACGACTGGTTCTGGTGCGCACCACCAAGCGCAGCGATCTGGTGTCAGCGATGGCGCTGCTCAGCATACCGGCGCTTGTGGGACCGCTGGCCGGGCCGCCGCTCGGTGGCTTCATCACCACCTACTTCTCCTGGCATTGGATCTTCCTGATCAATGTGCCGGTCGGCATCGTCGGCGTTATCCTCGCGACCATATTCCTGCCGGAAGTCGAGGCCATGGCGCCGCCGAAGCTGGATATCATCGGCTTCCTGCTGACCTCGTTTGCTGCTGCCGGCATCGTTTTCGGCATGTCCGTCATCAGCCTGCCGGCCCTGCCCTCCTATATCGGCATCTCGGCAGTGGTCATCGGCTTTGTCTGCGGCCTTCTCTATGTCGGCCACGCCCGCAATCATCCGTCGCCGATCCTCAATCTGAAACTGTTGCGGAAGCCGACGTTCCGCGCATCGGTGACCGGCGGCATCCTGTTCCGCATCTGCATAGGCGCCATGCCGTTCCTATTGCCGTTGATGCTGCAGCTGGGTTTCGGCCTGAACCCATTCCAGTCGGGGCTGATCACCTTTGCCGGCGCCATCGGGGCGATCAGCACCAAGTTCATCGCCAAGCGCGTCTTTGCCGCCTTCGGCTTCCGGACCGCACTGCTGACGGCCGCCGGCGTCACGACCATGACCACGGTTGCCATCGGCTTCTTCGAGCCAACGACGTCTCACCTCGTGATCATCGGCGTGCTGCTTCTCGGAGGCTTCTCGCGGTCGTTCTTCTTTACGGGGATCAATGCGCTGGCCTTTGCCGATGTCGATGACCGGGAGGCAAGCCAGGCGACGTCGATGAGCTCGGTGATGCAGCAGGTCAGCCTCGCGCTCGGCGTTGCCGTGGCCGCCGCGATCCTGGAGACGACGACCTTCTTCAGCGGCACCAGCCTGCAGGTCGCCGATTTCCACATCGCCTTCTTCACGCTCTCGGTGCTGACCGTCATCGCGACGCTGCCGTTCCTGCGCCTCGACCGCAACGCCGGTGCACTGCTCTCTGGCCATGGGGCAGGACCCAGCAAGGCAGAGGTTCTGGCTGTGCCGCAGACGCCCGCCGCAGAGTAACGCGTCAGCCCTCGATCAGGAAGGTTGCTCGCAGACTGCGCTGAGCTTGTTGCCATCGGGATCGCGGACATAGGCGGCGTAGAAGTTGGCGTGGTAGGAGCGCAGGCCGGGGGCACCCTCGTCGCTGCCGCCATGGGCCAGCGCCTGCGCATGGAAGGCATCTACGGCGGCGCGGCTTTCCGCATCCAGCGCAACCATCGAGCCATTGCCGATGCTGGCCGCGCGCCGGTTAAAGGGCATCACCACCCAGAGGCGGCAACGGCTGTCGCCATCGGCAGCATAGCCGATCTCTTCCTCCGAATCCCGCTGGCGCCTGTAGCCGAGGCCCGCCAGAACAGCATCGTAGAAATCGCCGGCGCGATGGATATCGTTGGTTCCGATGGTGACGTAAAGCAGCATCCGCAAAGATTAGCCAGAGAGACTGGCTATTCATAGTGATGCTTTGAATAATTTGGAAACTAGGCTTAATTCGTCTCTTCTTCGATATCCGCCTTGCGACCTTTGAAGCCCTTGGCAAGCAGGAACATCTCGACGGATTCCTGCCTCGACGAGGCCGGCTTGACGTGTACGACCTGCTTGAAGTTCTGCTTGAGCAGCGTCAGCAGGTCACGCTCGGCGCCACCCTGGAAGGTCTTTGCCAGGAAATGGCCGCCTTCAGCCAGCACTTCGATAGCGAAATAGGCAGCGACTTCGCAGAGATGCATGGTGCGCAGGTGGTCGGTGCGATGATGGCCGGTGGTCGGGGCTGCCATGTCGGAGAGAACGATATCCGGCTGGCCGCCAACCGCCTCGATCAGGAGGCGCGGTGCGTGTTCGTCGAGGAAGTCGAGCTGCAGGATCTTGACGCCCGGCAGCTGCGTCATTTCGAGGAAGTCGATCGCAGCGACGCGGATGTCCTCGTCGGTCGAGCCGGTCACCTTGGCAGCGATCTGCGACCAGCTGCCTGGGGCCGCACCGAGGTCGATGATGCGCTGCGCACCCTTGAGGATGTGATGCTTCTCGTCGATCTCCAGCAGCTTGAAGGCGGCTCGGGCGCGATAACCCTCGAGCTGCGCCCGCTGCACGTAGGGATCGTTGATGTGACGATGCAGCCACTGGCGCGACGAGGCTTTCATCTTCTTCTTGGTGACGCGCTGGCCAAGCTTGCGGCCGGTGCGGTTGGCACCTACGGGTGGTTTGGTCATCGATACGACCCCTTCAATTGTTCGGACGATAGCCGCGGCGCGAGCGACCGCGCCGCCAGACCCCGTCATCTGCCATCATGTCGGTGAGCAGGCCTTCACGCAATCCACGATCGGCAACGCGCATGCGCGGGCTCGGCCAACGGCGGCGGATGGCCTCGAGAATGGCGCAGCCGGCCAGGACCAGATCGGCGCGATCTGGCCCGATGCACGGATTGGCAGCGCGACCGGCGAAATCCCAGGAGAGCAGCTTTGCCTGCATTGCCGTCACCTCGTCGTCGGACAGCCAGACGCCGTCGACCTTGCGACGGTCGTAACGCGGCAGATCGAGATGGACGCCGGCGAGCGTCGTCACCGTTCCGGAGGTGCCGATCAGGTGGAAATCCGTGCTGTCGCGCATAGCAAGCGGCGACGGCGGGCAATCGAACTTGTCGAGCATGCCCTCGACTTCGTTGATCATTGCCTCGAAGACGACAGGGCTGACGTCGCGGCCCCCGTGACGCTCCGACAGGGTGACGACGCCGACCGGCAGCGACGTCCAGTGGGTGATGTGGTTGGCAAGGCGGCTGGAGCGGTGATCGTCGATGCGAATGACGGCAATCTCGGACGAGCCACCACCGATGTCGAACAGCACCACGGAGCGGGCTTCCGGGCCGACCAGCGAGGAGCAACCGGAGACGGCAAGGCGCGCTTCTGTCTCCCGGTCGATGATCTCGAGCTCGAGACCGGTTTCCTCGAGAACGCGCGCGAGGAACAGCTCGCCATTTTCGGCGGCGCGGCAGGCTTCCGTGGCAATCAACCGCATCCGGCGGATATCGCGCGCCTTCAGCTTCGCGGCACAGATGCGCAGTGCTTCCACGGCGCGGTCCATGGCATCTGTCGAAAGCCGCCCGCTGGCACCGAGGCCCTCGCCGAGCCTGACAATGCGAGAGAACGCATCGATGACGCGGAACTGCCCGGGACGCGTAGGCTGGGCGATCAGCAGCCGGCAGTTGTTGGTGCCGAGATCCAGCGCCGCATAGAGATCGACCGGCTGCTGGTGGTGGTGATCGATGCTGTCGGCGGCAGGCTTCGGATCGGCATGCGTCTGCGGCTGATGCCGGCCATGAACATGGTGCTGCGCGGCATTGCGGGCATTCGCGGCGCCGTGGGCAGGAGGGACCACATGTGCCGGCTTTTCCTGCGCGAGGGGACGCCCCTGCAAACCGCGCTTGCCACGATGCTTGCGTCGGTTCGCACCGTTTTTGGGAGCCTGAGCCAGCGACGGCCGCTCGGGATGTGCCTCGACAATCGTCATGACATGGATCGTCGCATCGGCCACCGCGACGGTCGTGCGCTCGCCGCCATTGGCACGACGGCGACGCTTCCGCTTGCCATGCGGCTGGGTGCTTTTGTTATCTTTGGGGCGCATGGCGGGATCAGCGGCGCTGATCGGGCCTGGTTCCGCAGGGGAGGCTATTTCGCGCGGAGGTCCGCCACGCTTTCGCCTCGCGCGCCGGGAAGGTTTTTTCCCACGCTCTGCTACCGACGCCCCGCCTGTTTGCGGCTTTGAGCCGCTGTCGGGGTCTTCCACGTGTGTCTTCCATCGCACCGCGCAAGGCCGTAACGGCATGCAGCTGGCACTCATTTGATTTTCGTTGGTGCGAGGATACCAGCATGCGCGGCTTTCGCCAAATTCTTTTTGAATACAGTGCCGGTTGAGCCACCATGCTACCGTCTCATGCGGAAAGCCTGGCCCGCACCTGCTCCGCCGCGATCTTCATACGGTCGGCGTCGGCGTGGCCGATCAGCATGAAGGCGTGTCCTCTGGCCGACCAGTAGACGACATTCATGCCGTGACGGCGTTCCGTTTCAGGTCCTGCGGCAGCGCCTGCAGATTTGACGATACACAGCGCCATCGGGCCGTCCTCCGGGTCGAGATAGGCGATCTGGGCCAGCGGTTCGCCGTCGTATTGCAGCACTTGAGCTCGACGGAAATCGGCACCGGGAAGAGCGATGGCCTCGGGGCTGAGGGAAAGGCCGATCTTCGATCCGACCCGGTCGAGTTCCGCCAGTTGCGCCGCCCTGTCGCCTGCGGGCGCACTCAGCGTATCCGGGCTGTAAAGCGCGACATAGTCGGCGACGACAGCGCGCCATTCGGCGCCCTCGCCCGGCTGGTTCAATCGGCGATCGACACCGATGACGGCACGGTCGATGGCAATGCCGGCAATGACACAGGCGGCTGCCGCGGCGAGGAAACCGCGCCGGCCGATGGCGGCGGTAAATCGATGACTGGCTTTTACGGGTGGAATGGATGCGAGCATGGCCTCCAGCCGGTCGCCCGGCGCTGCGTCCAGAAGCGGCTCGAAGGCAGCGGCATAGGGAAGATCGGCGCGGCTGAGCTGGTCGAAGCGCTCGGCAACCGAAGGATCGGCGCCGATCAGCGCCTCCACCCTTGCAGCCTCGTCGGCGCCGAGTTCACCATCGATGAAGGCGGTCAGCAATTCGTCGGAGAGACCATGATTTCTGTCGCGGGTGCTCATCGCCGTTCCTCGTTCGATCGTCTCTCGCCGTCCGATGGCGCCATGTTCTCCGCGAGTTTGGCCCTTGCGGCGGCCAGCCGGCTCATCACGGTGCCAATGGGCACGTCGAGGACGGTCGCCACCTCGCGGTAGGATAGGCCTTCCACATAGGCCAGAAAGACAGCAGTCCGCTGGGCCTCCGGCAGGTCCTGGACCTTGCGCATGACCTGTACGGCCATGAGATGCGTTTCCGTCTGCGCGGCGCCGTCGAACACGAGGATTTCGTCAGCCTCGACAAAGCCCTGGCCCATCCGGACCCGCCGCGAACGCACCTCGTTCAGCCAGATCGAATGCAGGATCGCGAACAGCCAGCGATCAAGCCTTGTACCGGGATCGTATTGGCCGGCTCGCTCTAGGGCCCGCACGCATGTTGCCTGGACGAGATCGTCGGCGACATCGCGCTGCCTCGAGAGCACGATGGCATAGCGCCAGAGGCGCTTCAGATGCTGCGACAGGCCGGCCCTGATGTCGTCTTCGCTGGCGATGGCATCCTCCGCAGGCAAGGTTGTGCTGCGAGCCGCCGGTTTGGCCGGCGACTGCGCTGTTGTCCGACTATAGGCCGGAACCGTCACCCGCCCATAGGGCGGAAATGTCAAAGGAGCGACTGACAAGCGGATGCCCTTTCGCAGACGCCGTTGATGGTGACCGGCGTGACGATGCCGAGAGGAGGAGATCAGATCTTGGCAGGATGCTCGATGGCCTCATGCAGGTCCTGATACTCTTCGCAGCCGGTGCCGCAGATCGACTGGATGGTGGCCAGCTGGTCCTTGGCGAGATCGACCTGACCCTTGATGACGTAGGCCTCGCCCAGATATTCGCGGACCTTGGCGTATTTCGGATCGAGCTTGACCGACTGCAGGTAGTAGGAAATGCCCTCATCAGTGCGGCCGAGCTTGCGGGTCGCATAGCCGCGATAGTTCAGCACCTCGGCGTTGTTCTGGTCCTTCACGGTATCGAGCATGGCCAGCGCTTCCTCGTAACGGCCTTCCTTGGCCAGCGCATAGGCATAGTCGGCGCGGTCTTCATCGCTGATATTGGCGCCGGACTGCTTGACGCACTTCTTTTCCTTCTTGTCGTAGACTTCGCCCTTCTTGCAGGTCGGCGGCGCGCTCTCGCTGTCGCCGGCGGCAAAGACAGGCACAGTCAGGGTGCCGAGGGTCAGGCAGGCGCCGACCGCGATTGTTGCGAAGCGAATTGCAGTGTTCGTCATGGGAAGGTCTCCTTGGCTGAATTGAACGTTGCGGCAGGAGAACACCCGAGGCCGGTGGATTATTCGACGGCTGAGCAACTATTTCCATGCATCACTCGTTTGCCTGTTCTCACGACCAAGTGATCGCCCCACATCGAATATTTCAACGTACCAAGTGTTGTCGGCAGCAGCGCGCGAACAGCGCCAAAGGAGACAGTTTTTGACAGACCAAGTTAAGCTCGTCGGACTGGCCGTTGCCACGCCCGAGCACGTCATTTTGCAGTCGGAAGCCAAGGAAATGGCCGCCCGACTGTTCTCGGATCGCTACCGCGAATTCAAGCCGCTATCGCGCGTCTTCGACAATGCCGGGATCACCAAGCGGCATTCGGCGAGACCTTTGTCATGGTTCTCCGAACCGCACGCCTGGAAAGACCGGCTCGCCGCCTATGCCGAGGTCGCCAGCGCACTTTTCGTCGAGGCAACCACAAAGGCGCTAGATCACGCTGGTCTGACGGCGGCCGATATCGACTGCATCGTCACCGTATCGTCGACCGGCTTTGCGACGCCAAGCCTCGAGGCGCGGCTGGCCGGCCAGATGGGTTTCCGCGCCGATATCGAGCGCGTTCCCGTTTTCGGGCTGGGTTGTGCTGCCGGTGTCTCGGGCTTTGGCATTGCCACGCGCATGGCCAGGGGCCGGCCCGGGGCGACCGTGCTGTTCGTCGCCATCGAACTCTGTTCGCTGTCGTTCCGGCTGGATGCCCCGACCAAGCCGAATATCATCGCCACCGCGCTGTTCGGCGACGGCGCAGCCGCCTGTATCCTGCGCGCAGGGCCCGGCGGGCTGGCCGAGGTGGAGACGACGGGCGAGCACCTATTTCCGGATACGCTCGGTATCATGGGCTGGCAGATCGACGACGCCGGCTTCGGCATCATCCTCGAGCAGTCGCTGCCGCGATTTGCCGAGGCGGAGGTGGGTCCGGCAATCGCCTCGATCCTGGCGCGCTCGGGGCTGGCACTTTCCGATATCGACCGGTTCATCTGCCATCCCGGCGGCGCCAAGGTCCTGGTCGCGCTGGAAGCGACCTTCGGACTGGAACCGGGATCGCTTGACCACGAGCGCGCCGTCATCGCCGAATATGGAAACATGTCGTCTCCGACCGTGCTTTTCGTGCTCGAACGGGCCATTGCCGCAGGCCTGCCCGAACGCTCGGCGATGGTCGCCATGGGACCGGGCTTCACGGCCAGTTGCGTCACGCTGAAGAGGGTCGCCTGATGTTGCCTGCAATTGCACTCCTGACCTTCGTCACCCTGCAGCGCCTGGCCGAACTGGTGCACGCCAAGCGCAACACCAAGGCGCTGATGGCGAGAGGCGGACGCGAGATCGGGGCGGAGCATTACCCCTATATGGTGGTCATGCACGCGGCCTGGCTGGTTGGCCTGTGGGTCTTCGGCTGGAACCAGCCCATCAACCTGTTCTGGCTGGCCGTCTTTGCCGTTCTGCAGCTGCTACGCGTCTGGATTCTTGCCACCCTTGGCGGGCGATGGACGACGCGGATCATCGTCCTGCCGAATACCCCGAGGATCGTCACGGGACCCTACCGCTTCTTCAGCCATCCGAACTATGTGATCGTCGTCGGCGAGATCGCAGCTCTGCCGCTGGCGTTCGGACTGCCGCTGTTTGCGCTCGTTTTCTCGCTGCTCAACGCGGCGATGCTGACCGTCCGCATCAAGGCCGAGAACAAGGCATTGAAGGACGCGATGCTTTAAGCTTGCACGGTCTCATTTTTTATTTGCAACGCAGCAATTCGACAGGCACTTTCCGGGTTTGAAAATGCTGACCGACCGCAGGGAATTATGACAAAAGACGCAATCGTGCTTGGCGCCGGCATTGTCGGCGTATCGACCGCAATCCACCTGCAGCGCCGCGGCCGGCAGGTGACGCTGATCGACCGCAAGCAGCCCGGCCAGGAAACGAGTTTCGGCAATGCCGGGCTGATCCAGCGCGAAGGTGTCGTTCCCTATGGTTTCCCCCAGCAGTTTGGCCTGCTGCTGAAATATGCGCTGAACAACCGCATCGATGCCCACTATCATCTGCGCGCCCTGCCCGGCCAGCTGGCATTCCTCGCGAAGTACTGGTGGAACTCCAATGCCAAGCGGCATGCATTGATCTCCCGGGCCTATGCGCCGCTGATCGAGAACTCGATCCTCGAACATGCCGACCTGATCCAGGCCTCAGACGCCGAACATCTGATCCGTAAGGATGGCTGGATGGAGATCTTTCGCACCGAGGCCAAGCGCGACGAGGAATTTGCCGAGGCCGCCAAGCTGAAGCGCGAATACGCGGTGGATTTCGAGGCGATGACCCCCGCCGACGTCGCCCGTGCCGAGCCGAACATCATGGGCCAGTTCGTCGGCGGTCTGCGATGGAAGGATCCTTGGTCGGTGCTCGACCCTGCCGGGCTCACCAACGCCTATATGCGCTATTTCGAGAGCCTCGGCGGCCGGTTCGTGCGCGGCGACGCAGCCTCGCTCGGCCAGTCGGGATCGGGCTGGCGGGTGATGACTTCGGAAGGCCCGTTGCAGGCCGACGATGCCGTGTTGGCGCTCGGTCCCTGGGCCGACACCGCGACCTACCGCCTGGGCTACAATTTTCCGCTTGGCGTCAAGCGCGGCTATCACATGCATTATGCGACCGAGGGCAATGCCGTTCTCAACAACTGGACGCTGGACAAGGAGCGCGGCTACTTTCTGGCGCCGATGAACCAGGGCATCAGGCTGACGACAGGCGCCGAATTTGCATCCCGCGATGCGCCGAAGACGCCGGTGCAGCTCGACCGCGCCGAAAAGGTCGCCCGCACAATCTTCCCGCTCGGCGAGCGGCTGGATCCTGAGCCATGGATGGGTGCCCGTCCGTGCACGCCCGACATGATGCCTGTCATCGGCAAGGCACCGCGCCATCAAGGCTTGTGGTTCGGCTTCGGTCATGCGCATCACGGTCTGACGCTTGGCCCGGTCACCGGTCGCGTTCTGGCCGAGATGATCACCGGGGAAGCGCCGTTCATCGATATTTCGGCCTATGGACCGGAGCGCTTTCGGCCCTGAGGGGCGACAATCATGTCCCCGTTGCCCGCAGTCATGGCATGCTCGTTCGCTTTTTCGCACAACTGAAGAATAGTGTTCCTCTCGCCGGGAGAGGAACAGGCGTAAAAGTGCTTCCTGCAATCAGGAGCATGTCATGTCTGTCGCCTCGCCGTCCATCAACGAGACCAAAGCCCCACTGCTGGGAGCGCCGGGGGTAGGATCGCTCGCCGCATTGGTACTGGGCACAGTGCTTCTGGGCTATTTCTACGGCCCGGCCCAAGGTGCGCTGTTCCTCGTCGGTGGAGCACTCGGCATTGCGCTCTACCACGCTGCCTTCGGTTTCACCTCCGCATGGCGGGTGTTTATCGTCGATGGGCGCGGGCGCGGACTGCGGGTGCAGATGATCCTGCTGGCGCTCGCTGTCATCCTGTTCTTTCCATTCCTTGCAAGCGGGTCGCTGTTCGGCCATGAGGTGAAGGGCTCGGTCTCGCCGGCCGGGATCGGCGTCATCGTCGGTGCCTTCATGTTCGGCATCGGCATGCAACTCGGCGGCGGCTGCGCTTCAGGCACGCTGTTTACCGCTGGCGGCGGCAATGCCCGCATGCTGGTCACCCTGTTCTTCTTTGTCGTCGGCTCGGTTCTGGGCACCGTCAACTTCGACTGGTGGTGAGCCTGCCCGCGCTTCCACCGATTTCGCTGGTACAGAGTTTCGGCGCAGTTGGCGGCATTGCGGTCTCGCTCGCCATTTTTGCAGTCATCGCCGGGCTGACGGTTCTGGTGGAAAAGCGCCGGCACGGGGCACTCGAGACCGAGGCGCCAGCCAGGCGTCACGGTCTGCAGCGCCTGCTGCGCGGTCCATGGCCGCTCGTCCTCGGTGCGGTCGCGCTGGCCCTGCTGAATTTCGCGACGCTTTCGATTGCCGGTCGTCCTTGGGGTATCACATCCGCATTCGCGCTCTGGGGCGCCAAGGGCGCAGCGCTCATCGGCATCGATCCGACCGCCTGGACCTACTGGCAGACGCCGGCCAATGCGAAAGCTCTGACGGACAGCGTCTTTGCCGATGTCACCTCGGTGATGGATTTCGGCATCATTGCCGGCGCGATGCTGGCATCGTCGCTTGCCGGGCGGTTTGCGCCGAGCCTCGACATTCCGCTGCGCTCTATCCTTGCGGCTGTCGTCGGCGGGCTTCTGCTCGGCTATGGCGCCCGCATCGCCTACGGATGCAATATCGGCGCCTATTTCTCCGGCATAGCCTCCGGCAGTCTTCACGGCTATCTCTGGGCCGTTGCCGCTTTCGCCGGCAACGTGCTCGGCGTGCGGCTCCGCCCCTACTTCTTCTTCGAGCGCAGAGTGCTGTCGCGGGCAGACGGCTGACCAGTTCTGGTCAGCCGATTGCAGCGAGACCCTTGACTGCCGCAGCGACGATGCCGTCGATGCTGTCGTCGATATCGACGGTGACCACGCCGGGTTCGCCGGTCGGCACTTCCAGCGTCGCCAACTGGCTTTCGAGCAGCGATGTCGGCATGAAGTGGCCCTTGCGCTCGCCCATGCGGGTGTTGAGCAAGGCGCGGGAGCCTTCGAGATAGACGAAGGCAAGCGCGCCGCCGGCTTCGCGCCGCAGGCGGTCGCGATAGGTGCGCTTCAGCGCCGAGCATGTCACGACGATGCCTTCGCCGCGAGCCACGGCTGCGGCGATCTCGGCACCGATCAGGTCGAGCCAGGGCCAGCGATCCTCATCCGTCAAAGGTGTGCCACGGCTCATCTTCTCGACGTTGGCAGACGGATGCAGGGCATCCCCTTCGACGAACTTGAAGACCAGCTTGCCGGCAATTGCCTCGGCAATCGAGGTCTTGCCGCTGCCGCTGACGCCCATGACGACGATAGCCCGGGGGCCGATTGGTTCACTCATTGCATGCGGTCCTGTTACTCGTGTTCAGTCCAGCGGAAAATGGCAGGCAAACCCATGCGCCGCAGCCTGGTCAAGCAGCGGCTCGTTTGTCCGACAGAGATCCTGCGCTTTCCAGCAGCGCGGATTGAAGTGGCAGCCAGTCGGCGGATTGAGCGGCGACGGCAGTTCGCCCTGAAGGCGGATGCGCGTCTTGGCGCGCTCGGGATCGGCAATCGGCGTCGCCGACAGCAGGGCTGCGGTGTAGGGATGACGCGGATGGGCAAAGACATCGGCGGCGCTACCAGTCTCGACCGGGCGGCCGAGATACATGACCATGACATCATCTGCGATGTGGCGCACAACAGACAGGCCGTGCGAGATGAAGAGATAGGCGAGCCCCATTTCCTTCTGCAGGTCCATCAGCAGGTTCAGCACCTGTGCCTGGATCGACAGATCGAGCGCAGAGACCGGCTCGTCGAGAACCAGCACCTTCGGCCGCAGCATCAGCGAGCGGGCAATTGCGATGCGCTGGCGCTGGCCGCCGGAGAACATGTGCGGATAGCGGTCGTAGTGCTCAGGCCGTAGACCGACGCGCTCCATCATCGCCTCCGCCTTGGCGCGGCGGGTGGCTGCATCTTCCGTTGTGTTGATCTTCAGCGGCTCTTCGAGGATCGCCCCGACCTTCTGGCGCGGATTGAGCGAGCCGTAGGGGTTCTGGAAAACAATCTGCACCTGGCTGCGAAGGCTGCGGTCGCCGATACGGGCCGGCTTGCCGTCGATCAGCAGTTCGCCGGCGGTCGGATCCTCGATCATCGTGACCAGGCGTGCGAGCGTCGACTTGCCGCAACCGGATTCGCCGACGACGGCCAGCGTCTTGCCGGAATAGAGGCTGAAGCTGACGCCGTTCAGCGCCTTGACGGTGGCGTCCGGCTTGAACATGCCACGATTGACGGTGTAGTAGCGGGCGAGATCGCGCCCTTCGAGAACGGCGCCGCTCATCGGACGTCTCCTGCAGATACTGCGACACGAACGCCGGGATGGTTGAGCGGAACGCCCTTGACCAGCGGATAATTGCACAGGGCATTGCCGAGATCGGCGCCCTGGCGGACGACCGCGCGATCACATTCGGCGGTCGCGAACGAACAGCGCGGCGCAAACAGACAGGCCGGCGGACGGTCGTGCTGGCCGGGAACGACACCGGCGATAGACGGCAGGCGCTGGCCGACGACGGCCCGTTCCGGAAGTGCCGACAGCAGCGCTGCGGTATAAGGATGATGCGGGTCGCGGAACAGCTCCTTGACCGGCTGCTCCTCGACCTTCTGGCCGGCGTACTGGACCTGAACGCGCTCGGCGGTTTCGGCCACCACACCCATGTCGTGGGTGATGAGTACAAGGGCCATGCCCTTTTCCTGCTGCAAGCGCACGAGCAGATCGAGGATCTGGGCCTGGATGGTGACATCGAGCGCCGTTGTCGGTTCGTCGGCAATCAGAAGCTTCGGATCGCAGGCGAGCGCCATGGCGATCATCACGCGCTGGCTCATGCCGCCCGACATCTGATGCGGGAAGTTCGACAGCCGTTCCTCCGGGGCGGGAATGCCGACCAACTGCAGCAATTCGATGGAGCGGGCGCGCCTTGCCTTGCGATCTAGACCCATGTGGACCCGCAGGGTCTCGCCGATCTGGAAGCCGACCGTGAAGCACGGATTGAGGCTGGACATCGGCTCCTGGAAGATCATCGCCATGTCCTTGCCGATGATGCTGCGGCGCTGGCGACCGGACATGCCGCGCAAGTCGTTGCCGTCAAACATCATGCGATCGGCGGTGATCTTCGCCGTCCATGGGAGCAGGCCCATGACCGCCAGCATCGCCACCGACTTGCCGGAACCAGATTCGCCGACGATCGACAGGATCTCGCCCTTGTCGCAGGTGAGCGACACGCCATCGACAGCGCGGAACACACCGGACGAGGTCTGGAATTCGACGGTCAGATTTTGGATATCGAGAAGGGACATCACGACCTCTTCAATTTTGGATCGAGGGCATCGCGAAGGCCGTCGCCCATCAGGTTGATGGCAAGCACCGTGATCAGGATGGCAAGACCCGGGAAGGTCACCACCCACCAGGCGCGCTGAATGAATTCCCGAGCCTCGGCGAGCATCGTGCCCCACTCCGGTGTCGGCGGCTGGGCGCCCATGCCGAGGAAGCCAAGCGCTGCCGCATCGAGGATCGCCGCCGAAAAGGCGAGCGTCGCCTGGACGATCAGCGGCCCGAGACAGTTCGGAAGGATGGTCTTGAACATCAGCCGCATGGTGCCGGCACCGGCCACCCGCGAGGCGATGACATATTCCTTCTCGCGCTCGGTCATGACAGAGGCACGCGCCAAGCGTACGAAATGCGGCTGGTTGACGAGCGAGATGGCGATCATCGCGTTGACGAGGCCGGGGCCGAGGACCGCCACCAGCACCAGTGCCAGCAGCAGCGACGGAAAGGCCAGGATGATGTCCATCACCCGCATGATGGCGATGTCGAGCCAGCCGCGGAAAAAGCCGGCGATCAGGCCGATGACAACGCCCGTCAGAACAGACAGCGTCACCACCACCAAGCCGATGAACAGCGAGAAGCGGGCGCCGAAGATCAGTCGCGACAGGATGTCACGGCCGACGGCATCGGTGCCGAGCACATGCGACCACTCGCCGCCCGCCATCCAGGCCGGCGGCATCAGCAGCTTCTCGCGGATCTGGTCGCTCGGGCCGTGCGGCGCTACGAATGGCGCGAAGATCGCCAGAAAGAGGACGATAAGGAACACCGCAAGTCCGATGACGGCGCCCTTGTTGCGGGAAAAATAGTACCAGAACTCCGAAAGCGCGGAGGGATGGCCGGTGTTGGTGCTGACCGAGCTCATGCAGCCTCTCCTAGTGACGAATGCGAGGGTTGATGAAACCATAGGTGACATCGACCAGCAGATTGACGAGCATGATGACGCCGGCGATTAGCAGAAGACCGCCCTGGACCACCGCATAATCTCGCTTGAAGACGGAATCGACCATCCATTTGCCGATACCGGGCCATGAGAAGATGCTCTCGGTCAGGATGGCGCCGGCCAGCAGCACGCCGATCTGCAGGCCGATGGTGGTGATGACCGGGATCATGGCGTTGCGCAGCGCATGCACACCGATGACGCGAAACGGCGTCAGGCCCTTGGAACGGGCGGTGCGGACATAGTCCTCGCCGAGCACTTCGAGCATCGCCGAACGCGTCTGGCGGGCGATGACTGCGAGCGGGATGGTGCCGAGCACGACGGTCGGCAGGATCAGATAGCTCATTGCCGACTTGAAGGCGCCGGGCTGGCCGGACAGCAGGCTGTCGATCAGCATGAAACCGGTGACCGGCTTGAAGAAGTACATGAGCGAAATGCGACCGGAAACGGGCGTCCAGTGCAGATAGCCCGAGAAGAAGATGATCAGCAGCAGGCCCCACCAGAAGATCGGCATGGAATAGCCGACCAGCGCCACGCCCATGATCGACTGGTCATACCAGGTGCCACGCTTGACGGCGGCAAACACACCGGCCGGCACGCCAAGACAGATTGCCAGGAGAATGGCGCAGAGCGACAGTTCGAGCGTTGCTGGAAACAGCGTCAGGAACTCGCTGAGCACCGAACGCTTGGTGACGATCGAGGTGCCGAAGTCTCCGTGCAGCAAGTTGCCGAGATAGGAGAAATACTGGATGTACATCGGCCGGTCGAAGCCGAGATCGTGCATGATCTGGGCATGACGGACATCGGACATGACCCGTTCGCCGGACATCAGCATGACGGGATCGCCGGGGAGAAGCCGGATGAAGGAGAACGCGATCAGCGAGACCCCGAGGAAAGTGGGGATCAGAATGGCGATGCGTCCGAGGAGAAAGCGCAGCATGGCGTATATATCCAAAAAATTCACCGGCGATCAGGAGACCTGACCGCCGGATGAAGCCCGGGAACCGGATTTTAGGGTACTATCTTATTCAGCGATATCCACGCCGTCAAAGCGGTGAATGCCGAGCGGGTCCATGAAGTAACCCGTAACCTTCTTGCTGATCGGCGCAAAGGCGATGGAGTGGTCGAGCGTATTCCATGGGGCTTCGCGCTTGAAGACGACCTGCGCCTCTTCGTACAGCTTGGTGCGTTCGGCCTGATCGGAGGTCTGCTTGGCAGCCTTCACCAGCTTGTCGAACTCCTTGTTGCACCACTGAGCGCGATTGTTGCCGCCGACGGCTTCGCAGCCGAGCAGCGTGTCGAGGAAGTTGTCCGGATCGCCATTGTCGCCCGTCCAGCCGAGGATGGCGGCGCCATCACGGGCCTTGTCCTTCGACAGCTTCAGGTATTCGGCCCATTCGTAGGAGACGATTTCGACGGTGACGCCGATCTTGGCAAGATCCGACTGCATCAGTTCAGCTGCACGACGGGCGTTCAGCATGTAGGGACGCGAGACGGGCATGGCCCAGATCTTCATCTTCAGGTCTTTGATGCCTGCAGCCTCGAGGGCCTTCTTGGCAGCTTCCGGATCGTACTTGTCGTCCTTTACGGCGTCGTTGTACGACCACATTGTCGGCGGGATCGGGTTCTTGGCAACGGCAGCAGCACCCTGGAATACGGCGTCGACGATGGCCTGCTTGTTGACGGCCATGTTGAGCGCGCGGCGCACTTCAGGCTTGTCGAACGGGGCAACCATCGTGTTGTAGGCGAGGAACGAGACGTTCAGGCCAGGCTGCTCGAGCACGTTGAGGTTAGGGTCCTTCTTCAGATCAGCCACGTCGGCGGCGTTCGGGTAAGGCATGATATGGCATTCGCCGGCCTTCATCTTCTGGGCGCGAACGGCAGCATCCGTGGTGATGGCGAAGACGAGATCGTCGATCTTTTCCTTGCCATGCCAATAGGTGTCGTTGGCCTTGTAGCGAATGACGGCGTCGGGCTGGTAGGCGACGAAGGTGAACGGACCAGTGCCAAGCGGCTGCTGGTTCAACATTGGCATCTTGCCGTCAGCCTGCAGCTTGTCGGCATATTCCTTCGACAGGATCGATGCGAAGTCCATCGCAAGGTCGGCGAGGAACGGCGCTTCGGGCTTGTTCAGCACGAACTTGACGGTGTGGTCATCGACCTTGTCGATCGACTTGACCAGATCGGGGAAGCCCATGCCGGCGGAATATTCCCAGGATGCGCCTTCGACGTACTTGTTCCAGGGATTGTCAGACTTCAGCTGGCGATTGAACGAGAAAATCACGTCGTCGGCGGTCAGCTCGCGGGTCGGGGTGAAGAAATCCGTGGTCTGGAACTTGACGCCCGGGCGCAGCTTGAAGGTGTATTCCTTGCCATCGGGAGAAATCGTCCAGCTCTCGGCAAGACCCGGCTCGATCTCGGTGCCGCCATGCTTGAACTCGACCAGGCGATTGTAAACCGTCCGCGACGACGCATCGAAGGTCTGACCGCCGGTGTAGAGGCCAGGGTCGAAGCCCTCTGGCGATGCTTCCGAGCAGTATACCAGGGTTTTAGACCAGGCGGACGTTGCCATGACCGAAGCCAGGGCCGTCGCTGCCAAGAGAACAGAGATCTTTTTCATGGTGCCGTTTCCCAAATTTGTTCTTATTCGAAGTTGTGTGTTTGCGGCCATGCAATCCGCAGAGCGTGGCGATGGAACGACATTTGTGAGGCGAAAGCAACATGTCAAAGGCAAAAATTTTCCGGATGGTCAAGTTTAGCAGATGTTTTATTCGCGCCTTCTGCAGACACAACAAAATCTGACTAGTTGCTTTAGACAGGCCGAACAGGCGATTCCGAATTGAAGCGGGCTAAAGTACTTCCAACCAGGCCAAGAACGATGCGCCAGCACGGACTTGTCACAGCCCAACCTAGCCGCATCCGCGATGGCGGAGGCGCTGTCATATCAAACGACGGAGCGACGGAGGAGAGCTTCAGGCTGCCGGGGCGGCGATGGCGATGCGCTTGTTCAGGGCATTGTGATCGCGATCGGTGATGCCGAGCAGGAAGTTGATCTGCGGACGGGCCTTGACGAGATCGTCGATCGAATAATCTGCCAGCACGTCGAAAAAGGCATTGAGCGCCTTGCGCAACGCCGAGTTCAAGCCGCAGCTATCGACCAACGGGCATTCGACAGCGCCGTCCTCGAAGCATTCGGCCATTGCAAAACTATCCTCGGTGACCTTGACGACATCGAAGAGGCTGATCTTGTCGGCAGCACGACCGAGACGCACGCCGCCATTTCGGCCACGCACGGTGTCGATGAGGCCGGCCTTGGTCAACGGCTGCAGGATCTTGAAGAGGAAAAGCTCGGAAACGCCATAGGCCTTGGCGATCTCAGGAATACGGCTGAGGTAGCCCTCGTTGGCAGCGCAGTACATCAGCATGCGAACCGCGTAGTTGGTCTGTTTGGTCAAACGCATGCCAGTCTCCTGAATCAAAGCCTCAGCCAAGTATATAGGACCAACGGTAGTTTTGAACAATTCCAAAAGATGAAATTTTCGTTCACGTTTACTCGTTTTCATCACAGGCTCTCAACGTCAACGGGCTCCCTTGAGGGGAGCCCGTCGATAAGTCGATCACTTGAAGACTTTTACTTCATCGTCGGCATGACGAATTCGGCACCGTCCTTGATGCCGGATGGCCAGCGGGCGGTGATCGTCTTGGTCTTGGTCCAGAACTTGATCGAGTCCGAGCCGTGCTGGTTGAGGTCACCGAAGCTCGATGCCTTCCAGCCGCCGAAGGAGTGGTAGGCAAGCGGCACAGGGATCGGCACGTTGATGCCGATCATGCCGATGTTGATGCGCGAGGCGAAGTCGCGGGCGGCATCGCCGTCGCGGGTATAGATGGCGACGCCGTTGCCGTATTCGTGCTTCATCGGCAGTTCGAGCGCTTCTTCATAGTTCTTGGCGCGAACGACGGAGAGAACAGGTCCGAAGATTTCGGTCTTGTAGATGTCCATGTCCGGCGTAACGTTGTCGAACAGGCAGCCGCCGACGAAATAGCCGTCTTCATAGCCCTGCAGCTTGAAGCCGCGGCCATCGACCACGAGCTTGGCGCCCTCTTCCACACCGCGATCGATCAGGCCGGTGACGCGGGCCTGGGCTTCCTTGGTGACGAGCGGGCCGAGATCGGCCTTTTCATCTGTGTAGGGGCCGATGCGCAGGGCTTCGACCATCGGCGTCAGCTTGGCGATAAGACGGTTGGCGGTTTCCTCGCCAACCGGGACGGCGACCGAGATCGCCATGCAGCGCTCTCCGGCCGAGCCGTAGCCGGCGCCCATCAGGGCGTTCGCAGCCTGGTCGAGATCGGCGTCGGGCATGATGATCATGTGGTTCTTGGCGCCGCCGAAGCACTGCGCCCGCTTGCCGTTCATCGCCGCCGTGCCGTAGACATAGCGGGCAATCGGCGTGGAGCCGACGAAAGAGATGGCGCCGATATCGGGATCGGTGAGGATGGCGTCGACCGCGCCCTTGTCACCGTTGACGACGTTGAGGATGCCGGCCGGCAGACCGGCTTCGATCATCAGTTCGGCCAGACGCATTGGCACGGACGGATCGCGCTCCGAGGGCTTCAGGATGAAGGCGTTGCCACAAGCGATGGCAGGAGCAAACATCCACATCGGGATCATTGCCGGGAAATTGAACGGCGTGATGCCGGCGCCGATGCCGACAGCCTGGCGCATGGAATACATGTCGATGGCCGGACCTGCGCCCTCGGTGAACTCGCCCTTCTGCAGGTGCGGGATGCCGCAGACGAACTCGCAGACTTCCAGGCCACGAATGATGTCGCCCTTGGAATCCTCGATGGTCTTGCCGTGTTCGCGCGACAGCAGCTCGGCCAGTTCGTCCATGTGCTTGTTGAGCAGTTCGACAAACTTGAAGAAGACGCGGGCGCGGCGCTGCGGGTTGGTGGCGGCCCATTTCGGCTGGGCTGCCTTGGCGTTGGCAACGGCGGCGCGCATCTCCTCGACGCTTGCCAGCGCGACGGTCGCCTGGATTTCGCCGGTGGCCGGATTGAAGATATTGCTGGTGCGGCCGCTGGTGCCGGCTACGGCCTTGCCGCCGATGAAATGACCGATCTCGCGCATGGTGCCTCCTACCCTGGTTTCTCTCAGTTTTACGATGGCCGACATTCGCACTTCAATTTGCACAAATCAATGTGCTGCTATAATCAACCGTTGTGCATAAATAGACATAAGGTCGATCATGGACTGGGACGACGTTCGCATGTTTCTCGCCGTCGCCCGGACCGGGCAGATCCTCGCCGCGTCTAAACGGCTCGGCGTCAACCACGCAACGCTCAGCCGCCGGGTGACGACGCTCGAGCAGCGGCTGAAGACGCGGCTGCTGGTGCGCCGGACCAACGGTTGCGAACTGACGGCCGAGGGTGAAATCTTCCTGCATGCTGCGGAAAGGATGGAGGCCGAGATGCTGCGCGCGCAGGCGAGCGTCGGGCACCTCGACAGCACGGTAGCCGGAACGGTGCGTATCGGC
This sequence comes from Rhizobium sp. rho-13.1, assembly GCF_007000305.1. Lineage (NCBI taxonomy): Bacteria > Pseudomonadati > Pseudomonadota > Alphaproteobacteria > Hyphomicrobiales > Rhizobiaceae > Rhizobium > Rhizobium sp. rho-13.1. The sequence goes on along the minus strand of NZ_SCFL01000002.1, from coordinate 548,049 downwards.
GCACCTGACGGCTTCGGCGTATCGTTCCTCGCACCGAGGCTCGGCAAGCTGATCGCCCGGCATCCGGAATTGCGCATCCAGCTGGTCCCCGTGCCGCGCTCGTTCTCGCTCTCGCAGCGTGAAGCCGACATCGCCATCACGCTGGAGCGACCTGAGCAAGGGCGCCTGATATCGGCGAAACTCACCGACTATTCGCTCGGCCTCTATGCCTCGCAGGCCTATCTTGACCGCGCCGGAGTGCCAGGCAGCGTGGACGCCCTGAAATCGCATCTCCGGATCGGCTATGTCGAGGATCTGATTTTCACCGCGTCCCTCGCCTTCACCAACGAGGTGATGCGAAATTGGGATGCGTCATTCGAAATCTCGACAGCTATCGGCCAGACCGAAGCGGTGCGTTCTGGTGCAGGGGTGGGTATCCTCCACGACTATATTGCCCGCCAATATCCGGAATTGATCCAGATCCTGCCGGACGCCAGCATACGCCGGGCCTACTGGACGACCTATCACGAGTCCGCACGCGACCTGATACGCGTCCGGACCGTCGTCGACTATCTTCAGGAACTGGTCACCGACGAAAGAGGCATGTTTCTCTGAGGGGCAGGATCACACCTGCATCGGCGGCTCGTCGTTCTCGTCCGGATTGGGCAGCGGCACCTCGTCCGGCAGGGTGTCGGGCTCTGGCTCGCCGATAGGCGGGACAGGCGTCCATCCCGGGGCCGGCATCGGGGGCTGTTCTTCGGGCTTCAGGGGCTGAGACATTGGTGCTCCTTTCAAAGGTTTGCGGATTGGAAATCAGCGGTCTTGCTGGCGGGTGGTCTCTGCGGCGCGCATCGGCATTCCGTCGATGATCTCGAACAGTTCCTCGCAGGCAACCGGCTCGACCGCACGCAATTTGACGCTGCCGTCCTTGCCGATCAGGATCGCGGCGAAGATGCCGGCTTCAGGCGCTTCCAGTTCTTCCCGGAGACGGTCCGCATCCAACGGGCCGGCATCACCGAAAACCGCATCCGCGTTGTGTTGCGTCACTTTCAGAACGACCAGATCACGTTCCTGCAGTCCCTCCCTGTCGGAGAGCAGCAGGTTTTCCTGCCGGCTGCAGCGCGCGTTGTCGGTGTCCGTAAAAATCACCAGCACACGGCTTTTCCACTGGTAGATATCGAGGCTTGATACGGCGGTGGAACCATCGACTTTTGTGGCGCCGTAGAGAAGTGTCTTGTTCATGTAAATCTCCCGTCATCCATTCAACGGAAATCGGTCGGAGCGGTTCCATGACAAATCCGCAACCTTGCCCGCGACTGAACGTATCGGCGACCGGCAAGAGAAGCGATAACTCCATGTACCGCTGCAGAACGACTGGATCGGTCACTTCGTCTTTGCTAGCGTATAGACGGGGAGCGGCGGCATGCATTCGAAGATAACATTCACGGACGTGGCAAACGACCCCTGCGCCATCATTGCGCGCTCCACCTGCGGGACAGCGATGTTTTTCGCGTCCTATGCTTTTCTCGCTTGTGCCGATGTCAGCACACTGAAGGCGTTCTGGTTGTCACTCTGCCTCGGCATGGTCGGATGCTTCATTCCTGGCCACAAACCGGACCCTCGGTTTTTGCTCCCGCTTGCCATGATCGCCCTCCCCGCAGCCCGTCTTGCCACACATGCGGTGGGCGGCTGGGCTTGAGGAAGACTTAAGTGCCAGCTCGCTCCAGGACGATGCCTTCGCGCGCCTCGCTGGCGCTGGCACGGATCCTGAGATTACAGGCCAACGCGAACGTGAAACTCAGCATGATGATGGTTTCACCAATTGCCAGCCGATTGTTGGAGTTGCTGAGAAGCGTGATGGCAAAGAATATCTGCACGAGAAGGTAGCCATGGAAGGCCGCCGGGGGAACGAGGCCGAGCTTTGCGGCACGTTGGACCTGAAGCAGCATGACAACAGCCATGAAAGCCAGAAATACGCTACCAACCGCGCCATACCGCACGAGAATTTCCAGATATCCGTTGTGCATGGCGTTGTAGTCGACCGACGTATAGTGGGTCTTGTGCCAGCGCGGTTCCCAGGCGTTTCCGAGGCCGAACAGCGGCGCACTGGCAACAAGTTCCCAGGCGTTCGACCAGAGTTGCAGTCGTTCGTCCATGGCCCTTGGCGTCGTCGCATCATCGATACGGGCCGCCACGGCCTTGCCGATCGGCTCTCCGGCAGCGATGTCCTGATAGAGCCCCGTGGTCGCCATGAAGGTCGGTCCGGCAGTTTTCTCCAGATTGCCCCAGACGAAGTAACCGCCGGCTGCGAGCAACAGCACGAAGCAGCCGATGAAGGCGAGTCCGGCCTTCGAGCGAAACCAGCCGACGATGGACAGGAGCAGCAAGGGGCCGGAGAAGCCGAGCGCCAGCCAGACGCCCTTGGATTTTGCCCCGTAGATGCAGAAGATGCAGAGCATGGCGACAAGCGGCGCGACGATGCTGGCATAGGTCCTCAACTGCCTTGAGACCGTCGGGCATTTGCGACAATGGATAAACCAGAAGCAGGCGGAGATCAGGATGACGCCGCAGCATACCGCTCCGTGGATCTGATTGTGCTGGATCAGCGGCCGCACGGTTTCACCGGCCATGATCGCCCGGTAACGGGTGGTGAACAGCAGGGTGGCAAGGGCAACGCCGAAATAGGTGGCGATCACCTTCTGCATTTGCTGCCAGCCGATGAACATCGCAAAGCCGAGGCTCGGGAACGCCAGCGGCATCGCATACATCAGTTCGCCATCCCCCTGGGGATGGCCCGCTCCCAGAAGATATTGCAGCAGGAAGCGGCCGAGCGCGTAACTGCCCCATCCGACGCAGAGCCATGCCGGCAAACCGACAGCCGGTCTTTCTGCCATTGCGAGATAGCGATACAGGCCGTAGGCGAAAAGAAGAATGCCGCTGTAGCGATAAGCGTCGTTTTCGATCAGCGTCGCGGATGCGGTTACAACCCATAGCAGGACGACAAGCCATTCCGACGCGTTTCGCTTCAGCGCTTCAGATCCCGGCAAACGCACGCCCCCCGCTTAGCCAACAAGACATTTCTTCAGGAAATGCAGCCATGAATCGTTGCGGCGGATCGTCAGCCGCGGCAGCCCGAAAGGATCGTCGCACTTGCGAGCCCGCCGGCGCCAGGTCGTCGTCGCAACGCTGTAACCGGCTTCTATCGCCAGTTGGCGATGCAGGGAACGCTCGTCGCCGTAGGGAAAGCAGAAGGAGGAGACTTCGTCGTCGATCGTATCCTCCAGCGCAACCCGCGACAGGAAAATCTGGTTCCATGCATCCTCGGCCGACAGGTCCGGCAGGCGGGCGTGATCCATCGTGTGGGAGCCGATCTCGTTGCCGAGGGCCGTCCATTCGCGCAATTGTGCGAGGTTCATGCAGGCCGACGGCGGGACGCCCAGCGGAATATCCCATTCGTTGCGGCCACCGATCTGATTGGCGACGACGAAATTCGTCGCTGTAAATCCGCAGTCGCGCAGCACCGGCAAGGCATTTTCATGAACGTTGGCATAGCTGTCGTCGAAGGTGATGGCGACGACCTTGCCCTTCTTCTTGCCGTTGACGTAGGGAAGCGCCTCGCGCAGCGACAGGCCCTGGAAACCAAACCGTTTCAGCAAATGCATCTGCCGCCGGAAATCATCCGGATGCACGGCCATGCTCCGAAACGGTATCCGACGCGACGGGGGAACGGCGATCTGGTGGTAGGTGAGGATGGGAACGGACAATCCTGATCCTCAGACGAAGTATCGCGAACGAAATGCCACCTTGGCCCGGTACAGCGGACGCATGACCTCGCGGGTCAGTTTATCGGCGAAGGTGCTGTGGCGCTTCATGCTTGTGCCTCCGAGGGTCGACGATATCTCGCGAACGCCACCCGGCAGCACCGTAAGCGGTGACAGATGCAAAAGCCACTCCATCTGAACCATCGTGTCGACAGGCCGATCGAATATCTCGGTGGCCTGCAGAAGGCGGATCGCGGCGCCACGGCTGACCAGCTGGGCAACCATGCCGAGGCCGATGACCTGCGGGCGGATGACGCGGGCGGCATCCTGCGCAAACACTTCCTCGCCGCTCTCGCGGTTGTCCCGGAACGGAAAGCGCACGAATGCGCCCGGCGTCAGGCAGGCGCTGGCAGCCGCAAAAGCTGCCGGGAAATCTGCAGTCAGCTCGACATCGTCCTCGATGACAAAGCCCGCATCCAGCCCCTGCTCGACGATGGCCGCCCAGGCTTTCCGATGGGACAGGAAGCAGGCGATCTCGGAGTTGCTCAACTGGAAGGGATAGGCCGGCTTATGCAGATTGCGGTGGTAGACGCGCTCCCTGTCGGCCTGGCTGAGAGCGAGGCCATCGACGGCCTCGATGACTTCGGCCGGCACCGGCAAGGTTTCCACAAGCCGCTCGACCTGGCCCGCACGCTGCTTTGCGCGGCCAAGGTGGACGATGAATGCCTTGATCGTCTGCGGCCTTGCGGATGGCTCCACCTTCAAGGACAGGCTGGTTTCGACGCTCGTCGCACGCTTCTGCAGGCCCAGGGTCTGCGGCCGCTCCAGATGATAGGCGTTGTGCATCGATACGTCCTCGGTTTCGTGGCCATGGACGGTCTAGAAGACGGATCTGATCGATGCCTTAGGTGAAAGTGAAGCCAAACTGAAGAGCGGCGGCAACCTCGTCGGCGATCAAGGGCCGATCAGCGTGAGCCGGCCTTCGGCAACGTGGTTTGCCACCCAACTCCGCTCGCCGTCCCAGCTGTGGCGCTTCCATCCCTCCCAGCTGAAACCGCAGAGCTTTATGTCCCACCGGTCGGCGGGAAACTGCTGCAGACAATGGTAAAGTCCGAAAAAGCCGGTGCTCGGGAATATCCGATGCATGTCGGCCTCGGACAGGCCAAGCTCTGTGCACCCGGCCTTGTAGAACTGCGGCGGCATGATGCGGATCTCTTTTCCAGCCGACCCGACGCGCTCGATCGTCTGCTGCGTCCAGTCAGACCTGCGGCCCTTCAGCCACGACAATATATTTGGCTTCGGATGATAGGTGCGCAGGATCGCAGGATGATAGACCAGCAGGACGGTCTTAGCCGCCTGGAATGTCGGACTGGTATAGAAGGCCGAATCGCGGAGGCGCCGCTGCATCGGCTTGCTGGACGTCGCCAGCATCAAGAGGTCGGTCCTCGTTCCGCTCATGCCGATGGAGAGTTTCGGCTCGTTGAAGCGCAAGACGAAATCGGCCGCATCGACGACAGGCGAGAGGTCGGCCGGCAATTCTCCGTTGCCGACGATGATGGCCGTTTTGCGCGACAACGTCTGGTTTCCAGTTTGCAAGAGCGCGCGTGACTAGCAAGCGTCGATGATATGAAACTGATGGCTGCAGCTGCTCGGAGGCTGTTCACGCAGGTGCGGGCAGGCGGACACGGACGCTGAGGCCGTATCCCCAGCTGGGCGTCGACAGATCGATGGTGACAGCCAGGCGGGTCGCCACGTCTGCCACGATCGCCAGACCCAGTCCCGATCCCTGCTCCTGCGGTGAGTCCACCCTGTAAAACCGCTGGAAAACCGCCGACCTCTGGTCTGCCGGGATGCCTGGACCGGTGTCGTCGATGGACAGCAGCCATGCCTCGCCATCCGGCATGATCGTCACCTCGACCTTACCATCCTCCGGCGTATATTTCAGCGCATTGTCGAGCAGGTTGCTGATCATCAGCTGCAGCAGGGATTCGTCCGTCAGCACCTCGGCGTCTTCGCTGCCCTGCAGGGAAAGGTCGAGCCGCTTGGCGGTGATGCGGCTGCCGAAACCGGCCGCGATGGACGCCACAAGGTGGTAGAGCGGAACCGCATCGAGCTTGAGCGGGTGATGGCTGACCCGCGCCAGTCGCAGAAGCTGTTCGATCAGGTGCATCGCCCGATTGTTGCTTTCGACCAGATCCGCGACGATCGCATCCCTCTCACGACCCGCCTCCGTGTCACGCAGCATCTGCAGCAGCAGCTTGACGCCTGCCTGCGGTGTGCGCAACTCATGCGCCACGAGATCCGAAAACCGCCGCTCCAGGGTGAGCGAGTGGCCTAGCTTGTCGAGTAGTTGATTGATCGAGGTGCCGAGCGGCATCAGGTCCAGCGGCAAGCCCTCGACGGGGATGGCCGAGAGGTCGTCGGGCGAGCGCAGGCGGATCTGCCGAACGAAGTCGCTCATCGGGGCAAGCCCCCGGTTGATGCCGAGCCAGATCAGGAAGGCGATGATCGGCAGCAGAACAAAGAGCGGAAACACCAGGTTGCGCAGGATATTCGATATCAGCCTGTCGCGCAGCGCGATCTTCTCGCCGACCTCCATGGCAATCGTCGTATTGGGAATGGGCAAGGCATACACCCGCCAGCGCTCGCCCTTGTAATTTATCGTATGAAATCCGGCCTTCTGCTCGGGCATGTCGGCCTGGAAGGCGGTGCTGCTGAAAACCTGGATTTTCCCGTCTTTCCAGGCGCGAACCATATGCGCGTCGGCGTAGTCGTCGGCGTCCTGATTGAAGGACAGCTGGTTGTCCATCTTGAAGTCGATATCGTCGATCCTGCGGGGCGGATCGTCCGTCTGGCGCAACAGCGGCCGTTGCAGCAATCCCCACAGGACATTGGCCTCGTTGATCAGCTGGGCATCATAAATATTGTCGATTTCGTGCCGGGCGCTCTTGAACGCCAGCAATCCGATCACGCTGATGGCAATGACGATGACCGGAATGATGCGCAGATAGAGTTTGCTGGTGAGCGTTGCCCGGGTCATCGCTCGATCATGTATCCGACACCGCGGATCGACTTGATGAATTCCGATCCCAGCTTCTTGCGCAGATTGTAGATCGTCACCTCGGTGGTGTTGCTCTCCACAGCGTTCTGGGCGTCGTAGAGCGCATACTCGATATCGTTCTTCGTGACGTAGCGGCCGCTGCGTTCCATCAGCAGCTTGAGCAGATGGAATTCCTTGGCCGTCAGCGGCACCGACTGCCCGTTGCGGCGGGCCACCATTGCGGCGGGATCGACCTCGACCTCGCCACACCGGATTGTCGTCTCGACGCGCCCCTCGCGGCGGCGGATCAGGGCGCGCAAACGGGCCAGCAGCTCGTCGAGATCGAAAGGCTTGACCATGTAGTCGTCCGCGCCCTGGTCGAGGCCGTCGACCTTCTGGAGAACGCTGTCGAGCGCGGTCAGCAGCAGGACGGGCACATCGTTCCCCTGCTTGCGCAACGCCTTGAGGACGCCGATGCCATTCAGCTTCGGCAGGTTGAGGTCCAGCACGATGGCTGCAAACTCCGACGACTCGGCCGCCGCAAGCCCCGCCTCGCCGTCCCGCAGCCAGTCGATGCCATAGGCATGCTTCTCCATGGCCTTCTTCAACGATGAGCCAAGGATATGGTCGTCCTCGATAAGCAGGATACGCATGAAAACCTTCACCGGGCTTGAAAACTGGACTGGAGACGCCAACATCCCCAATCCGCATCTGCGCCCAGTTTAAGACCGAATAGCGTCAACGCCAGCAGGCAAAGCGTGGTTTGTGAGGTTTTTTTGGTAGTTGGGTATTGCGCCGTATGATCAGGCATCAACCCACTACGGGCGTCCGTCCATTGACTAAACGAAGCGTCATAAAGAAAATGGAAATAATGGTACGGTTGGGTGGAATCGAACCACCGACCTCAGGATCCACAAACCTGCGCTCTAACCAACTGAGCTACAACCGCACATGCCGCGTCTGGACGCAACTCGGGTGAAATACTGGGAGTTCAGTTTTTTTTCAAGCCCTATCTCGGCGAATTGAGAAAAATGCCTATGGGCCCCGGCTCTGGCCCGGCGGCACGATGTAGCTGCGGTCGTGCTTGAAAGAACCTCTTTTTGTTCCGCGCGCATATTCGTTGCCGGATTGGGCGCCAATGGGGCCTCAAGGCCGTGGATGACGCATCGGGGGCGATTGAAAATCGGCCGGCTGTGGATAAGGTAGCAACGCCGATAGTGATGTCATGAAGCGGGTATGCCGTGTCTTCGGCATTGCGGAGAGCTTGCGGCGGCATATCGGGGCCGTCCATTAACCCTTTCTGGCGAAAGCATTGGCACTTGCTGGACCGGACGGAGCGTCACCTATATTAACAAAACGTTAATGCGAGAAGGCCTCGGCTCGAACATCAGGTTGGACAATGCCGGCAGTACAGTATCCGTTCATCGACATTGCCGTTCATCCGAGCATCCGCGACCGGTTTGCGCGCGGCGAAGCGATGGCGCTGTTCTCGGTCGAACTCGACCGGGTGCTGTGGGCAAACGGCGCCGGCGCCGACCTTTTCGGCTATGCGGCCATCTATGATTTTCTCGACCAGGGCGCCCGGCCCGGTGACGTATCCTTCCGCCAGATTGCAGCCACTGCGCACCAGCTGGTCGCCGTCGGCGATACTCGCAGCTTCCTGATCCGGATAGCGGCAGGGTTCCAGCGTGTTGTTGCCAATGCGGCAGTCGAGAAGATCCGCACCCCGGCCGGCGAAGACGCAATCCTGTTTTCCTGCCCGGTTTCCGCAAAACCGCTGGAGACCACCGAGCGTGCGCAGCGGATGCTCGACGGGTTCGACGATCCCGACACCCATATCGCCGTCATCGGCCGCGACGGCGAGATCATCGCCGCCTCGCCCGGTTTCGCAGCCCTCGGGATCACGACGGAAACTGCGGGCATGCTGGTGACAATGGCCGGTGGCCAGCCGGAGCGACTGATCAAAAGGCCGATCCGGACCGGCCAGGGCTACCTACCCGCCGCCATCGGCCTCCTGTCGGATACACCAGCCCTCAATCTGCTGTTTGTCGTCGAAATGGTCATCGGCCATCTCGATCCCGTTGAAACCGTTTCGGCAGTGGTGCCAGCGGCGGCCGAAACCTTGGCAACGCCGGTGGCAGAGGCCGAAACGACGGCAGCCGTCGCCGATGATGGCTCCGCCCATATCGAGCCAGCTGCTGTTAGGGCGACTACCGCCGCAGAAGCGCCTGCCGATGTTCATGAAGATCGTGGCGACGTCGAGAGCGTCTCGGAAGAAGCTGGAACCGACGCCGCCATCCCATCTTCGAGCGCCGACGAACCAACCAATCAGTTAGACCCCGGTACACGGGAGTTCTCGGCGGCGATCGATGCTCTTGCCGAGATCGAAGATGTCGAAGACGAACCGGAAGAAATTGCCGCCATCGAACAAAGCGATCCCAACGCCGTCGAGGAGCCCGAGCAACCGGCGACACCTGCCGTGCAGGACGATGGCGACGAGGACGACGCCGATCACGAGATTGCCGAGGACGAGCAGACTGCGGCCCTGACGAATGAGGATGCGGAAACGCATGTCGAGGATTCGACCGATGCATCACCCGAGCGGGGCTCGGAACTTTCGCCTGACATAGAGCTGTCAGCGGACGACACCGAGGGTGCTTCGACGGATGACGCAAGCGTTGAGCGGGAAGTGCCGGATCGGGAGCCGAGTGAAGATCAACCCCTCACTGCCAATGCGGAGATCGAGCCACGGGAGCCGGCTGCGTCCGAACAGGAAGCAGCACCAGCCGCATCGGTCGATATCGCCCAGCCCGCAACCGTAGCGGACGCCGTTGCGGCTGCAGCACCCGAGACCGATCAGCCGCAGCATTTCGTTTTCAATCGGCAGGGACGTGCGACGCGCTTCGTCTGGAAGATCGATGCAGAGGGCCATTTCAGCGAGATTTCGCGGGAATTCGCCGAGGCTGTCGGGCCTCATGCAAAGGCTCTCGCAGGCGTCGCCTTTGCCGATATCGCGACGCTGTTCCACCTAGATCCCGATGGCAAGATCGCCGAGTTGCTTGCCCGTCGCGACACATGGTCGGGGCGGACCATCCATTGGCCGGTCGAGGGAACGAGCCTGACGGTTCCTGTCGATCTTGCGGCTCTGCCGACCTATACGCGCAGCCGTGAGTTCGACGGCTTCAGAGGCTTTGGCGTCGTCCGCCTGTCGGACGCGACGGAGGACCCGCTGCGGACCGGGCTGACCCTGGGGTTGCCAGCCATCGATGACACCGCGTCAGGCAACGAAGCGGCTGATGCATTGCACCCGGAGCATCCGGATGAGAAAGCCACGGTCGCAGATCCGGTGGTTTTCGACGAGAGCACTGATGAGAACGAAACGTCCGCCGTCGAGGCGGAGCATGTGCCTGATAGCGTCGAGCCGCTGGATGGACCGTCCGAGCGGATATTCGAACCCAACGAGCCGGAGCTGCCGTTCCACGTCGAACCGCCCGCCCTGAAGATATCAGAGACGCCGGCCCGCAGGCTTTCCGACAAGATCATCCAGCTGCATGAACGGCGGCAGAACCTGACTGACGGCCTGTCGCTGGCAGAGCAGGCTGCCTTCCGCGAGATCGCCAAGCAGCTCGAGCCGTTCGGCAAGCGTGGCGAAGAACCGACGGATGCCGCCCCTGCCGATCCGACAGATGACGAGAGCGAGCAGCCGGAAGCGCCTGCGGCAGAGCTCGATGCGTTTTATCCGACGCCGCTGCTGGCGGCTAACGACGATATAGAAGGCTCCGACACGCCCGAACCTGCCGATGCTGTGGAGGGACGTGAAGGCGGCGACGAATTCAACGCGCTCGATGTTCTCAACACGGCCATTCCGCCGCGCGTGAAAATGACCGACGGGCTGTCGGCTGCTGTGGTCGATCAGCTGCCCGTCGCGGTCCTCGTCCATGCCGGCGACACGCTGATCCACGCCAATCCCGAGTTCATGCGGCTAACGGGCTATACCTCGCTGGCGGAGCTGGAAGGGGTTGGCGGCATCGATGCGCTGCTGCAGCGGGAGGATTTGCAGGACAAGACAGAACGCTCCGGCGTGATGATGGTGGTCAGAGCCGACGACGCGCTGGTGCCGGTCACTGCCCGGCTGCAATCCATCCGCTGGGAAGATGCCAGCGCATTGATGTTGGCGCTGATGCCTGTCGAGAAGGATGGCGAGGCGCTGTTGTCGACGCGGATCGACAGCCGCGAAGAGCCCCGTCCGGAACGCATGCTGGAAAAGGTTGCCAAGCTGCAGGTCGAGGTGGAGGAACTGCAATCGATCCTCGAGACCGCGACAGATGGCGTCGCCATCATCGGGCCGGAAGGCGATATAAGGTCGATGAATCGCTCGGCCAGCGCGCTGTTCAACTATGATGAGCAGGAGACGCGCGGCAAACCCTTCGTCATGCTGTTTGCCCATGAGAGCCAGAAGGCCGTGCTCGATTATCTGAGCGGGCTCACCGGCAACGGCGTGGCCAGCGTTTTGAACGACGGACGCGAGGTCATCGGTCGCGAGGCATCCGGCGGGTTCGTGCCGCTGTTCATGACCATGGGCGTACTGACCTCGTCGAACGGCTACTGCGCCGTGATCCGCGATATAACCCAGTGGAAGCGCACGGAGGAAGACCTGCGCAATGCCAAGCGCGCGGCTGAAACGGCCAACGCCCACAAAAGCGACTTTCTTGCCCGCGTCAGCCACGAGATCCGCACGCCACTCAATGCCATCATCGGCTTTTCCGACATGATGGCGAGCGAGCGGCTCGGGCCGATGGGCCATGCGCGCTATGTCGAATATGCCGGCGACATCGGACGCTCCGGTCGCCATGTGCTCGATATCGTCAACGATCTTCTCGACATCTCGAAGATCGAAGCCGGCGAGATGGAACTCGAGTTCGGCGCCGTCGGCCTCAACGAGGCGATCGCCGAAGCCGTATCGATCGTCCAGCCGCAGGCCAACGGACAGCGCGTGATCATCCGCACCGGGCTTTCGCAGTCGGTGCCGAATGTCGTTGCCGATCTGAGGTCGATCAAGCAGATCGCCCTGAATATCCTTTCCAACGCCATCCGCTTCACGCCATCCGGCGGCCAGATCGTCGTTTCAACGTCCTACGAGGGCAATGGCAGCGTCGTGCTTCGCATTCGCGACACCGGCGTCGGCATGACGCGCACGGAACTGGAACAGGCAATGAAGCCGTTTCGCCAGGTGGCAACAAACTCGCGCCAGCGCGGCGACGGCACCGGTCTCGGCTTGCCGCTGACCAAGGCGATGGTGGATGCCAACAGGGCGCTGTTTTCCATCCACTCCGCTCCCAACGAAGGCACTCTGGTGGAAGTCACCTTCCCCTCGCCGCGCGTTCTTGCCGATTAGGCCGATGCATTAAAAAAGGGCGGCCGAGGGCCGCCCTAAGTCATGCTGTTGATTGGAGATAGAGACCCGCAGATCTGGAAGTTCTCCATGGTCGGGCCGTGCGCGGAGTGAATATTAGACGCCGCGCAACTGAGGGTAGCTTGATCGCTATCTCCTAACACAATCTTAAAAAGACCGGCAATCTCTCACCTGTGACTATTGCGCATTTGCGTTCGGTTAATTTTTCAATGCCTCGAGATCAGCGAATTGTGCCAGGCACTCCGGATTGGCGAGCGCTTCCTTGTTGCGCACTGTCCGGCCATGCACCACTTCGCGCACCGCGAGTTCGACGATCTTTCCGGATTTGGTACGGGGGATATCGGCGACGGCAACAATTTTCGCCGGCACATGGCGCGGCGTGGCACCGGTTCGAATGCGAGCCTTGATCGCGGTGGCGAGATCCTGGGTAAGCGTGATGCCGGTGGCCAGTTTGACGAACAGCACGACCCGCACGTCATCCTCCCAATCCTGGCCGATGCAGATCGCTTCCACCACCTCGGGCATTTGCTCGACCTGATTGTAGATCTCCGCAGTGCCGATGCGGACGCCGCCGGGATTGAGGGTCGCGTCGGATCGGCCGTGAATGACGAGGCCGCCATGCCGGGTCCATTCGGCGAAATCGCCATGGCACCAGACGTTGTCGAAGCGCTCGAAATAGGCGGCCCGGTACTTGAGGCGGTCGGGATCGTTCCAGAACATGATCGGCATCGACGGAAAGGCTTTGGTGCAGACAAGTTCGCCCTTTTCCAGCCGCACCGGGTGGCCATCCTCGTTCCAGACGTCGACGGCCAGTCCCAGCCCCGGGCCCTGTATTTCGCCGCGCCAGACGGGCTGCAGCGGATTGCCAAGCACGAAGCAGGAGACGATATCCGTTCCGCCGGAGATCGATGCCAGCTGGACATCGGCCTTGATGCCTTCGTAGACGAAGGAAAAACCCTCTGGCGACAACGGCGAACCGGTGGAGGCAATAAGCCGCAGGCGAGACAGGTCGTGTGAGTTCGTTGGCCGCAGGCCGCTTTTGCGCACCGCATCTATATATTTCGCCGAGGTGCCGAAAATGGCAAATTTCTCGTCTGCGGCATAATCGAACAAGATGTTTCCATCGGGCGCGAAGGGTGAACCGTCGTAGAGGCAAAGCGTCGCGCCGGCGGCAAGGCCGACCGCTAACCAGTTCCACATCATCCAGCCGCAGGTGGTGAAATAGAAAATCCTGTCGTCGGGCATGACACCGCAGTGCAGGCGATGCTCCTTGACCAATTGCAGCAGCGTGCCACCCGCCGAGTGGACGATACATTTCGGCACGCCCGTGGTGCCCGACGAAAACAGGATGAACAGCGGGTGGGCGAAGGGCAATGCCTCGTATTCGACAGGCTTCGGCGTGAACGCCTTGAGGAAGGCATCGAGCGTCGTGGCATCAGGCGTCATGGCCGCCACGGCATCCGCATCCCCGGCATAGGGGATGATGACAGAGGCGACACCGAGGCGCTGCGTCACGGCGCGGATCTTGTCGGCGACATCCTGGAGCTTGCCATTGTACCAGTAGCCGCTGCAGGCGATGAACAGCTTCGGTTCGATCTGGCCGAAACGGTCCATGACGCCCTGCTCGCCGAAGTCAGGCGAACAGGACGACCAGATTGCGCCGATGGATGCTGCGGCCAGCATGCAGGCAATGGTCTCCGGCATATTCGGCATCATTGCCGCGATGCGATCCCCCTTGCCGATGCCGATTGCACGATAGGCCTGCTGCAGACGCGACACTTCGGCGCGTAGCCGGTCCCAGGACCAGCGTGAACTGACCTTGTCCTCGCCGCGAAAGATCAGTGCATCCCCAGGACCGCTTCTGGTGAGAAGGTTCTCGGCAAAATTCAGTTCCGCGTCTGGGAAGAAACGCGCGTCCAGCATGTTGTCACCATCGACTAGAGCCCGCGAACCTCTGGTGCCCTTGATGCCGCAAAACTCCCAGACGGCGGTCCAGAAGCCTTCGCGATCAACAATCGACCAGGCATGCAGGCTTTCGAAATCATCGAGGGAAAGCCCATGCTGCGCATTGCAATGCTGCATGAACGCGAACATCGGCGTCTTCCGGCGCTCCACCTCAGACAAAGACCATAACGGCTGCTCGTCCTGCATTCCTATCCCTCCCGCTCGACGCTCTCTACCACGCCGCGCAGCAATATTAATATCAGAGGTTGGCGGCGTGTCAGGATGCGACGTTTGCATATGATCGGCATTTCCTATATCCGCCAAACGCAGGCGAAATCATGCGCAACGGTTTGAAAGTTTCTGCATCAACATGACGGCGTCAGGTAACAAGAGGTGGCGGCCCGCCTTGCGGTCGATGAAACGCTGGCTTCCAGCCGTCGCGCGCACGACCGGCATCGTCGTTCTCACCATCATCATCGTTTCCGTCGTGTTTAGAGCCACGGCACCCTTTCTCATTTCCAGCGGCCTGGTGCGCTCCGGGATAGAGGAAGCTCTGTCGCGCTGGACCGGCTATCGCGCCGAGATCGAGGGATCCCCGGCGATCGACTTCTGGCCGACGCCGCGCGTCACGCTGAACCAGGTGACGATCCGCGAGCGCACTGCCGGTGGCAAGGTGCTCGGTCATGTCGACAGCCTGTCCGCCGACTTCTCGCTGCTGGCCGCCCTGCGCGGAAAGGCCGATTTCCACGAATTCCACTTCCTGCGGCCGGTCGTCTACGTGCGCCGCGACGATACCGGGCTGATCGACTGGACCAATGCCGGACTGCTCGGCAAGGCCATCGACCGGGTCGAGAGATCCCCGACCGGCAGCACCGTGATCACCAAATCGCAGGACGCCAAGATCGGCGGCGTCACGGTCGAGGATGGCGTGGTCGAACTGACCGACGACAAGACCGGCAGGCTCTTCAGGCTCGACGGGGTCAATGCCGATATTTCGTGGCCACGACTGTCGAAGCCGATGAGCGCCGTGCTGCTTGCCCGCCTCAACGGCCAGGACATCAAGGTCGATTTCTTCTCGGAACAGCCGCTGCTGCTGTTTGCCGGCAAGAATGTCGATGCCAAGACGACGTTCTCCTCGCCGCTGATCCGCGGAACCTTTACCGGCATTACCAACATGTCCGATTTTTCAGCGCTGTCCGGAAATCTGGACCTCGCCATTCCCGACATGCCGTCCTTCCTCGCCTGGAGCGGCGAGCGCCTGCCCGGCAGCGCTACACTCAAGAACCTGTCGATGAATGCCGATGTCTTGACAGTCACGGACGGCATTCGCTTTAACAACCTGAACTTCGTGCTCAACGACGCCGCCGCTTCCGGCGTCATGGATTATGGCTATACCAGTACCGGGAAGCCGAAGATTTCAGGCACGCTTGCCTTCGACAAGATGAACCTCAATCCGTTCCTCGCCGCCTTTTCGATGCGACTTGCCGCCAGCACGGCTATCGACACGCTGCTGAACGGCAATCCGCTGCAGAGGCTGGACCTCGATCTGCGCCTGTCGGCAAAAAGCGCGTCACTCGGGCCCTTCAATTTCGACAACATCGGCGCAGGATTGCTGGTGGCCGGCGGCACGGCCAAGTTCGACATCGGCGACAGTGGCTTTGAAGGCGGAGACCTGACCGCCCATCTCGAAGTCACCGAGCGCAACTTCGATGGCGGCGGCAAGTTGCAGATTTCGATCCGCGATGCAGATTTTGCCAGCCTCATCACCCGCCTTAACCTGCAGGGGCCGCTGCCGCTGGCCAATGGCTCGCTCGACCTGTCGCTGATGACCAACAAGCCGATCTGGGCCGCCAATCTCGGCGACGTCGCCGGCAAGCTGCGCTACTGGTCGAAGGCCGGTGCCTTCCGCCAGTTCAATGTCTCGACATTCCGTGCCCTTGCCGCCCAGAAGAAATTCTTCCGCCTCAGCGACGTCGCAGACTCGACGTTCGATTTCCAGACCATCGATCTCGACGCAAGCTTTGCCAAGGGCTCGGTCGATGTGCAGAACGCCAGGATCGTTGGGCGAAACGAGACTTTGTCGCTTTCCGGCATCGTGCCGTTCCGCACCAACTCGCTAGCCTTATCCGGTGTGCTGGATGCGACCAATGCGGCGGAGGGAGCCGACCTGCCGGTGCTGCCATTCTTTATCGGCGGCACATGGCCGGACGCGATCGTCTCGCCGGTATCTCCGGTTCAGCAAAAGGCAACGCAGCCCTAATCACAGCGCGTTGGCAGCATGCTCGTCGCGCTGGCGCTGGATTTCCCGTCTTTTCGTGACAACAGAGGCGCAAATCACGCCAATCGCCACGATGGCGATCAGGATGGTGCAAACGGCGTTGATCTCCGGCGTGACGCCCAACCGCACCTGGCTGTAGATCTTCATCGGCAGCGTGGTGGCCCCGGGGCCGGAGGTGAAGCTTGCAATGACGAGGTCGTCGAGCGACAGCGTAAACGCCAGGATCCAGCCTGAGAACACAGCCGGCGAAATGATCGGCAGGGTTATCTCCAGGAATGTGCGCAGCGGGGTGGCGCCGAGATCGAGCGCCGCCTCCTCGATCGACTGGTCGAAGCTCATCAGCCGCGACTGCACGACTACGGCGACAAAACACATGGTTAGCGTCGTGTGGGCAAGCGTGATCGTCCAGAACCCGCGATCGAAGTCGATGGCGACAAACAGCAGCAGCAGCGACAGGCCGGTGATGACATCCGGCATGACCAGCGGCGCGTAAACCATGCCGGAAAAAAGCATCCGGCCGCGAAAACGGGTGTAGCGGACAAGTGTGAAGGCGGCGAGCGTACCGAGCACGGTTGCCAGCGTCGCCGACAACAGGCCGACCCGCACCGTGACCCAGGCCGCGTCCAGTAGCGCCTGATTGTGCATCAGCTGGACATACCATTTGACCGAGAAGCCGGTCCAGATCGTTACCAGCTTGGACTCGTTGAACGAGAAGATGACCAGTAGCGTTATCGGCAAGTAGAGGAAGGCAAAACCGAGGGTGACCGAGACGATGTTGAAGCGGGACCATTTGACCATCGTCTATCTCCCCTGCTCGTCGGCTTTCGCCTGGATATTCTGGAAGAACACGATCGGTACGACGAGGATGAGGAGAAGGATGGTCGCAACCGCCGAGGACACCGGCCAGTCGCGGTTGGCGTTGAACTCGTTCCAGAGCGTCTTGCCGATCATCAGCGTCTGCGATCCGCCGAGCAGGTCGGGAATGACGAACTCGCCGACGGCCGGAATGAAGACCAGCATGCAGCCGGCAATGACGCCCGGCAACGACAGCGGAAAGGTCACGCGCCAGAAAGCCGTGATCGGCGGGCAGCCGAGATCCTGCGCCGCCTCGATCAGCGTGTGATCCATCTTTTCGAGCGCGGAGTAGAGCGGCAGCACCATAAACGGCAGGTAGGAGTAGACGATGCCGATATAGACGGCGGTGTTGGTGTTGAGGATGATCAGGGGCTCGTGGATGACACCGAGATAGAGCAGCACCTGGTTCAGCAGGCCCTCCGGCTTCAGAATGGCGATCCAGGCGTAGACGCGGATCAGGAAACTCGTCCAGAATGGCAGGATCACCAGCATCAAAAGGGTCGGCCGGATCGTGCGCGGCGCCTGTGCCATGCCATAGGCCAGCGGATAGGCGATCAGCAGCGTCAGCAATGTCGAGATGGCGGCTATCGTGACGCTCGAGACATAGGATTTGAAATAGAGGGGATCGCCGGTCAGCCAGACGTAGTTGTCGAAGGAAAGCTGGCGGAGGTTATCGATGAAGCCGCTGAGGCCGTTCGACGTCGAGAAGACGGGTGTGTAAGGCGGCATCGCGGTCGCCGAGGTCGACAGCGACATGCGGAAGACGATGAAGAACGGTGCCAGGAAGAAGATCAGCAGCCACAGATAGGGGATGATGATCACAAGGCGGCGGTAGAGCGCTGAACCGAACGTTCCCATGATCTCAATCCTTCAACAGCACGCCGGCATTTTCATCGAAGGAGACCCATACCTGCTGGTCGTAGCCGAAGGGGTCGTCGACGGAGCGCACCGCGTTGAGCGAAGACGCCTTGACGACCTGGCCGCCCTGCAATTTGACGTGGAACACGGTCATGTCGCCGAGATACGCGATGTCCCAGATTTCACCCTCTGCGGCATTGACACCGGCATTGGCCGGCGGGTTGCGGGTGACGCGGAGCTTTTCGGGACGGATGGCAAAGCCGGCGCGGCTGCCGACGGCGGGTGCATCTGATGTCGCCGTGCGCAGCGTGAAGGCGTTGTCGACTGCGATCTCGGCGAAGCCCGGCTTCGCGGACACGACATTGCCGTCCAGAATATTGACGTCTCCGATGAAGCCGGCAACGAAACGGGAATTCGGCGCCTCGTAGATTTCCGCAGGTGTTGCTACCTGCGCCACCTTGCCGTGGCTCATGACGGCGATGCGATCTGCCATCGTCATCGCTTCTTCCTGGTCGTGGGTAACGACGACGAAGATGAGTCCGAGGCTCTGCTGCAGGTCCATCAACTCGAACTGGGTTTCCTCGCGCAGCTTCTTGTCCAGCGCGCCGAGAGGCTCATCGAGCAGCAGCACCTTCGGCTGCTTGGCGAGCGAACGCGCCAGGGCGACGCGCTGGCGCTGGCCGCCGGACAGCTGGTTGGGCTTGCGGGTGGCGAACTGCTCGAGCTTCACCATCTTCAACATCTGCGCGACGCGCTCTGCGATCTCGGCCTTGCTCATGCCATCCTGGCGCAGGCCGAAAGCGATGTTCTTCTCGACCGTCATGTGCGGGAAAAGCGCGTAGGACTGGAACATCATGTTGACCGGTCGCCGATAGGGCGGCGTGCCGGCAAGATCCTGGCCATCGAGGATGATTTCACCCGAGGTCGGCTGCTCGAAGCCGGCGAGCATGCGCAGGAGCGTCGACTTGCCGCAGCCGGAGGCGCCGAGAAGAGCGAAGAATTCGCGATGGTAGATATCCAGCGAGAGATTGTCGACGGCTGTGAAGTCACCGAATTTCTTGGTGACATTGCGCACCGAGATGAACGGTTTGGCCGCAGGATCCGTCCATGGCGCGAAAGAGCGGCGGATGTTGCCGAGAGACTTCATCATGATCCCCGAATGATGCGATGCATTGTCGACGTCCCCACGGGCGCCGCAGCATAAAAAAGCCCGGACTTTAGGGGCCCGGGCCGGTATTCGCTCTGCTACTGACCGGTGACGACCGTGGTCCACAACCGGGTCACGGTTTTCTGTATCTTGTTGTCGTAGGGCGTCGTGGTGAACAGCTTCTTCATCATGTCGTCCGGCGGGTAGATAACTGGATCGCTGAGGATCGCCTTGTCGACGAAAGCCTGCGAGGCCTTGTTGCCGTTGGCGTAGAAGACGAAGTTCGATGCCTTGGCGATGACCTCGGGCTTCATGATGTAGTTGATGAACTCATGCGCCTCGGCCACATGCGGGGCATCCTTGGGGATAGCCATCATGTCGAACCACATCTGGGCACCCTGAGACGGGATCGAGTAGCCGATCTTGACATTGTTCTTGGCTTCTTCCGCCCGGCTGCGAGCCTGGAAGATATCGCCGGAATAGCCGAGCACCAGGCAGATGTCGCCTTGGGCCAGAGCGCTGATGTAGTTGGACGAATCGAATTTGCGAATATAGGGGCGGACGGCCGTCAGAACGTCCTGCGCCTTTTTCAGCTCGGCCGGATCGCGGCTGTCCGGATTGAGGCCAAGATAGGCCAGCACCGAGGGCAGCACATCGGACGGCGAATCCAGCATGTAGATACCGCAATCCTTAAACTTGGCGGCCATTTCCGGCTTCAAGAGCACATCCCAGTTCGGCCGTTCATCGGTGCCGAGGATGGCCTTCATCTTGTCGATGTTGTAGCCGATCCCGGTGGTGCCCCACATATAGTCGACGGCATAGTCGTTGCCCGGATCGTACTTCTGGGCGCGATCGGTGATTTCAGACCACATGTTGGAGAGGTTGGGGATCTTGGACTTGTCGAGTTTCTGGTAGACGCCGGCAGCGATCTGGCGCTGCAGGAAGGTCGCTGTCGGCACCACCACGTCGTATCCGGTGCCGCCGGCCAGAAGCTTGGCCTCCAGCGTCTCGTTCGAATCATAGACGTCGTAGACGACCTTGATGCCGGTTTCCTTGGTGAAGTCGGCTAGAATGGAATCGTCGATATAGTCCGACCAGTTGTAGACATTGACGACACGGTCGGCAGCCTGCGCCGAGGCAACCAGGCCGACCACCGCAAGAGCTGTGGCAGCCAGGCGTGCGATAATGGCTTTCATTTTCTCTCCTGTTCCGTTCACGGGCATCGCGACAACACCCAACCCTCTGTTTTTCTGGTCAGACTAGAAAGGATTTCAGAAGGCCACAAGGGGGAAACCGTCAGTCGAACTGGGCTTTTTCGCAGCGCCAGCACAGCGTGCCGCTTTTCGGCGACGATTGGCAGAACGCGGCAGGCTGCTGGGCGGAGCTGGCAAGATCGCGTTGCTGCGGCCTGCCGCCACCATTGGGATCGAGGGCGAGCCGTGAAGGAGGACCGTCAACGAAAAACGACCGGGAAACATTTCCCGGTCGTTCCGATTGCTGTTGATGGAATCCCTGATCAGGCCGCGCGGTGGTAGCCGCGTTCGTTTTCGGCCTCGATCTTGAACTGCTGGATGAGGTGCATCAGCGAGTCCGCCTCGGTCGCCAGTTCGCGGCTGGCAGCAGAGGTCTCCTCGACCATCGCCGCGTTCTGCTGGGTCATCTGGTCCATCTGGTTGACCGTCGAATTGACTGACTGCAGGGCATTCGACTGGTCGTGGCTGGCACGGGCGATCATCTCGACGTGCTGGCTTATGGTGACGATCTGGCTGCTGATCTGCGACAGGACGGTCCCGGTCTGCTGTACGAACTGCGAACCGGCGGTGACCTCGCGGGTCGACTTGTTGATCAGCGTCTTGATCTCCTGTGCGGCTGCGGCGGAACGCTGAGCCAACTCGCGAACCTCCATGGCGACGACTGCGAAGCCCTTGCCAGCCTCTCCGGCGCGGGCCGCCTCGATGCCTGCATTGAGAGCGAGGAGGTTGGTCTGGAAGGCGATCTCGTCGATGACGCCGATGATCTTGCCGATTTCGGTGGAGGCATCCTCGATGCGCAACATCGCGTCGATGGCATTGTTGACGACAACGGAGCTATCGTCGGCACTGCGCTTGGCCTCGCGCACGATGACATCGGCATCCTTGGCGCGGTCGGCAGACGAGCGCACGGTGACCGTGATCTCCTCGACGGCCGCTGCTGTTTCCTCGAGCGAGGCTGCCTGCTGCTCGGTGCGCTTCGACAGGTCTTCGGCGGAGGCCGCCATCTGGTTGCCGTTGTTCTGGATCAGTTCCACATTGTCGCGAACCTGGCTGAGGGTCTGCTGCAGGCGAAGCATCGAGGCGTTGAAGTCGCGGCGGAGCTGTTCGAGGCGACCGATGAACGGCGTTTCGATAGTGGTGGAGATATCCCCCTGGGCCAGGCGATCCAGACCACCCGCGAGGGCGTTAACCGCGAAGTCGATCTGGCGGTCGAGCTCGCGCTTTTCGGCGTCGTTGCGCTGCCGCTCGTGTTCGGCAGCAGCACGTTCTTCGTCGCTCTGCTCCTCGATGCGGATCTTGGCGATGGCATTTTCCTTGAAGATGCCAAGAGCACGGGCGATGTCGCCGATTTCATCATGCCGCTGTTCGCCCGAGATGGCGGTTTCAAGCCGGCCATCGGCGATGCGGCGCATGGCAGCGGTAATCTGGCCGATCGGCCGCTGCAGCGTCAGCACCAGGGCGATGCCGCCGGCAATCGACAGGATGATGCCGAGGACCGTTGCAAGCACCGAGATGGAGTTTGCCTGCTCGCGTTCGGCGCCGGCGCTCTGCTTCTGCGTCTGGGCAAACGTCGTCAGCTTTCCCCAGATCTGGTCGAGCTGCTGGCGGGCATTGGCATATTCCGCGATACGCTGGTCGATGATGTCGACCAGCTTGCCGCCATCGCTGTCCATGGAGGTCAGAACCGGAACGATCGCCGTGTCGAGGTCTGCGGCAAAGTCCATGCCCTTGGCGCTCTGGTCGAGCGTGTTCATGTCCGTGCCGAGTTTGGCGATTTCCTGGCGGAGACGAACGAGGTTGTCCTTGCTGGTGTTGGCGAGGAATTCGCCGAGCACGAGCTGCAGCGAATAGATCGACGCTTCAAGACGACGGATGTCTTCCAGAACGGAATTGGTCTGGACGATGCGGGTGTCGATCTCGACGAAGGTGGTTGTCGCCTTGCGCATCATCTGGGTCGCGGCAAGCTGCGTGTAGGTCGACATCTGGCGGAAGCGGGAGAGCAGCCGGCCGACATCGGTCACGGTCTGATCCGTGGCGGCAGCGGCGTCGACGCCGTTGACCAAGGTCGTCAGGTCCTTGATCGTGCCCGCGAGCGACGTCACCATGCTCTTCTGGTTCGGCGGAATGGCTAACTCGATCGAGCGCTGCGCCTTGGCGATATCCGGCAAGCGATCCTTGACGATCTTCAGCTTGTCGGCCGGCGTGGCGCCCTTGCCGAAATCATCGGTCACACTTGCCAGGGCATCGCCGCCCTTCAGCAGGCGGTCTGCGGACCGAAGCGTCGCGGTGGCATCGGCCTCGTCGCTGCGCATCGCGTCCTGCAACTGCTGGGCCTGGAAATTGACGTTGAAGCGGGTGCCGATCAGCACGCGCTGCGCATCGTCTATCGACTTGCGGAAATTAAGTTCCTGATCATGCAGGGTCCAGAGGCTGCCGACGACGTTGCCGATATCGGCAGTCCTCGTCGTCGCATCGGCCAGTTCTTCATGCCCCTGTGCGCCCACGCCGACCTGGTCGAGCGTCGCTGCGAGCACTGCCTGCTGCGACTTGACGTCGGCATACAGCTTGTCGCGCGCCTGCTCGTTGGTAATGCGCAGGAAATCGTCCATGGAAGCGTAGAGGTTCTTGAAGCCCGTCAGCGACTGCAGCACGCTGTTGGAAATCTCCATGCGTCCCTGCAACAGTCCTGAGGCGTAGAGACCGGTCAAGCCAACGGCCGAGATGCTGATCACGAATGGCAATACGAAGAGGAGAACTTTCGTCTTGATCTTGAAACGCGACAGAACTTTATCAATCAACATTCGGGCCTTGCCTTCCATACACAACCGCTCCGTCGGCGCGGCGGCGCTGACTGGGTGTATCCCCTGAATTTTTAGATAACATGCGGGGTCCCGCGTGGTGGCGGGAGGCAATCATTGCGTCGTTTCTGCTTGCCGGAGAAACGCCCCTTTGTAAGGCGAATACTGCCGAAAACCCGTTAATATTCGGATAAAGAAGGTTAGTACGCTAAGTTTGAAAGAAACTCTTTTGACAGCGGGAGATGCGTAGGTCAAAGCCGGGCACAGCTGGAGAACGCGGTGTCACAGGGACGACGACGAAGTCTTTAATGAATCCCGTTAGATGGCGCGGGAAACCATGTAGGCGATACAGGCAGCCGTCGCACCGGTCGCGAGCATCGCGAAGCGGACAGCGAACAGCTTGGCACTGTCCTTGGTTTCAGCGATGGCGATTGCGCGAGCGCGACGCGATGTCTTGTTCATGAGCACGTATCCCATTTCGACACTGACACGATAACCGCTGATGCGGCCAGCCTGCAACCACTAATATTGGGCAGACCTTCAACAGCGGTAAAGTACATCATGCAGCACGGCTGTTAACAAGTCTTGAATGTGCTTCGCAGCTAATTAAGCTTACGCCGCTTCGCCAGCCACGTGGCCCGAAGCCCAGGCCCACTGGAAATTGTAGCCGCCGAGCCAGCCGGTAACATCGACGCATTCGCCGATGAAGAACAGTCCCGGCACATCCTTTGCCTGCATGGTGCGCGAATCGAGCGCCTTGGTATCGACGCCGCCGAGTGTCACCTCTGCCGTGCGGTATCCTTCCGAGCCGGCGGGCTTGATCTTCCAATCCTGGACTGCCGCGGCCAGTCGCTGCAACTGCTTGTCGGGCTGGTCGGCGAGATTGCCGGTGAAACCCTCCGCTTCGGCAACGTACTGCGCCAGGCGTTTCGGCAGGAATTCGGCGAGTGCGGTCTGCGCCGCGATGCGGCCGTTTGCCTGTCGCGCAGCCTTCAGCTTTGCGAGAACGTCGATCTCGGGCTCGATAACGAGTGTGATCTCCTCGCCCTCGCGCCAGTAGGAAGAGGCCTGGAGGACAGCCGGGCCACTGAGGCCGCGGTGCGTGAACAGCAGCGCCTCGCGAAAGCCGGTCTTGCCGCAGCGGATCTCGGCAGGCGCTGCGATACCGGAAAGAGGTGCCAGGCGCTCCAGAAGCGACGGATCGAGCGTCAGCGGCACCAGACCGGGGCGTGTCTCGATCAGCGGCAGCCCGAATTGCTCGGCGATCCTGTAGGCAAAGCCTGTCGCTCCCATTTTGGGGATAGACTTGCCGCCGGTGGCAATGACCAGCGACGCTGCTTCTATCGTGTCTTCGTCGGTCGAGATGACAAAGCCACCGCCCGAAGGTGCGACATCCGATACGGTCGTCTTCAGCTTCAGCATGACACCCGCGTCGCGCATCTCCTCCATCAGCATCCGGACGATATCCTTGGCGCTGTCGTCGCAAAACAGCTGGCCGAGCGTCTTTTCATGCCAGGCGATGCGATGGCGATCGACCATGGCGACAAAATCCTGCGGCGTGAAACGCGCCAGGGCGGACTTGGCGAAATGCGGATTGGCGGAGAGGAAGTTCTTCGGCGTCGTGTGGATATTGGTGAAATTACAACGCCCGCCCCCGGAGATTCGGATTTTCTCGCCGGGTGCAGCGGCATGGTCGAGCACAATCACCGAGCGTCCACGCTGGCCGGCGCGGATGGCGCACATCATGCCGGCAGCGCCTGCGCCGATAATGACGACATCACATTTGCGATCCACGCTAAATTCCTTCTCGCATGCCACCTTGAGGCTTTGGAGCCGGCCTCCGACTTGTCATTTGCGGAAAACACGGCAGGTTGTCACTCGCCAATTAGCAAACTGCCGTTATGATGTCGCCCTAGATCAATGCGAACCCGGTGTTTCATGCCATCCAAAAAGAGCCTGCTTAAACCCGCCAAGCCCGTATCCAAATCGAAGAGCGTTCCGCCGAGCTTGCGGTCGGCTCGTGGAGTGTCCGACTGGAAGGAAGCGGTCCAATGGCTGAGGGTGCGCGGCATCGAGGATATCGAATGCATCACCCCTGACCTTGCCGGCGTGCCGCGCGGCAAGATGATGCCGGCATCGAAGTTCACGTCGAATACCTCGCTGGCCCTGCCCTCGGCCATCTACCGCCACACGATCTCGGGCGAATATCCGGAGGAGACCGAGAGCTTTCGCTATGAGCCGCGCGATAGCGACCTCAAGCTCGTACCTGACCTTTCGACGCTGTCAGTGGTTCCGTGGGAAAGCGACCCGACGGCCCAGGTGATCTGCGACATCGTCGACTCCGACGGCCAGCAGGTGTCCTATACGCCGCGTAACCTTTTGAAGCGGGTGATGGCGCTCTACCAGGCGCGTGGCTGGAAAGCGGTGGTGGCGCCCGAAATCGAGTTCTACCTCGTGGCCAAGAACGACGACCCCGACTATCCGCTGCATCCACCAAAGGGCCGTTCCGGACGGACGATCCTCGCCGGCCAGGGATATTCGATCGCCGGCATCAACGAATTCGACGAGTTAATCGACGATATCTACCACTTCTCCGAAAAGCAGGGCCTCGAGATCGACACGCTGATCCACGAGGAAGGTCCGGCGCAGCTGGAAATCAACCTTCGTCATGGCGACCCGATCGAACTCGCCGACCAGGTCTTCATGTTCAAGCGGACGATCCGCGAAGCGGCGCTGAAGCACAATATCTACGCCACCTTCATGGCCAAGCCGATGCAGGCGCAGCCGGGCTCGGCGATGCATATCCACCAGTCGATCGTCAACATCGAGACCGGCCGCAACGTCTTCTCCAACGAAGACGGCTCGCCATCGCAGGCGTTCTTCCACTTCATCGGCGGCATGCAGAAATACGTGCCGAGCGCGCTGTCGATGCTGGCGCCCTACGTCAATTCCTATCGCCGGCTGATGCCGAACATGTCCTGCCCGGTGAACAACGCCTGGGGCTACGATAACCGCACCACCGCCTTCCGAGTTCCTGTCTCGGACCCGCAGGCCCGTCGCGTCGAGAACCGGCTTCCAAGTTCCGATGCCAATCCCTATCTGGCGCTGGCGGCATCGCTCGCCTCCGGCCTGCTCGGGATCACCCGCGAGATCGAACCGACGGCACCGACCGAGGATTCGGCCAACGAGGGATCGATCGACCTTCCGCGCGGCCTGCTGGAGGCCATTGCCCTTCTGGAAGACGAACCGGCATTCGAGGAAGTGTTCGGCCGCGAGTTCATCGGGCTCTACGCGGGCGTCAAGCGCGGCGAATTCGAGACCTTCATGCAGGTGATCAGCCCGTGGGAGCGTGAGTTCCTGCTGCTCAACGTTTAAGACGAGACACTGCTGATGGCATTATCCGATACGTGGCAAAGCCCCATCGCCCCCGGCCTTTCCTGGTACCAGGCGACATCCGGCGAAAGGCCGACCTATCCTGCTCTGGACGGTTCGCGCACGGCCGACGTCGCCATCGTCGGCGGCGGTTATACCGGGCTGCAGGCCGCCTATAATCTTGCCAAGGCAGGCGTCGACGTCGTGCTGATCGAGGCAGAGCGGTTTGGCGATGGCGCTTCGGGGCGTAACGGCGGCCAGCTTGGCACGGGCCAGCGCTGGTGGCCGGAAGAGCTGGAGGAGACGCTCGGCTACGAGCGCTCCAAGGCGCTGTTCGATCTTGCCGAGCGCGCCAAGCACAGCCTTCTCGATTTCGCCAAGGAAAACGGCATAGACATCGACTACATGCCGGGCCAGATGAATGTTGCCCACAAGAAGGGATATCGGCAGGCCTATATCGAGAATGCCGAGATCGCCGCCACGCGCTACGATTATCCGCACATGAAGTTCATGGACCAGGCGGAAACGCAGGAGAGGCTCGGATCGACACGCTATTTCTGTGGCGTACGCGATACAGGCACCGGCCATATCCACCCGTTGAAGCTGCTGATCGGGCTCGCCCGCGTGGCGCAGGCCGCAGGTGCCTCGATCTTCGAGATGACCAAGGCCACCGCCATTCGCCAATCCGGCGGCAAGACGATGATCGATACGCCGTCTGGAACTATAACCGCCAGCCGCGTGCTCATCGCCTGCAACGGCTATATCGGCAACCTGGAACCGGTGACCTCTGGCCACGTCATGCCGCTGCGTTCGTTTATCGGGACCACCGTGCCGCTCGACAAGTTTCCCGGTATCATCCCCGGCGGGGAAGCCGTGGCCGATTCGCGCTTCGTCGTGCGCTATTTCCGCAAGTCGAAGGATGGCCGGTTGCTGTTCGGCGGCCGCGAGGCCTATACGGCCGACAATCCGCGCGACATAAAACAGCATATCGTCCGGCAGATCTCGGAGATCTATCCAGCACTCAAGGACATCGAGATCAGCCATGCGTGGGGCGGATCGGTCGGCATCACGATGACGCGGCAACCTTTCGTTCGCGAGGTCATGCCCGGCGTCACCTCGATCGGCGGCTATTCAGGCCATGGCGTGATGCTGGCAAATTACTGCGGCAAGCTCTATGCCGACATGGTGCTCGGCGGCTCGACCGACCTCGATCTTTTCCGGTCGCTCGACATCCCTGCCTTCCCCGGCGGCGGTTGCTTCCGGGCGCCGCTTCTGTTCCTCGCACTGACGTGGTTTGCGCTGCGCGACAGGTTTTGACCTTTTGACGTTGCGCCGATCACAATTCGTTTTACAAGCAGAGTAGAGATTCCTTGCAACGCACACTGGCCTTTTTAAATCGATTAGATTAAAAAGGCGCCACCCCAGTCTGATTGAGAGATACCTCATGAGCAGCCAAATCATCCCCGTCGATCCCTTTGACTATGTCGTATTCGGTGGCAGTGGCGATCTTGCCGAGCGCAAGCTTTTGCCCGCCCTGTATCATCGGCAGATCGAAGGCCAGTTCACCGAGCCGACCCGCATCATCGGCGCATCCCGCAGCGCACTTTCCGATGAGGAATACCGAAACTTTGCGAAGGCCGCTCTCAAGGAGCATTTGAAGAAGGGCGAGTACAAAGAGGAAGAAGTCGCAAAATTCCTCGCACGCCTTTTCTACATTCCGGTCGATGCCAAGTCCGATGCCGGCTGGGACAAGCTGAAGAAGCTGCTCGACGACGGCAAGGATCGCGTCCGCGCCTTCTACCTGGCCGTTGCGCCGGGCATTTTCGGCGACATCTCGGAAAAGATTCGCGATCACAAGCTGATCACCAAATCGACGCGCATCGTCGTCGAAAAGCCGATCGGCCGCGACCTGGCCTCGGCACTCGAACTGAACGACACGATCGGCAAGGTGTTCAAGGAAGAACAGATCTTCCGCATCGATCACTATCTCGGCAAGGAAACCGTCCAGAACCTGATGGCGCTGCGGTTTGCTAACGCGCTCTATGAGCCGCTGTGGAACGCCAACCACATCGACCACGTGCAGATCACGGTAGCCGAATCGGTCGGCCTCGAAGGTCGTGCCGGCTACTACGATACGGCCGGCGCGCTCCGCGACATGGTGCAGAACCACATCATGCAGCTCGTCTGCCTGGTGGCGATGGAAATTCCGTCGTCGATGGACCAGGAAGCGGTGCGCGACGAAAAACTCAAGGTGCTGCGCGCCCTGAAGCCGATCGACGCCTCCAATGTCGAGCACGCGACCGTGCGCGGACAGTACCGCGCCGGCGCTTCGGCTGGTGGCCCGGTCAAGGGCTACCTTGACGAGCTGGAAGGCGGCGTTTCCAACACCGAGACCTTTGTCGCCATCAAAGCCGAGATCGGCAACTGGCGCTGGGCCGGCGTTCCCTTCTACATCCGCACCGGCAAGCGTCTTGCCGGCCGCATGTCGGAAATCATCATCACCTTCAAATCTTTGCCGCACGTTATCTTCGACGCCGCTGCCGGCCGCGTTCAGCAGAACCAGCTGATCATCCGCCTGCAGCCTG
Organism: Rhizobium sp. rho-13.1; assembly: GCF_007000305.1. Lineage (NCBI taxonomy): Bacteria > Pseudomonadati > Pseudomonadota > Alphaproteobacteria > Hyphomicrobiales > Rhizobiaceae > Rhizobium > Rhizobium sp. rho-13.1. The sequence goes on along the minus strand of NZ_SCFL01000002.1, from coordinate 518,766 downwards.
ACGAAGGCGTCAAGCAGTCGCTGATGATCAAGGATCCGGGCCCGGGCGGCATGCGCCTGCGCAACGTTTCGCTCGACATGAGCTTTGCCAACGCTTTCCATGTCCGCAGCGCCGATGCCTACGAGCGGCTGCTGATGGACGTCATTCGCAACAACCAGACGCTGTTCATGCGCCGCGACGAAGTCGAAGCCGCATGGAAGTGGGTCGATCCTATCCTCAAGGGATGGGAAACCACAGGACAGCAGGTTCAGGGCTACACATCCGGCACCTGGGGACCAAGCCAATCGATCGCGCTGATCGAGCGCGATGGACGCACCTGGCACGACGAAATCTGAGGCAACTGCGATGACAGCAAACATGCATGCTTTTGAAAGCGGCCCGGCGCTCGCCACCGGTCTGGCGAACAAGGTTGCCGAAACTCTTTCGGCTGCCGTTGCCGCACGGGGCACGGCCAGCATTGCGGTCTCCGGCGGCTCTACGCCGAAGGCCTTTTTCGAAGCGCTGTCATTGCGCGCCATCGACTGGAGCAAGGTGACGATTACGCTGGTCGACGAGCGCTTCGTGCCCGCCGACAATCCACGCTCGAACCATCTGCTGGTCAAGCAGCACCTTCTGAAGAACAATGCGGCGGCAGCCAAATTCCTGCCGCTGTACCAGCCGGCGGCGGATGCCGAAAAATCCGCCGTCATCGCGACGGCCGAGACCAGGGGCATCGACGATCCGTTCGATATTGCCATCCTCGGCATGGGCGGCGATGGCCATACGGCATCGTTCTTTCCCGGCGGCAGCAATCTTGCCAAGGCGCTTGATCCGCAGACACCACGCGGCATCATCACCATGGAAGCCGAAGGCGCTGGCGAACCACGGCTGACCTTCACTTTTGCCAGCCTTCAGGATGCTCGCCTCCTCGTGCTGCATATCGAGGGGCAGAGCAAGAAAGACGTTCTCGCCAAGGCAGAAGCTGCCGGCGAAGAGACCGAGATGCCGATCCGCGCCATCCTGCGCCGGGCCGCCTCGCCGGTCGAAATCTATTGGGCTCCCTGACCGGAGCCCGAAGGCCGCGTCCGCGCCGCCACAAAAACACGGCAACCGATTGAAGACAGGGGTTCCTCATGTCCGCTGACGCACGCATATCCGCGATCACCGCCCGCATCGTCGAACGCTCAAAAGCGTCGCGCGAACGCTATCTCGGTCGTCTGAGAGAGGTAGGCAGCAAAGGCGCTCAGCGCAGCACGCTCGGCTGCGCCAACCTTGCCCATGGTTTCGCCGTCTGTTCCCCCTCCGAGAAGGATGCCCTGGCCGCAGACCAGGTTGCCAATCTCGGGATCATCACCTCCTATAACGACATGTTATCGGCCCATCAGCCCTTCGAGCGCTACCCAGACATCATCCGGGCCGCAGCCACTGAGGCCGGCGGCATTGCGCAGGTCGCAGGCGGCGTTCCCGCCATGTGCGATGGCGTGACGCAGGGACAACCGGGCATGGAACTGTCGCTTTTTTCGCGGGACCTGATCGCCATGTCGGCGGCCGTCGGCCTGTCGCACAACATGTTCGACGCGGCGCTCTATCTCGGCGTCTGCGACAAGATCGTGCCGGGTCTGTTCATTGCCGCCATGAGCTTCGGCCATCTGCCGGCGATCTTCGTTCCCGCCGGGCCTATGACATCAGGTCTTGCGAACGACGAGAAATCACGTGTCCGCCAGCTGTTCGCCGAAGGCAAGGTCGGCAGGGCGGAACTGCTGGAAGCAGAGTCCAAATCCTATCATGGGCCAGGTACCTGCACCTTCTACGGCACGGCCAACTCGAACCAGATGCTGATGGAGATCATGGGCCTGCACATGCCCGGCGCCTCCTTCGTCAATCCCGGCACGCCCCTGCGCGAGGCGCTCACCCGCGAAGCGACGAAGCGGGCGCTGGCGATCACCGCGCTCGGCAACGAATATACACCTGCCGGCGAGATGATCGACGAGCGCTCGATCGTCAACGGCGTCGTCGGCCTGCACGCGACCGGCGGCTCGACCAACCACACCATGCATCTGGTCGCAATGGCACGCGCGGCCGGCATCATGCTGACCTGGCAGGATATATCCGAGCTCTCCGACGCGGTGCCGTTGCTCGCCCGCGTCTATCCGAACGGCCAGGCCGACGTGAACCATTTTCACGCCGCCGGCGGCATGGGATTCCTCATCAAGCAGCTCCTGAAGCACGGCCTCGTCCATGACGACGTCAGGACCGTGTTCGGCCATGGGCTGGAGGCTTACACCGTCGACGCCCTGCTTGGCGAAAACGGCACGGTCACCCGCCAGCCGTCGGCCGAGAAGAGCGCCGATCCCAAGGTGCTTGCCAGCATCGAAATGCCGTTCCAGGGCAATGGCGGGCTGAAGATGCTGCGCGGCAATCTCGGCAAAGCGGTCATCAAGATTTCCGCCGTCAAGCTGGAGCGCCACGTCATCGAAGCGCCGGCAGTCATCTTTCACGACCAGAAGGAGCTGCAGGAAGCCTTCAAGGAAGGCAAGCTCAACCGCGACTTCGTCGCCGTGGTGCGCTTCCAGGGGCCGAAGGCCAACGGCATGCCCGAACTTCACAAGCTGACGCCGGCACTCGGCGTGCTGCAGGATCGCGGCTTCCGGGTGGCACTCCTGACCGACGGGCGCATGTCCGGCGCGTCCGGCAAGATCCCGGCGGCGATCCATGTGACGCCAGAGGCCGTAGACGGCGGCCCGATCGCGCGCATCCAGGAAGGCGACATGATCCGCATCGACGCTATCGCCGGTACGCTCGAACTGATGGTCGATGCCGCTGACCTTGCGGAACGCACACCAGTCATGATCGACTTGTCGGACAACGAATACGGCATGGGCCGCGAATTGTTCGCCCCCTTCCGCCGCGCCGCCGGCCCGGCCGACCAGGGCGCCGGCGTCTTCGCCTGAGGCAAGGCGCGGCTACCCAGCTTCGGCTGGCCGGCCGCGGCTTCGAATTTTGGTGTGACCGCCTGAAGCTTGCGGCGGCACACCCGATCCTTTCGACATAAACTGCCGGACCAGATCACGTTATCCTCGGCCTCCAGCCTTTGGGACGTGCATGCTCAACCGCGTTTTGCCTGCGTTTTCAACAGGCGAGGCCATAGCGGCCTCACAACCATCGCGAACTCTCTCCTGGCAGAGATTCGATGCCTTTCGACGACCGCGATGCGTGAGAAAACCCATGAGGGAACCAAGATAAATTTCACCCTATCGGTTTGAAACGACAGGCCATATTTTACCAGTATCCTGACGGTCAAGGGGCACCTGTGCCGTAAGCATACAACCCCACCACTCTGCATCTAGCCCTCACTCAAAAATATATCGCTGCATAAACAGCAAGATAACCGCATTATGTCAGCAATTTCTGGTAGCATGCCTTTCCTTCAGCGTGTAGAGGTGACGCGAAACCCAGTTTGGCTCTAGCGGAAAAGCGAAAAACCAATGGTCTCAAAGACAACTTTACCGGATACCGCCGAGACGGCTCCACCGACCACAATCTCACCGATGATGTCGAGCCGGATCAAGATTGCCCGGGTCTGCTGCATCCTGGCGGTGATCTACATGCATATCCCGCCCTATTTGATCGACCCTCCGACCACCGCGTTTTCAAGCTCCGGTATCATCTGGATGATACGCGAGATCATCGGCCGATCGAGCGTACCCCTGCTCAGCATCGTTTCCGGCTATCTGCTGGTCATCCTCGCCGGCTCTAAATCCTGGAGCGATCAGGTGGGCCGGAAAATCCTGACCGTCGTCGTGCCCCTCGCCCTGTGGAGCGCGGTGATCATTGCCAAGGATGCGGTGCTGGACGGGCCGGCTACCCTTCCCGATGTCAGCGCCATCCCCCAGCATCTCTTCGGCATTTCGGGCTACCCTCGCAACGGGCCGCTCTATTTCCTGCGCGACGTCTTCGTCTCAGTTCTCTGGACGCCTGTTCTGCTCTATGCGCTTGAAAGAAAGCCGTGGCTATTGTTCGCACTGCTGATTGCCAACAGTATCTTCAATCTCGACGGCGTAATATTCACCAACAGCGCGATCGTCCTGTTCTTTGCGATCGGCCTCGCCTTTGCCAAGGGAATGGCGTCGCCTGATATCATAGATCGTCACAGCCGCATTCTCGCACCCCTGTCGTTCGTGATCCTGCTGGCGATCGGCTGCCTGCCATTCTATGCGAATTACGACTGGATCGGCGACCACGAGCACGACTGGGCGCTTCGCGTGCTGCAACTCGTTGACCGGTTCGCCGGCGCCATCCTCTTCTGGTGGGCTACGAAGGCACTGCTGCGCTTCCCCCGGCTGGTTGCCTTCACGGTCGCATTCGAGCCGGTGATATTCTTTGCCTTTTGCGGTCATACCCTGATCGCCGGTGCCATCTGGATGTGCTTCGAGACCCTCGGATTTCGCATCGGCGGTGCAGCGCACCTGCTGTTCTTCGCGACGGCACCGTTCGTCGGGTTGGCTGCCTCAGTCTGCGCCACCTTCGTGCTGAGCCTCGTCGCACCCGGCTTCCTGGCCCTGCTTCTCGGCGGCAGAAGCCCTTCCCGCCCGCAATTCTGGAATATGCTGACGCTCGGTCGACAGGCCCTGGCACACTTGAACTGATGGCGACATCGCCGACGCGGACAGCGAATTCGGCATGAGCCGCCCATTATCCGTGCCGTTCCGCCGCGCTGCCAGGACAGGTAGATCATAGAACTTGGCTGGCCTACCATCGCCGAGCCGTCCAGCGTCTGCCTGTTGTCCCTCGGCAGACATCGGGCCTATCTTTGCGTAGGGTGATCCCGTTCAATACGAAAGGCGGAGGGGTTCAATGGCCGTCATTGGGATCGACCATATTCAACTGGCAATGCCTGCGGGACAGGAACAAGTCGCCCGGGCGTTTTACAGCGGCGTGCTCGGGTTGCCAGAGTTGGAAAAGCCGCTCCATCTCGCGTCAAGAGGTGGCTGCTGGTTTGGAATGGAGAAACTCAAAATCCATCTCGGTGTCGAGCATGATTTCGTACCCGCGAAGAAGGCCCATCCCGGGCTTCTCGTGGATGACCTCGCAAGTTTATGCCATACCCTGCAGAATGCCGGCTATGAGACCACGTCGGACCAGCCGCTCGAGGGATTTACGCGAGTGTATGTGAACGATCCTTTCGGCAACCGAATAGAATTGATGCAAGTCTCTGCCAAATAGGTCAGCTGCCACACGCCAAAACCGGCAGAACTCTTGGCATCTCCAAACAAGCCGACCGGCCGCAGCGCGTCAATTGACCAAAGCGCGGCAGGCTTTTATACACGGACTTCTGACGGAACCCGGGACGGCTTCGACATTGTCTTTCCAGATCAATGGTGCCGTTCGGAACGTGCATTCGACCACGTAGCGCCGCTGTCTGCATCGGCCATGGAGAAACGACATTATCAAGATCATGGTTTTGCTACACAGCGCCGAAGGCCTGGATTGGCAGTCTCCCCCCAAGGGTACCGGCCTGAAGACATTGAAGGAGGCCGAAGAGCAAGGCTTCATCACGATTCGCGGCGAATTTCAGAAGCGTGAGTTCCGGCTGACCGCGCGCGGCGCCGAATATGTCGAGCGTGACAAGCGTCGCCTGGCAGCGCGCAGGCTCTGAGGCGGGGCTGTCGGAATAGGCATAACTTGTTTGCCAGGTTGGCGATGTCGGAGCGTCATCTCATTTTTGCAAAGTGACCGTAAGTGCATGCCGACCCCACGCGATCATCGGCAGAGCTTTTATGACCCTTACCTTCGTGACGACGAAAGAGCGCCCGGACCTCGTGCACACGACCGGCACCTGGCGATGGGAGGCATTCTTCCAGGGTGGCACAGTTACGCACGAAGAGATGTTGAAGCGCGAAATCGATGGGGCGAGTGTTTCGGAATTGATGCCGACCGTCCTTGTCATGCTCGAAAACGAAGTGCCGGTTGCGATGTCAGCCCTTTGCCTGGATGACCTGGAAGGACGCCCCGAGCTTAATCCATGGCTGGCTGGTGTCTACGTCGACAGGCCGCATAGGGGCCGAGGGCATGGTGCGCGCATGATAGCCGAGCTTGAATCGCTCGCTCGGCGTGAAGGCATCCTGCGTCTGACGCTATACACGTCCCATGCTGCGGGCTTTTACATGAAGTCCGGTTGGGCGACCATCGAGACCTTCGAAAACACCGGCAGGACATACTCGATCATGCAAAAGGGATTGTAGACTCCAACCGCGCCAAGTCTCGACCGCCGGGACATTTTCCGCCAGCACGCCAAACCCGCTCCGCTGCCAGCCTTAACCCCTGATATCCAGCACATGGTTTCGGTGAGCCGGGTGGGTGCTGTAGACGAATATCTTGTTCATTTCCTTTTCGCTCAGCAGCGACAGGAAGCGCACCTCGACGGTGTTGTTGGGGAAAACCTTCATCAGAACGCAGCCGACCTTGTTGATGCGCGCGTCCGGGATATCGAGATAGAATTGCTTCGGCAGGTTATACTGCGTCAGGATCGCCAGAATGGCGCCGCTCATGGAAATCTTGACGATGTCGCAGCGGCGTGAGGCCAGGTGCATCACGCCTTTTTCGGTGTATTCGATCCGTGCCGCATTCATCGTGTCCTGCATCTTGTAGCGACCTTCGCGGTCGTACATGAAGGACTCTTCCTTGTTCAGGAAATGGTTCTGCTGTTTCGGCACGGATGCTGCCATGATCGTGAGCCTTCAAATGTTACGGCGTGCTTCAAGAATAGCAGCCGTTATTTAACACTTTGTTAGATGTGCGAGGCTGACGTCGCGAAAGTTGTAAAATGCCCATCGCCTTATCGCGTCCGGCGATAGGTCTTTCCCTCGCTGTCGAAGAGATGCAGCTTTTCCTTGTCGGCAATGAAGCGCATCTTCTGGCCGCGCTCGACAGGGGCAATACCGGGCAGTTTGGCGACGATCGGCTCGCCGTCGACGAGACCTTCGATGTAGAGCAACGTCACCTCGCCCAAGGCCTCGACGATCGCTACCTCACCCTCGAACAGGTAGTCGTCGCCCTCTGCCAGCCGCAGGTCTTCAGGGCGCACACCGAAACTTGCCGTGCCACCCTTGTCAGATGCATCGGTAGAAATATCGAGCGTTACCGACTTGCCGCCCTTCAGCGTCACCACGGTCGATACGCCTGCCTCGGCGATCGTTGCCGGGATGATGTTCATGGCGGGCGAGCCGATGAATTTGGCAACGAACAGATTGGCCGGACGCTCGTAGAGTTCCAGCGGCGGGCCGACCTGCTCGATGCGGCCGGCCGACAGCACCACGATACGGTCGGCAAGGGTCATCGCCTCCACCTGGTCATGGGTGACATAGATCATCGTCGTATCCGGCATGGAATCGTTCAGCCGGGCGATCTCGATGCGGGTGGCGACGCGCAGCGCAGCGTCGAGGTTCGACAGTGGCTCATCGAACAGGAAGACTTTCGGATTGCGGCAGATGGCGCGGCCGATAGCGACTCGCTGGCGCTGGCCGCCGGAGAGCGCCTTCGGCAGGCGGTCGAGATATTGCGTCAGCTGCAGCTTGTCGGCCGCCGCGCGCACACGGCGGTCGATCTCCTGCTTGCTCTCATGGGCAATGCGCATGCCGAACGCCATGTTGTCGTAAACAGTCATATGCGGATAGAGCGCATAGGACTGGAACACCATGGCGATGCCGCGCCGCGAGGGCGGCACCTGGTTGACGACGCGACCGTCTATGATCATCTCGCCGCCGGTAATGCTTTCCAGACCGGCAATCATCCGCAGCAACGTCGACTTGCCGCAGCCGGACGGCCCGACGAAGACAATGAATTCGCCGTGGGCGATTTCAAGGTCGATGCCGTGCAGCACATTCACCGCGCCGTAGGATTTCCGGATATCCTTCAGAACCAGTCCAGTCATCGCAAGCCCCTCCCGTTCTTGTCTTTAGGCGAGGCGCGCGAAATACGCGCCCCAGGCCGGAATATCGATTTTATTGCCGTAAATTTCGCTGGCGAAACCATGGCCGGCCAGCGCTTCCCACGCACCCTCCGGCAGTTCAGCCGATCCATCCGAGGCGCTCATGTTGAAGACGCAGAGGATCGTCTCGTTGCCGAACGTGCGCGTGTAAAGCATCACGTCATCCTGCGGCGGATAGAAGGAAATCTCGCCGCTGGCGAAGGCCGGGTGCTGTTTGCGGAACGCGAGGAAACGGCGGTAGTGCTCGAGCACCGAGTTTTCATCGCCGCTCTGGACGCTGACGGCGCGCAGGATATGTTCGACAGGCACCGGCAACCATGGCTTTTCCGTCGAGAACCCGCCCTGCACGACCTGGCTGTCCCAGACCATGGGCGTGCGGCAACCGTCGCGGCCCTTGAATTCCGGCCAGAACTGGATGCCGTAGGGATCCTGCAGGTCCTGAAAGGCGATCTCGGCTTCGGTCAGGCCGAGCTCTTCCCCCTGGTACAGGCAGACGGAGCCGCGCAGCGTCATCAGGATCGCCGAATATTGCTTGGCGAAGGCTTCACGGTCGGCCACCAGGCTGCCCCAGCGGCTGACATGGCGCACGACGTCATGGTTGGAAAACGCCCAGCAGGCCCAGCCATCCGGTGCCGCCGCGCCGAAATCCTTCATGACCTCCTCGATTCGAGCCGGCGTCAGGGCGTCTGGCGCCAGGAATTCGAAGGCGTAGCACATGTGCATCTTGTCATCGCCGGAGGTATATTCGCCGACAATCTCCAGGCCACGCTGGCTGTCGCCAACCTCGCCGACGGCTGCAATCGCCGGAAACTCTTCCAGCACAGCGCGGAAGCGCTTGAGGAAGGCGATATTTTCCGGGCGGTTCTTGTCGTAGATGTGCTCCTGGAAGTTATACGGATTGACCGCCGGGGCCGTCGAGGCGTTGCGGCGGGAGGGAGCCAACGCCGGATTGTCGCGCAGCTCGCGGTCGTGAAAATAGAAATTGATGGTGTCGAGGCGGAAGCCGTCGACGCCGCGCTCGAGCCAGAATCGGACGACCTGCAGCAGGCGATCCTGGACCTCCGGATTATGGAGATTGAGATCCGGCTGCGAGGTCAGGAAGTTGTGCATGTAGTATTGCATGCGGGTCGGATCCCAGGCCCAGGCCGAACCGCCGAAGATCGACAGCCAGTTGTTGGGTGGCGTGCCGTCGGGCTTGGCGTCCGACCAGACATACCAGTCGGATTTAGGGTTATCCTGGCTGGAGCGGCTTTCGACGAACCACGGGTGGCGATCGGAGGAGTGGGAGATGACAAGGTCGATCATCACCTTGATGCCGAGCCGATGGGCTTCGGCGATCAGCGAATCGAAATCGGCGAGCGTGCCGAAGATCGGGTCGACGTCCTCGTAGTCAGAGACGTCATAGCCGAAGTCGCGCATCGGCGACATGAAGAAGGGCGACACCCAGATGGCGTCGGCGCCGAGCGAGGCGACGTGCGGCAAGCGGGCGGCGATGCCCTTGAGATCGCCGATGCCGTCGCCGTTGGAGTCCTGGAACGAGCGCGGATAGATCTGGTAGATCACAGCACCGCGCCACCAGTTCTTGTCGGCCGTCGTGATCGATGGAGTAGCAATAGTCATTCCCGGGAGATCCTGTTTGAATGCGAATTGTAGGCGTCAGCCGCCCTTGACAGATCCGGCCAGCAGACCGCGCACCAGGTAGCGCTGCAAACCGAAGAAGACGAGGAGCGGAACTATGATGGTGACGAAGGCCGAGGCCGTCAGGATTTCCCAGTTGCCGCCGCGCGAGCCGAGCAGGGCATTGAGGCTGCCGGTCAGTACCAGCTGGTCCTTGGCGGTGCCGAGGAAGACCATGGCGATCAGAAGGTCGTTCCACACCCAGAGGAACTGGAAGATCGCGAAGGAGGCGAGCGCCGGAAAGGACAGCGGCAGGATGATCTTGACGAAGATGTCGAAATCGCTGGCGCCGTCGACGCGGGCGGATTCGATGATCTCCTTCGGCAGGCCGGCAATGTAGTTGCGCAGCAGATAGATGGCGAGCGGCATGCCGAAGGCCGTATGGGCAAGCCAGATGCCGGGATAGGTTTTCGAGGGCACGCCGAGGAAAGAGCCGATGTCGTTATAGAGCCGCAGCAGAGGGATCAGCGACATCTGCAGCGGCACGACGATCAGCCCGACTACCAGCGCAATCATCAGCGATCGGCCGGGAAACTCCATCCAGGCCAGCGCATACGCGGCGAAGGCGGCGATCAGGATCGGGATGATGGTGGCTGGGATGGTGACGGTCAGCGAATTGATGAAAGACTGGCCGATCCCCTCGCCCGTCACCACCGACTTGAAGTTTTGCAGCGTGAAGGCCGGCGGCGAGGCGACGGAGATATATATGCGCTTGCCGCGCGTGTCGTCGAAGGCGGCGTTCTTGGTGTATTTGTAGCTGCCGTCCGTGTTGATCAGCAAAGTTTCGCCGTTACCGATATCGGCAGGCTCGCCGGCCTTGAAGGCTGAGGGGTCCTGCGCCTTGACGCCGAACGCACTGACCTTGCCGAGCGAACCCGCATTCGAAAAGACCGAGCCTGAGATGACGTAGTTTGTACCGTCCTGCTGCTGCTTGTCTGCAGCGTCGAGCCGTACTGCTGTCGTCTGTGAGGAGCCGTAAAAGGCCGTCCACCAGCCGGAGACGGTAATCTGATCCTTGTCGCGCAATGCGGTGACGAAGATGCCGAGTGTCGGCACCAACCAGACGATGACGATCAAAAGCACCATGGCGTGGAAGAACAGCCGGGCTGGGCCAATGCTGAAGAAGTTCCTGTCGAAGGTCATCTCAGTGCTCTCCCGTTTCCTGGTTGGCGCGCCGGACGTTCCAGATCATGATCGGCATGACGGCGACCATGATGATGAGGGCGATAACGGCGCTACGGCCGCTGTCGCCACCGCCACGGAACATCCAGTTGAACATCAGGTTGGCGAGTACCATCGAGTCCCACTGACCGTTGGTCATGGTGAGAACGATGTCGAAGACTTTCAGCACGAGGATGGTGATCGTCGTCCAGACGACGGCGATCGTTCCCCAGATCTGCGGCACCATGATCTTCCAGAAGATCTGCCAGCCGTTGGCGCCATCGATGACGGCAGCCTCGATGGTCTCCTCCGGGATGCCACGCAGGGCTGCCGACAGGATGACCATCGCAAAGCCGGTCTGGATCCAGATGAGGATGATCATCAGGAAGAAGTTGTTCCAGAAGGGAATGGAGATCCAGACCTCAGGCGTGCCGCCGAACAACTGCACGATGGCGTTCAGCAGGCCGATCTGGGTGTCGTTGCCACCACGATATTCGTAGATGAACTTCCAGATGACGGAGGCGCCGACGAAGGAGATGGCCATCGGCATGAAGACGATGCTTTTCGCGATATTTCCCCACCAGATCCGGTCGGTCATCACTGCGATGACGAGGCCGAAGAAGGTGCAGGCGGCCGGCACGACGGCCAACCAAAGGATGTTGTTGAAAATGGCCTGGTGGAACTCGCGGTCACCGATTGCCCACTGGTAATTGGCGAGCCCGACATATTGCTCGCCGCCCTTGTCGTAGAAGGACAGGATGAACGTGGCAACGACCGGGTAGACGAGATAGACGACCAGCAACAGCAGTGCCGGCCCGATGAACAGCCAGGGGCGGATGATCGAGCGACGCCGCAGATTGCGTGATGCGACGAAAACGTCGTCGCCATCCCGGGCCGGGAATGCGAAATCGAGCAACTTGTTGGAAAACAGGAAATAGGCGGCGCAGGCGGCGACGCCCAGAACCACGGCGCCCAGTGCCGAAGCGATCTGCCAGATCATAAGTCCCTCCCCTTGCGCATTTGATTGCTGCTTGTGGCGGCCGCCATCGTCGTCCTCCCCGACGCTGGCGGCCATCCTGACCGCCGCCGGATACCGGCGGCGGCTTTTCAGATGAGGGTCTTACTTGATGCCGTCCCAGGCTTTCTGGATATCGTCTGCCGAGGCCTGTGCGGACTTGCCGCCGACGAAATCCACCATGCCGGTCCAGAAGGCGCCGGCGCCGATCTTGCCCGGCATCAGGTCCGATCCGTCGAAACGGAAGGCTGTGGCCGAAGTCAGAAGCTCGCCTTCCTTCTTCAGCGTGTAGTTGGCGTAGGCACCGGTGTTGACGGCCTTGTAGGGCGTCAGGAAGCCGGATTGTGCCATCCACACTTCATGGGCGATAGGCGTCTGCAGGAATTCGATGAAAGCACGGGCGGCCTTCGAATCCTTGGTGATCGCAGCCAGAGTACCGGCGCCGAGAACCGGCTTGCCGAGCTCAGGATGCGAGGCATAGGGCGGGAAGTAGAAGAAGTCGGCGTCCTGCCCGAGCTTCGTTCCCTCAGGGAAGAAAGACGGGATGAACGAAGCCTGCTTGTGCAGATAGCACTTCGGCGGCACCGAAAAGAGGCCTTTCGGGCTGTCGCGGAAATCGGTCGAGGCAACGGCTGCAACGCCACCGTCGACATATTTCGCGTTCTTGGCGAACTTGCCGAATTCCTCGATAGCCCCCACGACCTTCGGATCGTTGAACTTCAGCTCGTTGGTGGTCCACTTGTCGTAGTCGGTCGGAGACTGCGTGCGCAGCATCAGATCCTCGATCCAGTCGGTTGCCGGCCAGCCGGTCGCGCCGCCCGATCCGAGCCCGATGCACCACGGCACGCCGCCGTCCTTGACGATCTGGTCGGAGAGCTTGATCAGATCTTCCATCGTCTTCGGCACGTTATAGCCGGCTTCCTCGAAGTTTTCCGGCACGTACCAGACGAGCGACTTCAGGTCGGCCTTGTAGGGGAAGGCGTAGAAGGCATCCTTGCCGTCCTTACCCTTGTAGGTGCCGTAGCTGACCCAGCTGTCGCCGGCGCCGTAGTTGGTCTTCACCCAGTTGGCCTGGTCGTCGCCGAGCGGCGTCAGGTAGCCCTTGCTGGCGAGATTGGCGAGCAGGCCCGGCTGCGGCAGGATCGCGACATTCGGCGGCGAACCGGCCTGGGTGTCGATGACGATCTGCTGCTCGTAGTTTTCCGACGACGAGTATTTCGCGTCAATGCCGGTAGCTTCGGTAAAATAGGCGAGAACGCTGGCGAACAGCTTTTCGTCTTCGCCACGCCACGGTCCAAAGATCGTGAGCGTCTGGCCCTTCAGATCGGCGTGGGCCGTCTTGAAGGTGTCGTAGCTCTTCCAGTTGAACTTGGAGTCTTCATTCGGCTTAAACTTCAGGTCGGCGGCCGATACGGAGCCGGCCATCACTGCGGCCAAAGCAATGCTCATCAGAAATGATGTCTTCATGTGATTTTCCCTCCCGTCACAATATCCAAAAGCATCTCCCACAAAACAGCGAGTGACACGCTATCCTCAAAGCGCTTTGGCTTGCGAATTCATTCTACTGCGGCTCTCTTGAGTCAAGCGATTTTACGAAACGACGACTGCAGATGCGAAATCTCGCATTGCAACATCGAATAAACGAAATATGACGCGATTTTTCTTGAGTCAAGGATGGCAAAGACATCATAATTGAAAGCGCTTTGGGAGGCGTTTGGGCGGAGCTGCCGGGTTTGGGTGGCCCTTTGTCCACTGTATGGAATGCGCGTGGGGAGGTCATCGGTGTGAACCTGAAACAGCTGTCGCAAATGCTCGGCCTGTCCCAGACGACTGTCAGCCGCGCCCTTAACGGATACCCGGAAGTCAGCCGCGAGACACGCGAAAGGGTGCTGGCCGCTGTCCGCGACACCGGCTATCGACCGAACACGGCGGCGCAACGGCTAGCCACGGGCAAGGCGGGCTCGATCGGGCTCGTCATGCCGACAGCGCCCGGACATCCGTCCGACGTGCATTTCGGAGAATTTCTCACGGGGCTTGGCGAGGAGGCGCTGCGGCACGATTTTCACCTCGTCATCATGCCGGCGCATCCGGAGGATGAAGTGGCGGCCCTGCGGCGCCTGGCGGTCAGTGGCAACGTCGATGCGCTGTTCGTCGCCTATATGCGGGCCGATGATCCGCGCGTCGTCATGCTGAAATCGCTGTCGATTCCTTTCGTTGTACACGGGCGCTCGTTCGGCAGCGAGCCTGACTACCCGTTCGTCGACATCGACAACGAGGCCGCCTTTTACGATGCGGCACGGCTGCTGCTGCAACTCGGGCATCGGAGGTTCGCGCTGATGAACGGGCCGGCCCATCTCGACTTCGCCATGCGCCGTCAAAACGGCGTGGTCGCGGCGCTCGCCGAACGCGGCCTGATGCTTGACGAGACCTCTGTCAGCAACACGCCGATGACCGACGAACAGGGCTTTGTGGCAATGGAGCGTTTCCTGCAGATGACGGAAAGACCGACAGCCATCCTCTGTTCCAGCACCGTTTTGGCGCTGGGTGCGATCCGCGCTGTCAATCAGGCCGGCCTCCGGCTCGGCGAGGATATCTCGCTGATTGCCCATGACGACGTGCTGGCGCTCTTGAAGCCGGAGAATTTCTCGGTGCCGCTGACGACCACCCGTTCATCGCTGCGGGCAGCCGGCGTCCGCGTCGCGGAGCGGTTGATCGGCGGGATCAAGAACCAGGGCCCCTACCCTGAACACGAACTCTGGAAGGCCGAACTTATCGTGCGCGCATCCACGGGGGCCGCACCAGCCTCCTGACGTTGCTTTAGAATGTCGGCGCGGTCCGGCCGGCGCCGCGATAGGCGGCAATCACCGTATTTGCCATCAGCATGGCGATCGTCATCGGGCCGACACCGCCGGGAACGGGTGTGATGACATCAGCGACATCGGCGCATTCGGCAAAGGCGACATCGCCGACCAATCGGGTCTTGCCCTCGCCGCGCTCCGGTGCGGCAATGCGGTTGATGCCGACATCGATCACCGTCGCGCCCGGCTTCACCCAATCGGCCTTGACCATCTCGGGCCGGCCGACGGCCGCTACAAGGATATCGGCGCGGGCGCAGACGGTGGCCAGATCCTTCGTGCGCGAATGAGCGATGGTCACCGTCGCATTGGAATTGAGCAGGAGCTGGGCCATTGGCTTTCCGAACAGATTGGAGCGACCGATGACCACGGCATTGAGACCCGACAGATCGTCACCGTGGGTCTGGCGGACGAAGAGCATGGCGCCGGCTGGCGTGCAAGAGATCAGTCCTGTCGCGAGATCGCCGGTAGCGAGCTTGCCAGCATTGACGACATGCAGGCCGTCGACATCTTTTTCAGGCAGGATAGACTGGATGATCGCGTCCGAATCCAGGTGCTTCGGCAAGGGCAGCTGCACCAGGATGCCGTCGATGGCCGGATCTGCATTGAGAGTTGAAACCAGGGTTGCGAGTTCGTCCTGGCTCGTCTCCAGAGGCAAGGTATGCTGGATTGAATTGAAGCCGCATTCCTTGGCCATGCGGCTCTTGGCGGCGACGTAGGTGTGGCTGGCGGCGTCGTCACCGACGATCACGACCGCAAGGCCGGTTTTTTTGCCGGTTTCCGTTGCCAATACGGATGCAGCCGCCTTCACGGCCTCGATGACCGATGCCGCCACCTGCTTGCCGTCGATTACTGTCGCCACGCGTATTCTCCCGGATATCGATGCCGCGGCAATCTAGCCCTGCCCTGCAGCGGGGATTTGCCTGTCTACGCCCTATGATGTCAAAACACGATATTTGCAAGACGGCGGGAAGACTTGTTCAGCGGCCAGCGGCCTGGCGCCGCGAAGCGTAGTTGGCGACCCTTTCGCGCAGCAAGGCCACATCATCGATGATTGCGGCCAGTGCTGTTTCAGGCTCTGTGCGCCCGGCAACCGGTTCCAGGCGGTCGTTGGCAACAGCGACACTGGCGTCAAAACGTTTCTGCGGCTGATCCAGCGGCACCCGAACCGGCGCCTGATCCTGAGGAAAATCCACCAGTAGATCGACCTTATCGAAATCGACGGCGTGATGGTCGTCCGACGGGCGTCGGAACGATCTCCGGACCAGCAGACGGGCGGCCACGAGCGCCAGCGCGATGGCAAGACCGCCGAGCGCGCTGCGAAGGCTCCGCCATGTCATATCGTCATCGATGGGTGTTGCTGCAGGCACGGCAGGTGTGGTCAGCGCCAGCGGAACCTCGGAGGGCTTCGATTGCGGGGCTGTTTCTTCAGATGCCGTGAGTGCCGCATCATAGGCCTGCCGGGCGGTCTCGACATTCTCCTGCAACCGGCGGAATGCCTCGAGATCGACATCGACCTTCTGGCCATCGAGTTCGGCGAGGCGATCCTTCAACTGTTTCACCTCAGTCGTGGTCGTCTTGACTTCGGCGTCGCTGGCAACCACCAGTTTGCGGATCTCGGCAAGGATCGACGCCCCCAGGGTATCGATGCTCGACTGAGCCGCGATCAGGCGCGGATGGCGCGGGCCGAGCTGCGTCGACAACTGACTGAGCGTGCTCCTCGCCGCTGCATAGCGATTGCGCAGGTCTTCGAGCGCTGCAGGCGAGCCGAGGTCTGGGGAGATCGCACCATCGAGCACGTCGGCCATCCTGACAGATTTGGCCGCTGTCAGGCGGATGGAAGCTGCCTGGACTGCAGCGTTTGCCGTGGCAAGCCGGTTGCCGAGAGCCTCGCGGCTGGCCATCAGATCGGTCGCGGCGGCTATCTTCTCGTCACCGGCAGCCGCTTTGAAATTCGCAAGGGCGGAGGTCGCGTCGTCGAAACGCTTGCGGTCGCTTTCGAGCGCAAGCTCAGCCGCGCCGGGCACTGAAGCCAAAGGATTGGTCGCGGCGTCGCGGACGGCGATGTCGGCAAGAAGGTTGGCGATGCGGGCAGACTTTGCCGGATCTTCCGACCGCGCCACAAGCGCAATGGCGCCAGATTGCAGATCGGGAGCGATGGTCAGTCTTTGCTTGAGGGCAAGCTGGGCGCGTGAAAAACTGTCGGCTGCAGCACCGCTGTCGGTGAAGAGGTCCCTGATGACGCTATAGGCCGTCGCCTTTCCGCCGCTGAACTCCGCATCGTGATCCAGTTTCAGGCGCGTCACGACCTGGGCCAGCGCATGCTGCGAGGTGATCCGCTGGAGGGTCGCGTCCATGAAGCCGGGCGTGGTGCGGGCAGCGCCCAGAAACTGCAGGCGGGATTGGGCGGCGTAGTGTGGCGGGGTCGCAAGCATCGTCGGCACGAGAGCACTTCCGGCCGTGACCGCGAGGATGAAGGCTGCAGATCCCCAGGAAATGGCTGCGCGTTTTTGCGGCTCGGAGAGCGACGGAGAGTACTCGGTCGGGGGCTGCAAATCGGCGTCGAAATACGCGGCATCCACCGCTGATGATTCGGCCGACGCAGGCTGAACGGGCGCTGGCTCGTCTATCGCCATGGATTGAGCCGGTTCGTCCATCTCCGGAGCAGCCGGTCGGCTGTCATCGGTGCGCAGGATTTCCCGAATCCGCAGGGCAAGCGGCACTGTCGCTTCCGGCGCAGTGCGGGCACCAGGAGCGGAAACGGGAAAAGGTTCGCCAGCCAGGGACCGCTGCAGGAAATCCAGCAATTCGGCCTGGCTCAGCCCGGATTGGCGGCGGTCGGGAGTAGTGTCGATCCGGTCGTTGTCGGACTGGAACACTCTGTTATTAAAATCGCTCTGTACCATGACGGCCGATCTCGCGCACAGGACCGTCGATCAATCGGCGGCAACTTCGGATGATTAACCGATTGTAAATTTTGATAGGAAAGAAAAGGTTAACAGTCGGCCGCGGCAAGCGACTTTCCACGATTAGCGCGCTGTTTTAGTGCGTTTTCTCAGCCTTCACCGCGTCGCCGCCGGGCGGGGCTTCCGGTGGGACAATCGGTACCGTCTTCATGTTTTTCTTGACAGGCGCGCCCTCGTTGGCGCGCACCTCGTCCTTGGAGAGATAGTCGAGCTGCTCGATCACCACGCTGTCGACATACTCGCCGCCCAGATGGCCGTTCAGGTTCTTCTTGATCTCGTCGCGAAAGGCTTCGACATTGAACGCCTTCGGCTTTGACATATCGATCATCTTGTTGCCGACCAGCAGCGTAAACAAAGCATCCGTCGTCAGGGCCGGCAAAGGTGTTTCGAGATCCTTCGCCTTGTCCTTGTCCATCATGTAGGAAATCTTGGTGATGAAATAGCCGCTGACGCCTGTGTCGCCAATGATCGGGACATTGATCGACTCGCCCTTGACGAATTCCTTGGCAGAAGGCTTGGCATCCGGGCTTGCGGCCGGGGCTGTCGCCATCTGGATGGAAAAGTAGACCGCCACCAAGGTGACGACGCACACCCAAAGGCCTGTGGCGACGAGCTTGATCATCCTGCCTGACGCACCGCGAACTGTTCCTGGGAATAGGTGCCGTCTGCATCGGCATCCTGCACGGCATTCTTCAGAATTTCAGCCACAGCGCGCACGGCTTCCAGATGGGCTTCGACGCGACGCGCGTTAAGCACCAGCTTCTTCTTCAGGCCGTGCAGCTGCTCGATGTGGGCAGCTGCCATTTCAGCGGGGTCGGTATCGCGAAACAGCATCGACAGTTCATAAAGGCAACGGCTCTTGTGGGCGTTGGAGACTTTGAGATCGAATTCCGCGTCCTTGCCGATGCGGTTGTTCTCGTTGTCGATGATCAGTTCCAGCCGGCCCAGGACAGACTTGATCCGGTAGTCGTTCGAAATAATTTCCATAGCCTTGCCCCACTTACACTTTCTGCGACGTCAGGGAATCCTGATTGGTCACGGTCGTACCGGTATTGTCGTTTTCTGCCGACGGCGTTCCGAACGTCTTGCGCTCGAAGTCGTCGATCATGCTGAGTGCCTGCCGCTTGTCGTTGTCGCTCGTCTCGACGTGGTCGGCGCCGGTTCCCCGGGTCTTGGAAAGCTGCTCGTGGTACATCTTCGCTGCGATGCCGACGCCGCCATCCTTGGCCATGGTGTTACCGAGCTGTTCGGCCATCATGCCCTTCCACATTTCACCGGCAGTACCCTTGCCGTAGAGCGTGTCGCTGTTTGGCAGGATGTTCTTGACGAAATTCTGGAGGACCATGGCCTCGAACTTCTGATAGGCGGCAGGCACCTTGCCCGTCGTCGATCGTTCGTTGGCATTGGCGAGACCCGCCTGCGTGCCGGCCTTGTTCAGAACGTCGACCGTCGACGCAAAGCCGTTTCCGGCTTCTGCAAGGCTGGTGGCGGCAAAGGCTGCGCGGTTGGCCTGAAGCTTGGCCTGCGCTGCCTGCAGGTCTGTCGGGTCGGCTGCTCTTACAACATCCAGGACCAAATCACTGGGGGGCGAAATAGCCACGTCACGTTCCTTTCGTATGAACTCGTGACGACTATGGTTTTTGAACCTTGCTGGAGGCTGGTGCGACGGCGGCAAATCGCTGATCGATGATATCGTAGACCGCATTGTCGTCGGATTCGCGTAATTCTGCGGCGCGGGCATCCATCATATGCTCCTCGAGCCGGTCCGCCTTGGTCCGCTCCTTCAGCACATTCATCTCGATAAGCGCCTGCATACCCTCAAGCTGCTGGTCGCGCAGTGTCAGGCGACCCAACCGCCAGGCATATTGCTGGGCAAAGGCCATATGCACTACATCGATCGAGCCGATGGCATCCACCACCTGGTCGATGGAGTGCCCGACCTCGGCGCGCACGCGCATGGCCTCCGCCAGCTCCTGCTCGGCCATCTGCTCCAGATGGCGCTGAACGGCCACGAGACGCTTCAGTTTCTTGGATCGGCTCTGTTCCGCCATTTCGTGCCCTGCCCGCTAATGACCGTTGTAGACGCTGAGGAACGCATCGGAAAACTGGCTGATCATCGCCGCCAGACTGAGATAGAGCATGAAAAGTCCGCCCATCAGCAGATAGGGCGTAGAGATGAAGTAGACCGGGATCTGAGGTGCGAGCTTATTGATGAAGCCGATCGAAACCTGGAACATCAGGCCGTAGATCAGAAAAGGGCTGGCAAGCCGCAGCATGATGTAGGTGGTCGCCTGCAGGGTATCGGTAAAAGAGATCAGCGTCGCCTGCATCTCGATATGACCGCCGAAGGGGATCAGCGTGTAGGAATCGATAAGCGCGCGGAAAACGTAGTGGTGGAAATCCATGATGAAGAGGATCATCAGGCCGCAGAAGGTAATCACGCCGGAAATGGCGGTTTCGCTGCCGTCTTCCACCGGATCGGCACCGCCCGGAGACGTCAAACCGATCATCATGGCGATGATCGTCCCGGCGAACTGCAATCCCAGCGTATAGAGCCGGGCCATCATTCCATACATCACGCCGATCAGCGATTCGGTGGCGATCAGCATCACATATTGCGGCCCACCGAGTGAGGCCTTCGGATAGATAGTGTCCCACAGCACTGGCAGAACCGCCATCGACAGCGCCACCGCCAGCAGCACGCGAATCTGCTGCGGCACGCGGGCCGATGAGAACCCCGGGAGAACCATCACGCAGCCGCCGATGCGACAGAAGCACAAAAAGAGTGCGAGGACGGTCCCCTGAGGGTCTGTAATCATGAAATAGCGCCCAGAATCTTGATCTCGATTCCCTTGGCCAATTCCACATGCGACAGGACAGGCAGCGTCGCAAACAGGCGTTCGATGATCATGCGCACATAGGAGCGTGTTTCCGGCGACGTGACAAGTACGAAAGGCAAGCCCTTGTCCATGAATTCACGGATAACTCGCGTCGCCTGCTCGCTGAATTCCTCGAGATTGCGTGGATCGATGTCGAACTCGATGATTTCGCCCTTTGGATCGCGCTTCAATGCCTGGTGGAACACCAGATCCCATTTCGAGCCCAGCCGCAGGACGCGCAGCACACCATTGTCGGCAAGGTCGCCGCAGAGCTGCTGCGACATGCGGACCCGGACGTGCTCGACGATCTGCTCGGTCTTGCGCACATGCGGCGCCAGTTCGGCGACCGCTTCGAGAATGAGATGCAGGTTGCGGATGGACACGCGCTCGGCAAGCAGCAGCTTCAGCACGGCTTGCAGGCCCGAGTAGGACATGTGCGAGGAGCAGATCTCATCGGCGAGCTTCTTGTATTCCGGGTCGAGGCGATCGATCAGGATCTTGACGTCCTTGTAGGACAGCAGCGCCGGAAGGTTGTTCCGGATGACTTCGCTCATGTGGGTGAGCACCACCGAGACGTTGTCGATCGGCTGGAAGCCTTCGCGCTTGAGGTCTTCCGTGAAGGCTTCGAGGACCGAGACGGCCGGCATGCCGAAGGCTGGTTCGCGGATATCGTCGCCCGGAACGGTCGGCTTGCGGCCGGCGCCGGTGACCACCAGGACTTCGCCCACGCGCAGCAGGTTGGACGCGATGGTCGTGCCGTGGATTCGGATCTGGTAGGATTTGTCGGCAATGGAGATATCGTCGGTGACCTTGATCTCCGGAACCACGAAGCCGTATTGCGAGGCGAACTTCTTGCGCATCTTGCCGACGCGGAATGCCAGTTCCTGATGGGCGCCGAGCAGCCTTGTCGAGACGATCTTGCCGAGTGCCAGCTCGATCTCGGAGGTCTTGAGGACGTTCTTGACCGAATCCTTCTCGAGATCCTTGGACTGGCTGACCTTCTGTTCTTCGGCGTCGCGGCGGAGCTTGTTGAGAGCCTCTGCCTGGCGCGGGATGAACCAGGCGCCGGCGCCCATGATGCCGCCAAGTGTGATGAACGGAATGAACGGAAGTCCGGGCATGATAGCCAGCAGGCACATCATGCCGGCGGCAACGCCGAGCGCACGAGGATAGCCGCTCAGCTGGTTGACGACGGCCTGGTCGGTGGACCCTGACGTGCCGCCGCGCGAAACGAGCAGGCCGGCTGCAAGCGAGATGATCAGCGCCGGCATCTGCGCCACAAGGCCGTCACCGACCGAAAGCTTGACGAACACATCGGCCGCCTGGCCGATCGGCATGCCATGGCGGAAATAGCCGATGATGATGCCGCCGAAGATGTTGATCGAGGTGATGATCAGGCCGGCGACCGCATCGCCGCGCACGAACTTCGACGCACCGTCCATCGCGCCGAAGAAGGAACTCTCCTCTTCCAGCTCCTTGCGCCGGCGCTGTGCCTCTCGCTCGTCGATGAGGCCGGCCGAAAGGTCGGCGTCGATGGCCATCTGCTTGCCGGGAATGGCATCGAGGGTGAAGCGGGCGCCGACTTCAGCGATACGCGTTGCACCCTTGGTGATGACTATGAAGTTGATGGTGATGAGAATCAGGAAGACGATCAGTCCGATGACGAAGTCGCCGGACATGACGAGATTGGCGAAGCCTGCAATAACGCCGCCGGCCGCATAGTCGCCCTCGTAGCCATGGGCCAGGATCACGCGCGTCGTCGCGATATTCAGCGCCAGGCGGGTCATCGTGGCGATCAGAAGAATGGTCGGGAACGACGAGAATTCAAGCGGCTTCTGGATCCACAGCGCGACCATCAGGATGAGGACGGACAGCGCGATCGAGAAAGCCAGGCCCATGTCGATGAGGAACGGCGGGATCGGCAGGAACAGGATGCAGAGCATCGAGACGATGCCGACGGCAAATCCTACGTCGCGGAAACTCGGGGCGACTTTCGGCAGGGGCAGCGAAGGAGGTAACGCCATTCTTCAGGTCCGTCTCTTCATGAGAGGAGGCCGGCGGACGAACCGCTTGCCGTATTCTCCTGTCGAGTTACGGGATGAAGCTTGCGCGAGGATGGCTCACACGCCTGCAGCCCGATCTGGTCCGCTAGAAGCCAGACTGGATACGGGAAAAGACCAGATTAGTGAAAATGCCGATCTGCGAACCGACAAACGGCGCCGTGATGCCGATCGTCACGAAAACAGCGACAATCTTCGGCACGAACGTCAAGGTCGCTTCCTGAACCTGCGTCAGCGCTTGGACGAGCGCAATGACGATGCCGACGATCATCGCTGCGGCAACCGCCGGACCGGCCGATATCAGCACGGTCCAGATCGCCGCCTGAAAGATATCCAATGCATCGGCTTCGTTCATCTCGGCCAATTTCCTGTGTTCAAGGCACGCTCGCCAGCCGCGACCGCGCCAATATATTTTCGGTTTCAGTGGACCTCCACAGCAGGAGTGACTGAAGCCAGATCGAAAGCTCTATTTGGCTGTCGAAGCGGTGTCTGTCGTCGTGCTCGTGCCTGTCGGCTTCACCACTGTTCCGTCGGTGACACTGATTCCCGGCTGTATCAGGACCTTATCGCCGGCAGCGGTAATTGCAAGGATACCGTCCGAATAGACGCTGACTTCCTTGACGACGCCGGTTACCGTGGCATCGGCGCTGACGATCGTCTTGCCGACGTAGCTTGCCGCCTGGGACAGCATCTGGTTCGACAGGACAGTTTCCAGATGGGCGTTCGTCTTGATCTGCTGTTCCACCTGCGAGAAGCTGGCGAGCTGCGAGATCTGCGCGCTGGCGTCCATCGGTGACGTCGGATCCTGCGTCTTCATCTGGGCAATCAGCAGCTGAAGGAAGTCGTTGTAGTTCAGCGATGCGCTTGCCGCCGCAGTCGTCGCGTTGGTTGCTGCGGCGCTGCTTGTCCCCGTGGCGGTAGCAGTTGCCGTGGCCCCCGTCGCGGTAGCACCTGCGACGGTGCTGACTGGTGTTACCGCCATGGTGCGATTTCTCGGCGGATCTGCTCAATGGTGGCAGCCGGCATTTCCGGGCTGTTGAGGATGCTGTCTTCAACGACGTAGAGGCCGCGGATAGACTTCAGTGCATCGAATGCCTTGCCGGTCGCGACCAGCCCGTCGATGCGCTTCAGTTCGGCCAGGACTTCTTCATTCTTGAAGCAGCTGAGCAGCATGACGATCGACTTGCGGAACAGCACCGTCGACTGATCCTTGCCTTCCGGATTGATCAGGATCATCTGGGCGATGAAATAGAGCTGGCGCAATGGAGTCGTTGCGTCCTCGGGCTGGAGAACGTGGTTTTCCAGGAGGAATGTCACGTCGTTCAGGAATTCGAGAGCGACCTTGCGGTCGACGCGCAGCACGGCTCCGTTGATGAAGATCCGTTCGCCGGCTTTAAGCGATATGCGAAGTGTACTTTTCATTTAAGTCCATCCCTGATGATGGTTGTGACGTCGATGATACCCTGGTAGTTTGTCGACTTCCGTCGCCTGATCCTGTCGCATTCCTTCAAGATCCAGATGGCGATAGAGATAAGGTTCGCACGCAGGGTGACATCAAGCTGATTTTCGGGGTTCTTGAGATCCTCGATGAAGGCAACCCAGACACGTCTTGTGTAAAAAAGTGCCTCGATCGATTCTCGACCGTATTTTTCTTTTTGCATCGCAGCCGTCAGAAGAGCGACCGACCGATCAAGGACCTGGCGTTCCCGCTCCTTGGCGTCGGCCACTGCGTCCTGCATGATTTCTGCATATGAGAACTGATACATTCATGCATCCTTCCTGGTCATTACGCCCCTTTGATCATCAAAGGTAATTTACGAGACTCAACTGCTGAATTTTCGAGACTATGGTGTAGGCAGTCTGCAGCTGGGTTTCCAAACTGTTGACCTTGGTAGATGCCTCGTATGGATCGACGCCCTGGAGGTCGACGATCCGGTTGTTGATGATGTCCTTCTGGGCACTGATGGCGTCGTTCGCCTTGGTGACCCGGGACTGCGACAGGCCAAGCTGGCTGGCCTGCGCATTCATGCCGTCGATGCCCTGGCGGGCGAAGCTGATGGCGTTCGTCGTCACCGCGTTCAGCGCCGCCTTGCTGATATCGGTTCCCATCAGCGCCTTTGCGACCGTGGCCGACAGCGCCATGTAGCGCATGCCGGAAGCGTTGCTGTTCGTCGACGTCTCGATCACTTCGGAGTTGTTGATCCGGCTTGTCATGTTCTGGTCGGAAGCACTCGACCAGCTGCTCCAGTTCGGGGCCGGCGACGTGTCGTCCAGGAACATCGGCTGCACCTTGGTGCTGATGAAATCGTTCATCTGGTCGGCAGTCAGGTCGCTCTTGGCAGTCACCGGTGGCGACTGGGCCGCCATGTAGTCTGTGAGTGCCGACTGTATTGCTGCCGTTGCGGCCGTGGTCTGATCGGTGACGGGCTGGACGTCGGTATTGGTGCCCGCAAAGATGTACTGACCGTTCAGCTGCGTGTTTGCGTCGGCAACGAAGGAGGAGATCGTCGATGTTGCCGTGGTCTGGGACAGCGCGATGCTGCTTGCATCTTGATTGCCCTGCAAGGCTACCAGCTGATCCAGGAATGTCTGCGACTGGCTCGTCATATCCGCAAGCCCGCTTTGCGTCGCGGTCATGCGCGCCGCCGCCGTGGAATTGCTGGCCGTAAGCGAGTCGAGACGGGAAACGTCGCGCGTCATGTCGATGCTCTGCGAGATGTTGCCACCCAGCGATACGCCCATGTCGGCATAGACGCCAGTCGTTGCCTCCAGAGAGGCCTTGGTCATCTCGTTCTGCGACTGCTTGATCGTCAGCCGCATGGCGTTCTGAATGGCACTACTTGAGATGGCGGAGAGTTTCATGGCTTAACCCGTCAGTTCAGTTGAAGGAGGGCAGTGAGCATATCGTTGACCGCGCTCAGGATTTTTGTGCCGGCCTTGTAGGACTGCTCGATGTCCATCATCAAAGTGAGTTCTTCGTCGAGGTTGACCCCCGTTCCGTTCGAATAGGCTTCCGTCGAGCGAGACGAGGAAGCTGCCGTATTTTCAGCTGCGGTCGATGCGGCGCTGCGTTCGCTTTCCACCCAGCCGACTGAGTTCGATGCAAAATCCATGATGCTGGAATTGCTGTCGACGCCGGCGCTGGGATCGAAATCTATGGCTGTGCCCATTGCCGTGTCGTAAGCATCCAGCTGCGTTGAATAGCCTGCGTCGCCGGACGTATTGTTGACGTAGTCGGTACCGTTGATACCACCATCGCGCAGAAGGTTCGGGTTGCCGCCCGCCGAGGTAATGACCGCCGGATTGACGGTGATCGAGGCAGCCATGCCGTCGATAACGGTAGCCGATGTCGGCGTGTCGCCCGGATTGCCGCCGGAGTCCGTATAAGTGAACAGGCCCGGGAGCTTGGAACCATCCGTCGTGTTGGTCTCGGAGAACATCGTGACCAGGCCGCGGCCGATCTCGTCCAGTTGCTTCTGATAGGTCGGTGCCTCGACGTCGCGGATCTGAAGCAGAGCCTGCAGCGTACCCTTGGCCGTGGTGTTGGCGCCACTTCCCGGTGCGAGGGCAACGCCGTCGATATAGACGCTGTTGCTGGGGCTACCGGCCGAATAGCCATTGGTCGGGGTGAAGGTGACTGCCCGGGGAAGTGTTTCAAACAGGGTCGCGCCGTCAGACGTATACAGTGCCATGTCGCCGTTAGCGCGATTGACCGTCTTGACCCCTACGATGGAAGAGATCTGCTTGAGGATCGCATCGCGCTGATCGAGCGCGTTGTTGGCGTCTGCGCCCGAGCCCGTCGCCGTCTTGACGGCATCGTTGGCGGTCTGGAACTGGCCGAGCAGTGAGTTCAGCGTACCGACAGTGGTAGCGATTTCCTTGTCGGCATTGGTGCGGATGGTCTGCACCGATGCAGTAGACTGGTTCAGCGAATTTGCAACGTCCTGGGCCGCCGTCACAGCGGCCTGCGCTGTCGTGTTGCTGTTCGGGGCCGCAGCATAAGCCTGGAGAGCCTCTCGGAAATTGGCAAGGTAGGTTGACGGCGCTGTCTCGCTGTCGTTGCCGCCGATCGTCGACTGGATATCGCCGAGGCCGGTCAGAAGCCGCTGCTGGGCGGCATCTGCCGAGGTTGACGCCAGCAGCTGGCGCTGAAGCGAGGGTTCTGCCGAGCGGGCAATCTGTACCACCGTCGCACCGTCGGCGGAGATGGTAGTCATCGCCTGACGTCGGGTGTAATCCGCGTTGCTGGAGTTGGCGATGTTGTTCGACACGACGGCGCTTTGCTTGCCCGTGTTGTTGAAGATCGCCTGCGCGGTATTGAGTGCCTGGGTGAGTGTCATGCTCGGCAGTACCTTAATTTATTATCGGACGAGGTTCACAAGAACGTCCATCAGATCCGAACCGGTCTGAAACACCTTGGAATTCGCCGTATAGCTTTTCTGTGCCTGGATCATCGTCGTCAGTTCGCCGGCGAGATCGACGTTGGATTCTTCCAACGCCCCTGCCTGGATGTAGCCAAGACCGCTCGACTGCGGGAAACCGGTGACCGTCACGCCTGACTGTCCATTGGCGGAGTAAACGTTGCCGCTGAGAACCGTCAGATTGTCCGGGCTCGCCACATTCGCCAGCGGAATGCGATACAGTGGCTTGCTGGTGCCGTCTGCATATTGCGCCGTTACGGTGCCATCGGTGCCGACGGTGACCTTGTTGACTGCGCTCGGTGCCTGACCGTCTGCCTTGCCGGTCGCGCCGAAAGAGGCGGCGAGCTGCGAGAAGCCCGAGATGTCGACAGCGATGTCTTGTGTACCACTGACAGCATTGGGGTCGCTGATGGCAAGCGTACCACCACTGGTAATCTTGCCGCTGGAATCGAAGGCCAACGTCCCGGAGCCGACTGCTGCAGATGAATACGGAAAGGATGACGTGCCGCCGGTGGCGGCATCGGAGCCGCGATAGACCGAGACGTCCCAGGTATCAGCCGCCGTCTTCGTGTAGTAGAAGTCGTACTGCACCTTGTTGCCCTGGGTATCGTAGGCAATCAGCGAAGTCTTCTTGGTATCGGTTGTCACCGGAGCCGTGTTGCTTGCGGGCAAGTTACCGGTGGCGACTGCCGCTGTCGAATCGAGATTGCCGGAGAACGAAGCTGTGGTGGATGCGACAGCCGTCAGGCCCTGGGATTCCGTATTGATTGGCACGAGACCATCAAAGCCGTTGACGACCACCGACGGCGAACCGGAGCCGTAGGAATAACCCATAAGGCTGTAGCCCGCAGCATTGACCAGGTTGCCGTTTGCATCCGGCGAAAAGTCACCGGCGCGTGTCAGGTAAGGGGTTCCGGCCGCATCCTGGACGACGAAAAATCCTTCGCCCTGGATGGCCAAGTCCGTCGTGGACGAGGTGTAGGAGAGACCGCCCTGCTGTGAAATCGCATACTGTACCGAGGTGGCAACACCACCGGAACTGTAAGTGCCGGCCGTGGTCGGCAGGACGAGCGATGAAAAGCTTGTCGACGAGGACTTGTAGCCCGTCGTTGCCGAATTGGCGATGTTGTCGGAGACCGTGCTCAAGCGGTTTGCTTGGGCATTCATCCCCGAAACCGCCGTCTTCATGCTACCGAAAAGACTCATCTGAAATCCTCGTTTTCCCGTTATCGCAAGACTAATCAATGGGCCTTGCGTGAAGCTGTCTGGTGGGGAGAGGAAAAGCAGATCATCATGAGGCGGCTTTTCGGGTAGTTCAAAATCGACTGGAAATCATTCCCAGTCGAAGCCGCAGGCTTAGCTCCAGTCGATGCAGTAGCCAAGGAAACGCTTGGAATCGACCGGGTCGAAGCCGAGCTTCCTGCGCAGCTTCTTGCGCAGCTTGGAGATATGGCTTTCGACGACGTTCTCTTCGACTTCTTCGTCGAAGATGCCGTAGATCGCGTTGAAGATCTGGGTCTTGGTGACGCGACGTCCGCGGTTGGAAATCAGATATTCCAAGATGCGGCGCTCGCGGCGCGGCAGGGCGAAAACTTCGCCGTGCACTTCCGGATCGCGGCCATCGGAGAAAACCCGGATGGCACCGACGTCGGTGAAATTTGCAACGGCCTTCAGGCGACGGCGGATGGCCGCTGCCCGTGCCAGGATCTCGCGAGGGTGCACTGGCTTGCGGACGACATCGTCGACACCACAATCAAAAAGTGCAAGCGTCGCTTCAAGCGAGGGGTGATCGCTGACCGCGATGACCGGCGCAAGTGTCCGATCGCGGATCGCCCGGGGGAGCTGATGTACATGCTCGCCCTGGCCGATGAGGAAGGCCTCGACTGCCGCGATATCGCTATCTGCTGCCGTCTGGACCCACTCGCCGAACTCCTCGGGGTCGAACCCCGTTGAAGGAATTCCCTCTCGCCCAAAGAGAGATGTGTAGCCGTCTTTAACAAGTCCGCGTTCGTCAACCACTACGATCATTCGCCGCCTCCGAATCAGTTGTGGATGTTTCCAATGTCGCTATGGGTACGAATCGAGCGAATCGCGAACAACTGTGGGAAGTGAGTGGCGAGAGTTAATAATTGCTTAAGTTTGACGCCCCGATTTGAACCACATCTAGTGGGTGGCGCATCATTTTAACACAAGAAAGCGGTGGAAAAATTAATACATTTTGAAGACGGCTATTGCCATGCCTTTTTCGTTCACGTTCTCGCCATATTGAGAAGCGCTAAAATGTGGCATTAATACAACTTTATCGGGGGTCATTCCCGGCAAAATGTGGCTGCGTTAGGCGTCCATTTTCCGTAACCGGTGGCGACGAGATTGGCGATCACCCGACAGACGTAAACCTTCTGCGCCGGGTTGTTGTTCGGACCCGCATGATAGCGCGCCACCGCCATCGTCCAGGTCTCGTGCTTGTCGTGCAAAACGCTCAAAAACTTGGCCGCATATTCGACATTGCTGTGCGGATCGAACATCGCCTCGACCGACGCGAAGTTCTCGCCATGAAAGTATTGGTTGATCTGCATACAACCAATATCGATCAATTTGGCACCGCTCTGATGCGCTTGCGCGAAGAGCTGCAGTGCCGCATTTTCAGATGCCGGGAAAAATGGCTTGCCTTCGATATTCATGGCGAAGGGGTAGAGGGAGCCCTTGCGGCCCGTTTCGGTCAACCCGACCGAGTAGAGTATGCCTTCGGGAATTCCGTATTTCAGCGCCGCCGCCTGGATTTCCCGCTCGCACATTCCTTCCGTGGTGGAAGCGCTGGCGTCAGAGATAGACGCCCCCGGCACGAGCCCGCTGAGCACTGCCAGCAACGCTATCGTCCGTACCCACGTTGCCTGCGCGCGAGATACCATCTTGATCACCGGCCTGTCGTCCTGAATTCTGTCTGCGAGCCTGGCCATCGCTGCCCTGCCCCTGGCTTGTGCCGGGTTGTTGCTGCTGCTGGCCCTGGGGGCTCTGCTGGTTGTTGCTCGATGTGTCCGGCGCGGTGTAGGTCACGGTCATGCGATCGACGCTGTAGCCCTGCTGGCGCAGTGAATCGATCATCGCGCTCTGGTCGTTGCTGAGCTGCCTGTAGGCCTCGGCAGAATGGACCTTGAGATCGACGGAAAGCTGCTCGCCCGAAAGCCGCATGGTCGCGGTGACGATCCCGAGATTATCCGGATTCATCTGAATTTTCAGAGTGTTCATGACTTTGCTGGCACTGGTCGTCGCCGATGCTCCGGTCAGCGCCGCATTGGGCTGCATGGCCGCTGCCCAGTCCTTGTTGCCCGTCAGCGAATTGGCAACCAGTGCCGAATTCGAGCCATCGGCGAGGCCGACGAAACGTCGGGAGTCGAGGACCGTAACGGTGGCCCCGGTGTCGCCGCTTGCCGATTTGATATCGAGCTGAGGCGTATCGTCAGCATTCCGGCTCGCTGAGAGATCCAGCGACTGTACCTTGCCACTCGCCCGATCGACGTTGAAGGTTACGGGGGCGTCACCGTCGGTTGAGGTGCCGGCAACGGCATTGCCCTGGCCAGCGCTGCCCATTGACGGCGCCAGCATGGCCATGCCTACGGCAACAGCGTCGCCGCTGTCGTCCGCGGCGTCGGCTGGAAGCGCATTTGCAACAGAGGCCGCGCCGGGATCGATCTTGCCATTGCCGGTGTGGAGCTGCCCGGCTGCGGCCAGAACGCTGGCTGATGTCTGTGCGGGGATGACGGCGGCCGACAAACCGGCTCCGAGCAGCGACAGCACGTCAGCCACCGCACCGTTGGCGACACTGGCGTCTGATGCATTGGCATCGGCGTCCTTGCTATCGTCGGAGTCAGCGCCGCTTTTGCTGCCCTTGACGCCGGGAAGATCGCCTTTGACGGGTGTGGCTGGCTCGCCTGTCGCCGCGCCGGCAACGACATCGGCCAGCTGCTGGGCGATATCGGCGGCTGGCAATTTCACCGCAGCACCATCATCTGCAGGGACGACAAGAGCGAGGGCAGCGGGCACGGCCACCGGGGCAGCGGGCAGCGAAACGAGGGGGGCGCCGGGCACGGGTGGCGCGACCGGAGGTACGGGAAGCAACGTGCCGTCGCCGACTGGCGCCGGGGTGGCCGACCCAGTGGCCGAGTTGCTGGCTTGAAGCAGGGTCTCGCCTGTTGCCTTGCCGGTATCGGGCTCAGAAGCGGTCGTGTCGACCGAATTTGTATCGGCAGTGCTGCGCTTAGACGCGGCATTCGCATCCGTGCTGTTTCCGGAGCTGCTGAGCGCATCCTGGAACCGCTGGGAATCGCTACCCGAGCCCTTGCTCCGGCTGCTGCTTTTTGAAAGAGAAACGACATCAGACCCGGCGGAAGCGCTGGTGATACCGATACCGGCCATGGTCAATTGCCTTCCTGCTTCAAAAGTCCGTCAAGCGCGTCGAGCTTCGATTGGCTTGATGTCACGAATGTGGTGAACGAAGAGTCGGCATCCTGCCCCCCTCCATCATGGGGTTGAGCCGCGCTTGCGGCGGCTCCTTGCCCGACAGCCGCCGCAGCGGGACTTTTCGTCCCTAGCGTCTCGACGCTTGCGGCTCCATCGTGTCGGGTCTCTCCGTTAGCAGGCTTAGTGCGTGAAGCTTGCGTCAGGCTTTGCGGCTCGGGAAGCCGCGTCACCGCGTCGGCGACCGTCTTCGCAGCGTCGCGCAGCGCCCGGTCCCTGGCGTTCAACTCGCCCTCTGGAATTTCGTTGATATCGTGGGCCGCGGCGTCAGCCTTGTCCGTCGAGACATTGGCGACGCCACCGTAGAAGTTGGCAAGCTGGTTGAACGAGTCGCCGCCATCGCTCGGAATAGCCGCCGCCTGGGCCGATGCCATCCGGGCTAGATCGTTCTTGCCGGCAATAGTCGCGCTCCTGGCGATACGAAGATAAACCTCACGCTTTCGCGCCCCGTCCATGAAGGAGAGGATATCGATTATGTCCTCCGGCTTAATCTCGGTGTTGTGATCGACCACGAGCTTTACGAAGAGATCGGCAAACTGGCTGGCATAGGGCGAATGCAGGAAGCGGCGGGCGTAGAGCTGCGAGTAGGTAAGGCTTTGCGGAACCATCTTTGCCTCGGTCGACAAAGCCATCGAGCGCCTGAGGGCCGCCTCTTCGACGATTGTCCCGGGGCTCGTCAGGCGCGCCCAGTCATAGAGCTTGAGAGCAGCCTTGGGGTCCTTGGCGCTCATGACATTGGCTGCGACCAGCGACAGGTAGGGACCGATCTTCTTGTCGCGATATTCCTTGGCCGTGTCGGCCAGCGTCT
The DNA here is from genome assembly GCF_007000305.1 of Rhizobium sp. rho-13.1. NCBI lineage: Bacteria > Pseudomonadati > Pseudomonadota > Alphaproteobacteria > Hyphomicrobiales > Rhizobiaceae > Rhizobium > Rhizobium sp. rho-13.1. Next base: position 486,443 of record NZ_SCFL01000002.1, on the reverse strand, counting down.
TGACGATGAGAAGGCCTTTGCCACTCAGGTATTTGCGCAGGACATCCGCGACGCGGTTGTCGAAATGACCGTCGACATCCCGTGCCATCAAAAATTCCAGAGTGTCCGGATTACCGCCGCTCATCGTATACACCAGCGCCGCATCGACATTGCGGACATCCTCGAAGACGGACCTGTCGGCAGATCGCAGGCGATCGTCGATGGTGGACAACATGAAGCGCTGCATCTCCTCGGCAGAGTGATCGCCGAGCACCACCGAATCCTGCACGAACTGCAGGGATCTCAGCATCTTGTGGGGCGCCAGATCCTTGTCGTCGGCATGCCCTACTCCCGGCAACAACGCGCCGAGAGCCAGGGTGAGCGTCAGCCCGTATCGATGCTTGCTGCGCGCCATGAACTATCCCTGGCTCCCCTGAACCAGGATCTCGATACGACGATTGGCGTTGTTGAACGGGTCCTCTGGCATCTTCAGGCGACGGTCTGCGAAGCCTGAGACCTGCGAAATGCGTTTCTCATCAAGGCCGCCGTGGACGAGCATGTAATAGGCGCTCTGGGCGCGGTCCAGCGACAGGCGCCAGTTGTCGCTCTCGCCAGCTTTGTACTGCCGGCCGTCGGTGTGTCCGCGCAGCACAATGGCGCCGGGGCGGTCAGCAAGGATCTTGCCGATCTTCGCCATTGCCAGAACCATCTCCTTGCGCGGCACGGCTGAGCCGATATTGAACATCGGATCGTTGCTCTGGTCCGAAATGGTCACCAGCAACCCACCCTCGGCCGGTGTGACGACCAGACCTTCGGCGAGTTTCCCGGCGACGCCACCGATCTCCTTCTGGATCGTCGCCTGCAGCGTCTTGGCATCCTGCGTCTCGGCGGCGGTCGATGCGGGCTTTGCCGCATCGGCAGCCTTTTCTGCAGCGGCCTCTGCAGCCTGCGCAGCATCGGCTGCTGCTTTCTCGGCAGCATCCATCGGCTTCTGCATACCCTCCGGCATCTTTTCGGGAATCGGCGGATTGGTGGGCGGCGGTTGCTGCGCCTGATCGCTGGCAGAGGCCTGCGTCTCGGGTATTTGCGGCTTGTCGGATACCGGACCGTTATCGGACGCGGTGGCCTTTGCCATGGCAACCACCTCGCCCTTTGGCTCGTCGTCCGTCTTGCTGGCTTCGCCGCCGTCCGGTTTGGAGCTAGGAGTAACCTTCACCTGCTTTGTCCAGAAATCGGGATCGAAGGGATCTCGGTAGGCCTTGCCGCCATCGGCGCCGGTTGCCGGACCGGAGGTGCTGGCACCGCCATCGCCCTTGGCGCTGACATTGGCCTGCTGACCCACCTCTTGGGCGATTTCCGACAGAACCGAATAGGGGTTCTCGAAGAAATCGGCTTCGGAATAATTGGTCTGGTCGCCAGCCGTCGACGTCTGGTCCTCGCCGGAAGCGGCCGAGGCGCCATTGGTCTGCTGGTCGGAGTTTTCCTTGGATTTTTCTTGCTTCTGCTCACCTTCCGCCGCGTCCACAGGCTTTTTAAGGCCTTTTTCGGTGGGCTTGGTATCGGCAAGCTTGATGGGATTGAAATAGGACGCAACGGACGCCTTGGTTTCCGCATTCGATGCATTGACCAGCCACATCACCAGGAAGAAGGCCATCAGAGCGGTCATGAAGTCGGCATAAGCGATCTTCCAGGCACCGCCGTGGCCACCCTCGTGGTCGCCGCCGCCGTGCCGCTTGATGATGATGATTTCATTCTTGCCGTTGTGGTGATTTTCAGCGTCGCTCATGAAAGGACGTTCCTCAGGCTATCGGCCCAGGCCGACATGCGGGTCACGAGCACGGCGTCGCCAATGGTAACGCAGAGGTCGACGTCCTGCGCCTCGACGAAGGTCAGAAGCACGCCGTCCGGATCGATCTTGGCGGCAAGGCTGTCGAACATGACGCGCCGTCCACTAACGGCAATCGGGCCCACAGCGCCGTCGAGAACCGCCGCCGTGACGCGGCTTGCGAGTTCGTCGATTGCCTTCTGCGTGAGCGTTTCGGTGAGGATCGGCGATAGCGCGCGAGCAACCTCGGCACTGACGGCGAGACCGATTGCAGTCGCCATCTGCTTGAAATTCTCGGCGATGCGCTCCACCGCTTCGGTTTCAAATTTCTGTTTCAATTCTTCCAGCGCCGCTTCATGGGCGAGCATGATCGCGTCCAGTTCCTCCTGGTGCGCCTCGGACAACGAAAGCGTGGCAGCCTCGTGGCCTTCGGCATAGGCTTCGCGACGCTCGGCCGCGAGATCGACCACCGGTAGTTCTTCCGGTTCCGGAAAGATCATGGTGTCTTCGAAAGGCATGCTTCTGAGCACCGGCGCCGGGGCGGCTGCCGGGGCCGGCTGCTCCGCACCGAAGTCCTTCAGGTAACGCGATAGCATCCGGGTCATGATGCTACCCCGAATGCCTGCCGGAAAACCGTCTTCAGACGTGCGGCGGCTGGCGCCGTCGGTGGGACTTTGGTGTTCAACACGTTGATCATTCCGCTTCCGGTTCCGTCAAGCGACTGCAAATTCCGTCCGGCACGCCCAGTCGTTCGATCGACAGGTTCGTACCCGATGACGGGAAAGTAGGAGTTCAAACTTGTGCGAAGGTGAATGATGCCACCCGGCCCGTTCGATCGACCCTCAGCCGTTCTGCAGCAAGACCAGGATCTTGCTGGCCATCGTGTTTGCAATGGAAAGCGACTGGACGCCCAGTTGCTGGGCTGTCGTCAGAGACGTGACGCGCGCCGAGGCCTCTTCCATGTTGGTATCCACGAGGTCGCCGACACTGGTGTCGATGGCGTCCTGAAGACCCGCAACGAAGGTCGTCTGGCTGTCGATGCGCGCCTTGGTGACGCCCATGTTCGATGCCGCAGACGTTGCTGCCGTCAGCAGCGAATGCGTGACATTTAGCATGTCGGTCACCTGGCCGGACGTCGTGGCGGCGCTCAGCGAGATTTCCGTGCCTCCAGACGTCCCTGTCGAGCCTGCCGGCGCCAGAAGATAGTAATTGCGGGCCGTGCCTGTGCCGTCGGAAGCGATGCTGTTGGCATCGACGGTCTTGGTGAGCAAGCCGCGGCTGGGATCGGCCGTATCGATCATCAGGGACTGCGAGGAATCGTAGTCGATCGTGTTGAGCGTGACCTGGCCTGAGGTACCGCGAACGAAATTGCTGATGACCGACTGGCTCGTGTCGGCGACCCCTTGCGAATTGTACAGCCAGTTCGAACCGGCAAAGGACGCGGATTCGACGGTGGATTGCAACTGCGCCTTGAGTGCCTGGATATCCGTATTGAGCTTGTCCTTGTCGACACCCGTCTCGCTCGCGCTGACGAGCTTTGCCTGGATCTCCGTGAGCACGTCGATCACCGAGGTCATCGCGGTGTAGGCGGTGTCGACCTTGCTGGCGCCAAGCGACATCGCGTCGCCGATGGTCTTCAGGCTCGAGCTGTCCGACTTCATCGTCATGGACATCGACCAGTAGGACGGATCGTCAGCGGCAGAGCCGATACGGTAGCCGGACGACACCTGCTGCTGGGCCGTGCTCAGGTCCTTGTTGACACCGCGCAAGACAGTGAGTGCGCCAAGCGCAAAAGCGTTCGTGGTCAAGCTGCTCATGGAATGATGCCCGCGATGTGTGTGAAGGTGCCAGGCCGGGCTGACCGGCGGCGACTTTTCGGCTTCATGCCAGCCTGCGCGGATGTTCTCCGGCTCGGCCTGTCGCTTGCAACAAACTGCTGCGTATTATCATTAACAAGCGATGAAGCCACGCGGCAAGCGCTAAATCGACCTTAGCAATTGCCGCGCAAGCTACACTCAAGGCTTGGCCTCTGAGACCGCCGGATGGCGGGCCGTTATTTGAACAGCGACAGGACGTTCTGGGCGCTGCTGTTGGCGATGGACAGGGACTGGATGGCGAGCTGCTGCTGGGTTTGCAGGGCAGTCAGCTTGCTCGATTCCTCTTCCATATTGGCATCGACGAGCTTGCCGACGCCGGCATCGATCGTGTCGCCCAGCGCCGAGACAAAGTTCGTCTGCAGATCAATGCGATTGGCAAGCGAGCCCAGTTGCGATGCCGCTGTGGTCATCGCCTGCAGCGCTGATTCGACCATGGTCAGGGCCTTGTCGACCTGTCCGGAGGTCATGCCCTTGATATCGAGGCTGTAGACAGAAAATGTCGTCGCGCCAAAAAGGGAGCCGCTGCCGATGATGCCGCTGGAGGTGTTGACCTCTCCGTAGGCGTTGGAGCCGAACAGGACATTGCCCTGCGAGCTGGCATTGAAGCGATAGCTGGTGCTGTTGACCGCGACACCGCCGGTGCTGGTGCGCACGAACGACGATACGACCGAGGCTGAGGCACCGTCTGAAGCGATCATCCAGTTCTGGCCGGAGAAGGACGCGGACTCGGCAACGCTTTCCAATTGCTGCTGGAGCTGGGAGATTTCTTCCTGGACATCCTTCTTGTCGACGCTGCCTTCCTTGGCGGTGACGAGCTTGTTCTTGATGTTCTGGACCACCTCGATGGCGCTATCCATAGCCGTGTAGGCTGTATCGACTTTCGCGGCGCCAAGGCCAAGGGCGTCGGAGACAGCTGAAAGGGCGCTGTTGTCGGAGCGCATCGTGGTCGCAATCGACCAGTAGGCCGCATTGTCCGAAGCCTTGCCGACGCGATATCCGGAAGATACCCGGCTCTGCGTGTCCTGCAGGTTGGTATTGATGCTGCGCAGTGTCTGCAATGCAGACATGGCTGGAACGTTGGTAAGAATGCTGGTCATGTCGAGGTGCCCCTTGATCGGCGTGAATTAGAAGGGACATTCCGGAAGGGCCGGGAACGGAGACCGGCGTCATGCCTGTTAACAGACCATTAGGACAGGTTAACCAACCGTTGCGTTAGCTCGAGATGACACAAATTTGGTTAACAGATCGTTAACTCTGGCCTTTTTTATGTATCGTAAAAATAAAACCGCGCCCCTTGGGGCGCGGCTCAGTGATCGGCTTATGTAGTAAGGCGTACGCTTACTTGAACAGCGACAGGATGTTCTGCGAAGAGGAGTTGGCAATCGACAGCGACTGGACCGCCAGCTGCTGCTGCGTCTGCAGCGCCGAGAGCTTGCTCGATTCCTGTTCCATGTTGGCATCGACGAGCTTGCCGACACCCGAGGTGATGGCATCGCTCAGCGACGAGGCGAACGTCGTCTGGAGGTCGATACGGCTGGACAGCGAACCGAGCTGGGCAGCAGCAGTGGTCATGGCCTGCAGGGCAGATTCCACCATGTTCATCGAGCTGTCGATGCCGGAACCCGTCATGCCGCGGATATCGAGGCTGTAAACGGAGAAGTCCGAGGAGCCGATGTGTTCGGTCGTGCCCAGAATGCCGGAGCTGGTTTCGGCTTCGCCGCTACTGTTGACGCCGAACAACACGTTGCCCTGCGACCCTGTGTTGAACGAGTAGGAGGACTCTGTGACAGCGACGCCGCCCGAACCGTTGCGCACGAAGGAGGAGACGACCGAAGCAGAACCGCCGGAGGCGGCAACAACCCAGTTTGCACCGTTGAAGGAGGCCGATTCGGCGACGCTCTTCAATTGCGCCTGAAGCTGGCCGAGTTCTTCCTGGACCTTTGCCTTGTCGACACTGCCTTCCTTGGCTGTGACGAGCTTGTTCTTGATCTGGCCGACGATGTCGATGGCGCTATCCATCGCCGTGTAGGCCGTGTCGACCTTGGCAGCACCCAGACCGAGGGCGTCCGATACTGCGCCGATCGCGCCGATATCCGACTTCATTGTGGTTGCAATCGACCAATAGGCTGCGTTCTGGGAAGCGTTGGAAATACGCAGGCCCGAAGAGACAGCGCTCTGGGTCGACTGGAGACTGCTGTTGATTCCACGCAATGTGGAAAGGGCTGCCATCGCAGCATTATTGGTGTTGATGCTCGTCATAAGATTTTTGCCCCTTGGCGGCGTGATTAAAAGGGACATTCCGGGTCTGTGCCGGAAACAGCTTTCAGCATCATGCCTAGCAACCCAAATCGCAGAGGTTAACTTGCCGTTTCAATGACCCTAGATGACACCATCATGGTTAATGAAAACTGAACACCTGATGAAAATTTAGATAAAAAAAACCGCGCCTTAGAGGGGCGCGGTTAACCTATTTTTAAGAGTTCGATCAGCGGCCGAAGCTTTTACCCTGCGGTTCTTAACGGAAGAGCGACAGGATGCTCTGCGACGAGGAGTTGGCGATCGACAGCGACTGGACGGCCAGCTGCTGCTGCGTCTGCAGGGCAGACAACTTGCTCGATTCCTGCTCCATGTTGGCATCGACCAGCTTGCCAACACCCGAGGTGATGGAGTCGCTGAGCGAAGAGGCAAACGATGTCTGCAGATCGATGCGGCTCGACAGCGAACCCAGCTGTGCAGCAGCACTCGTCATGGCAGACAGAGCAGCTTCAACCATGTTCATGGCGCTATCGATGCCGGCGCCGGTCATGCCCTTGATGTCAAGGCTGTAGACCGAGAAGCTCGACGAGCCGATTGTCTCGGCGGAGCCGAGGATACCGGTGGTCAGGTTGGCACCGCCGGAGCCGTCGGAGCCGAACAGGACGTTGCCCTGCGAGCTGGCGTCGAAGGCAAAGGCCGACGTGGTGACGGAAACGCCGCCGGAAGCATTACGAACGAAGGAAGACACGACCGAAGCGGAACCGCCGGAAGCTGCAACGACCCAGTTTTCGCCGTTGAACGAAGCCGACGTGGCAACGCTCTTCAGCTGCGCCTGCAGCTGGGTGAGTTCGCCCTGGACCTTGGACTTGTCGACGCTGCCTTCCTTGGCAGTGACGAGCTTGTCCTTGATCTGGCTGACGATGGAGATCGAGCTGTCCATGGCAGTGTAGGCTGTGTCGACCTTGGCAGCACCGAGGCCGAGGGCGTCGGATACGGCACCGAGGGCGCCGACGTCGGACTTCATCGTGGTAGCGACCGACCAATAGGTAGCGTTGTCGGCAGCCTTGGAAATGCGCAGGCCTGTCGAAACGGCGGTCTGCGTGTTCGTCAAATTGGCATTGACATTGCGCAGTGTCTGCAGAGCGGACATTGCTGCATTGTTGGTGTTGATGCTCGTCATAGGATTCATTGCCCCTTTGGCACTGGTTAATAGAAGGGACATTCCGGGTCAGGGCCGGAAACGGCATCCAGCATCATGCCTGTTAACCTTTAATGTTAGGATTAACTCACCGTTTCATAGGCCTAGATGACACCAATACAGTTAAGGAAAGAAGAACGTCAAAGAAGAAATAGATTAAAAAAAACCGCGCCTTAGAGAGGCGCGGTTAATTCTTTGTTTAGGAAGGTTTACCGATCGCGAACGATCGGTATTTTTAGCCTTAACGGAAGAGCGACAGGATGCTCTGCGACGAGGAGTTAGCGATCGAGAGCGACTGGATGGCCAGCTGCTGCTGTGTCTGCAGGGCAGACAGCTTGCTCGATTCTTCTTCCATGTTGGCGTCGACCAGCTTGCCAACACCCGAGGTGATGGCGTCGCTCAGCGACGATGCAAACGTCGTCTGCAGGTCGATACGGCTGGACAGCGAACCCAGCTGTGCAGCAGCGCTTGTCATCGACGACAGAGCTGTTTCCACCATGTTCATGGCGCTGTCGATCTGGCCGCCGGTCATGCCGGAGATATCAAGGCTGGCGACCGAGAAGTTGCCGGCGCTGGTGTCCTTGGTGCCGAGAATGCCCGACGTCAGATCGATGCTGCCACCGCTCGAACCGAACAGAACGTTGCCCTTTGCACCTGCGTTGAAGGTGTAGCTTGCGGAAGATACCGACACGCCGCCCGAGGAATTGCGAACGAAGGAAGAGACGACCGAAGCATCGCCACCGGAAGCGGCAACGACCCAGTTTTCGCCGTTGAACGAAGCCGACTGGGCAACGCTTTTCAGCTGCGCCTGGAGCTGTGTAAGTTCAGCCTGAACCTTGGTCTTGTCGACGCTGCCTTCCTTGGCAGTGACGAGCTTGTCCTTGATCTGGCCGACGATGTCGATGGCGCTGTCCATTGCGGTGTAGGCTGTGTCGACCTTTGCAGCACCGAGACCGAGCGTATCGGAGACGGCACTGAGGGCGCCGACGTCAGACTTCATCGTCGTGGCAACCGACCAGTATGTGGCGTTGTCGGAGGCCTTGGAAATGCGCAGGCCGGTAGAAACAGCGGTCTGCGTGCTGTTCAGGTTGGTGTTGACATTCCGCAGTGTCTGCAGTGCTGCCATTGCGGAGTTGTTGGTCTGAATACTCGTCATTAGGCTTGTCCCCTGGACTGGATACAAATGGAGGGACATTACCGGACTTCTTTACCGGCGATCACGGAGCGGCTTCATGCCTCGGTGCCATCGCAATGGACACCAAACCCGTCATGTGTGATCAAAATCACATCTATTTATTTCCAACTACTTAAATCCTTTTGGAACCGCCGGAGTCCTTGGAGTCATCATTAACGACTGCTGAATCCGCTAATTTACGCTCCGGCCTGACGCAAGGTCCGGGCGCCATTATGGCACTCGAATCTCTGGAGACGGGCGTCGTCCGTCCCTGACTGTCATCACGATCCGCGTGGAGTTTGGCTCTTGAATTACAAAGCTGCTTTTTCGATCGCCTCCGATCACTACCGAAAAGGCCACTACACGCGGGCCCTCGAGGCGCTCAACGCGCTGATCGACGTCGATACCTCGCCGAAGACCTACGCCCTGCTTGGGAAGACACTGCAGAAACTCGGCTTCAAATCCGAGGCGGCCAGTTCGTTCGAACTCGCGGGTCGCCAGAAGCCCGTGCGGGAGGAATATCTGCGCGACGCCCTGCTGCTGCACTTCGAGAGCGGCAATGAAGACGCAGCACTGGCCATCGGCTCGCTGATCTTCCCTTTGGCGCTCAAGGACCCCGACGTGGCCTATGTGCTGGCCACCATCCTGCTCGCGCGACAGCAGAAGGCACTGCTGGGCGGCCTCAAGAAAATCCTGGCAGACGGGTTGCACCTGCGCCATCTGACGCTGGCGGCCAAGCTTCTCAGCGACGATCTCTACGACGATGGCAACCGCCATATCGCGACAACGCTTTTCAAGCGATATCCCGACAACATCACCTTCCGGACGCTCAGCCTGATCTTCAGCCGCGAGTTCTCGGATCTTGCCACCATCGATATCCAGGCAGCACCCGTTTATGCGGCAACGGCTGCGGGCAAGCTCGACTACGTCCGCTACGACAACCCCTTCTTCCACCTGCACTGGTGTGGCGACGAGGCGCTGAACAAGCTTGCGGTGCACGATTCGTCGCCGATTGCCGAGGGACACAGCGACAAGCGCCGCAAGATGCCACACACATGGGGCGAGAAGATCCGCCTCGGCTATCTGTCATCGGACTTCTGGCCTGGCCATGCGACGATGAAGCTGATGCAGCGTGTTCTCGAGTTGCAGGACAGGGATCGCTTCGAGATCGTCCTCTTCGATCATTCTCCGCTGGACAGCCAGCAGGCCCAACCTTTCGACTTTTCCAAATGGGGCCGTGTCGTCGATGTCCGCGACATGAGCGACAAGGCAGCAGCGGATCTCATCCGGTCGCATAACATCGACATTCTCGTCGATCTCAAGGGCCACACCAAGGATACCAGGGCAAAGATCCTCAACCACATGCCGGCGCCGATCCAGGTAGCCTGGCTTGGCTTTCCCGGCACGACCGTCAACATCGACCTCGACTACATCATCGGCGACCACTATGTGCTTCCCGATCACTCCAAGGCGCATTTCCACGAAAAGTTCTGCAGGTTGCCGGAATGCTACCAGCCGAACGATCCGACCCATCGCCCGAAGCCGCGCCCGACCAGCCGTGCCAAGCACGGCCTGCCGGAAGACGCCTTCGTGTTTGCGTCATTCAACGGCAACCGCAAGATTACCTCCCAGATGGTCGACGTCTGGTGCAATATCCTCAGGCGGACCAAGAACACCGTGCTCTGGGTCGTCTGCAACGGACCGCGCGCGGAAGCCAATCTTGCCGCCCGCTTCGAGGCACGCGGCATTCATCGCAAGCGCATCGTATTCACCACCCGCATCCGCTATGACGAGCATATCGACCGCCAGGCGCTGGCCGACCTCGGCATCGACACCTTCCCGGTCAACGGCCATACAACGACGTCCGAACAGCTCTGGGGCGGCCTGCCCGTCCTCACTCTCAAGGGTACGAACTTCGCCTCCAGGGTCAGCGAGAGCCTGCTGAATGCCATCGGCGTACCCGAACTGGTTGCCCCGGACATGCAGGGCTACGAGGACATGGCCGTTGCGCTGGCCAACGATCGCGCTCGCGTGCAGGAATACAAGGAACGGCTGATCCGCAACCGCTACGTCATGCCGCTGTTCGACGCGGAGCGCTTCTGCGATCACCTGCAGATGGCTTTTGAAACGATGTACGAGCGCGGCAGACAGGGGCTGGAGCCAGAGCACTTCGATGTGCCTGCCCTGCCCCCGCGCACCGTGCCGTTCATGGTCGAGGACGAAAATCCGCACGCTATCGCCGCAGAATAGTTCGCGCGCGCCGGGGGATACTCCGGCGCCGGCGCGCTGGCGTCACGACTTACATCAAATCAGGTCAGTGGAAGGATCGGACGAGGCTGCCGACCAGCAGGTTCCAGCCGTCGATCAGCACGAAGAACAGGATCTTGAACGGCAGCGAGATGGATGTCGGCGGCAGCATCATCATGCCCATCGCCATGACGATGGTCGAGACGATGAGATCGATCACCAGGAACGGCAGTACGACGAGGAAGCCGATTTCGAAGCCGCGGCGGATCTCGGAAATCATGAAGGCCGGGATAAGAACACGGTAGTCGATCTTGCTGTCGACGACGACCGTCTGGCCGCGCTCCTGGGCGAGATCGACGAACAGCTTGATGTCCTTCTCACGCGTATTGGCGGACATGAAGGTTCTAAACGGTTCGGCAATGCGCTGCACGGCCTCCGTCTCGTTAATCTGGTTTGCCAGAAGCGGCGCGCCGCCATCCTTCCATGCCTGGTCGAAAGTCGGTGCCATGACATAGAAAGTCATGAACAGCGCCAGGCTTAGCAGGATCATGTTGGACGGGGTGGTGGAGAGGCCCATGCCGGAGCGCAGGATCGAAAATGCGATAATGAAGCGCGGGAAGCTGGTGACCATCACCAGGATGCCCGGAGCCACCGACAGGATGGTCAGAAGGCCGAATGTCCTGATGATCCAGGCCGCCGCCGAGCCGCTGACAGGCGCGTTGAACAGGTCTGTCGGAAGCTGTTGCGCCGCCGCCAACTCGGGCACCGCCATGATGGCGATGAAAAGGCATAGAAATCGAATCATTCGATGACGAAGGTTCTGAACATCACCTTCGATACGCGCCCTTCCGAGCGCAGGTCAACACGTTCCTGAATGTCGTCCCTAAGATATTGAAAGCCGCGCGGACCCTCGATCTGCTGGAGGGAAACCGTGCGGATATAGGCGAGGATATCCTGGTGGATATCTTCGGCCATCTTGACGTCCGTCGGCCCCTTGAACATCAGCGCGACCTCGAGCCGAACCCAGTTTTCCGACGGGTAGGCAAGGTTGGACGTGATGGGGTCCAGCTGGAGGATACCGTTGGCCTCGGGGACAACGGTTGGCAACGCGCCGTCCTCACCCTTCTTGCCGCCGGCCTCGGGCTTGGCCTCGGCTGCCTGGGCCTTTTCAGCTGTAAGTATCTTCGGAGCGACCATATTGCCGATGGCCCAGCCGCCGCCGGCGCCGACCAGGGTCAGCACCAGCACGCCGCCGATCAACGGGATCAGGGTACTCTTCTTTTTCTTGCCGTCTTCGTCGTCTGCCATGACGGTCCGCCTTTCATTGTATCTCGTCTACAGCCGCTACAATGGCGACAGAAGGTCGACAGCCTGCTGGCCGCGCGGCGGCTGCTGGATTTCCGTCAGGCGACCGCGACCGCCGTAAGAGATGCGGGCTTCGGCGATCTTCTCGTATGAGATGGTATTCTCAGCGGTGACATCCTGCGGCCGGACGATACCGGCGACGTTGAGAATGCGGATTTCCTGGTTCATGCGAACTTCCTGCGAGCCGCTGATGACGAGGTTGCCATTCTCCAGGATGCCGGTGACGACGGCGGCCACCAGCAGTGTGACCTGCTCGGAGCGCTGCATCTTGCCCTTGGCATCGGTTGAGGTGTCAGAGCCGTATGTCCCGGCGCCCGACGTCTTCGGGTTCCAGCCCAGAATATTGGCGTTGACGTCGTAGTTCATGCCGCTCTTGTTGGTCCGGTCGCGATTGGTCTCGTTATCCCAGTTGGCCTTGTCGTTGATCGATATGTTGACCGTCATGATGTCGCCGACATTCAACGCGCGGGCGTCCTTGAACAGCGCCGCCTGCGAATCGCTCCACAGCGAATAGCCCTGTGCCACCTGATGCGGCCGCTTCGGATAGAGAGACATCTGCGGCGTCTGGGCATATTGCAGCCCGCTGCCGATCGGGCTCATGGCCGGCGCCCGACCGATTTCCTTGATCGCCTGCGACTGGCAACCGCCGAGGAACACCATTGCAGCCAATGTGACGGGGAGCGACTTGTTCATTGTGTGTCCTTGGCCTTCGACGTGTTCGGATCAGACGCGCTGGACATGATGTTGGTCACGGTCGCCGCCTTCTGCGGGTCCATTTCGCTGAGGATGAGGCTTGCCTGGCTTGGTTTCAGCTTCATGATGATCGCAGAAGCGATGGTGATCTTCACGTCGTTGAGGCTGGCGGCGGCGGCATCCGGCTTCATGTTCTTGTAGATCTGGACCAGGCCGTCATCAGCCTTGGCAAGGAAATCGTTGCGGCGCTTCAGCCAGTCCTCGTACTCAGCCTTGCGCTGGTCCATGATGGCAATGCGGACGTCGACATCGGCCTGAAGTTTTTCAAGCGCCTGCTTCTGCAGCAGGTAGCGCTGGTCGCGAGCCGGCTCCGCGATATTGGTGCAGAACTGGCGGATCTCATCCTGGCTGCTCGATGGATCGACCGCCGGCTTTGCCGTATCCTCGGCAAACGCACCGGGGATGATCAGCAGCGCCGCACCGACCGCCGCCAGGGCGACAGTCTTGCAGTTCGCCCGAAGATGCACGAGGACGTCTCTACCCATCATTGAAGAACGAGCTCCGCTTGCAGTGCGCCAGCCGATTTTATGCCCTGGAGAATGGCGATGATGCCATCGGGCTTGACGCCGATATTGTTGAGACCGGACACCAGGGTCTTCAGGTCGGGCCCCTGCAGGACTGCGACGCGGCCGCCGGACTTGGTCGCCGAGATGTCGGTCTGGTCCTGGACGGCCGTCTCGCCGTTGCTGAATGGCTGCGGCTGGATGATCTGCGGGTTCTCGCTGACCTGAACGGTCAGCGTTCCATAGCTCACGGCAACCGGCGAGACCCGGACGTCGGCGCCGATGATGATCGTTCCGGTGCGCTCGTTGATGACGACCTTGGCCGGCGTATCGGTCTGGACTTCGAGATTTTCGAGATCGGCCATCAATCGGGTAAGATCGGCCGTCTTCGGCTTGGCGATCGCCACTTCCTGCGAATCCTTGGCTTCGGCAATCGGCGCGCCGAAACGGGACGAGGCGTAGGCATTGACCGTGTCGGCGATGCGGATCGAGGTCGAGAAATCGGGGTTGCGCAGCTGCAGGACGAGATTGACCGAGTCCTTGAAGCGCGACGGCAGCTCGCGCTCGACGATGGCGCCTCCGGGCACGCGACCGGCAGTCGTGACGCCCTCGGTCACCGTTGCTGCCGCGCCCTGGGCCTGAAAGCCCGAAACGATGACGGAGCCTTGCGCGACGGCATAGATCTGGCCGTCGGCACCGCTGAGCGATGTCATGATCAGCGTACCACCGCGCAGCGAGCTTGCGTCGCCAAGCGAGCTGACCGTCACGTCGATGCGGCTGCCGGGGCTGGCGAATGGCGGAAGGTTCGAGGTGACCATGACAGCGGCGGTGTTCTTCGCGCTGGACTGGCCGCCTTGCGTCGAGATACCGAGATTCTGGAGCATGGCGCGCATCGATTGCTCGGTGAACGGCGACGAGCGCAGGCCGTCGCCGGTGCCCTGCAGGCCGACGATCAGGCCGTAGCCGATCAGCTGGTTGTCGCGGCCGGCCTGCAGCGAGGCAATGTCCTTGATGCGCGAACTCATCGCTGCCGCCGGACCGGGTGCGGTCAGGCTCGGCAGCATCAGCAGGATGGCCAGGAAAAGACGCAGGCTTCTCATTTTGCTACCACACGGATCGTACCGTTCTCGAGGACCGTGCCGTTGACGATGATGCCGGAATCGATGTTGCGGGCGCGGACCTTGTCACCGATAGAACCGTCGTCGAGGGGCGTTCCGGCAGCCGAAATCATCATATCGCCCATGCTCATCACCAGCCGGACGTTGGAACCGCGCGTCACGGCAAAGGGCTGGCGAAGCGCAGAGATCGCGATCGTACGTCCGGAGAGCAATGTCCGCTTCGACACCCGACCGACGACCTCGTCGATCGAGCGGGCGAAGTCGCCGGTGAGGTTCGGATTGGTGATCTGCACCTCTTCCAGCTGACCGCTGCTGATAACGTCTCCGGGATAGATGGCTTCCGTCGGAACGACCGCCTTGCCCATTCCCAGATCTTCCGCACTGGCGCTGGGGGCCAGCACGAACCCGCAGGCCAGGCCGACGACGGCGAGCCACGCGACTGCAACGCTTTTTGCCTGGCGAACGATCATGTCCGGCTCTCTCTTTGCTACTTGAGGTTTTTGCTGACCACCGAGGCCATGTCGTCGGCCGTGGTGATAACCTTGGAATTCATTTCATAAGCGCGCTGGGCCGTAATCAGCTCGGTGATTTCCTTCACCGGGTCGACGTTCGACGATTCCAGGTAGCCCTGCTTGATCGCGCCGAAGCCATCGAGATTGGGATTGGAAACGACGGGATCGCCAGAGGCCGGGGTCTGGGTGAACAGATTGCTGCCCATGGGCTGCAGGCCTGCCTCGTTGACGAAATTGGCGAGCTGCATTTGCCCAAGGATCGTCGGCGTGGCCGACGTGCCGATGGTGGCGGAAATTTCGCCGGAGGTGCTGATCGTGATCTTGCTGGCGTTGCTTGGAACGGTGATCCCAGGCTGCAGGACATTGCCGTCTACGGTGACGATCTGGCCGGTGTCGCTCTTGTTGAAGGAGCCGGCGCGGGTGTAGGCCGTCGTGCCGTCAGGCATCTGGATCTGGAACCAGCCACGACCGACAACCGCGACGTCGAGATCGTTCTCGGTCTGCGACAGCTCGCCCTGGATATGAATGTTGCGGACGGCGGACGTCTGCACGCCGAGACCGATATTGGCGCCCTCGGGTACGGCTGCCTGGTTGGGGCGGTTGGAGATGCCCTTGGCCCGTTCCGTCTGGTAGAGAAGGTCCGAAAACTCGGCGCGGGAGCGCTTGTAAGCCGTCGTGTTGATGTTCGCGATATTGTTCGCGATGACCTCGAGATTGGTCTGCTGGGCATCCATGCCCGTAGCCGCAATGGCAAGCGCTCTCATGTCTTCGTCCGATCCCGTTAAATCTGCATTTTCGTGATGTCTAGGAAGGCCGAAACAAGCTTGTCACGGACTGCGACGGTCGTTTGCAGGGTCTGGTTGGCCTGCATGACGGCATCGACCACCTCGCGAGTGCCCATGGTGCCCTTGATACCGGCGAAGGAAGCCGCTTCAGCTCCCTTCAGGGTGCTGACCGTATCCTTGGCCATGTTGCTCATGACAGAAGCAAAGCTCATGCCGGTGTCGGCGCCAGGCGTTGCACCCGGGGTGGTCACGCCAGTCGACAGGCCGGGCATCAAGCCTGTTGTCAGCGACGAGGACGCATCTTCCGAAACGCTGCCGAGGCCGCGCGTCATCGAAGAAAGTGAGGTGAGACTTTTGATAGCGTCAATCATGATCAGGACTTCAACAAATCGATGGTGGAATTGATTAGATCGCGCGATTGCTTGATCGTCTGGAGATTGGCCTCGTAGGAGCGATTGGCTTCGCGCATATCGGCCATTTCAACGAGAACGTTGACATTCGGCATCTTGACGTAGCCCCTCTGGTCCGCAGCTGGATTGCCGGGGTCGTATTCCTCGACGAACTTGCCCTGGTCCTGACCGACTTTCTTGACGCCGACCGTGGTCAGGTTGTTGGTATGGTCGAGTTCGGCGCCAAAGGTTACCGTCTTGCGGCGGTAGGGGTTGGCGCCCGGCGTGTCGCCCGTCGAACGGGCGTTTGCGATATTTTCCGAAACGATGCGCAGGCGGGTCGATTGAGCTTCGAGACCTGAGCCTGCCACCTTCATGGCAGCAGTTAATGGATCCATTTTTTATTTCCCCACGACCATCATCATCATGCGATTGAAGGAACTGACGAGGGCGGTGTTCAAACCGTACTGCCGCTGAATTTCACCGGTCTTGGTCAGTTCGGATTCCAGGCCAACGGTGTTGCCCGATTCCTGGACACCGATTTCCTGGTTTAGAGAGGCTTCCTCGACACCGATTTTGTCGGTGCTGCCCATTTCGGTGCCTGAAAGATGCGCCGGGTTCGTGCGCGCCATGCCAACCGTCTGGTTGTTGAGCACGGCTTCGAACGGCGTGACGTCCTTGGCATGGAATTTGGGGGTGTTGGCGTTGGCGATGTTGCCTGCAACCACCTGCTGACGCACCGACAACCATTCTGCTTGGCGCGATGCTAGGTCAAAAAGCTGGATCGGTTGCATGGGGATCATCTCCATTCGTATGCCTAGACACTAGGCCGGTAATCTTGCGTGGGACTTGCGGCAAACGCGTTTGATTGCGTAACTTCGAATATGCGCGGCCGTCGCCGATACGCCTCTCCGCCCAGCACCGCGCGGGCGATGCTGCCGTCCTTCCGTCGGGAGGTTTTTCCATGAAACGAAGCGCCCAAAAGGCGCGCCGTCAGTTGGCGTCGTAGACAGCGCCGGTCGAGGTGATCATCACCCACTTGCCCTTGCGCTGCTCGAGGCGCGAAAGGCGGCTGTTGTCGGGAAGGACAGACCCGATCCTCACGACATACATGCCGGCTGCATCCTGGATGAGCGCACGCCCGTTGGAAACGTGCAGCAGGCGAAAATCGGACACGCCCGGAAACGGCTGGTTTTCGGCATCGGCGCCTTTGACGTCGGCGGGAGCGGCGGTGCCGGTCGTCGCCGTGGTCAATCGATCGGTATCGACCAGGGGCTTGCTGTCCGTCTCGTTGCTGTTGGCCAATCCCATCGGAGAGACGCTGAAGACGTTGCGCTGCTCCCAGCTGCTCGGCAAAGCACGGGTGCGTTCGCCCTCAGCCACCTGCATGCCGAACTTGTCGGGGTTCAGGAATACATACCAGGGGAAGAAAGCCGACAGTGCGGCCAGCGCCAGACCAGCACCCTTCAGCGCCGTATCGCCACGCAAGACACGCTTGCGCTTCTGCTCCGTCAACGGCTTTGCGCCGGCGTCTGTATCGATTGCTTTCACGTCAGCCTCTGGGTCTTGCGTTGGCCGGGGCGGCAGCACCATTCTTCAACGCCGTTGCAAGGTCGGTGAAGGCATCGATCGAGGGGCGATCGTTCGGCAACTGCTTAAGAACGTCGTAGATGAGCGGGACCTGCTTGATCGCCATGTCGACGTCCGCGTCACTGCCGGCCCGGTAACCGCCGATGAGACGGAGATCTCGAGTTTCCTCGAAGCGGTGGACGAGAGACTTCAGCCGCGACACCAGCTTCTCCTGGTCCGGCGTCCATGCCTTTCGGGCAAGACGCGAGACTGACGACAGCGGATCGATCGGCGGATAGCGTCCCTCTTCGGCTAGGCTGCGCTGCAGGACGATATGGCCATCGAGAATGCCGCGGGTGGAATCGGCGATCGGGTCGTTGTGATTGTCGCCGTCGACCAGGATCGAGATGATCGCGGTGATCGTCCCGGTACCTTCCGGGCCGGGACCGGCGCGCTCGAGCAGGCGCGGCAGTTCGGTAAACACAGAGGCCGGATAGCCACGGGCAATCGGCGGCTCGCCGGACGCCGTCGCGACTTCGCGGATGGCGTGGGCAAAGCGCGTGACGCTGTCGACGATCAGAAGCACATTGTCGCCGGCATCGCGAAAATGTTCGGCGATGGTGATGGCTGCGAGCGGCGCCATCTTGCGCAGCATAGGGCTTTCATCGCTGGTGGCGACGACTGCGACCGACTTGCTCATATGCGGACCGAGCGTGTCTTCGATGAACTCGCGGACTTCGCGGCCACGCTCGCCGACCAGCGCGATGACGACCTTGTCGAAAGCCTCGGCGCGCGCCAGCATCGACAGCAGCGTCGATTTGCCGACGCCAGAGCCGGCAAAAATGCCGAGGCGCTGGCCGAGGCACAGCGGCGTAAAGATATCGATGGCGCGGACGCCGGTCTTGAACCCGGTCTCAACGCGCTGACGGGTCATCGACGGCGGGGCGAGGTTTGAGATCGAGCGGGGCGTGGAGCCTTGCGTCAGGGGACCCAGCCCATCGATAGGCTCGCCCAGCGAATTGATCGTGCGCCCACACCAGTCGCTGGATGGGCTGATACGGAAGGCACCCTTCTGGATGACCTTGTCGTGAATGCCGATCGGCTCGCCCGGCTCGATCGGGCAGACGAAGATCAGGTCCTGCTCGACCCGCACGACTTCGCCGAGGTGGACGCCCGTCGGAGACAGATGGCCGACGAATTCGCCAAGCCGGACGTGCCGCGAGAGGCCGGAGACGGTGTAGTGGCCAGCGGCAATGGTCCTGACATGGCCGCCATGGGCAACGGCGTTCTCCGGCGTGCCGTAGTAGCGGGCAAGCTCGGCGAGTTGCCCAAGCTTCTGCGAAATCGGTATTTCCGGGAGCACAGGGGCCGCCGGCGTCTCATCCGGATCTTCGAGGCCTAGCGGATCCAAGATCGTGTCTTCGAGTTGATCCATCTACCGACCCCTTAAGATGACTTGCTGCCGAGGGTCTTGATTGCCTCGTCGAGCGAGCTTTCGCTCGAGCCCGTCAGCGTCGATATGTTGTCGAAGGCGCGGCTGACTTCGATCAGCTGCGTCATCTCGCGCATGCCATTGACGTTGGAATTTTCGAGATATCCTTGAGCAACGCCGACCTTGGAACTGTCGACGACCGCCTGCGGTGTCTGCGAGGCAATGATGCCGCTGTTGGAATATCGCACGAAGCCCTTGCTGAGGTCGGCGGTGTAGAGACCGATCGTGCCCATCTGCTTGTTGTTCTGGAAGATCTCGCCGTTGGCCGTGACATTAGGCTCTCCGCCCTGCGGATTGAGCTGGATCTGCCCGCCATTGGGATCGAGGACAGGGAAGCCCCGCTCCGATACAAGGGCTCCAGTCGATGTCATCGAAAACCGTCCGTCGCGTGTCAGAACTGTGCCGGCGGGAGTATTGATGCCGAACCAGGCATCGCCCTTGACCGCGAAGTCGAACAGGCTGCCGGTATTCTGCAGTTCGCCGGACTCGGTTGAAAGATAATCGTTGCCTTGCGTCACGAAGGCGACCTTGGAGCCGAGCTTGTTGTCGGTGTTGCTGAGCACCTGGTTGAACTTGACCTCCGTGCCGCGAAAGCCAGTGGTGTTCACATTGGCCATGTTATCGGCGATCGTCGTCAGCCGCCGCTCGAGGGCCATCTGCGAGGATAGAGACACATAGATACCAGACTGCATGGCAACGCCCTCCGGACATTGGAGAATAACGGAAATGGAAGCCGCCGGTGACGTGCATGTCCATTCGTTAGATGGGCATGGATGCCCTTGCCCTGCCTTATCTCAGCACTTCCTTGTGCGAAGCTGACACTATGGAAGACTTGGCAAAAACGGCGTGGGAAACAGCCTCACGCAAGATAGGCAACCTACTCCAGACATCAGAAACAACGTCAGGTATGGACCGTCGATGAACATCATAATCGGATTCGTTGTGACCTTTGGTTGCATCATCGGTGGCTTTATGGCCATGGGTGGCCATCTCGGTGCGCTTATGCAGCCATTCGAGTTCCTGGTGATCGGGGGTGCCGGCTTCGGCGGCTTCATCATGGCCAACACCATGAAAGTCATCAAGGATTCCGGGAAGGCACTGGGCGAGGCGTTCAAGCATTCGGTGCCAAAGGAACGCAACTACCTCGACGTGCTCGGCGTCCTCTATGCCCTGATGCGCGACCTGCGCACCAAGTCGCGCAACGAGATCGAAGCACACATCGACAATCCGGACGAATCCTCGATCTTCCAGACGGCTCCGACGATCCTGAAGAACAAGGAACTGACGGCCTTCATCTGCGACTATGTCCGCCTGATCATCATCGGCAATGCCCGCTCACACGAGATCGAGGCGCTGATGGACGAGGAAATCAACACCATCCTGCATGACAAGATGAAGCCATTCTACGCGATCACGACGATGGGCGACGCCTTCCCGGCTATCGGTATCGTCGCGGCCGTTCTCGGCGTCATCAAGGCCATGAGCCATATCAACGATCCGCCGGAAGTGCTGGGCGAGTTGATCGGCTCGGCACTGGTCGGCACCTTCCTCGGCATCCTGCTGTCCTATTCGGTGTGCGCGCCGCTGGTTTCGCAGATCAAGATCGTCCGCAGCAAGCAGCATCGCCTCTATGTCATCGTCAAGCAAACGCTGCTCGCCTACATGAACGGCTCCGTACCGCAGGTTGCCTTGGAATACGGCCGCAAGACAATTTCGGCTTATGAGCGTCCCTCGATCGATGCCGTCGAGCAGGAAATGATGAATCCGGGCGGCGAGAACAAGGCAGCTTGATGATGGATGATACACCGCGTACGCCGATGAGTCCGACCCTTCTCGCCAAGCTGACCGGCGGCCTGGGCGATCACCAACGGGTCGAGAAACTTTGTGCCTCGATCGGTCAGGTCTACAGCGAATTCCTGCCTGACCTTATCAAGAGCGAGATCGGCATCGACGTCGTCGTCTCCTATGCCGGCAGCAAGACCGGCGCCATGGACGAGCTGATCGAAGGGCTCGGCGCGAACGTCGCCGTCGTCCACGGCTCGTTGCGCAACTGGTCGCCGAACTTCGTGCTCGGCTGCGGCGCCGGATTTATCCTGACGCTGATGGAGCGGATGCTGGGCGCGATGCCCGAGACCATCACAACGCCGAAGCTGCGGCCGCTCTCGCTAATGGAGCTCGACCTTGCCGTCATGGTGTTCGACAAGATCGCCAGCGTGCTGCGCTCCGCCGTCAACGCACCGGGCGGTTTCGAGCCCTACCTCGAGCCAGCGCAGAATATCGAAGACGGCAAGCCGCCGGCGGAAGGCCAGCCGGACGAGTATGCGGCAGCCATCAAGATGTCGATCAAGCTGGGCGCCGCCACATCGCATTTCATGCTGGTGGTGCCGCAGAAGGTCCTCTTGAAAACCGTCGTCACGCCACCGAAGGCGAAGAACCAGACGGTGAAGTCGGAAGCTTGGACCCAACAGATCACGGAGCAGGTTCACCGTTCCCATGTGACGATCGACGCCCGCATCCGGCTGCAATCGCTGACGCTGGAGACAATCTCCAAGCTTGCCGTCGGCGACGTCATTCCGTTCATGGACAGCAGCGATGTGAACGTCGAGGTCAGCGCCAACGGCAAGGACATCTACATCTGCGAATTCGGCAAGTCCGGCGAAAACTACACGGTGCGTGTCAAGGACACCGTCAACTCCGATAGCGAATTGCTCAAGCACCTCATGAATTGATCGGTTTCCAAAGCCCGGGGCTGCCAACGGCAGCTTGAGGCAAGTTTCAAATGGAATAGTAAAGTTATGGCACCCAGGAAAACAAAAACTGTTGGCGAAGACGCTCTCGACCTGCCCGGCAACGAGGACGAGTTGAACGATGCGATCGACGGTTTGCGCGGCGTCCTGAAAAAGGATGCCGGCGACCTTTCAGACTTCGGCGGCGATTTCGGCGCTGAGGACGACGACGCTGCAGCCTCGCCGATGAGCCTTTCCAGTTTTGGCGATTTCGGCGATGATAGCGCATCGACAGATTCGGATCTTAGCGACCTCGGAGATTTCGGCGGTTCGTCGTTCGAGACACAGCAGGCGCCAGGCAGCGCGCTGACGTCGAACATGGACCTGATCATGGACATCCCGATCGATGTCCAGATCGTGCTTGGCAGCAGCCGCATGCAGGTCTCCGGCCTGATGAATTTGACGGAAGGGGCGATCATCGCCCTCGACAAGAAAATCGGCGAGCCGGTCGAGATCACGGTCAACGGTCGGCGGATTGCTCGTGGCGAAATCACCGTGCTGGAAAATGACGATACGCGCTTCGGGATCAAGCTAATTGAAGTCTTGGGCACGAAGAAAGCCTAATACCCCCCAAGTCTGGGACGGAGAAGACCATGATGGACTTTGACGATTTCGGCGGCGCTGTAGCCGAGAAACCGTTATCTCAGGCTGAAAAAGCCGCGGCCGTCCTTCTTGCCATGGGCAAGGAGGTCGCGGGACGTTTGTTGAAATATTTTACCCAGCACGAATTGCAGCTGATCATTTCGTCCGCCCAGTCGCTGCGCCCCATTCCCCCGGACGAACTGGCAATCCTCGTTGCCGAATTCGAAGACCTGTTCACCGAAGGTGCCGGTCTGATGGATAACGCCAAGGCTATCGAGAGCATTCTCGAGGAGGGCCTGACGCCAGACGAGGTCGACAGCCTGCTCGGCCGTCGCACAGCCTTCCAGGCCTTCGAAACGTCGATCTGGGACCGCCTCGGCGAAGGCGAACCGGCTTTTGTCGGCAGCTTCCTCCTGAAAGAGCATCCGCAGACCATCGCCTACATCCTGTCGATGATGCCATCGTCGTTCGGTGCCAAGGTGTTGATGCAGATCCCGGACGCCCAGCGCGCCGACATCATGAACCGGACGGTCAACCTCAAGGACGTCAGTCCGAAGGCGGCACAGATCATCGAAAACCGCGTCGTGGCGCTGTTGGCGGAGATCGAGATGGAACGCAACGCAGGCGGCTCGGCCAAGGTTGCGGAACTGATGAACGAAATGGAGAAGCCGCAGGTCGATACGCTGCTGAGCTCGCTCGAAACGTTGAGCCAGGCTTCCGTCGACAAGGTCCGTCCGAAGATCTTCCTGTTCGACGACCTGATGCTTATGCCGCAGCGCGGCCGCGTCCTGCTGCTCAACGACATCTCCGCCGACATCCTGACGATGGCCTTGCGCGGGTCTTCCGGCGAGATGCGCGAGACGGTGCTTGCCTCGATCAGCCCGCGCCAGCGTCGCATGATCGAATCGGATCTTGCCGCCGGTACGAACGGTATCAACCCACGCGAGATCGCCATCGCCCGCCGCGCAATTGCCCAGGAAGCGATCCGGCTGGCCAATTCCGGCCAGATCCAGCTCAAGGAACCCGTCGTTGCCGACACCGAGGCCGCTTAACCGCAGCTGTTGACAAGGCCGTTACGGCACATAGCCCGAGTTGAACCCGGCGACCGGGAGGTCTAGACTCTCACAAAGATCAGGCTGCGCATGATGCGCGGCCTTTCGGTTTGAAAAGGGCAGCGGATTTGGCCGACGAGGACAAAGACAGCAAGACCGAGAATCCGACCGAGAAAAAACTTCGGGAAGCGACAGACAAGGGCAATATCCCGATGTCACGGGAGGCAACGCTGTTTGCCTCCATGCTTGCCACCTTCATCTACATGATCTTCTTCCTGCCGGATCGGATGGCCCGGATGGGCCAGGTGCTTCGCGACCTGTTCGAAAATCCGGACCAATGGAGCCTGGAAACCGGCTCTGACGTGATGTCGCTGTTCGTCAAGATCGGCTGGGAAGTTGGCAACCTGCTGTTACCGGCGGTCGTGCTGTTCTTCCTGTTCGGCATCAGTTCCTCGGTCGCCCAGCACCTGCCCTCACCCGTGCTCGATCGCATCCGGCCGCAGATATCGCGCATTTCGCCGGTTGCCGGCTGGAAGCGCATCTTCAGCGTCCCCGGACTGGTGGAATTCGGCAAATCGATGATGAAGATCGTCGTTGTCGGGATCATCATGTTTTTCGTGCTGCGCAGCGAGTTCTTCAGCTCGATCGATTCGATGTTTTCCGATCCGCAGACGATTTTCGTCCGGCTTGCGAGCATCATCAAGAAAATCCTTGTGGTCGTGCTGCTGGCGACCGCGATCGTCGGTATCATCGATTTGTTCTGGACGCGCTACCATTGGTACGACCAGCTGCGCATGACGAAGCAGGACGTCAAGGACGAATTCAAGCAGTCGCAGGGCGACCCTATCGTCAAGGCACGCCAGAGATCGATCGCCCGCGACAGGGCTCGCCGGCGGATGATGAAGAACGTTTCGCGCGCAACACTTGTCATCGCCAACCCGACCCACTTTGCCGTGGCGCTACGTTACGTCAGGTCGGAAAACGATGCGCCGGTCGTCGTGGCAAAAGGCCAGGACCTGATTGCACTCAAAATCAGGGAAATTGCCGAGGAAAACAACATCCCGGTGTTCGAGGATCCGCCACTTGCGCGCTCCATGTTTGCGCAAGTCTCGGTCGATAGTGTCATCCCGTCAGTATTTTTTAAGGCCGTCGCAGAACTGATTCATCGTATCTATGCGGCGAAATCAAATAATAAGCGGGTACCATAACGAATGAAAAGATGCCCCTACTCCGAAAAACGCGAACAGATCCTTGCCGAGGCCATTAGCCCTGTGGCAAGCGAACTGAGACTGCTTGACGCAGCGGACCTGATTTCCCTGCTGCGTTTTGAATCCTATGGCAACCTTGCCGACCTGGTTGCCTCTGCCGCAGAACTCTACTTCCTTCCGGGCACGGTCAATTTTGGCCTAGGGGGCGACTATGCCCTCGAATGGGGCGGCCCGGCGGAAGTCAGCATCGACCTCGAGATCAAACCGGTCGGCATAACCGTCTACGCCAAGCTGGCGTTGACCGAACACCATGCCGGCGTGGAGATCAACCACATCGCCTTCGACAATCCGTCGAGCGATCCGGACGAAAATACGGCTATGCTCGCCCAGAGCCTCAGCCAGGCACGTTACACCATACCGACATCCCCGGCGATGGACGCCTGAAGCGTCTGAACTGCCGAAATCCCATTACGAAACCAGGGCGACGCATGACCGTCGCCCTGGTTTTTTGTCCGACGTGTTCAGCCCCGCATCCCTGCAGCATTACACGGCATGGCGGCCAACATTGCCACGGAGTAATGCTGGCTGCGATTTGAATTACTTTTCTGTAATTCCGACCCCTAATCCCGCTTTATCGGCGAAAATGTGGTCATATCCGCGATATTCTGATTATTTATGTTTAACATGACACCCGTTTCGAGCGGGCTATTACTTGGCGTCGAAGTTCAGGCGAACCCATCTGCTGCATGGCAGACCTGCCTGAGCCTTTCATGCAATCGACCGCTAACGCGAGACAGGCGGCCCGGCATCGTGTTCACACGCTCGCAAGGGACCAATATCATGTCGTCAATTCTTCAGAGACACCGGACCGCAGCCCTCGTTGGCGCTGCTTTCATCCTGGGGGCGGCCTCGCTGCCGCTGGTTTTCAATAGCACGGCCGCCAATGCCGCAGGCCAATCCGGCGCTGTCGGCGGGATCATCGCCGCCAACGGCTCGTTTGCGCCGATCGTCAGCGCCGACAAGCCTGCGGTCGTCACCATCACCACGACGATGAAAGCCGACAATGTCAGCGACGACAGCGACAGTTCGCCGATGGACCAGCAGTTCCGCCAGTTCTTCGGCGGTCAGGGCATGCCGATGCCGCAACAGGCGCCGCAGGGCCGCCAGGGTCACAGCCAGGCCCTCGGTTCCGGCTTCATCATCAGCTCGGATGGCGTGATCGTCACCAACAACCACGTGATCGACAAGGCCATCGACATCAAGGTGACCCTCGATGACGGGACGGAGCTCCCGGCTAAGCTGCTCGGCGCCGATCCGAAGTCCGACCTCGCCGTCATCAAGATCCAGTCTCCCAAGCCCCTTGCCACCATCGCATGGGGCGATTCCGACAAGCTGAAGCTCGGCGACCAGATTCTCGCCATCGGCAATCCCTTCGGCATCGGCACGACGGTCACCGCCGGCATCGTTTCCGCCCGTGGCCGCGACCTGCACAGCGGCCCCTACGACGATTTCATCCAGATCGATGCGCCGATCAACCACGGTAATTCCGGCGGTCCGCTGGTAGATAGCGACGGCCAGGTGGTGGGCATCAACACGGCGATCTACTCGCCCAACGGCGGCAGCGTCGGCGTCGGCTTCGCCATTCCGTCCGACGAGGCAAAGACCATCGTCGCCAAGCTCGAGAAGAGCGGCTCGATCGACCATGGCTATCTCGGCGTCGAGATCCAGCCGGTGACGCAGGATATCGCCGAAGCCGTTGGCTTGACCCAGCCGCAGGGTGCCCTGGTGGCGCAGGTAAGCGACGGGACGCCGGCCGCAAATGCCGGCGTCAAGAGCGGCGACATCATCACCGGGCTCGGCGGCAGGTCCGTGAAAATGCCGAAGGACCTGTCGCGCTTCGTGGCCGACCTGTCGCCGGGTACGAAGGAGAGCCTGACAGTGTGGCGCGACGGTAAGTCCGTTGACCTGCCGGTAACGGTTGGCGGCAACGACAAAGGCGACGAGCAGGCTTCCGTCGAGAGCGGCGACGCGCAGCAGGGTCACAAGCCTGCGCTGGGCATCGGGCTTGCGGAACTGACGCCGGAAGTTCGCCAGTCGCTCAATCTTCCCGATAGCGTCACAGGCGTCGTGGTGGAAAGCGTCAATCCCGACAAGGCTGCAGCGTCCGCCGGCATCCAGCCAGGCGATGTGATCGTCTCGGTCAACCAGAAGCCGGCCCGCAACGCCCATGACGTTCAGGCTGAGGTGGCGCAGGCCAGCAAGGCCGGTCGCAAGTCAGTTCTGCTGATGATCGAACGGGACGGCACAAAGACCTTCGTGGCCGTGCCTTTCGCCGCTGCCTGATACTGTCCAGAGCTCAAGCTTCACCCGGCACACGCCGGGTGAAGCGCGTTTCGGCCTGCAGTGAAGGAATGGATGACGGTGATGTCAGCTGATATAGCCAAGCCGGATGGACTTCGCGATTGCCTGGATGCGATTGACGCTATCGAGCTTGATCGTCGCCGAGCCGAGATAGGCGTTGACCGTATGCACGGAAAGGCCAAGCTTGTCCGCTATTTCTTCGCTGATCCGGCCGTCTCCGGCCAGTTGCAGGCAGGCGATTTCCCGCTCGCTCAACGATTCCACCGCAGAGTTGCGCCGTTCGTCCAGCGATAGCAGATCCATCATGATCTGGCAGCTTCGACCATGCAAATCGACGATGACGTCGCTGCTGACGTCGATAAAATTGGCGGTGAACAGGACGATTCCGTTACCCACGGTTCCCAGCCGGACCGGAAACACAATGCCGGCATAGGGCAGCATCTTGGATTTCAGCCGCAATGTGAACGAGGCAAAATCGATGGCTTCGGCCGTGCTCTCGTCGTCAACGCCGTTCCACATGAGCGGCAGCAGCGATTTTTCGAGATGCTCCAGCATGTCATCGCCGTAAGCGTCGAGAATGGCCTTCGTGACCAGGGGATTGGCCGGACCGAAGTTTTCCAGCTCGCAGACCAGACGCAGCCTGTTGGGAAGGCCAGAACCGGCGACGCGGTAAATTGCGAAATTCTGGGCGTCGATCAGTTTCTGCATCGCGACTAGGCGCGGGAAAAGGTCGGAACGGCTGGAGATACGGTGAACCCGCGTCATCTTCAGTTCGCGCGATACGGTCGTTCTGTCCGGCGCGTATTTCATCGTGACCCCTCAGACCAGATTGTTTCTGACCGCAAACGCGATCGCTTCGGACCGGGTCTTGGTTGCGGTCTTGCGCATGACGCTGGTTATGTAATTGTTGATCGTGTTGCGTGAGATGCCGAGAATCATGGCGATTTCGTCGCTGGTCTTGCCCTCGGCGATCCAGAACAGGCATTCCAGCTCCCGGTCCGTCAATTCGAAGCTGCGCTCGCCCTTGCCCTCGACGCAATGCCCGAAGCTCGCGAAATAGGCCGTCAGCAACCCGACTTCGCGAAGACGTTCGGGCGACAGGATGAAACCGTCACGATAGAGCAGCATCAGCGACAGCCGGGTGCGGCCGACATTGAGTGTCAGCGAGCAGTACTGGCGGCTCGATCCCTCCGGCAAGGTCACGTCGTCGGGCAAAACCGAAAAGCTTGGCTGGAACAGCAACATGCACTTCTCGATCTCGGTGGTCCGCACATAGGCGCCGACGAGATGGGATGCCAGCCGCCGGACGAGATCGAACGGCCAGTCGGACGACATGACGAAATCGAGGCCGCTCTCCTGGAGCAGGTCGCAGCGGGCGAGCATATAGTGGGAGGCGCCGATATAATCGGTCAGGGCGCGCAGGCCCGAATGGATGTAGGGGGAGCCTGCGACGTCCATCAGACGCAGGATAAGCTGGTCACGGGTCATGCTCTTGGCGGGAAGCGTTGGGAGAATAACATCCCCTTCGCTGCGGCTCGCCTGAAGTATATTCATGTCCATTTGCATTTCCTGCCATGTTAAACGTTTAACGTGGGCGCTAGGACGTCCTGCCTGGACTAAATCTGACCTTGAGTGTTTTAACTCTCTGTCCCCGAATCACTATGAACAAACGTACACCCTGGAGCAGCAGACCTCCAAGTTCTAAGGATTTCGGAGACATCTATTCTCTGTATTTGAATATACGATCAAAATCGGCCCCCTGATCCATTCCCCGGTTCAACGTTAAAACGATTCTGCAAAACCATCAATGGCCGGCTTTCGGGAAGAACAAAGGCGTCGGACCGATCACGAAAAAAGGCCGGGAATGAACCCGGCCCTTGTGTCAGGCGGCGACGTCGACTGCCCATTTTCGGAGGATTTTCGCAGCGCGTTCTTCGCTCATTTCCACCATGCGCGACAGGCGACGTTCCGGGCCTTCCTTGACGCGGCGATTGAAGTTGCCGTCGTCGTCGCCCATCGTCAGCAGGTCGTCGGTGCTGTCGAAGCCGAAGTCGGAGCCGAAGCCGTCCATCAGGGCGCCACCGGCGCCGGCACCGCCCGGAGCAAAGTCCGGCAGCTCCAGGCCTGCTGCATCCGGCAGGGCGCTATCGGCTTCTGTACCGGCCAGGCGTCCACCGGCTACCGAGCGGATCAAAGGACGGAAGCCCATCATAATGATCAGGAAGGCGACGACGACGAAGGCGAGCGAGTTGATGATGCCAGCCATGTTGCGGCTCAGCATGTCCATGATGCCGGGGCTAGAGGCCGTGTCGTCGAGCAACTGGGTGTCGAGGAAATCCATGGCGTTGACGGTAATGATATCGCCGCGCTTGGGGTCGAGGCCGGCAGCCGTCGCGACGATCTTCTGCATGTCGGCGATATAGGCGTCGATCTTCGCCTGGTCGGCGGGTTCACCAACCATCTTGGCGATGCGACCCTTGTTAACGACGACGGCGACCGAAAGCTTCTCGAGCTTGTAGCTGTTACGGACGGTGGCCGTGGTCGTGCTGTTGATCTCGTAGTTGGTCTGCTCGTCCTTCTTGTCGGTCTGGTCACTGTTTTGCGGGCTGGCGCCACCCGATGCGGGCGCCGCCTGGGGGATGTTCTGTTCGACCGTCGCAGCCGTGTCAGACTGCTGCTGCTGTGATTTCTGGTTTTCTTTGGTGGTGCGGACCGAGCGCTCGACCTTGGATTCCGGATCGTAGACCGTCGACTGGATCTGCTGCGTGTCCGTATTCAGCTGCGCCGTGACGCTGGAGCGGAAATTGTCCATGCCGAGGAACGGAGCAAGCGCCTTGTCGATGTTCTTCTCGACCTCGCTCTGGACGTTCTGGACAATGCCGAGGTTACGGTTGAGGGCATTGTTGCCCGGATCGTCGCCGGAGGCGAGCAGCTGGCCGGTGGAATCCAGGATCGTAACGTCGTCGACTTCGAGGCCGGGCACGGCCGAGGCGACGAGATGGCGAATGGACTGGGCAGACTTGCGGCCAGCTTCGGAGCCGGCGCGGATCATGACGGAGGCTGTGGGCTTTTGCCCGGCTTTGCGAAAGTTGCCGACATCGGGCATAACGATGTGAACGCGGGCGGCGCTGATGCCGTTGATCGAGGTGATGGTGCGACCGATCTCACCTTCGAGAGCGCGAACGCGAGTGACTTCCTGCATGAAGGAGGTCAGGCCGAGAGAGCCGACATTGTCAAACAGTTCGTAGCCGGCATTGGTGCTGTTGGGGAGGCCTTTTTCGGCGAGCAGCAGACGCGCCTTGCCTGTGGTGCCTGCAGGGACCGTGACGCTGGTCCCGTCGGTGCCGACCTGGAATGCGATATTGGCTTCTGCAAGCGCGATGCTGATCTGGTTGAGGTCCGGCTTGTCCAGGCCGACGTAAAGTGTCTCCTGGGCGGGCTTATTGACGTAAAGGGCTGCGCCCAGAACCACGGCAATGGAAAGCACTGCGACGCCGCCTAACGCCATAAGGCGGTTTCGGCCTAGATTCTGAACATTCTTCAATATCTGAAGTAGTTGATTTAACAGATTCATTCTGTTCTCGCACGCTTCGTCAAAGACCAAACTGGCTTTGTGCCCTGCAGCGAAGATAGGCAGCGAAGCTTGCGCGAGCGTTTCTTCCAACGCGGTCGGGGGTCGCGTGGGCTCGGAGTAAGCCGCGGAAGACCGCGTCTTGCGTTTCGATTTGCGTGGCGACTAGAAGAAGTCGAAGTCGCCGGCAGCCTTACTTAGCGGCTGCGAATGGCCGTGACGAACGCCGCCGCCGAGGGCCCTTTGCATTTCGGAGAGCTTCACCAGGCTCAGTGCGGTCGCGACGTCGACGATCCACGCTTCCGGAATTTCAGCCGTAAAGGTATCGATGAACTCGGCGATGCCGCGGGTTTTCTGCACGGCGAGATCGATGCCCTGCATGACCTTCATGGAATCCGGCGACTGCGCGTCGATGCCTTTCAGTTCCAGCAGTTGCGGCTCGATGCGCTCGATCAGGTAGGCGACGTCATGCAACTCAGAAACTATCCGCATGAGGATGGCGGGCAGCGCCTCCTCGACAGTCGAAGCCTCCGTAGACGAGATAGCGTTCATGAGTAGACCTCGCTTTTCAAAAGAATTCGACCGTGTTTTCGACAGGCCTGGCTGCAACGACCGGACGGCGCTCAAGATCGACCGTCTTCTTGGTTTCGGCACCGGTCAGCGGATATTGCCGCGCCCGACCCGATACCGGCCAGAATTCAACCTTGCGCCCGTGGTCGCCCCCCGTGCTGGAGCCGACGACACGAATGCCTTCGTCACGCAGGAACTGCACGGCAAATGCGGCATTCTGTTCGCCGACATTCGAGAAGGTCGCAATCGTCTTCGCACCCCCAAATATCTTGGCTTCCAGCCGATCGCGGCGGGCTCCCTGCTTAAGGAGCCCGTTGATCAGCAATTCCATGAGATGGACGCCATAGCGCGTCGCATCTCCGCCGGTCATCGGCGAGCCGGCATTGCCCGGCAACAGAAAGTGGTTCATGCCGCCGACACCGGCGACAGGATCACGCAAACATGCAGCCACGCACGAGCCGAGAATGGTCGACAGCACCGCATCCGGGTCGCTGAGAACCTTGTACTCGCCTTGTATGATGTGCACGCGCCGGACTGCACCCTCGGTGATCATTTCAGGGCTCCAAACACAGCCTCGATAGCCGCCTTCATCTTCTCGATGGTAAAGGGCTTGGCGAGAACGTTGTTTGCACCCAGGGCCGCCGCCTTCTGCACCAGGGCACGGTCGCCCTGCGCGGTCAGGATGATGAACGCGGCTTTCTTGGTGGCCGGATTCGTCCGGACCGCCTGGAGCAAGCCCAGGCCGTCCATCTTCGGCATGTTGAAGTCAGAGATGACAAGATGATGGGGCTGCTGCGCCATGATCTTCATCCCCTGTTCGCCGTCGCCAGCCGACGTGATTTGCTTGAAGCCGAGTTGGGTCAAGGCATCACTCAAGAGTAGGCGGCTGGTGACCTGATCATCAACGATCAGGACTTTGATTTTCTCCGCAAGAGACATTATTCGCTCTCCTTTCGGGCGGCTGTCATTTTCAATATTTCGTCACCGATGGCAGACAGTGCAAGCTGCTGCTCAACCGCGCCAAGTTCGTGTGCAACTCTTGGCATTCCGTAAACAACGCAGGTTTTTTCGTTCTGTCCGATGGTTCTTGCACCAGCATGGCGCATTTTTAGTAAACCTGCGGCCCCGTCACGACCCATCCCGGTCAGGATCACACCCACGGCGTTGCGCCCGGCCAGTTCTGCAACCGAATCGAACAGAACGTCTACGGAGGGCCGATGACCGTTTACCGGATCGCGGTCGATCAGACGGCAATGCGGCGCCGAGGCACTGGCGACCTGCAGATGACGCTCGCCACCGGGTGCGAGATAGATCTTGCCGATCTCCAGCCGTGCACCGTCAGTCGCTTCCTGCACCACCGGTGCGCAGAGACGGTTCAGCCGCTCGGCAAAGCTTTTGGTGAAGGTCTGCGGCATGTGCTGGGTAATAACGGTCGGCGGACAGTTTGCCGGGAATTTCTGCAGGACGGCGATCAGCGCCTCTACACCACCTGTCGACGAGCCGATGGCAACGATCTTCCGGCCGACCCGGAAGTCGGCGACGGCAGTTGGCGTTACCGGAGCCTGGCGGGCCGCCTGGCTGGCAAACTGGCGCTGCGAGCGGGCCGCAGCCTTCACTTTTTCGACGAGATCGCCGAAGGGGTTACGCTCGCCGGCGACAGGTTTGCCGACGCAATCGAAGGCGCCGATCTCCAGTGCCGCGAGGCTCGCCTCGGCGCCCCGGTGTGTCATGGTCGATACCATGATCACCGGCATCGGCCTAAGCTTCATGATCTTCTCGAGGAACTCCAGGCCGTTCATGTTCGGCATCTCGATGTCGAGCGTGATGACGTCGGGATTGAGTTCCTTGATGGCGGCACGGGCCTCCAGGGCATCGCTCGCCTGGCCAACGACGTTGACCCCGGGATCGGAACTGAGGATCGCCGTGATCAGACCCCGCATGGTGGCGGAGTCATCAACGACAAGGACGCGGGCCGGAGCGCTCATGACTTGTTCCCCGCGCCTTTGCCGATATAGCGGTAGGTGGTGATGCCGATATTGTCGAAGACGTCCTTGGCCGGGCCGGACACGCGCTCGGAGTGGCCGATATAAAGATGCCCCTTGTCCGGCAGAAGACCGGCGAAGCGCTGCCAGATTTTCACCTGGGTCGGCTCGTCGAAGTAGATGACGACGTTGCGGCAGAAAATGACGTCGAAATTGCCCTTGAACGGCCATTGTGCCATCAGGTTCAATTCGTTGTAGGTGACCAGCCGCTTGACGCGATCGTCGACCTGGAACTTCCTGCGGCCCTGGATCTCGACTTCCTGGAACCATTGCTTGCGCATCGCAGGCGAGACCGTCTCGAGAGCCGCTTCGTCATAGGCGCCGGTGCGTGCGATAGCCAAGATCTTCGGGTCGATGTCGGTCGCCAGGATCCGGAAATCGTAATCCGCGGCGTTCGGCATCAACGACAGTACGGTGAGCGCGATCGAATAGGGCTCCTGACCGTCTGAACTGGCTGCCGACCATATCCGCACCCGGCCGCCGGCCTTGGCACGGGCGAGCAGGCCCGGCAACACTTCTGTGCGCAGATGGTCGAAGTGATGATTTTCGCGGAAGAAGCGGGTGAAATTGGTGGTCAGGTGCGACAGCATTTCCCTGCGGGCAGCAGCTCCGGCAGGCGACGACACGAGCTGACAATATTCGCGAAAGCCGGAAATGCCGAGATTGCGGATATGCTTCGACAGCCGTGAGTAAACGAGCGATGCCTTGGTCTCGTTGAGCGAAATACCGGCATCTGCGTAAATCATCGCGGCGACTTCCATCAGGTCCCGGCGTGTCAGCGGATATTCACCACTGGCAAGGACTTCATCGGGCGACTGCCGGCTTTCTGCAAATCCCATAACACTCATGCTGCTTGGCTTTCGATGTCGGGGAACAGGGTTTCGAGTTCGATCAGGCAGATCATCCGACGATCGATCGACAAGATCCCGCGGGCGAACTGCTTCTGCAGGTCGGACGCCATTTCAGGCGTCGGCTGGATGATGTCTTCGTTGATCGTCAGAATGTCGGAGACGGCCTCGACCAGCAGGCCGACCGTGTGCCTTCTCACCTGCGTCACGATGATAACGTGGCGGACGCTCGGTTCGGACGGCCGCATGCCGAGGCGGGCGGACAGGTCCATGATCGGCAGCACGACGCCGCGCAGATTGATGACACCGAGGACATAGGGTGGAGCGTACGGGATCCCCGTTGCCGGCGTCCAGCCGCGGATCTCTCGTACCGACATGACATTGATGCAGAATTCCTGATCGCCGATGCGGAAGGCGATCAGTTCGCGCATACCTTGTGCTGCAGCCTTGAGCGGTTGGGACATGATCTTACCCCGCCGCCGCGTAGGACATCTCGGCCTTCAGTGCCTGGCCGCGCGAAGCCGCCACGACGGCATCGACGTCCAGGATCAAGGCCACGCGACCGTCGCCGAGGATTGTCGCTGCCGCGATACCCGGGACATGGGTGTAGTTGGCCTCGAGGCTCTTGATGACGACCTGGCGCTGGCCCTGGATGGCATCGACCATGAGCGCGCGCTGCCCTCCGCCTTCCGATTCCACCAGCAGTGCGACGCCCTCGACCGGGTTGGCCTGGGTGGCACGGAAGTTCAGGATGCGGCCGACGTCGATCAGTGGGCAGAAGGAATTGCGGATCGAGATCAGGCGATGGTTGGCGCCGAAGGAGTGGATGGCGGCGGCTTCCGGCTGCAGGGTTTCGACGATAGCGGTCAAGGGCACGACGAGGGTCTGGCCGGCAACAGTCACCACCATGCCATCGAGGACTGCGAGGGTCAGCGGCAGGCTCATCGTGAAGACGGAGCCGTGGCCCGGCTTGGACGTGATGTTGATACGGCCGCCCAAGGCCTGGATGGAGCGCTTGACCACGTCCATGCCGACGCCGCGACCGGAGATGTCGGAGATCTTGTCGGCAGTCGAGAAGCCTGGAAGGAAGATCAGGTTGTCGATTTCCTCGTCCGTCAGATTGGCGTCGGACGGGATCAGCTCGTTCTCGATAGCCTTCTGGCGGACACGTTCGCGATTGATGCCGGCGCCATCGTCGGCCAGTTCGATCAGGATGCGACCGGAGCGGTGCTTGGCCGTCAGGCGGACGGTGCCCTCGGGGTTCTTGCCGAGCGCAATGCGCTTTTCCGGGCTCTCGACGCCGTGGTCGACGGCGTTGCGGATCATGTGGGTCAGCGGCTCGGCGAGCTTGTCGATAACCGTCTTGTCGACTTCGGTATTTTCCCCCTCGGTGACGAGACGGATCTGCTTGCCGGTCATGTCGGCGATTTCGCGGACGATACGCGACATGCGCTGGAACACCGGCTTGACCGGCTGGGCGCGGATCGCCATGACCGAGTCCTGGATCTCGCGGGTGAGCTGCTGCAGCTCCTCGAGGCCCATATTGATCGACGATGTGCCGTTGCTGTCGTTCTCGACGACGCTCTGTGACAGCATTGCCTGGTTGATGACCAGTTCGCCGACGAGATTGATCAGCCTGTCGACGCGGTCGAGGTCGACGCGGATGGTCTGGCCGGCGGCGACGGTGCTGTTGGCACCGGCTGCATTCGCAGCGGCGGCCGGCGGCTCCCTCTTTTCAGCGCGGGCAGCGGCCGAGGCGATGGGCGTGACATTGCTTGCGGTGTCCGCAGCCATGACAGCGGCGGCGGCCGGCGTGGACGCCACTTCATCGTCTGCGGGTGCAACGTCGTCATCAAGCGACGAGAGATCGAACGGCACCGGTATCATCGGAAGTTCTTCCGCCGAGACGGCTGCGTCGAGATCTTCAGCGACCTTGATCTCCAGTTCGCAGTCCCATTCGGCAAATTCGAATACGGTACGGACCGCGTCTTCGCCCCTATCGGTCTTGATCGAGATCGTCCAGCTGAAATAGGCGCCTTCCGCATCGAGATCCTGCAAGGCGGGGAGCGTCTGCATGTTGCAGCGGATGCTCATCTCGCCTAGTCGCGACAGGTCGCGCAGCAGGAGCGTCGCGTCGTTGCCCTTGGCATATAGCTCGTTGCGAGGCTTGAAGCTGATATCGTATTGCGGCAGCTCGGCCACTACGTCCTCGGCGCCGTCGAACTCGTCGAAGGTAAAGGGCACAGGCTGGAAGCCGCTGTCGTCGCTCGGTGCGGGCGCAGCAACGGGAGCAGCAACCGCGACAGATTTGGGCGCGGGTGCCTCGTGATGGTGCGACGAGGCGGAGGGCATGACCCCCTGAGCCAGTGCTTCGAGTTCCTTGACGAGGCCACGGCTTCTGCTCTGGTCGACGGTACCGCCGTCGCGGGCGACGTTGGTGAGGTCGGCGAGCACATCGGCCGCCTTCAGCATGACCTTCAGAACGTCCTGGTTCGGCTCAAGCTTGTTGGAGCGGACGCAATCGAGCGTCGTCTCGAAAACGTGGGCGAAGGCAACAAGGTCTTCGAGACCGAAAGCCCCTGCCCCACCCTTGATGGAATGAACGGCACGAAAGACGGCATTGACGGTTTCCGGATCGCGGTCGCCATCATTCAACTTCAGAAGACCCGATTCCAGTTCGGCGAGCTGTTCTTCGCACTCTTGGAAAAAAATCTCTTTGATTTCGTTCATATCCATCGGAAGAAATCCTAATTAAGCGGTTACACGCTCGATAGCATCGATCAGTTTGACCGGGTCGAAGGGCTTGACGATCCAGCCGGTGGCGCCGGCCTGGCGTGCGCGGTTTTTCTTTTCCGCGTCGCTTTCCGTCGTCAGCACCAGGATCGGGATGGCGCGGAACTTTTCGTTGCGGCGGACACCTTCGATGAAGCCAAAACCGTCGAGACGCGGCATGTTGATGTCGGTGACGATGACGTCAGGATTGGCGCCTTCCAGCACTTCCAGGCCTTCGATGCCGTCCTCTGCCTGGATCGTTTCGAAACCGGCATTGTTGAGGGTGACGAGCAGCATGTTTCGAATTGTCCGTGAATCATCCACGGTGAGCACTTTTTTCTTCATTGCCGGATCTCCTTTGCGAGCAGGTGATCTATGTTGACCCCGATCAGCTGCATGGTTTTCTGAAATGCATCCGACACCTTCGAAAAGGTGAAGGAAAGCTTGTCCTCTTCCCAGGTCTTGGCAGCAGCCATGATCACCTGGACGCAGAGGGCGCCGACCCGTTCGACGCCGGAGGCGTCGACCACAACATTGTTTCCACGTAGCCCCATGAGCTTGCTGCGGAGCGTCGAGGCCTCGTTGAGGTCCAGCACTGCCACCAGGCTGATCTTTTTGTCTGCCTTCTTCGCTGCCATTACTGCCTTCCTTGTCGGTTGAATTCTGTCTTCGACGCATGCGGCCGAGAGGTGCGATCGTCAGTAAACACTCCGGTCACCCCCGAAGCCTGCGACCCGCAACGGGAAATCGTAGTGATCCCCGGCTGCCCCTTCGCCGAGCGGTGCGACGGGCTTGATGTCCGGGCGTACCGGCGCAACCCTGTCGCTGGAAAACTGCTTCTGGCGCGCCACGCGGAATTCGCGGATCGTCTGGCCGAGCTCGACCACCACCGTGTGGAGGTGATCGGCCTCATCGCCCGAACTGCGGGCAAGGCTGCTCGATGCGGCGACCTTCGTGCCCAGCATGTCGACTTCTGCGGTGACCGCGCGAAGGTCGGCTGCCTGTGCATCGGTCGCATCGGCGATACCCGAGATGGCGTCGTTGATACCGGTAACCTGGAGGACGATGCCGCCGATGGCATCCTGTGTGCGGCCAACCATCTGGACGCCGGCAACGACCTGCGCCTTGGTGCCGGTCACCAGTGTCTTGATCTCGCGGGCGGCCTCGGCGGAGCGCTGGGCTAGAGCCCGCACTTCCTGGGCGACGACAGCAAATCCGCGGCCTGAATCCCCGGCCCGGGCTGCCTCGATGCCGGCATTGAGGGCGAGCAGGTTGGTCTGAAAGGCAATCTCGTCGATGCTGCCGATGATCTGGCCGATCTTTTCGGCGGAGGTCTCGATGTCAGCCATGGCGGCAATCGCCTCGCCGACAATCTGGCCACTGTCTTCGGCGGCCTTGCGCGTCTTGACCGCTTCCCGCTCGGCCGAGCGCGTCGTCGCAGCATTGTCGCGCACCTGATCTGCCAGCCCGGCCAGAAGCCGTGCATTGGCGATCAACTGCCCGGCGTGGTCGGCGGCTGATGTATCGAGGCTGCGGCTGTCGACGGCGATGCGGTCTGCGGCGGTCTCTATCGTCTGCACACGGGCGGAGAGCGAACCGAATTCACCCTGTATGGCTTCGAGCGTCGTGTTGAGCATTGCGACAAGCTCGGCATAGGCTTCGGGGACGTCGGTCGGTGCGCGCACCGTCAGGTCACGTTCACCGAGACCACTGATGACATCGGCGAAGATGGCGCGGGCCTCGGCCTGGTCGGTGACGCGCTGCTCTGCCAAGGTGCGCTGGTGCTGGATGCGCATTTCATTGAAGCGCAATGACACGGCGATTTCGACGTCGACCATGACAAGCCTGACGAGGCTCGCCACGAGTTCGGCAGATTCCCGGGCACGGCGCTTGCCGGCCGGCAACATCGAACCACCGGCGAGATCGCCGATGACGCCCGCCAGCAGATGTTCCAATATGACACCATGGCCGGCAACGTGCCAACGCGGGTCGAGGCCCATCTTGCTCTCGGAATCAGCGAGGACTTTGACCCGCTCGGCATAGAGACTGTCGAAGCGCGCATCCGTCAGCACATCCCAATGGGACGATTGCAGATCGTGCAGCCGCTCGAGCTGCGCTTCGCTGGTGAAATTTCGTGCCGCATCGGGCATGGACTGGAAGCGGTGGAAGAGATCGCGCAGGCCCGCTTTCAGATGCGACTGGAGCATCGGGCGGTGGCGGCGGAGCGCTTCGCACTGGTCGGCATCGAGGCCGGCAAAGCGCAAACGATCGCGAAGGCTGCCTGCCTGCGTCCTTTGTCCCTGCTCTGGTATCGAGTCCTGTGTCAAAACCATTCCCGCCGCGATGCCGGGACGAATGTCCCAGCGGAATTATGCAATCGTTCAATATCAACGGTCTGCGATGGGGCACGGGCATTGGGGATCTTGAGACCCGACGGCAATGCGCGACGCGTTCATCTAGGTTGAAACTGTCTAGGAGAGATCCGGGCCAATATCCGGTACGAGGGGGCGGCGTCATGCCTGGTGGGGAGGAGCAATATCTTCCCATTCCGACGTGTAACTCAATGTTTATGGTTAATTCCTTGCTTGAAGGTTAACACACCGTCGAAGATGAGCGCATTCGAATAAATCTTTTATGCGGCGAAGTATTATTGCTGCTAGAGTAGAGCCACAAGTCACACGCAAGGTTGACGGCCTAACTGTAAAGTCAGAGTCACGTCCACGCCCCTTTGAGGTAAGAGCAATGATTGTTCTTGGTCTGAGCGCTACGCTCATTGCCAGCATAACGCTGTTTGCATTCACCATTTTGAGCCGCATCGACGACTCGCGGCAAAAGGTTGCCCTCCGGGTTCTTTAAGCAAGCTTCGCAAACGCAACTTCAATAATATCGCGATCTGCCACGCGATGGATATTCGATACGTTGTCGGAAGCCGACGCATTTCCTCGTGGCAGCGAGCCACCTGTCCCAATATCTTGAATGAAACCTTCAGGCGTTGACAGGATTGATTGCCGGCTGGAAAGTATCGTCAGCTTTCTTCGCAGTCGAAGTCGCTCGAAGGTCTAACTCCTACCCTGGTGGATGCTTCACTTCCGCAAACCGACGGTCCATCCAAGCGGATCGATGTTGGTAAAGACGACGCCGCCGTCTTCTAGAGCCAGTTTAAGCTGTGCTTCGGTGGCGCGATGGATGTCGTGCCGGGCGCCTTCGTAGTCGCGTATGGTGCTGCGCGAGACGCCGGCTTTTTCCGCAAGGTCGCTTTGCGTCCAATCCAGGAAGCCGCGCGCCGCACGACAATGCGCGGGCGTCAGAATAGCTGGCTTACTGCCTTGATTCACGGCTCAAAAATACCCATATTGGTCACTCTAGACCATATATGTCATATTATTTACAGGATTTCCAGCCGGGGGACACCACGATGCCGCACGACACACCTTTGATCTCAACGATCGTCATGGGTCTCGTGCTGGCTTTCATCTTCGGCGCCATCGCCAACAAGCTTCGCATGCCGCCGCTGGTCGGCTACCTCGTCGCCGGTGTCCTTGCAGGCCCCTATACGCCGGGCTTCGTCGCCGACCAAGGGTTGGCACCCGAGCTTGCTGAAATCGGCGTCATTCTCCTGATGTTCGGCGTCGGCCTGCATTTTTCGCTGAAAGACCTGCTGTCGGTGCGCTTCATCGCGGTTCCGGGAGCTCTCGTGCAGATCGCCTTTGCCACACTGCTCGGCTGGGGGCTCGGCGAATTGATGGGCTGGTCGCTCGGCGGCAGTCTCGTCTTCGGCCTGGCGCTGTCTGTCGCCTCTACCGTCGTGCTGCTGAAGGCGCTGCAGGAGCGTCGTCTCGTCGAGACAGAGCGCGGCAAGATCGCAGTCGGCTGGCTGATTGTCGAGGATCTGGCGATGGTTCTGGCGCTGGTGCTGATCCCCGCCGC
Source organism: Rhizobium sp. rho-13.1 (assembly GCF_007000305.1). NCBI lineage: Bacteria > Pseudomonadati > Pseudomonadota > Alphaproteobacteria > Hyphomicrobiales > Rhizobiaceae > Rhizobium > Rhizobium sp. rho-13.1. Next base: position 445,682 of record NZ_SCFL01000002.1, on the reverse strand, counting down.
CGCCAGTATTTCCGGCGATGGTCATGCGCCGGTCGAGCCGCTTTCCGCCGCTGTCAACAGGCTGTTCGATCTCGATCTCGGAATTGGCGGCATCATCGGCATGACCTTGCTGAAGGTGGCGCTGTTCGTGGCGCTGATGCTGGTCTTCGGGCGCCGCGTTATTCCGTGGATCCTGCATCGCACCGCCCATACCGGCTCGCGCGAACTTTTCCGTCTTGGCGTGCTGGCGATTGCGCTCGGCGTCGCCTTCGGTGCGGCCAAGCTGTTCGGCGTGTCGCTGGCACTCGGCGCCTTCTTTGCTGGCATGGTGCTTGCCGAAAGCGAACTCAGCCATCGCGCCGCGCAGGAAAGCCTGCCTCTGCGCGATGCCTTCGCGGTGCTGTTCTTCGTCTCGGTCGGCATGCTGTTCGATCCCAGCATCCTGCTGGAGCATCCGCTGCTGGTGTTGGCGACGGTGTTCATCATCGTGGTCGGCAAGTCTGCCGCCGCCTTCCTGATCGTGCTGGCATTCCGCAAGCCGATCGGCACGGCGCTGACGATTTCAGCAAGTCTGGCGCAAATCGGCGAATTCTCCTTTATCCTCGCAGCAATGGGCGTCGAACTCCGCCTGCTGCCCGAGCAGGGCCGCGACCTCATCCTTGCCGGCGCCATCATCTCGATCATCCTCAACCCACTCGTCTTCTATGGCTGCGGCCGGCTCAAGCGTCGTCTCGATGCCAAAAACAGCTCGTTGCAGGACGCCAGTGCTGAAGCGGATGCAGCGGCACAGACGCACGCTGCGGAAGAGGAGGTGCCGGTTATCGGCGCCGAGCGGGACCCTGGCCCGACGACACTCACCGGACATGTCGTGGTCGTCGGGTACGGCCGGGTCGGCAGCATCGTTGGCCAGAACCTCCTGTCTTCCGGTACACCATTCCTGGTCATCGAAGATGCAGAAAAACGCGTCATCGACCTCAGGGACAGCGGCATAGAGGCAATTTCCGGCAATGCTGCCTCTGCGGAAGTTCTGGGGTTCGCCAATCTCACCGCCGCCCGCAGCCTCGTGATCGCCATCCCGAATGCCTTTGAGGCCTGCAGTGTCGCCGAACAGGCGCGCAGCCTCAATCCATCAATCCTGATCGTCGCGCGGGCCCATTCTGACGCCGAGGTGGACGAACTGACGCGCTATGGCGCCGATACCGTCATCATGGGCGAGCGGGAAATTGCGCTGGGGATGGTTGACCGGCTGCGTCAAGTGCATCATGACAGGCCTCTCTATGAAGATGCGCCGTCGGCTGATAGAATAGCTGACACGCTTGTAACTGCACGTGAATAGGTCGTTTAGCCCTTGAGCCTGTCCGACGACGGCATTGCCGACAGCGAAGAGATGAGACAGCCTCGCGGCGCGGTGCCCCGCGTGATGGCGTCGTTGATCGTTGCTTTCTTTGCCTATCTGGGTCTTGCCCTCGGTGGCGGCTTTGCAACGTTCGCCAGTACAGAGACCAACAATTTTTCTGCGGCCAAGGGCAGCCAGCAGCCTCATTACATCACCCAGCGCGACAATGCCCGGGGCGTCGTCGCTGCCGAGCGCAGTGCCGAGCCCAAGGCCAGCTGGCATGATGGCAACGCTGCGCTGCTAGCCTTCGCCACGCCGATCCACATTTTCGACGACGACGCCGGGTGCCTGCCACCGCTGGCTTCATCGCTTTCCGGGCCCGGCAACGTCCGCGCCTACCTGGCCCGTGGCCCGCCGGCTGCTTCCGCCTGACCGAACGCGCGCTTCGGCGCATCTCCCTTTACACCAGACACACGCGCCAGCGCTTTTCCCGCTGGCAAACGCGTATTCAAGGATAGACATCATGCGCACCTCTCCATGGCTCGTGTTCACCTACTCGGTGATCATCGTGCTTGGCATGCTCATCGCCCTGCCGAACGTCCTGCCGCAATCGGCTCTCAACCGCATTCCCGCCTGGCTGCCCCATAGCCAGGTCGCACTCGGCCTCGATCTTCGCGGCGGCTCCCACCTCGTTCTCGAAGTCGACGAAGGCGATCTGGTGCATGAACGTCTGCAGACGCTTGTCCAGGATGCCCGCCGCGTGCTGAGGGCGAAGAACATCCAGACCAAGTCGGTCGTCCAGAATGCGACGCAGGTCGTCATTGCGCTCACCGACCCGTCGCAGAGCGACGCGGCCGTGACCGAGCTGAAGACGCTGGCAAACACCATCACCACCGGCATCAGCGCCGGGCAATCCGACCTCAACGTGGCCTCGAATAACGGCATCATCACGCTTGCCTATTCGCAGGTCGGCATCAATGCCAACGTCGATGCCGCCGTCCAGCAGAGCCTCGAGATCATTCGCCAGCGCGTCGACCAGGTTGGCGTGTCCGAGCCGACCATCCAGCGTATCGGCAACAACCGCGTTCTCGTGCAACTGCCGGGCACCCAGGATCCTTCGCGCCTGCGCGAATTGCTGGGTTCGACGGCGAAAATGTCGTTCCACATGCTGTCTGACAGCGGCGACATCACCAACCCCGGCCCTGGCGTCACCGTCATGAAGGACGACAAGGGCAACAGCTATGCGATCCAGGATCGCGTCGAGCTCTCCGGCGACCGCCTCGCCGATGCCCGCGTCTCGTTCGACCAGAATACCCACGAACCGCTGGTGACGTTCCGCTTCGACAGCGCCGGTGCCAACCGCTTTGCTGAAATCACCCGTGCCAATGTCGGCAAGCCATTTGCCATCATTCTCGACAACAAGGTGCTGAGCGCGCCGGTCATCCGCGAACCGATCACCGGTGGCTCCGGCCAGATCTCGGGCAACTTCACCGCCGAAAGCGCAACCACGCTGTCGGCTCTGCTGCGCGCCGGCGCCCTACCGGCCAAGCTCACCGTCATCGAGGAGCGCACGGTAGGCGCCGATCTTGGCGCCGATGCCATCAAGATGGGCATCTATTCAGGCCTCGTCGGCTTTGCCCTCGTCGCCCTGTTCATCTTCGTGCTTTACGGCACCTGGGGTATCCTTGCCAACGTCGCCCTGCTGATCCACACGATCCTGACCTTCTCGGCCCTGACGCTTGTCGGCGCCACGCTGACGCTGCCGGGCATCGCGGGTATCGTCCTCGGCATCGGCCTTGCAGTCGACGCCAACGTGCTGATCAACGAGCGTATCCGTGAAGAGACCCGCAAGGGACGCGGAGCCTTTGCCGCTATCGACAACGGTTTCCGTCGCGCCTACTCGACCATCATCGACGGGAACATGACGGCGCTGATTGCCGCCGCCATCCTGTTCTACTTCGGCTCTGGCCCGGTGCGCGGCTTCGCCGTCACCATGGGTCTCGGCCTGATCATCTCGATGTTCACCTCGGTCGCCTTCGTGCGCGTCGTGATGATCGCCATCGCCCGCCGTCGCAAGCTGAAGGTCATCAACATCCAGTCGATGTTCCGGTTCTCACCCTATGACCGGCACATCCAGTTCATGAAGGCCCGCTTTTTCGGCGTCGCAGTGTCGGCGATCCTGTCGCTCGCGTCGATCGGACTGTTCATCTATCCGGGCCTCAACTACGGCGTCGACTTCCGTGGCGGCATCCAGATGTCGGTGAAGACGCAAGGGACGGCCGATCTTTCGACGTTCCGCGAAGGCCTGAACACACTCGGCCTGGGTGAAATCACCCTGCAGTCGTTTGGCGACAAGAACACCATTCTGGTCCGGGCCCAGCGCCAGGATGGCGGCGAGGAAGCCCAGACGGCAGCAGTTACAAAGCTGAAAGCCGAAGTCACCAAGATCGACCCGACAGCAACGGTCGAAGGCACCGATGTCATCGGCCCGAAGGTTTCGGGCGAACTGGCTTGGGCCGGCATCCTGTCGGTGGTTATCGCCAGCTTCGCGATGCTGTTCTACATCTGGTTCCGCTTCGAATGGCCGTTTGCCGTCGGCGCCATCGTGACCTTGGTGCTTGACGTCACCAAGCTGGTGGGCTTTTTCGCTATCACCGGCCTCGACTTCAACCTGACGGCCATCGCCGCGGTGCTGACGATGGTCGGCTACTCGGTCAACGACAAGGTCGTCGTCTACGACCGCATGCGTGAAAACATGCGTCTCTACAAGTCGATGCCCTTGCGCGAGATCATCGACAAGTCGATCAACGAAACCCTCGCCAGAAGCCTTTACACCAACGCTACCGCATTCCTGGCGCTGGTCCCGATGGCGATCTGGGGCGGCAGCGCCGTGTCGAGCTTCGCCATTCCGATGGTGTTCGGCATCCTCGTTGCCGGTGCATCGTCGATCTTTATCGCGGCGCCGATCCTGCTGTTCCTCGGCGACTGGCGCACCCGCCACCGCGCAGTTACCGTCGCAAACGACGCCAAGGCAGCAGAAGCCGAAGCGGCCAAGCCGAAGAAGCAGCTTCCGGCAGCGGAATAAAAAAGAAAGGGCGCCCCGGCAGGAGGCGCCCTTTTTCTTTACTCCATAGCCGGATCAGATCTTTGGACGGTGCAGCGGCAGCCCCGGCTTGGGCGCCGGGATGCGCTCGATGGCGCCGTGCTCCTGTTCGGTGATCAGCACCTGCTTGCCATCGACGGTGAAGGCGACGTTGCTCGGCAGCGTGCCGTTCGTGCGGATATGGCCAGAGAGCTTGCCGGACGTGTCGATCAGGCAGATGTCGCCCTGGCCATACACGGCGCAGTACAGTGTATCGTCGCGATCGAAGGCCAGTCCGGCAGGTCCCTTCAGGCGCGTCCCCATCGGCGAGCGCAGGGCGTGGGCAAAGATTTCCTGCCGGCCGCCAAGCACCTGGCGGTAGATATTCCCCGTCAGCATCTCGCTGTAATAGAGCAAGCCGTTCGAATCGAAGGCAATGCCGCTCGCCAGCAGCAGACCCGCAGCCAGCGACCGGAGCACGCGCCCGTCGGCGGGATCGATCTGGTAGATGCAACCATTGTAGGGCGCATTCAAAAAGTCCGGCCGGATTGTTTGGCCGATGACGAGATCGGCAATCCGAACGCCGGCGTCGCTCATGTACAGAAGCCCGTCCGGACCGAAGGCGAGATCACGCGGCAGGACGAAGGGTCCCGTCTCGCTGCCTTCGATCATCTGCAGCATACGACCTTCGGGCGACAGGCGAACCAGCGAGTTTTCCGGACCGCCAGCCACCCAGAAGCAGCCATCGCCATCGACAGCCAAGCCTGACGGACGTCCTCCCGGTCGGCAGATTTCCCGGCGTTGGCCGTGCGGTGCGATTACCGATACGCACCGGCGGCCGTCTTCCATCTCGACATATGCGATGCGCCCATCCTGCAGTCCGACCGGCCCGTCAGGCTGGTGCAACCCGACTGCAATCGTCTCATTCATTCCGACGCATCTCCCGGGGTACGCAATAACATTAAAGACATTGCTAACCTTTCCGATTCGTTAAGTAAACGATAGCCGACCGCCGTCCCTCTGGGCATCGTTGCGTCAAACAGACCCAAGCTCGCTTGACAGTTTTCGCCGATTCAGAACATTTAACGAACATTCGGGCAATCTAATGGTGCTCCGAAAATCTTCGGAAACTCAATAACGGCATGGCAGCGGCCGCTCCGGAGCAATAGAGGAGAGCCGATGAACGCCGCCTATCTGGAAAAACTCAATCCCGAGCAGCGGCTGGCCGTCGAGCACGGCACCGACATCGACGGAAGCCATGTCTCCGGACCCCTGCTGGTGATCGCCGGTGCCGGCTCCGGAAAGACCAACACGCTCGCCCACCGCGTGGCGCATCTCATCGTCAAGGGCGCCGATCCGCGCCGCATCCTGCTGATGACCTTCTCCCGCCGGGCTGCTGCCGAGATGGGCCGCCGCGTCGAGAAGATCTGCGCCCAGGTGCTCGGCCCGAAAGCCGGGATCATGACGGACGCACTGGCCTGGAGCGGGACATTCCACGGCATCGGCGCGCGCCTGTTGCGCGACTATGCCGAACAGATCGGCCTCGACCCGGCGTTTACGATCCACGATCGCGAAGATAGCGCCGACCTGATGAACCTTATCAGGCACGACCTCGGTTTTTCGAAGACCGAGAACCGCTTTCCGACCAAAGGCACCTGCCTTGCCATCTATTCGCGCGCGGTCAATTCCGAGACGCCGCTGGACCAGGTTCTGCGCGATGTCTTCCCGTGGTGCGCCACCTGGGAGAATCAGTTGCGGGAACTCTTTGCCAGCTATGTCGAGGCGAAGCAGGTGCAGAACGTCCTCGATTACGACGACCTGCTGCTCTACTGGGCGCATATGGTGCATGAGCCGCTGATCGCCGAAGACATTGGCAACCGGTTCGACCATGTCATGGTCGACGAATACCAGGACACCAACCGGCTGCAATCGTCGATCCTGATGGCGCTGAAGCCCGGCGGACAGGGCCTTACGGTTGTCGGCGACGACGCCCAGTCGATCTACTCCTTCCGCGCCGCGACGGTGCGCAACATCCTCGATTTCCCCACATCATTTTCGCCGGCCGCCCGTATCGTCACGCTCGACCGCAACTATCGCTCGACGCAGCCGATCCTTGCCGCCGCCAACGCCGTCATCGATCTCGCCTCGGAGCGCTTTACCAAAAACCTGCGCACCGAGCGGACATCGGCACAGCGCCCGAAGCTGGTGACCGTTCGCGATGAGGCCGACCAGGCCCGCTACATCGCCGACATGGTGCTCGAGAACCGCGAGGGCGGGACAATTCTCAAACAGCAGGCGGTGCTCTTCCGGGCCTCGCACCACTCCGGCCCGCTGGAGATCGAACTGACGCGGCGCAACATTCCGTTCGTCAAGTTTGGCGGCCTGAAATTCCTCGACAGCGCCCACGTGAAGGACATGCTGGCCGCACTGCGCTTTGCCCAGAACCCGCGCGACCGCGTGGCCGGTTTCCGACTGATGCAGCTTCTGCCCGGCGTCGGGCCGTCGACAGCACAAAAAGTGCTCGACCGGATGGACGACGAGGCGAGCCCGATTACCGCGCTGACCGAAATCCCCGCCCCGCCTCGCAGCGGCGATGACTGGACCAGTTTTGTCGAGACCTTGCAGGCGGTGAAATCGGGCAAGGCCGGCTGGCCGGCTGAAATCGGCCTGGTGCGGGAATGGTATGCGCCACATCTGGAGCGCTTGCACGAGGATGCAGCGACACGGCAGGCGGATCTTCTGCAGCTCGAGCAGATCGCCTCGGGCTATCCCTCGCGGGAACGTTTTCTGACCGAACTGACACTCGACCCGCCGGATGCGACGAGCGACCAGGCCGGAGTTCCGCTGCTCGACGAAGATTATCTCATCCTCTCGACCATCCATTCCGCCAAGGGCCAGGAATGGACCAAGGTATTCATGCTGAACGTCATCGACGGCTGCATTCCCTCGGATCTCGGCGTCGGCACCAGCGCCGAGATCGAGGAGGAGCGTCGGCTGCTCTACGTGGCGATGACCCGCGCCAAGGACAATCTAGACCTGGTGCTGCCACAGCGCTTCTTCGTCCACGGCCAGAACGCCCAGGGCGACCGCCACGTCTATGCCAACCGCACCCGCTTCATTCCTGCGACGCTGCTACAGTTCTTCGAAGTCTGCGGCTGGCCCACCGCCCGCTCAGACTCACCCGCCGCGCAGCAGGCAAGGCAGATCCGGGTGGATGTCGGCGCGCGGATGCGAGGGATGTGGCGGTAGCGGCGGTCCCTCATAGCGGCGCCAAGACCAAGTGGAATGTTCCGTTCGACGTCTTCCGGATTGAGTTTCCATTGCCGTCTATAACGCCTCTGACCATGCGGCGCATGTTGGAGAAGCCAGCGAAGGTCACCGTATCCACCGGTTCATCAAGCCGGATAGAGACGGAATAATATTTCCCCGTGGAGGACAAAGCGTTGATCGCGCCTTTGAAAACCTGTCCAAGATACCGCCCCTGCACCCTTTGACGCAGGAAAAAAGGCGCAGGCACTGCCTTTGCCAGGCGTGCCGACAGGGTGTTCCAATCGCGAGCATCGGACTGATGCGCAATCACCTCGAGTGCCTGGCCATGACCCAAACTTAGACCCTGGAGAGCTAAGGCGGTCTTCAGTTTATTTGCTTGCGCTTTGGCTTCCGCGATGGTTCTGACAGTCATGACGGGCTCCCCATGCCACTCAGGCCTATCCCGCCCGTGAGCCTACGCGTTTTCAAGGCAGCAGACAGCACCAGCAGAGCGACAATCGCGGTGAGACTATCTGCCAGCGGATAGGCGAACCAGATAAGATCGGCGCCCCCTATCGCTGCAATAACCGCGATGAGCAACGGCAGCAGCACGAACGGCTTGGCTACCGTCAGCAAGCCCGCCAGCGCCGGTTGGCCCACGGCCTGGAAATACATTCCGAAGACAAAAATCGGTCCTGAAACCAGATAGAACGCCGCCATAGGCCGAAAAAGCCTTCCGGTTTCGGCAATCACATCGGGATTTGAGACAAACAATGCGCCGACCCTACCCCCGGCGCAGAGCAGAAAAACTTCCACTGCAAAACAATAGACCAATACGGTTGTCGCCGCGATCCAAAGGGCCTTGTCGGCGCGGGCGGAGAAGCCGGCACCAACATTGTTGCCGACGACGCTCTGCATAGCCACCGCGATCGCCATGATCGGCAAAAACGCGAAACCGAAAACGCGGGTCACGATGCCATAGGCGGCGATGGATTTCTCGTAATCTACGCTGATGCCGAGACGCAGGGCAAGAAGCACGGCCGTTCCCGAAAGTGCTATGCCTATGAAACCCAGACTGACCGGCGCTCCTAGCGCCAGCAGCCGTCGCCATTCCCCTGTCCAGCGGTTCCGCCAGAGGCTCCCAAGGGGCATCATCCCGTCGACAAACGGGCGCAAGCCGACCAACAGTCCCAACCCTATTGCCTGCGCGAGTATCGTGCCGAGCGCCGATCCAGCGATCCCGAGTTCTAGCAGCACGATCATGAAGTAGTTCAGCACAATATTGATGAGCGTCACGGCAAGCGACATGAGCGCCATCAACCCCGCTTTTCCCTCGTTCCTCCAGGCATCGGCGTGAATCCCCAACAGGAACTGCACCGGAGTTCCGAATATGCTAATCGCCAGAAAGACCCAGACCATTTCCGCAACCGATCTGTCGGAGCCGGCACTTCGCAAGGCAAAGCTCCATCCTCCCGCCAGAAATATCAGGATCAGCATTGCGGCGATGAGCAGGGCAAGCCCATGGGCGGCCGCAAAGGTCGCGGCAGCGGCCTGGCGGGCAGCGGCGCCAAGCTGGCGAGCCAGGAAACTGGACATCCCGGCGCTGACGAGCGTGGAGAGGGCAATGGTTAGCATGAGCACGGGGAAGGCGATGCCGACCGCTGCCATGGCTTTCGTGCCGACGAACCGACCGAGGAATGCGGCGTCGACGATACCAAGAAGCCCATTCATCAGCATGATGGCAGCCATGGGCAAGGCGGTAGCGGCAAATATTTTGTGCACAGGCGCAGTCAGAAATAGGTTGTCGTCAGAATGTCCTGTGGACATTGCTCACTCCTCCAGAGAGGCATTTCGGCTGAGGATGGGAGCCCGCATTGCCACCACCGAAATGCTTCGAGGGTGAGGATAATCTGTCTGCCGAACTTCACCGTGACTTGCGTCTGCAGGCGGCAGGTGTTCGTAACCCGTGCCACTTCAATCACTGCGGGAAATCTTTGTCAACGAGCCAGTTTCCGGGGGACTTCGCTTCAAGAGCCGCGGAGGGGTGCCGGGGCTCCGAATTCTGGCGGATTTAGCCGACAAGCTTTGGTGTGCCTCACACTGGTCTGGAGAGCAGGCCCGTGGCCAGTGCCTGAAACGCGTCGATGGCCTTCGGGAGGACGGTCTCGGCATCTTCACTTGCAGCGACCCACAACGCGGCATTCAGCGCAGCCCCGCTGAGAAGTCGGGCAACCGCTTCGGCATCCAGGGGCTTGAGTATCCCTTTTTCCATAAGCCTTTGCACCGCCTGCCTTGTCACATCGAGGCAGTTGTCCTGACTGGGCCATTTCGATGGGTCTCCGAGGACAGCGGGGCCGTCCAGCAGAACAATCCTTTGAACCTCGGGGTCAAGCGCCATCTGGATATAGGCCGTCGCCTCCGCGAGCAGACCCTGCCACTCGTCTGATTGGGCCGCACCAATCGCCTTGGCCCGTTGCGCCATCTCTGAATCAATCTCGTTGACCACGGCGGCGAGCAGTCCGCGCTTGTCTCCGAAGTTGTGGTACAGCGCGCCGCGCGTCAGGCCAGCATCAGCCGTCAATTCGTCCATGGACGCGGCGAAATAGCCTTTTTCCGCAAACGCCTTGCGCCCGGCGGCAATGAGCTTGCCGCGGTTTTCTTCCATCGTCTCGGCGCGCCGCTTTGCCATTCATCATTCCAATTTCACATACGTACCGTATATAGATTGACATACACGTCGTATGTCATCTACTTTCGCATACGCAACGTATCTCAAATTGTCCGCCGTGGGAAGCCTGATGGCGAAGCTCCCACGGTGGCCAGAAGGAATAAAATGACCACGCGAAACGCAATATTTCCACCTCATAGACATGCGCTCTACGAAGCACACGGCTATTCGGCAGCGATTCAGTCCGGCGACCTGCTGTTTGTCTCCGGCCAGGTCGGCAGCCGCATCGACGGGACACCTGAACCCGAATTCCAGGGCCAGGTTGAACGTGCCTTCGAGAACCTGGCTGCCGTGCTCAAAGCAGCGGGCTGCACCTTCGAGGATGTGATGGATGTCACGACGCTCCACACCGATCCGCAGAACCAGTTCGACACCATCATGCCGGTCAAGCAGCGCTACTTCGGGGAAAAGCCTTATCCAGCCTGGACTGCCGTCGGGGTGACATGGCTCGCCGGCTTTGATTTCGAGATCAAGGTGATCGCGCGCCTGCCGGCAAAGGCTTAGATTCGACCGCGGTGTTGTCTCACTGCTGATACGAACCCGAAACCGGCGATGGCTGCCAGGGCTGCGGGCAGCCATCGCGAATTGCGACCCTTGCCGAGGACGGGCGCGCGAATGCGGGCATGTGGCGGCAGCGGTCAGACTTTGCCCGCACTCACCTCTGCGACGATGGCATCGATATCGGCGATCACCTCACGCAGGTAACCGATCTCGGCCCGTAACCGGTGCTGCCCGTGCTTAAGCGCCGATCGTTTGGTGATGCCGATGTAGGGAGCCGCCCAGTCGTTGATGCGATTGGCTTCCGCTAGCTGCGCTTCGAGCGCCTTCAACCTGATATCGAGGAGGCGCGGCAGTTCGGCGGCGCTGGCGGGGTCGAGCCGGATCAGGGCAAGGTCGAACGGGTCGTGTTTGTACCAGATGTCGGTGAGGCCCGAACGGCGGAGATCGGCGAGAACGCGCCGACCCTCGTCAGTGATCTCATAGATCTGCCGCACGGGGCGATTGCCATCACGCTCTTCGCTGATCTGACGAAGAAGCTTCTCCTCCGCCAGCCTCGACATTGCTCCGTAGACGGCTCCGACCGATATGTCGGTCCAAAGTGATACATAGCGGTTTTCGGCTTCTAGCCGGAGCCGATGGCCATGCATGGGCCCGAGCAGATCGAAGGACGACAGAATGAACAAGCGAATTGACGACATCTTACTCTCGCGATACTACTCTCGCAGGAGTATTCCCCTGCATCCCGATTTGTCGGGTATCTTTTCAAGGAGTAGAACGACATGAAGGCAAGCGGCAACACAATCCTCGTCACAGGCGGCGGTTCGGGCATTGGACGTGCGCTTGCCCAGCGCTGGCACGATGCCGGCAATCGCGTCATCGTCACCGGGCGCCGCCGCGAGATGCTGGAAGAAACAGCGCAGGATCGGGAAAATATCTTCGTCCACGAACTCGACATCGACGATGCCGCTGCGATTGAAGCAGGCGTCGGCGTGATCGTCGCTGCCTATCCGGACCTGAATGTGCTGGTGAACAATGCCGGGACCTACAAGAGCGAAAATCCGACCCGGAAGCGCGACCTCGCCGACGCGGAACGTATGATCGTGACCAATGTGCTGGGTCCGATCCGGATGACGAATGCGCTGATCGACCACCTCTCCGCGCAAAGCCATGCGACGATCATCAATGTTTCGTCCGGGACCGCCTTCGTGCCCTACCCGGCCTCGCCCACCTACAGCGCCTCCAAGGCAGCGATCCACTCCTACACTGCCGCCATCCGCCCGCTGCTCAAGGGACGGGTCGAGATCATCGAGATCATTCCGCCTCAGGTGCAGACCGAGCTGACACCTGGTCAATCCCTGGACCCGAACTCGCAGCCGCTCGGCGAATTTGCCGACGAGGTCTTGGCATTGCTCCATGGCAATGGCGACCAATCGCCGGAAGAAGTGAGCGTCGAGCGTGTGCGCTACTTTCGCAATGCCGAACGGGCGGGACAATTCGACGAGGTGCTGGCGATGATGGTCGAATATACGCCCAAGGACTGAGCGGGGGCGACGCAGCCGTTTTTACCGGTCGAACAGCTTTGCCTCGGACACCTCAAGGAAGCGTTCCAGCGCCGCCTCGTCCACCGCATCGAGGCTGTCGGGGGACCATTGCGGATTGCGGTCCTTGTCGATGATGGCGGCGCGGATACCCTCGTAGAAATCGGTAGTCTTGAGGATCTGGCGGCAGGCGCCGAGTTCCCGCTCCAGACATTCGGATAGATCCCGGCTCTTCCGCCCGGCGCGCAGCAGGAGCAGCGTCAGCTTCAGGCTGGTCGGGGAGCGCGTGGCGATGGCTTTCAGGCTGTCGGCGGCGAAGGCGTCAGGCTCCATGGCCAGCGCCGCCATGATGGCCTCGACGCTGTCATGGGCAAACGCACGGCCGATCGTCACGGCGTTGGCGACGAAGATGCCGTCTTCCGGCGGCGTGGCAAAGGCTGCAATTGCCGTATGGACGTCTTCCGCCGAAGCGCCCGGCGGCAATCCGCCAATGGCAGCAAGCACTTCGGCGAGGTCCTGCGAGGCTACGTGATGGTCGGCAAGGCCGGCATCGATCGCATCCGCAGCGCCGATGGCAAGGCCTGTCAGGGCAAGCCAGGTGCCGGTCTCGCCTCCATCGCGGGAGAGCAGCCACGTGGCGCCGACATCGGGGAAGTAGCCGATACCGGTCTCGGGCATAGCCAGGCGCGTCCGCTCGGTAACGATGCGGTGGCTGCCATGGGAGGAGAGGCCGACGCCGCCACCCATGGTGATGCCGTCCATCAGTGCCACATAGGGTTTCGGGTATTCGGCAATCATCCGGTTGAGCCGGAATTCCTCGCGCCAGAAGCTGGTGGCGTCCTTGCCGCCGGCGCTGCCGCTCTGATGCAGGGCGCGGATGTCGCCGCCGGCACAAAGTCCTCGCTCGCCCTCGCCCATGATAGCGACACTGGCAATCGCCGGATCGGCGGCGAAGCTTTCGAGGCTGCCGGCTATGGCCCGAACCATGGATAGCGTCAGGCTGTTCAGCGCCTTCGGTCGGTTAAGCCGGATGACGCCGAGCGAGCCGTTGCGTTCGATGATGATCTCGTCTGCTGCCTGCATTGCCGAACTCCGCCCCTTTTTGCGAAGGAGATGGGCACCCTCTACCGGTCTGTCCAGCGCCATCTGAGAATAAGACGCCGGGATTGACAAGTACGGCGACAGACGCACGCGCACTGTGCATTCCGTTGCGATATCAGCAGACGGCGGCGACGGGGGCTGGGGTCGTGAACCGGTCGGCCTCGCGGCGCTGCGCCAGATGATTTTCCCAGGCGAGCGACGAGCGCACGATGGTTTCCATGCAGTTGCGCCGTGGCGTCCAGCCGAGCACATCGCGAGCGAAGCTTGCATCGGCAACGACGCAGGCTGCATCGCCCGGCCGGCGCGGCGCGTGGTTTATCCGGAAGGCGCGTCCGTGAACCCGCGTCACCATGTTGAGCACGTCGAGGACGGAATAGCCCATGCCATAGCCGCAATTGGCAATCAGCGAAGGCCCGCCTGCCCTTAGGTGCTGCAGGGCCTTCAGGTGCGCCTCGGCGAGATCGCTGACATGAATGTAGTCGCGTACGCCGGTGCCGTCATGGGTCGGATAGTCGGTGCCATAGATATCGACGGCCGGGCGCCGGCCGAGTGCTGCCTCGCAGGCCACCTTGACGAGATGCGTGGCACCTTCCGTCGACTGGCCGGTGCGGCCTTCCGGGTCGGCTCCGGCGACGTTGAAATAGCGCAGTGCGACATAGCGGAAATCGTAGGCAGCAGCGGCGTCGCGCAGCATGTACTCCGACATCAGCTTGGAGAGCCCATAGGGTGTTTCCGGATTGAGCGAGGCAGTTTCCGGCACCGGTTCGCCCGTCGGCTGCGGCCCGTAGACGGCGGCTGTGGAGGAGAAGACAAAATGGCGAACCCCTGCCCTGACGGCAGCGCTCATCAGCACGCGCGTCTTGCCGGTGTTGTTCTCGTAGTAGGCGAGCGGATCCTTGATCGAGGACGAGACAATGGCCGAGCCCGCGAAATGGACGATCGCTTCGATATCGTTTTCGGCAAAGATCTTTTGCAGCACGGTCTCGTCGGCTGCATCGCCCAGGTAAAAACGCGCAGCCGGTGCCACAGCCCAGCGGAAGCCGGTCGACAGTCTGTCGATCACCACCACGTCCTCGCCGGCATCCAGCAAGGTCCAGACCATATGGCTGCCGATATAGCCGGCACCGCCCGTTACCAATATCGCCATGTCTTGCATCCCTGGCTTGTCATCGCGGGAGCATTGGCTCGCGTCATTTGATATTTGATTATCAATCCACCTTTCCACAACTTTAAGGGTCGGAGAATGGTGGCGTAGTTAGCAATGTCTTGATGAGATAGACAGGCTTTTAGCGAATTTGCGCGGAAGAACACACTCCTGAGCCTGTGCCGGGAGTGTGGAGACTTTCGCGTGGGCGATCAGAGGCTGAGGATATACTTGCTCAACCGCTCTGCGGCGTCGGTGATCTGTCGGGGATCGCGCAGGAAGCAGGCGCGCAGGAACAGTTCCCCGCCAGCCCCAAACGCCGTTCCCGGTGCCAGGCCGACGCCGGTCTTGTCGACAATATCGAGCGCTGCCTGGCGGCTGTCGGTAATACCGTCGATCTTGAGGAAAGCGTATAGCGCGCCGTCGGGCTTCAGCGTCTCGACGCGGTTGGTGGCAACCAGTGCCTCGCAGAGGATATCCCGCGACAGCGTCGCCTTTTCGATGTTGCTCTCCACGAACACGTCGCCGGCATTAAGCGCAGCGACCGCGCCCATCTGCATGAAGTGGGCAACGCCAGATGTCGAATATTGCACGAGGTTCTCCAGCACCTGCCCGGTTTCAGGCGGCGCGACGATCCAGCCGATGCGCCAACCGGTCATCGACCAGTTCTTTGAGAAGGAATTGACGAAGAGGATGCGATCATCCGGCTGCCTGGTATCGAGCAGCGATGGCGCGCGACCGCCTGCGTAGTGAAAACGCGCGTAGATCTCGTCGGCCATGATCCAGAGACCGTGCTTGCGGGCGAGCGCCAGGATCGTGGTCAGATCCTCACGGCTCGCAGTCCAGCCGGTGGGGTTGGACGGTGTATTGAGAAACAGGCCCTTGGTTTTCGGCGTGATGGCGGCCTCGATGCGACCGATATCGAGGGCCCACTTGCCGCCTTCGAAATCGAGCTGGACACCGACCGAGCGTGCGCCGGCGATTTCGAGGGCCGCTGCAATGTTCGGCCAGGCCGGGGTCAAATAGATCATCTCGTCGCCCGGCGAGGTAATCGCCTGGACGGAGAGCTGGATCGCCTGCATGCCTGAACCGGTGACGTAGAAATTGTCGGGTGAGAGCGCCACGTTGAAATGACGGGCATAATAATCCGATAGCGCTTGGCGCAATTCCGGGATGCCGCGCTGCCAGGTGTAGAAGGTGTCGCCGGCGGCAAGCGAGGCCATGGCGGCCTGGTTGATGAAATCAGGCGTCGACAAATCACCCTCGCCAACCCAGAGCGGCAGCAGGCCTTCCCGCCCACGTGCATAGTTGAGGACTTCGACGATACCGCTTTCGGGGGCTGCAAGCGCGCGCGGGCTGAGGCTGTTTACGATGGACATGCTGGGGTCTCCGGTTAGCCGCCTTCATAAGGCAGTTCGACGCGGAAATCCCATGACTTTGCTTGGATGACCAATCGATTTCAGTGATGGAAGAAACCCCACCGCAATGCGGCGGGTTCCGGTAAACACGATCATACGGCAGTCCGGCTGGCGAGAAGGTCGCGAATTTCTGTCAGCAGCGCGACGTCGGCCGGCGGAGGTGCCGCGGCTGTTGTCGTTTCTTCCTTGCGCTCCACCTGCCGGCGCAGCGCGTTGACGCCCTTGACCATCATGAAAATGATCCAGGCGAGAATCAGGAAATTGATGAGCACGGTGATGAAGTTGCCGTATGCAAAGACTGCGCCTTGCGCGCGCGCGGCTGCCAGTGTCGGCGCATTGACTGCACTCGAAAGGCCGATGAAATAGTTCGAGAAATCGAAGCCCCCGAAAACCGCGCCGACGACCGGCATGATGATGTCGTCCACCAGCGATTTGACGATGCCGCTGAATGCGCCGCCGATGATCACGCCAACGGCAAGGTCCATGACGTTGCCACGGGCGATGAAAGATTTGAATTCATTGAGCATGGACGCCCCCCTTTAGGATTGGCAGTACGTTGATCCCGATTTGATTAGCAACATCTTTTGCGACTGAATTCAATAGTCATTCTGCAACCGGGAGAGTGGCGTGCAGCCTCATATTCAAGTTGAGCCCCATCCAACTGTGGCGAAAATACGACAGCTTGGCGCAGAATGGTAACTCCTGGCAACACTCGGGGTGCTCGTTTGATCTCGCTCAAACCCGGCCTCCCACCAGCGCGCGATGATTGCCCTTCAGGAAGCAATTCCGCTTACGAAGGACGTAGATCCATGAAATTTTATAAACCGATCAGGATATTGTTGGCTGCCGGAATGCTGGCAGTGGCGACATCGGCCGGTGCAGCCGACACCACCGTAGATCCGTCGATATCCCTGCAGGCGCAAAGCCCCTGGCAGATCAGGCTGAGGGCGCTTGGCGTCATTCCGCGCGATTCAGGCCGGGTCGACGGTATCGACGGCTCCGGATTGTCGTTTTCCAATACCGTTATCCCGGAACTGGATGTGTCCTATTTCTTCAACGACAACATTGCCGTGGAACTGATACTTGGCACCACCAAATCGACAGTCCATGGCCAGGGATCGATTTTCAGCCTCGGAAATATCGGCAAGACCTGGATGTTGCCACCGACACTGACGCTGCAGTACCACGTCACCAGCCTCGGCGCGTTTCGCCCCTATGTCGGCGCCGGCATCAACTACACGATGTTCTATAACCAGTCCGGCAACAGCGCCGACAGCCTCAATGTGAAGAACACGTTCGGCGTCGCCTTCCAGGCAGGCTTCGACTACATGCTGGACCAACACTGGGGCCTGAACGTCGATGTCAAGAAACTGATCCTGCGGCCAGACTTCGACGCGACCGTTGGAGGAAGCCATGTCAGTGGCAAGGCCAACCTCGATCCTCTCATGATCGGCACCGGCATCACCTACCGCTTCTGACAGGCAGGCAGCACTCCACCGCGAACTGCCAAATGCAAAAAGGCCGGGACAAAGCCCGGCCTTTCCAGTCTGTCGTCACGGACGCTGGCAAAGCCTGCCGCCCGTGATGAAAATGTCTTAGGCTGCCTGAAGGCGGTCTGCAGACATCTTGCCCGAACGCTTGTCAGCAACGAGCTCGTAGGAGATCTTTTGACCTTCCTGGAGTTCGCGCATGCCGGCGCGTTCAACGGCCGAGATGTGTACGAAAACGTCGGCTGCGCCGTCGTCAGGCTGAATGAAGCCGAAGCCCTTGGTTGCGTTGAACCACTTAACTGTACCTGATGCCATAACGATATCCTTTTCGAATCGCGAGTAGAGAAGAACGCAACCCGGAAAACGCCCGGATCGCGGTGAAAACCGATTTTGAAGGGAAGTTCGCCAGCAACGGCTGGAATGGCCGCAACAAAGTTCATCTAGCAAGATCGATGGCGACGTTTATATCCGACCTCCGTCGCTGTTTCAAGCCACGGCGAGTGCAAAGTCTCACCGCCTGAAGCCTGTTACTCATACGGGTGCATTGATCGGTTGCCGGAAGGCCTTGCACGCCCGACGTTTGGATGGGGCAACGGCGTGGCGGGCGCGGCCCAAAAAAATGCAAATTCAACCTGGAATGGCTCTGTCAAAGTCTAAAATCCCAGGTCCACTTCCACCTTTGAGCGATGGCTCCCGAAGCGTCACGAATCAACGATTGCAGCAACTTTCAGGTCGTTCCCGGAAGTGGTTAGCGATACTCAATGCATTCACATTGTCGACACGCTAACCGCGATTTCCAGCAACCGATTATCCATGGAGCTTTCAAACTACGAGGGATCATTACTGTTAGTGTATAAACAGACAGCCAGGCTTTGCTTTTTCATGCGTTATTTCGTTTATTTCTAATGCTGGAATGGCACTGACTTGCGAAAGCGCAATTTTTTGCCGCGATATTCCGGCTGTTCATTGGCAATTTTAGAGATACATGGCCTCCTCTTTAGAATTAAGAATTACTTAGAAAGTATGTCCTACATTTTATTCGACTGATATGCATGGCTGAGTCGTCATCCAGCAGAGGTCAGCGGGTTTCGTGGGTAGGGCGCCTCTGTCAAAAATCGGCAGCATCCTCACCGTCCGCTTCTCACGGTCTGCCCGGTGAATGATTTGCTCGTGGCACCCCTCCCCGAAAAACAGATTTGCCGGAGTTGCAGGTGAAACACATATCTATCATTGGAAAATTTTTGCTCATCATGGCAGGCTTCGGGCTCTTTGCCATCGGCGTCTCGCTCTATTCAGGCCAGCAGCTCAGCAGCATCGACACGGGCTACAGTGCGCTGCTGGATCACGAGTCGGCAGCCGCGCTTAATTCGGCCCGAGCCAACCGCAGTTTGCAAACCGCGCGGGCGTCGATCGGCGATATCTTGATGGCGAATACGGACGAGCTCAATGCGCGCTCCGAGAAAAGCCTCAAAGAGGCTAGCGATGGCTTTGTCAAATTCATGGACCAAGCGATCGCTGCGTTACCCGAGAACGCTTCGCTGCCCCAACTGAAAACGGAAGGCATCCAAATTCTTTCCACGACCTGCGCACCAGCGATTGTTGCTGGTCGAGCTGCCACTAGTCCCACCGACGTTCTCGCTTCACAGCAACTTTTCCTGAGCCAGTGCCAACCTGCATTCGCTGCAATCTCTCCGAAATTTTCGTCTTTCGTCACTGACATTGCGGATGCGTCTTCCAAGGAAAGCGACCGGCTTACCAGTGTCACAAACGGTACGATCATGACGACCCTGATCATCGTCGCCGTTGGCCTTGTCGCGGTGCTCGTGCTTGGCTTCCTCGCCGTTCGCTCGTGGCTTGTCAGCCCGATCCAGAAATTGGCCAAAACCATGAATGTGCTTGCCAATGGCAACCTCGACGCAACAGTCGACGGCGTGGATCGGCGCGACGAGATCGGCACCATGGCCAAGGCGGTCCAGGTGTTCAAGGATAATGGACTGCGTGCCAAGGAACTCGAGCGGGATGCGGAACAGACCCGCACCGCAAGCGAGGCCGAACGCAGCCGCGTCGCCCAGGCCGATCGCCAGCGAGCCCAAGAAATGGCCCAGGCGACCTCGGGGCTTGCAAACGGGCTCAAGCATCTCTCGAGCGGCGACCTGACCTTCCGCCTCGACGAAGCATTTGCCGGCGACTTCGAAAGCCTGCGTGCCGACTTCAATGCTGCCGTCGACCAGCTTGCCTCCAGCTTGCGGTCGGTCTCCATTGCAACGGGATCCATTGACAACGGTGCGCGCGAAATCAGCCAGAGTGCCGACGATCTTTCCAGGCGCACGGAACAGCAGGCTGCATCGCTCGAGCAAACTGCGGCGGCACTCGACCAGATCACCATCAACGTTGCCAACTCCTCGAAGCGGACTGAAGAGGCGCGCCACGTGGCGATCGAGGCCAACAAGTCGGCGCGGCGCTCCGGCGAGGTCGTTTCCAACACGGTCGTTGCCATGCAGCGCATCGAGCAATCCTCCAACCAGATCTCCAGCATCATCGGCGTCATCGACGAGATCGCCTTCCAGACCAACCTTCTGGCCTTGAACGCAGGTGTCGAAGCCGCTCGTGCCGGCGAGGCGGGCAAGGGCTTTGCGGTCGTGGCCCAAGAAGTCCGCGAACTCGCGCAGCGGTCGGCCCAGGCCGCCAAGGAGATCAAGGATCTGATCCGCAATTCCGGCGAGGAGGTCAGCAATGGCGTCAAGCTCGTGCAGGAAACCGGACAAACCCTGAAGATC
Organism: Rhizobium sp. rho-13.1; assembly: GCF_007000305.1. NCBI lineage: Bacteria > Pseudomonadati > Pseudomonadota > Alphaproteobacteria > Hyphomicrobiales > Rhizobiaceae > Rhizobium > Rhizobium sp. rho-13.1. The sequence goes on along the minus strand of NZ_SCFL01000002.1, from coordinate 425,339 downwards.
ATCGAAGAACAGGTCATATCGATCAACACACAGCTCGATTCGATTGCGACATCCGCCAAGAAACAGTCGGTGGGGCTGGCTGAAGTCAACACGGCGGTCAACCAGATGGACCAGGTGACCCAGCAGAACGCCGCCATGGTCGAAGAATCGACCGCTGCAAGCGCCGCTCTGGCCGGGGAAGTCGAACGGTTGCGCGAGATCATCTCCGAATTCAATGTCGGCGGAGGCCGCGAAGCAACGCCGATGCGCCGTCCGGAAGTGGCCCATGCCAGCCACAAGCCCGTTCCTTCGCCCGCACGACGCATGCTTTCCAAGGTTGCCGGCGCCGTCGGCCTCGGAGGCGGCAGCTCCGCTGCAGCAGAGAACTGGGAAGAATTCTGAGCCCGTCGACGATCAAAGCCTGACACAGCACTCGAATTACCCAGAGGCCGGCCGCCAAGTCATTGGTGGCCGGCCTTCCGCATTTTCGCCTGACGACGACGATCGTCGCCGCGCAGCACTTGCGGCCGATGAGAGCTATCCTGGCAAAACATGCACGCCGTGCTTTTCATCAGCAATCCTTCACATAGTCTGGAACAACCTGTTCGAACACTGGTTGGTTGTCTGTAAAAACAAACCAGGGAGATACCCAATGTATTCCAAGATCTTGGCAGTGACTGCTCTGACGCTCGCAATGGCAACAAGCGCGATGGCAGCCGGCACCGGCAGCCCAGGTAGCAGCTCCGGGACATCCGGCGCCTCCGGTTCCAGCTCGGGCAGCGATAGCACAGGCAATGGCACCAGCACCGGAACGCCCGGCTCGAACACGGGAACCGGCGGCACAAGCGGTGGCATGACGAATGGCACCGGCACCAACAGCGGCGGCAGCAACGGCGACGGCAAGTCGCAGGATTGCAACGCTACAAAAACCAACAAAAATACGACGAATATGAAGTCCGACTCCGACAGCGCGCAGACCTCGAACTGCCAGTAATTTTATATTGGCTGATCAGCCCCGAGACCGACAGCCCCGAACTCCGCGGGGCTGTCTTCTATTTCGGACGTCAGGCAAATGGCACGTAATTGTCGCAAAATTGACAAAGTTCGTTTGACTTTCTGCGGAATATCGAACTAAATAATATACATGGTTGGGAGACCATGCGGAGGAGGATTTCATGAGCGATCGTGCAAAAGCATATGTCATAGCTTTCGAACTGTCTGCCTGCATCTGGGCAGCCATCGGGCTAATCGTCTGGAGCAGCCTCTGATCCACCGGCACAGAGCCGATTGCCTGATGCGCGAGAAAAGCGACGCTGCCGCTTTTCACCTTTGATCACATGATTTCGACGACGCTTTCGTCGCTACGACCGTTCCCGAAATGCGGCGATAGTCAACCTGACTTATGTCAGGCTGCGTTCTCCATCTTGTACGGATCGAACCGTCCGTAGAACGTTTCCCCGCTTGCGGCCATCTCGACCAGCAGCGGCGTCGGCTTGAAATGGTCGCCGTGTTCAGCCGCCAGTTTTTCGCAAAGCGCCACGAACGTCTTTGCTCCCATTCCATCGATGTAGGACAGCGTGCCGCCGGTGTAAGGCGCGAAGCCGAAGCCGAGGATGGAGCCGACATCGGCCTCGCGGGGGTCGGTGACAATGCCCTCTTCCATCGTCCGGGCAGCTTCGAGCGCGATTGTCACCAGCATGCGCTGCTTCAAGACCCCGACATGCACATCCTCAGGCTTCTTTTGAGAGAAGAATTCCTTCAGGCCGGGCCAAAGCGTCTTCTTCGCCGGTTTGGCAGGATAGTCGTAGAAACCACGCCCGTTCTTGCGGCCCCGACGGTCGAGTTCGTCGACCATACGGTCGATGAGCTTGATGTGCTCGGGATCGACGGCGGCAGGCCCGAGATCGGCTACCGTTGCCTTCAGGATCTTCTGGCTGAGATCGATGGCCACCTCGTCGTTCAGCGACAGCGGTCCGACGGGCATCCCGGCCATCTTGGCGGCATTCTCGATCATGGCCGGCGGCACGCCTTCGATCAGCATGTCATAGGCCTCATGGATGTAACGGAAGACACAGCGGTTGACGTAGAATCCACGGGTGTCGTTGACGACAATAGGCGTCTTCCTGATGGCGGCGACGAAATCCAGCGCCACGGCCAGTGCACGGTTGCCGGTCTCCTTGCCCATGATGACCTCGGTCAGCATCATCTTTTCCACTGGAGAGAAGAAGTGGATGCCTATGAAATTGGACTTGCGCTTCGAGTTTTCCGCCAGTCCCGAGATCGGCAGCGTCGAGGTGTTGGAGGCAAAGATCGCCGTCTCGGGCAACACCCCCTCAACGGCCTCGATCACAGCTTTCTTGACATCGCGGTCCTCGAACACGGCCTCGATGACGAGATCGGCATCGCCTAGATTGCTGTAATCGGCTGACGGCGTGATGTTGGCAAGCAGGGCTGCGCCCTCCTCCTGCGTCAACCGACCCTTTGCGATGGCATCCTTGACGAGCCCCTCGCCGGTCGCCTTGCCCTTGTTGGCGGCGTCCATATCACGGTCGATCAGGGTTACGCGCAGGCCCGCTGCGGCTGTGACATACGCGATGGAGGCGCCCATGAAGCCGGCGCCGACGATGCCGACATGGCGCAGGACCGTCTTTGGGATGCCGGCCGGGCGACGGGCGCCCTTGCCGAGCTCCTGCATCGAGACGAACAGCGAGCGGATCATCGAGAACGCTTCGGTCGTCCGCAGGACCTCGGTGAAGTAGCGCTGCTCGATCTTCAGGCCGAGGTCAAAGGGTACCTGCAGGCCTTCGTAAACGCATTTGAGGATGGCGAGCGCGCCCGGATAATTTCCCGCTGTCTCGCGGCGGAGAATGGCGGGCGCTGCCGGCCAGAGTTGGGCCGAGGCCGGCGTCCAGATCCCGCCGCCGGGAACCTTGAAGCCTTTTTCGTCCCACGGAGCGACGGGTTTCAGTCCATCCCTGATCATCTGCCTTGCCGCAGCGATCAGCTGATCCGGTTCGACGACCTGATGCACGAGGTTCATCGCCTTGGCGCGCGCCGGAGACAGCGAGGCGCCCGTCGTCATCATCTGCAGGGCGTCCTGGGCATTGGCAAGCCGCGAGACCCGCTGCGTTCCGCCAGCGCCCGGGAAGATACCGACCTTGACCTCCGGCAGCGCCAGCTTGACATGCTTGGCGCTGGAGACGACACGGCCATGGCAGGCGAGCGACATCTCGAAGGCACCGCCCATGCAGGTGCCGTTGATCGCCGAAACCCATGGTTTGCCGCAGGTTTCGAGCTTGCGGAAAAGGCCTGTCATGCGGCCCACAAGGTCGAACAGCTTTTGTGCCGCCGTCGCAGGGTCTCTCGCCTTCTCATCATTGTAGAAGGTGAACATCGACTTGATCATCGACAGATCGGCGCCCCCGGAAAAACTGGCCTTGCCCGAAGTGATGACCACGCCCTTCACGGCAGCATCGGCGACGCTTGCATCAATGATGGCGTCAAGCTCTCCCATGACCTCGGCTGTGAACACATTCATCGACTTTCCCGGCATATCCCAGGTGACCAGCGAAATGCCGTCTGCATCAGTCTCGACAGTGAAATTGGTGTAGCTGCTCATCGCGGGATTCCTCTCCCAGTAAATGTTCGTGGTTGCCGGGTTGCACACTCACTCGCTTGCCCCCATCAGGGGGGGGTGCGGAGAAAGCCATCAGACCCTTTCGATGATGGTGGCGGTGCCCATGCCGGCGCCGATGCAGAGGGTAACCAGGGCGACGTTGAGATCCCGGCGCTCCAGCTCGTCGAGCACTGTACCGAGGATCATCGCACCGGTGGCGCCGAGCGGATGGCCCATGGCGATGGCGCCGCCATTGACGTTGATTTTGCCATGATCGATGTCGAAAGCCTGGCAGTAGCGCAGAACGACGGCGGCAAAAGCCTCGTTGAGTTCGAAAAGATCGATATCCGCCAGCGACAGGCCGGAACGCTTGAGCAGCTTCTCGGTCACATCGACTGGCCCTGTCAGCATCAGTGCCGGGTCGGAGCCGATGTTGGCGAAAGCCTTGACGCGGGCCCGGGGTTTTAGTCCCATGCTCCCGCCACCAGCCCTGGAGCCGAGCAGTACGACGCCTGCGCCGTCGACGATGCCGGAGGAATTGCCGGCATGGTGGACGTAGTTGATGCGCTCGATTTCCGGATGCGCCTGGATACCGACGGCCTCGAAGCCGCCCATTTCACCGGGCATCTGGAAGGACGGATTGAGGGCGCCGAGCGCCTGCATATCCGTGCCGGGGCGCATGTGCTCGTCATGGGCAAGGATGGTCAGGCCGTTCTGGTCCTTGACCGAAATGACGGACTTGTCGAACCAGCCGCTTTTCCAAGCATGCGCCGCGCGCTTCTGGCTTTCGACAGCATAAGCATCGACATCGGCGCGCGAGAAACCGTATTTTGTGGCAATCAGATCGGCGGAGACGCCCTGCGGCATAAAATAAGCGGGAAAATTGACCGATGGATCCATGAACCAGGCACCACCGCCCATCCCGAGCCCGACCCGCGACATGCTCTCGACACCGCCGGCAATGACGATGTCGTCCGCGCCCTGGGCGATCTTGGCCGCAGCCAGATTGACGGCATCGAGGCCGGATGCGCAGAAGCGCGAGATCTGCATTCCGGGGGCACGGGTCGAATAGCCCGCCTCGAACGCCGCAGCCTTCGGGATGACCGCGCCGGCTTCCATTACGGGATCGACGCAGCCCATGATGATGTCGTTAACCGTCGCCGTATCCAGACCGTTGCGATCACGGATCGCCTCCAGCGTGCGTGCAGCGAGACGCACCGACGGCACTTCATGCAACGCGCCATCCTTCTTGCCACGACCGCGGGGCGTGCGGACATGATCGTAAATGAAAACCTCGGTCATCGTCTCTCTCCCAGGCGCCGCCGGCACCAAATTCGATCTCGTAATATTAGTCGAAGAATATAGTGATCCGGGCAAGCACTTCGAACATGATGAAATCCGGCACACTTTCCACGTATTTCCCGCCGCGCGCCCTGAGGTCGAGCGACCGCAGCTGATTGCACAGGATCACACCCGAACTCCGCGTTCCCGCGCCGGACAACGACACGGCAAATCCTTTGAAACGGGCAAACTCACCGCCGGTCGTTATAGGCACCACTATCGGCGTGCCGATGGCATTGAAGCTTTTCTTGGTAACCACCAGCACATACCGCGCGCCAGCCTGTTCACGTCCACGGATCGGTTCTAGATCGACGTGCCAGATGTCTCCGCGATCCACTAGATGACCTCTCGGCCAGACGGTGCATCATCGAGCCATTCCCGATCTTCCTCTGTAAACGGTGCATCAAGATCGCACTGCGCCAAAAGCTCATCGAGCGTGTACTTCGGCCGCTTGTGCGGAACCGCAACGACGCGCCCATCCTCTGCCAATACCTCGACCTTGGTATTGGCTGTCAGTCCCAACTCATCAACTACAGCTTTCGGGATCGTCATCATGACAGAGCCTCCCACATTGCGAAGTGTCGATGTCGCCATTTTCGCCTCCAAAAGTTATATCAATATATAACTTTCAATCATGCTTCACAAGATGCGGACTCGACCTCAGATACCGCTTCTGCAGATCAAAACGCCTCCGCCGGCAGCGCCATCATGGTGTCTGCGCCGGCCTCGACGCGGGTGCGGCGTAGCGCGGTTTCCGGCAGGATGCGCTCCATGTAAAAGCGCCCGGTCACCAGTTTGGCCTCGAAAAACTCCGAACGAGCACTGTCGCCGGAGGCAAGGCCTGTCTGCGCCGCTTTGACCATCTTCGCCCACATGTAACCGAGCACGACGAGGCCGAAGAGGTGCATGTAATCGGTGGAGCCGGCACCGGCATTGTCGGGCTTTGCCATGGCGTTCTGCATGAACCACATGGTCGCGGCCTGGGCGTCGCCGAGGCTCTTCTTCAAGTCCTTGGTGAACGGTGCCATCGCTTCGTCGGCGCGGTTCTCCTCGCAGAAATCGCCGATCTCCTTGAACAGCGCCATCACCGCGCGGCCGCCGTTGAGGCCGAGCTTGCGGCCGACCAGATCGAGCGCCTGGATGCCGTTGGCGCCCTCGTAGATCATCGCAATGCGGGCATCGCGGACATACTGGCTCATGCCGTTGTCCTCGATATAGCCATGGCCGCCGAACACCTGCTGGGCCATGACGGCGTGCTCGAAACCCTTGTCCGTCATGACGCCCTTGAGGATGGGCGTCAAAAGGCCAAGGATGTCGTCGGCCAATTGGCGCTCCCTTTCATCGGTCGCGCGGTGGGCGATGTCGGATTGCAGGGCCGTCCACAGCAGGAAGGCACGACCGGCCTCGTTGAAGGCTCGAATGGTCATCAGCGTCCGGCGGATATCGGGGTGGACGATGATCGGATCGGCCTTTTTGTCCGGCGCCTTTGCCCCCGACAGCGAGCGGCCCTGGATACGATCGCGGGCGTAGGCGGCGGCGTTCTGGTAGGCGACTTCCGAGATCGACACGCCCTGCAGACCGACGCTGACGCGCGCCTCGTTCATCATCACGAACATGGCGGGCAAGCCTCGGTTCTCGGTGCCGATCAGGTAGCCCGTCGCGTCGTCGTAGTTCATCACGCAGGTGGCGTTGGCGTGAATGCCCATCTTGTGCTCGAGGGCGCCGCAGCTGACACCATTTCTGGCGGCCGGTGCACCGTCTTCGCCAATCAGGAATTTCGGCACGATGAACAGCGAGATACCCTTGGTGCCCTCCGGTGCGCCCTCGATGCGGGCAAGCACGAGATGAACGATATTCTCCGTCAGGTCGTGCTCGCCCGCCGAGATGAAAATCTTCTGGCCGGAAATCCGGTAGCTGCCATCAGGCTGTAGCACGGCCTTCGTGCGCAGCAGACCGAGATCGGTGCCGCAATGGGGCTCCGTCAGGTTCATCGTCCCCGACCATCTGCCCTCGACCATTTTCGGCAGGTATGTGCGCTTCTGCTCCTCCGTGCCGTGCACGAGGATCGCAGACATCGCTCCGTGCGTCAGGCCGGGATACATCATAAGTGCCATATTGGCTGAAGAGGTATATTCGCCGACGGCCGCATGCAGCGTATAGGGCAGCCCCTGGCCGCCGAATTCCTCCGGCACTGCAAGCCCTGTCCAACCACCGGCGCAATAGGATTCATAGGCCTGCTTGAAACCTGTTGGCGTCGAGACATTGCCGTCATCGCTGCGCCGGCAGCCTTCCTGATCGCCAGAATAGTTGAGTGGAAACAGTACTTCCTCGGCCATCCGGGCAGCTTCGCCAAGGATGGCCTCGATCATCTCGGGCGTCGCATCGGCAAAGCCCGGCAGATTATTGTAGCGCTCGAGGCCGAGCACATCGTTGAGAATGAACAGCGTGTCGCTGACGGGCGCCCGATAGACTGGCATCGTTCAAATCCTCCAATTCGCAAAGACGAGGCCAAGGCTCCGTCCCTGCAACAAGCCTATGAAATATTGACGTGCGCGTAAACGTCAAATGTATGACCCGAGGGTAAAACTTTTGTGTCGGAGGGGCGATGGGTGCCGTATGCGAGACCCCAGGCGCTGGCACCGGGAGAAAGTGCGGCTCGGCTTCCTCAGAGATATCTTGTGTCCGCAATGGCCGGGCTGGTGCGCATTGAACAAAGGTTAAAGAAATTTTCGGGAAAGTTAACGGGTTCTTTACCACGTTTTGCGAATTTTGCGGCGTGAGCGGAGTGATCCGTATTCCATGCCGCAGTTTAGATTTTTGGAATACAGCGATCTCCACCGGTCACAGGAATGCGTACCGTAATACGCCCTTGCGTCTGGTGCTCTTCAGTCACTGCAGTTTTCGATGGCAGCGGCGCGAGTACCGGGGGAAACAGCCCGCAAGGGTCAAATGTCGAAGTGAGCAACACGATGAGCGGATCTCCATCACATCCTCCCCTGATGAACGACAGGACGGCTCTCGATGCACTCAGCCGCACGATCGAGGGTCTAGAGGCCCGCATCGAAGGTCTGATGGGCGCAGCAGGCGGTCTGGAAACGGCGCGCCCGCAGGCACCAGCGGCAGCCGTGTCGTCTGCAGCCCGCCCGGCGCTCGCAGAGAGATCCAATCGTCTGGACCGCGCTGTCGCCAGCCGCGAGGCCAACGACAGGCCATCGCGCGCCGAAGCACCGGCGCCAGCTCCACGCTCCGATCCCTTTGCCGAAATCCGCCAGCGCCAGCGCATACTCGGGGCCAGCCGCGACCGCAGCCAGGCCGCAGAGCAAGAGGCACCCGTCCGTCCGCCGCTCGCACCGCGCGCCGCAGAACCCGTGGCCTCGCGCCAGCCCGTTGCCCGCGTTGCGGCCGATAGCCGCCCTGCAGCGGATGCGATGACCGAGATCGCCCAGGCCCTGGTCAGCCTGCGCCACGACCTCAAGAAAGACATCGCAGACGGGGTAGCGCGCGAGATGGGCGCACTCCGGGCCGAGATCCGCACGATCAAGGGCGCCGCCGAAGACCATAATTTCGCAGACAGCATGCGCGCCGATCTGACGCGTCTTGCCGACAGCATCGACCAGCTGGCAAACACCGGTGCCAGCCACGGCTCCGAGGCCGCCGCCCTGAAGGCAGAGTTCGACGATCTTCGCGCGCTGATGGACGGGCTTGCCCGCGAGGAATCCGTGCGGGGAATGGAGAGCCGTTGGGACAGCGTGGAAGATCGGCTGCAGGCTATCGACACATCCGGCCTGCAGGAAAAGCTTGTCGCGCTGGCCTACCGCATCGACGATATCAAGCGGCAGCTCGGCGGCATGAACGATAGCCCTGCGGTGCATGCGCTGGAAGAAAAGCTGATTTCCATTGCCACTGCGATGGAGCAGTTCGGCAACCTCATGCAGCCGCGCGACCGCGCCATGACCGAGCAGTTCACCGCGATCGATACGCGCCTCGACGAAATCAGCCGGGCGATCGCCGCCAGCGGCCGCAGCACCGCCAACACGGCCGATCCGGCGCTGATCCAGCGCCTCGAAAACCGTATCAGCAGCCTCGCCGACCAGATCGACGTGATGAGCAGCGAAGCCATGTTGCGCTTCGAGCCGACCATGGATCTGGCAAGCCGTATCGAAAGCCTCAGCAGCCGCATCGACGACATGGCTCATGCGGAAACCGCGATCAACCTCGAAGAGCGACTGAACGAGCTGTCGCGGCTGATGGAAAGCTCATACAGCCAGGCGCCGCAGCCGGATCTCACCGTTCACCTCAGCGATATTTCGCGCAAGATCGATGCGCTCGACCAGGGTGCGGTCAACGACGTGCTGGCCGAACGGCTGGAGCAGCTGGCCCGCCGCATCGACCAGATCGACATGCATCCGCCGGCGTCGGCCTTCGACGAGACGGTCGTCGTCAGGCTCGAAAGCCGGCTCGCCGATATTGCTTCCCGGCTGGAGGAAAGCACCGCTGCCGCACCGACCGACAGTCACGCCTTGCGCGGACTGGAAGACCAGATCGCTCACCTCTCCGAACTCCTGAGCGAGCCGCGCAACGGCTTTCCGGTCGAATTCGACCAGCGCATGAGCGCTATCGAAGACTATATGAGCACCAACGACGAATACGTCATCGAAGCCGCTCGTCAGGCAGCCGAGACTGTCGTGCAGGCTTATTCCCGGCAGGGCGCGATGAACGGCGCGGCACCTGCGGCCGAGATGTCGGCATTGGCGGCGCTGGCCGAGGATCTTCGTCACCTCGAGGACATCAGCCGCAGCAGCGACGAGCGCACGCACCGCACATTCGAAGCCCTGCACAATACGCTGGTCCAGATCGCCGACCGTCTCGACAACATGGAGCGCAGCAAGCCCGCCGCCCGCATGCCGGCCGCCGAGTTCAACCCGCCGCCGCTCGAATATGCCGATGCGCCGCAAGCCCGTGCTGCCGCACCTGCGCAGAAGAGCGGACCGGTGATCCGCACCGCATCCGCTGCAGTGCCGATGGCAACCGTCGCTGCTGCGCGAGCCGCCGCCGATACCGCGGTACCGGGCGTAGCTGAGGTCACCAACGCCGACGCAATTCCTATGGATGCCGAAACCAAGGCGCGCATCAAGGCGGCGGTCAAGAGCGAAGGCGGCAAGCCGAGCCTCTTTGCAGCCCTCGGCAAGCGTCTGCGACCGGGCCGCAAGGCAGACACAGAGGCCTCGACCGACCGCCAGGTGATCGACCCGACGCCGTCGATCGATTCGGGCGACATGATGCATGCCGACGAGGCGAACGAGTTGCTGGAGCCCGGCTCCGGCGCGCCGGATATCAAGAAGATCCTCGAAAGGGTGCGGGCCAGCCAGAATGCCGCCCGCAATGGCGCAGGCAAGCCGCAGACCGAAAACGAACGTGCCGACTACATCGCCGCCGCCCGCCGCGCTGCCCAGGCCGCTGCCATGGAAGTCGACCAATCGCGAACAGCGCCCACGGTCAAGGGCCCCGGCAAGACGGGAACTTTCGCGCGCTACCGCCGCCCGATTCTGCTCGCCGTCGGCGCTGCATTGCTGGCGCTCATGGCGTTTCCGCTGGTCCACTCGTTGACCGGCAAGCAGGCACCGGCACCCGCCGAAGTGTCCGCTTTGACCTCGGCAGCGACCCCGGCGCCAGCAGCAACCGATCCTGCAGCCGCCGTTCAGCCGCAGCCCGCCCCTGGCCCGACACAGGCTGCGCCAGCAGAGCCTGGCATGGCGACGCAGACTGCCCACTTGGCATCGCCGGCTCCGGCCGGTAGCGATACCGCCAGCCAGCCGCTGACCTCGCCGGGCACACCTGCGCCGGGAATGGCGAATGCGACGCCGTCGGCGACAACCGCTCCGGACGTCGCTGCAGCCAACACCGCAGGCGATGCCACGACACCGGCAGCTCCTGCTGCCGTCATCGCCGTCCCGGACAGCATCCAGCCGCCGGCACTTGCAGATGCGGCCCGCCAGGGCGATCCTCTGGCACTCTTCGAGATCGGCGCGCGCTTCACCGAAGGCCGTGGTTTGCCGACCGATCTGAAGCAGGCGGCAAGCTGGTACCAGCTCTCTGCCGACAAGGGCTTTGCCCCGGCACAGTACCGTCTCGCCAGCATGTATGAAAAGGGCAATGGCCTCGACCGAGATCTCGCAAAAGCCAAGCAATATTACCAGCTGGCAGCCGACCAGGGTAACGCCAGCTCCATGCACAATCTGGCGGTTCTGTTCGCATCCGGCGCCGCTGGCCCGCAGGATTATGCCGCAGCTGTCGACTGGTTCACCAAAGCCGCCAATTTCGGCGTCTCGGACAGCCAGTTCAATCTCGCCATCCTCTATGCACGGGGCAACGGCGTGAAGCAGGATCTCACCGAATCCTACAAGTGGTTCGCCATTGCCGCCAAGGGCGGCGACAAGGATGCGGCACAAAAGCGCGACGAAGTGGCCAACTCCCTGAAGCCAGACCAGCTGCAGGCCGCCAAGGAAAAGGTCGATCTCTGGAAGCCGCAGCCACTGGACGACCAGAGCAACCGCGCCGATATTCCCGACGCATGGGCGGGCAAGAGCGTCCACACCGGCTCGGTCGATATGAAAAAGGCTGTCCGCAACATTCAGGCGATCCTCAACAACAACGGCTTCGACGCCGGCACGCCTGATGGCAACATGGGCGACAAGACGGTTGCAGCGCTGAAAAGCTTCCAGAAATCGGTCGGCCTGACGCCAGACGGCAAGATCACCGATCAGGTCGTCAAGCAGCTGCTGGCCCGCAACAAGCCCGCCTGAGACCGATCATTCATCCGCAAATGCCCGGCCGGAGAAATCCTGTCGGGCTTTTTCGTATCGAGATTGTCGAGAAAAAAAGGTCTCTTCAGCCCCGCATCACTGGCGGCATAGATTACCCGAATCTCATAAAGTTAACCGGAATGAACCAAAGTCGGATTGCTGCGTTACAGAGCGAAATCCAAGCAAGGGTGGCGAATGAAGTTTTTTGCGCTGACGTCTGCGTCTCGTGGCATGGCCATCCTGGTCGCGGCTCTTATCCTCCAACCCATCAGTGGTGCTTTTGCTGCCGATAGCGAAACGACGGAAGCGCCGCCCATCCCGGTCACGGCAATAACCGCCAAGCGCGAAACCATCCACAGGGTCATCAACGGTATTGGAACGGTGTCTTCGCTCCAGTCCGTTCTGGTGCGTCCGCGCATAGACGGGCAGGTGATGGAAATCCCTTTCACGGAGGGGGAGATCGTCCAGAAAGGAAGCGTCCTGCTGCGGCTGGATGACCGCCAGCTGGTATCCGACCTGACGTCTGCCAAGGCGAAGAAAGCCCAGGACGAGGCCCAGCTGCGCAGCGCCAAGGCGGATGCGGAGAGATATGCAGGCCTTGCGCAAAAGGGCATCGCGTCCACTGCAACCGTCGAGCAGAAAAATGCGTCCAGCGACCAGCTTTTCGCCGCCGTCCAGTACGACGATGCGGCAATCAAGAATGCCGAGACCCAACTCGGATTTGCGACCATCGTCGCCCCTTTCACCGGCCGCACCGGTTTTCGCCAAGTCGATACGGGCAGCGTCATCAGCGCAAGTTCGTCGACGGGGATCGTGACGATCACACAGATGGACCCCATCGGCGTGTCGTTCGTCGCTCCCGGCGATCGGTTTGCGGAAATCCGGGATGCTCTGAAACAGGGCATTGCCGAGGTCGAGGTATCGGCAACAGATGGCACCCGGCAACTTGCCAAGGGCAAACTCTCGGTAATCGACAATTCGGTCGATGCGAGCAATGGGTCGATCCACCTTCGTGCCGATTTCGACAATGGCGACAGCCGCTTGTGGCCCGGCCTGCCGGTTGCGACGCGCTTGACGGTCGAGGTTCGCGACGGCGTCGTGGTGCCCGACAAGGCTTTGGCGCGCGGCCCGTCGGGTCTCTATGCCTATGTCGTCGGAAAAGACGGCAAGGTTGAGAAACGCGATGTCGTCTCCGCCTTCGTGACAGATGCCCGTGCTTTGGTAACGAAGGGCATTTCGGAAGGCGATCAGGTCGTCATGGACGGCCAGTCGCGCATCGGCGACGGCGTCAAGGTCAGCGTCACCCCCTGGACCGGTTCCACGACCGGAGAACTTGCGGAGAAGCAATCCCCATGAGCGGCATCGATCCCTCCCAGACCGCTCAGCCTAAAGACTCGAATTTCTTCAGTTTTTTTATCGATCACCCCGTCGCCACCGGCCTTATCATGGCCGGTATTTTCCTCGTCGGTGCCATTTGCTATCCGCTGATGCCCGTATCGGCACTGCCGCAGATCGACTTTCCAACGATCCAGATCGCGGCAAGCCTTCCCGGCGCGTCGCCGGAGACGATGGCATCGAGCGTTGCCCAGCCGATCGAGGAGGCGCTTTCCCGGGTCAGCGGGATCACCGAGATGACATCGAGCAGCTCGCTCGGCACCACGTCGATCACCATCCAGTTCGCGCTCAGCCAGGACATACAGACAGCGGCGAGCGATGTGCAGACGGCGATCAGCGAGGCGTCCGCAACGCTTCCGAAGGACATGCCGTCCCTGCCAACGGTCCGGAAGGTCAATCCCGCCGATGCGCCGGTCATGCAGCTGTCGGCGACCTCGGACACGCTGACGCTACCGGAGCTCGACGAGTACATTGAACGAAACGTCGCCACCAAGATCGGCCAGGTTTCCGGCGTTGCCTATGTCAATATCGGCGGCAAGCAGAAGCCGGCGATCCGCATCGGTGTCGATCCCGGTCGCCTCGCGCAATCAGATGTGACGCTGGAAGATGTCCGCTCTGCCATCGGCAATCTCAGCCTCAGCGCCCCCAAGGGCAACATCGACGATCCGACCCGGACGTTTCCGATCTACACCAACGACCAGATTACAAAGTCGGCCGACTGGAACGATGCTGTCATCGCCTACCGCAACGGCGGGCCGGTGCGTATCCGCGATATCGGTGCCGCCGTCGATGGCGCCGAAGACTCGAAGATGGCACACTGGACGAACGGTGAGCGAGGGATAGCCCTCGACGTATTCAGGCAGCCGGGCGCAAACGTCATCGGCGTCGTTGACGCAATCAAATCCCAGCTTCCCGCCCTGCAGGCATCGTTGCCACGCGCTATCAAGCTGGAACTCGTGACCGACAGGACATCGACGATCCGGGCGTCCGTCGAGGATGTCCAGTTTACGCTGATGCTGACCATCGGGCTCGTGGTGCTGGTGATCTTCCTGTTCCTGCGGGATATCAGGGCAACCATCATCCCGGCGCTTACCCTGCCGATTGCCCTTGTTGGCTCGCTCGCACCGATGTGGGTGCTGGGTTTCAGCCTCGACAACCTGTCGCTCATGGCGCTGGTGGTGGCCGTCGGCTTCGTCGTCGACGACGCGATCGTCATGCTCGAAAACATCACCCGCCTGATCGAGGAGGGTCTGGAGCCAAAAGAGGCGGCCCGGAAGGGAGCGCGGGAGATCGGCTTCACGATCATTTCCATCAGCCTTTCGCTGATCGCCGTTCTCATCCCCATCCTGCTGATGGGCGGCATCGTAGGCCGAATGTTCCGCGAGTTCGCCGTGACACTGACGATTGCCATCGCGATTTCGGCCTTTGTCTCGCTCACGCTGACACCGATGCTGGCGTCGCGCTTCATCAGATCCGTGCCCAAGGAGCAGCATGGACGGCTCTACCGCATGGGCGAGGCATTCTTCGACTGGTTGCTCTCGCTCTACGCCCGCAGCCTGGCCCGCGTGCTGCGACACCCCTACGTGACACTGACCGTCTTCCTCGGGACCATCGCGCTGACGGGGTACCTCTTCTATATCATCCCCAAAGGCTTTTTTCCGGAGCAGGACACCGGCTTCATCGCAGGCCAGTCACAGGCTTCACCGGATATCTCCTACACCGAGATGGCCAAGCTGCAGGAGCGCGTCAGCGCCATCATCCTCAAGGACCCAGCGGTCTACAGCGTGTTCATGGATGTCGGCGGCGGCAATGGCGGCAACGCGCTCAACCAGGGCCATGTCAACATCACGCTGAAACCGCTGTCGGAGCGCGATGCAAGTGCCAAGGAGGTGATCCAGCGGCTTGGTATTGCCCTCAACCAGCAGCAGGGCATCAAGCTCCTCATGCAGTCCGCGCAGGATATCAACATCGGCGCACGGCCCGCCAAGACCCAGTATCAATATACGCTTCAGGACGGCAATATCAGCGAGCTCTCGCAATGGGCAACGAAGGTGACGAACAAGCTGCAGAGCCTGCCGGAACTGCGCGACGTCGGCAATGACCAGCAGGCGGAGGCTCCTAACCTGTCGATCCATATCGACCGGGCTGCTGCCTCGCTTTACGGCGTCCTTCCGGCAACGATCGACGACACCCTGTACAATGCCTTCGGACAGCGGCAGGTGGCGTCCTACTCGACACAGACCGACACCTTCCACGTCATCCTCGAGGTGCTACCAGACCTGCAGCGCAAGATCGCAACGCTCGACCAGCTTTCCGTCCGCTCCAGCAGCGGCACGCTAGTTCCGCTGTCAGTTGTTGCCAAGTGGACGACGAACGGGGTGTCGCCGGTTTCGATCTCTCATCAGGGACAATCGCCGGCAGTGACGATCTCGTTCAACCTGGCACCCTCTGTCGCACTCGGACAGGCAACGCAGGCAATCGAGGCCGCGGTACAAGGGTTGCAACCACCGGCATCGCTGCAGGCGAGCTTTTCCGGCAGCGCCAAGGCCTTCCAGGAGTCGCTGGCGACGGTACCGCTGCTGATCCTGGCTTCGCTGATCGTCGTCTACATCATCCTCGGCGTGCTCTATGAAAGCCTGCTGCATCCGCTGACGATCCTATCGACACTGCCGTCCGCAGGCCTCGGAGCGCTGGCGGCTCTGATGATTTCGGGCTTCGACTTCGGTCTCGTCGCCATGATCGGCGTCATCCTGCTGATCGGCATCGTCAAGAAAAACGGCATCATGCTGGTGGATTTCGCCATACAGGCGGAAAAGGACGAGGGCCTGACCAGCGAACAGGCCATCACCAAGGCGGCGCATCTGCGTTTCAGGCCGATTCTGATGACCACCATGGCAGCCTTGCTCGGCGGAATTCCCTTGGCGATAGGACATGGCACGGGATCAGAACTGCGCCAGCCCCTCGGTTACGCCATCGTCGGCGGCCTGATCGTCAGCCAGATCCTGACGCTCTACACGACCCCGGTGATCTATCTGCTACTCGACAGGCTGGGAAAACGGCGCGCAAACAGCAATCCGGAGCTAAAGGCAGGGGCCGCCTCTCCGGCGTGATGCACGACGGTCGTTCGGGTCCTTTGGGACGAAAGTTCCCGTCGAACATAACGCGCGCAGTATCGATGTCATGAGAGCCGAGCGTCTGGCCATTGCCATGGAGCCTTCGTTTATTTCATATAATATGATCGTGCCGCTTCTAGCCCAGTGAAAGTCCGCCGCAACAGACAGTGAGAAGTACCATGACCGAAACTGCCTCACGCATACCGCTCAAATTTATTGCCAGCGTCGCAGTCATCGCGCTGGTCGGACTGCCGGTTATATTGGGTTCCTGGTACACGATCGATCAAGGCGAACGCGGTGTGATCACGCGCTTCGGTGCAGTCGTTGGCACGGCGGATCCGGGCCTTGGCTTCAAGACGCCGTTCGTCACGGTCGTTACGCGCTTTCCGGTCCAGACACAGATCATCAAGATCGAGGATACGGAAGCCTACTCGCAGGACCAGCAGCCTGCCCATATGCAGCTTTCCGTCAATTACAGCATTACGCCTTCGCAGGTCGTGGATGTCTATAGCCAGTTCGGCAGCGCCGAGGGACTTGCCGACCGTCTGATCCGTCCGCGTATCCAGCAGCAGGTCAAAAACGTCTTTGGACATTACACGGCGGCAACGGCCATCAGCCAGCGCGACAAGCTCAACACCGATATCCGCCAGGCGCTGAGCGACTCCGTCAAGGGGCCGGTCATGATCGAAGGCGTACAGCTGGAAAACATCAAGTTTTCGAAGCCGTACGAGGAGGCAATCGAAGCCCGCATGACAGCGGAAGTCGAGGTTCAGAAATCGGCACAGAAAGCGCAGAACGAGAAGCAGCTGGCGCAGATCACCGTGACCAAGGCGCAGGCCGATGCGGATAGCCAGCTTGCCCTCGCGACTGCCCAGGCCAAAGCCATCACGCTCCGTGGTGAGGCCGATGCGAACGCCATCCGGGCCAAGGGAGAGGCGCTCCGCGACAACCCTGCGCTTATTCAATACCAGGCTATCGGCAATGGTTGGGACGGCAAGCTGCCCACCTCGATGACGCCCGGCGGCGCCTTGCCGTTCATCGGCGTCAGGTAGCCAGATCTGCCGACCGTTGACGCGGCGCGCTGGCGGGGAGATATTCTCCTCGTGAAGCCTCGTCCTGGCGGCATCAACGTCCCCCCGTGAGTGGGGAGCCTAATCCGGAGTGCTTATTTGCGTCATGTGGCCCTCATCGCGTTGAGGTCGTTGATCATCAGCCTGACAATTGTCGCGGCGCAGCATTTTTGGGGAATTGCATTTCCGCATGACAGCGTAAAATACTCGCTACCATCGTTTGGAATCCTGTTTCTGGTCGGATTTGTTCTCTCGTTGTTTTTCGAGATGTTCCAGAAGGCGCGATGAGCGACAGCATTCCTGCGCGGTGTCGGCGTTGTGGCATTTACCACACCTTTCGGAAAAATGCTTCGGCCCAGGAATGGCGATTGACTTAACATCGCCAAACCCAAACTTTCCTTAACGGGTTCCGGCTAGGGTTTCGTATGAGCGTCGCGCGTTCAAAGGGGAAATTTCATTAGGCGCCGGGTTTGCTGAACGAGCGCAGTTCATTTGGGGTCCGGCCGTGACGATTTACCTGCCGATAGCGGAATTATCGGTCAATATCTTCATCATCCTCGGCATGGGCGCGGCGGTCGGCTTCCTGTCGGGCATGTTCGGCGTCGGCGGCGGGTTTTTGATCACGCCACTGCTGATCTTCTACAACATTCCCCCAATTGTCGCCGTCGCCACAGGCTCCAACCAGGTCGTTGCCTCCTCGGTTTCCGGCGCTATCAGCCATTTCAGGCGCGGCTCACTGGATCTAAAGCTCGGATCGATCCTGCTTGCCGGCGGCCTTGTCGGCTCGACGCTTGGCCTCTGGGTCTTCGTGATCCTGCGGCGCGTCGGCCAGATCGACCTGATCATCTCGCTTCTCTACGTGTTCCTGCTCGGCACGGTGGGAACGCTGATGCTCTGGGAGAGCATCAATGCGCTGCGACGCGCAGCCGGCAAGGGCAAGCCGCTGCCCAAGCGGCCCGGCCACCATAACTGGGTGCAGCGGCTGCCGCTGAAAATGCGTTTCAAGAAATCCAAACTCTATCTCAGTGTCATTCCGGTATTCGGCCTCGGTTTCTTCGTCGGCGTGTTGACCCCCATGGGGATCGGCGGCGGCTTTATCCTGGTTCCAGCGATGATCTACCTTCTGCGCATCCCGACCAATGTCGTGGTCGGCACATCGCTGTTCCAGGTCATCTTCGTCACCGGCTATACGACCATCGTCCAGGCAGCCACCAACTATTCCGTCGATATCGTGCTCGCCTTCGTGCTGATGGTGGCCGGCGTCATCGGCGCGCAATACGGCGTGCGGGTCGGCCAGCGGCTGCGCGGCGAGCAGCTGCGTGCCCTGCTCGGCCTGCTCGTACTTGCCGTCGGCGTGCGCCTTGCCATCGCCCTGATCGTTACGCCGACCGATATCTACTCCATTGTCATGGAGGGTATCGGCCAATGATGGGACGTGCGCTTATCCTTGCCGCCGCCCTGCTGCTGGCAGCGTTTGGCGCCCGGGCGCAGGTCATGCTCGACGCACCGGCGACGCCCCTGCCCGAGACGATGGAGATCGGCACCTCGACCAGCGAAATCGCCATCACGTCGGATTTCGCCGGCGCCGACCTGACGATTTTCGGCGCACTCGGCAATACCGACCAGCTTTTGCTGGCCATCGGCCAGTATGACATCGTCGTGGTGCTGGAAGGTCCGCGCGAGAATGCCACGGTGCGCAAGAAGCAACGGGTGTTCGGCATCTGGGTCAACACACGGTCGATGACCTTCGAGCGGGTGCCGGAAGCCTATTCGCTGTCGAGCACGCGTGCCGTCGACAGCGTCACGACGCCGCTGGAACTGAACGACCACGGCATCGGCCTCGATCATATTCCGCTCAACCCGGTCGGCTTCGTTGGCGACGTCGGAAACCTGCGTGAGTTCCGCGACGCGTTCCGGAGGCTGCAGGAGAGCGGCGGCCTCTACGACCGCGATCCGAGCGGCGTGCGCTTCGTCAGCTCCAGCCTGTTCAAGGCGACGCTACGCCTGCCGGCCAACGTGCCCAACGGCGTACACACTGTGCGCGCCTATCTCTTCAAAAGCGGCAAATTTGTCGCCGAAAAGTCGCTGCCGCTGCGCGTCATCAAGACCGGCATCGAACAGACCATCACCGACGCCGCCCATGAGCAACCGATCGCCTACGGTTTCTTCGCAGTTTTCCTCGCCGTCGTGACGGGCTGGACCGCCAGCTTCGTATTCCGGAAGAGCTAGAGAACTCGCCACTTCGCTGTCGCGCTAAGCACGGAAATTGCGTTGGTTTGCAAGGGACTATGGGGCGTCGCACGAGAGCACCGACGATATATGCTACGGCGACGGAACAACTTTGGTTCGAGACCATTGAGCAGCATGAAAACAACCGCGCTCCTCACCACCCTCGCCCTCCTCGTCCCCTTTGCCGCCACGGCTCAGGAGATGAAGCCCGACGCAATCAATGCCTCGTCGCTCGCGTCGATCCCGGCGGACCGTCCGGCGACCGCTTCCGACAATCCCGATCCGGCGATTGTCCGCCTGCAGGTGCTGCTCGACCGCGCCGGCGCGTCTCCAGGGGTGATCGATGGTTTCTACGGCGAGAACGTCAGCAAGGCGGTCGCAGGCTTCGAGGCGATGAACGGGCTGGCGACTGACGGCAAGGTTGGACCTGATGTCACCAGCCGTCTCGATGGCAAGGTTCCGGTGATCGAGAGCTACGTGATCACCGCTGACGATGCCACGGGCATCGTCGATCACATTCCGACGGACTACGCCGAAAAAGCCAAGATGGAGAGCATGGGCTACACCAGCGTCGCCGAGAAGCTTTCGGAGCGTTTCCACATGGCTCAGGCGCTGCTGGAAAAACTCAATGAAGGCAACGATTTCGCGGTTGGCAAGACGATCCAGGTGGTGATGCCGGGTCCGCCGATGCAGGGCCAGGTCAAGCGCATCGAAGCCAACAAGAAGAGTGGCCAGGTTTTTGCCTATAACGCAGAAGGCAAGCCGATCGCCGTCTATCCTGCGACAGTGGGCAGCGAGGAAAATCCATCGCCAAAGGGACTGCACAAGGTCAAGCGCGTCGCCCGCAACCCGGTCTATCGCTACGACCCGGACAAGAACTTCAAGCAGGGCAAGAACGACAAGGTCCTGACGATACCCAAGGGACCGAACGGCCCTGTCGGCAGCGTCTGGATCGACCTCACCGAACCGACCTACGGCATCCACGGGACGCCGGAGCCCGACCTTATCGGCAAGGTCGGCTCGCACGGTTGCGTCCGCCTGACGAACTGGGATGCCGAAGAGCTGGCCGGCATGGTCAAACCCGGCGTGGTCGTTGAATTCGTAAACTGATCGAGCCCGTGCCGGCAGCACTGCCTGCGCGGAACCGACAATGCATAGTCTGACGGTCCTTTCCTCGGCACCGAGGCGGCATCTGCCACAACTTTGCTTGGCTATGTCCGCCACAAATCTGTCGCTCAATGTTCACGTAATCCTATTACATGCCGCTTCGGTCACCTTCTGACCGGAGCGGCATTTTTCGTTGCAATCACGCGGCCGGTCGCTCTTTCCCATGGAGCCACCATGTCGTTAAAATCCATCCTCATCGCCAGCCTGATGTTTGCTGCTGCGGGGAGCCCCGCTGGCGCGGGCGCGCTTTCCCCAGACAAATACATCGCAGTCATGCGTCACGGCGTCCGGCCGCAGACCAGCAGCCGGGAGCTGCTGCATTACTCGTCCCGGCAGTGGCCGACATGGGACGTCGCCGACGGCATGCTGACAGGGCACGGAAAAGTGGCGGCCGAGAAACTCGCCGCCTGGGAGGTTTCCATGCTGCGCGCCAAGAACCTCGTTCCCAAGAGCGGTTGCCCTGTCCCTGGTTCCGTCTTCGGTTGGGCCAATGGTGCCATCCAGCGCACCATCGATACCGGGAATGTGCTGTTATCGGCGATGTTCCCCGGCTGCGGCCTTTCCGTCGGCTTCAACGGGACCAGGGATGTCGACGCGCTTTACGCGGCCTCGGAAACCTCCCTTGGGGCCGTCGATCCGGCCAAGGCGGAAGCTGCCATCCTTGCCACGGCCGGCGGCAGTTTCGATGCGATGAAGGCCAAGGCGGCGCCCTTGATGAAGGAGCTCGACACCATCCTCGGATGCGCGACGCCTGCCTGCTCGATGGAACAGCGGCCCTGGACGATCGAGACCAAGGCGGCAAAGGACGGAAAGCCGGCAAGCGTTTCCATGAAGGGACCCATCGTCGAAGCCGGCACGATCGTGCAGGTTTTCCTGCTGCAATATGCCAATGGTTTTCCTGCAGACCAGGTGGCCTTCGACAAGGCATCCAGCGCTGCCGACATCATCCGCCTGTCGCAGCTGCGCCAGGTCAAATACGACATTGGCAACCGTGTACCCTACCTTGCGGCGCGCGACGTTTCGAATTTCCTTAACCAGGTGCTGCTCGCCATCGCTGCCGACCCGAAGGACGCGAAATCAGCGGAAGGACCACCGAACGCCAACTTCCTGCTCTTCATGGGCAGCGATACCCAACAGGCCGAAATCGCGGCGCTTCTTGGTCTGCACTGGCACATTCCGCCCTATCTGGACGACGAAACGCCTCCGACCGGGGCGCTGACCTTCGAGCGGTTGCGCGATGGCGCGGGCAAGGCCTATGTCCGTCTCGGCTTCGTTGCGCCGACCCTGGATCAGATTCGTGACGCCTCCACGATCGATGCAGCCTCGCCGCCGCTCCAGGCAGAGATAACGATGCCCGGCTGCGAAAGCGAGAGCGTCGAGGGTGCCTGCCCGCTCGATCGCTTCCTGGCCCTGGCACGACCGAAGCTCGATATGACGGCTGTGGCAAGCCAGGCTTACCACTGACAACGGGAAGTCCACAGGATCCCGATTAGCCGATGAGGCTTGCATACCGGACTGAATAGATACGGTCCCGACCGAGCAGGTGGGCAACCAGTAACGGGTGGTCGAACAGTCCGGCCATCGCCTTGTGACCGAGATCGAGGCCGCCACTCATCAGGCCGAAAGCCGGCATCAGCATGCGACCTCCGTCCGTTGCAAAGCACGGACGGCGGATCGACTTCTCCCGTCTGCGCACAGTGGCCGAGGGATGCAGGTGGCCGGCGATCTCTCCGGCCTGTCGGCCAGCCTTCGGTTCGTGCCGGAATGTCAGGCCGCTGTGTACGAGTTCGTCCAGCGATTGGCCGGGAAGACCGGTTGTGCCATCCGGGTCGTGGTTACCGTTGATCCATATCCATTCGCGACCTCGGGCCATTCCCGAGATCAGCGTCCGGAAAGCCTCCGGCATCAGGGCCGATCCCTTGCGATCATGGAAATTGTCGCCAAGCGAAATCACCAGCTTCGGATCGTAACGAGCGATGACGGCGGACAAGACCGTCAGCGTTGCCAGCGTATCGTAAGGTGGCAGCATCATGCCGCGACGGGCGAATGCTGCACCCTTCTCGAGATGCAGGTCCGAGACGACGAGGATGCCCGCATCCGGCAGGTAAAGGCCACCAAGAGGATCGCAGACGGCAGCGACGCCGTGGACGCTGGTTTCCGCGCCGGCTGATGTGGCAATGCCGGTCATGTCGCGCGCAAGCGCCAGTCTGGTTATCAAAAGTCCGCTTTCCAAGTTTCGTTCATGCCTGTGCCTGTCGAGACGCCGGAGGATCAAATCTCCCCCGCCATACCAACCCCCGTCAGCTCAGCGCCTCGGCGATCAGATCGTCGGCGGCTTCGGCCAGCAGCGCGTCATGGGCCTCTCCTGGAACGGATTCCCGGCCTATTTCGAGCATGACCGGTACGGCCAGCGGCGAGATGTGGTCGAGCGCCCGGTGGGTGATGTGGCCCTTGATTCGCCTCAGCATATCGCCAAGCCGGGCAATATCCAAAAGCCCCGTTGCCGCATCCTGCCGCGTCGCCTGAAGAAGGATGTGATCGGGTTCGTGGCTGCGCAACACGTCATAGATCAGATCGGCCGATACAGTCACCTGGCGGCCAGACTTTTCCTTGCCGGGATGGCGACGTTCGATCAGGCCGGAGATGACAGCGCAATTGCGGAAGGTGCGCTTCAGGAGGAAGGACTCGTCCAGCCACTCCTCGAGATCGTCGCCGAGCATGTCCTCGTCGAACAGCGTGGACAGGCTGAGGCGGCCGGTGGCGATCATCTGGCCCATGTCCTCCAGCCCCCAGATGCCGAGCGAATAATCTGTGGCGACGAAGCCGAGCGGCTTGGCGCCGGCACGCTCCAGCCGCCGGGTCAGCAGCATGCCAAGCGTCTGGTGGGCAAGCCGTCCTTCGAAGGGATAGGCCACCATGTAGGCGCGGCTGCCGCGCGGAAATGTTTCGATCAGCAGTTCGTCGCGTTTCGGCACCATCGACTTTTCCCGCTGCAACGCTAGCCAGTCGCGCACCTGGTCCGGTAGCTCGTGCCAGCGGTCGGGATCGGCCAGCATCGAGCGGACCTGGTCAGCGAGATAGGTCGACAGCGGGAACTTGCCGCCATTGTAGGAAGGGATCTTCGGGTCGTTGGAATAGGCCTGGCTGGCCAGCGCCTCGTTTTCGCGGATACCCTCATAGCGCAGCACCTTGCCCGAGAAGATGAAAGTGTCGCCCGGCGAAAGCTGCTCGAAGAAGTACTCCTCCATCTTGCCGAGCGTTGCCCCGCCGCGGCCGATGCGTCCGCCGGCGCCGCGTTTGACCATCTTCAGGTTCAGCATCGGCGATTCGACGATGGTGCCCGAGTTCAGGCGGTATTGCTGCGCCACGGCCGGATTGGAGATGCGCCAGCGGCCGTCCTCCATCTTGCGGATGCGGGCGTAGCGCTCATAGGCGCGCAGCGCGTAGCCGCCGGTGGCGACGAAATCGACGATCTGCTCGAAGGTCTCCCACGATAGATAGGCATAGGGAGAGGCGCTGGTGATCTCGTCGAACAGTTCGAGCGGATCGAAGGGCTCGGCGCAGGCCATGCCGAGCACGTGCTGGGCCAACACGTCGAGCGTGCCCCGGCCGACCGGCGGGGTGTCCTGTGCGCCGATGTAATTGGCATCGAGAGCAGCCTGGCACTCCATCACCTCGAAGCGATTGGCCGGTACGAGAATCGCCTTCGACGGCTCGTCCATGCGGTGGTTGGAGCGGCCGATGCGCTGGGCCAGCCGCGAGGCACCCTTGGGTGCACCGACATGGATGACGAGATCGACATCGCCCCAGTCGATCCCGAGGTCGAGCGTAGATGTGGCGACGACGGCGCGCAGCTTGTTGGCCGCCATCGCCGCCTCGACCTTGCGGCGCTGGCCGACATCGAGCGAACCATGATGCAGAGCGATCGGCAGATTGTCGTCATTGACCGTCCAGAGTTCCTGGAACAGCATTTCAGCCTGGCTGCGGGTGTTGACGAAGAGCAACGTCGTCTTGTGGTCGAGCAACTGGCTGTAGACGTCGGGGATGGCGTATTTCGCCGAATGGCCGGCCCAGGGGATGCGTTCTTCGCTGGCAAGGATCGAGATATCAGGCTTGGCGCCGCCGGCGACAGTCACGAGGCCTGCGTGACGATCCTCGCCCTCGCGCTGGCCGACCAGCCATTTCTGCAGTTCCATGGGGTCGGAGACGGTAGCGGACAGGCCAATGGTCTGCAGACCGGGCGCCAGCCGCCGCAGCCGCGCCAGCCCCAGCGACAGCATGTGGCCGCGCTTCGAGGAGACCAGCGAGTGCAACTCGTCGAGGACGATATATCTCAGATCGCCGAAGAAGCGCTGGGCCTGGCCATTAGCGAGCAGCAGCGCCACCTGCTCCGGTGTGGTCAGCAGGATGTCCGGCGGCGAGAGCTTCTGGCGCTGGCGTTTGGCGCTCGGCGTATCGCCCGTGCGGTTCTCGACGGTGACCGGCAGGCCCATCTCCTCGACGGGCTTCATCAGGTTTCGCTCGATATCGACGGCCAGCGCCTTGAGCGGTGAAATGTAAAGCGTGTGGATGCCGGAGAAGGCCGACCCTGGCGGTATCTTCCCGCGCCGCGTCAGGTCCGTAAGCGAGGGCAGAAAGCCGGCCAGCGTCTTGCCGGCACCTGTCGGCGCAATCAGCAGCGTGCTTTCGCCAGCTTCCGCGCGGGCCAGCAGTTCGAGCTGATGGGCGCGGGGCTGCCAGCCCTTTTCCGCAAACCAGCGGGTGAAGGGAATGGGCAGGGCCAGTAGCGTCTCAGTCTCGATGCGATCCACGTGACCATATGTAGTTCAGGTGACGCTAAATCCTAGCGGCAAGAGGCGTCAGCACATCACCTTCAGCCATAAAGCCAATCATCCCGCTTGACACCGCCTATTCGCGGATATAATTTATCCATGATTGAAGGAGATATCATGAAACTGGGTGACGGGGTCGAGCAGGCACTCCATTGTGTGGCGATGCTGGCTGGACTTTCAGAGGGCGGCGTTTTGTCCGCGGCCGCGCTTGCCGAGTTTCATGGCGTGTCGACCAGCTATCTGTTGAAGCATCTACAGGCGCTTTCGAACGCCGGCATCGTCAGCACGCTGCCGGGTCCGAAGGGTGGTTACCGGCTGGCGAGAGCAAAGTCCGAGATTACCCTGCTCGATGTCGTTCTGGCAGTCGAAGGCCCGGCGCCGGCCTTTCGCTGCAACGAAATACGCCAGCGCGGACCGAACCCGGTGTCGTCGCGCTTCTTCGCGCAGCCGTGCAATATCTCTTCGGCGATGTTGCGGGCAGAGCGCGTCTACCGGGCAGAGCTGGCCAAGACCACGATTGCCGACCTTATCGTGGAACTGACAGACATCGACGACGGAAGCATTGCGGCCCGAGGCTGTGCTTTTCTCGCGATCCATGAACGCAAGACGAGCCGCTGAGGCTCCAACCCAAGGAGACTATCATGCAACCACGCCTCAATTATTTTGAAGCCTCCCCGTCGTCCTATAAGGCCGTGTCGGCCCTGGAAGTGCATGTGCAGAACTCGGGCCTGGAAAAGCGTCTCATCCACCTGATCAAGCTGCGAGCCTCGATGATCAACGGCTGCGCCTTCTGTGTGGACATGCACGTGAAGGAAGCGCGACATGACGGCCTCGGCGAACAATGGATCAACCTCTTGAGCGTCTGGCGTGAATCGCCGGTCTATGATCCGCGTGAACGGGCGCTGCTCGGCTGGACGGATGCGGTGACCAACATTGCCCAGACCGGCATTCCGGACGACGCCTATGACAATCTTCGCCAGCACTTTTCCGATGAGGAAATGGTCAAGATCACCGTGGCCATCGGCGCGATCAACGTCTGGAACCGTCTCGCCGTCGGATTTCGTGGCCAGCACCCGATCGACAAGGTCGCTGCGGCTGCTTGAAGAGAGCCAACCGACAATTGCGATCCCGCCTAGATAGAGGCGGGCTCGTAGCCGGACTGCTTGAACAGAACTGCCTTTTGCGGGTCGGGGAAACCGAACCAGACAAAACCCTCGGCAATGTTCTTGCTGAGCAGCTGATTGAAGATCATGCCGCTGGTGATCAGCCCGTTGGCATCGGCCCATGCCAATGTCTCCCGCAGATCCTTTGCCAGTGCGTGATTGCCGCGACCGGCATGGTCGAGCTTGAAGAGGAACCTCTGTTTCAGAGGGACCGCTTTGATATGGTCCTTACCCGTTGTGATCGCCTTGAAGAGCGCCTTCAGCCTAGAGACACCGCCATGCATCTGCGTGTCGCCGAAACTGAGCACCACCCTGTCGGTCGGCGTGCTGAGATGCACCTCCGCCAGGAAATCGTCATCCGCAGTCATCCAATCCACGGCCGAATTGATATTTTCCTGTATCAGGGGTGACGGGATGAAACTGCTCATGCCTGTGTCTTTTCCAATTGGCTTGCGACTGCATGCGACAGTCATTTGGCCAAGCGATAACCTTCCGCCGCCAAGGACGCCAGACTTTCCACCATCTAATTCGACATTTTGCAGCGAACCGGCATAAAATGGCCACCGTCGAAACCGATCTGTGCGCCCAACGACCCAACGACGGGGGAGCAACTGGAGGCGCATTTGTGCCTCTATTGGATGAGGATCCGCTGAGGCATGCGGTCTACGACGTGCCGGATGCTACTTGTTGATGCGGTAGCCGATGCACATGGTGGTGCCCCAGGACCCTGCAGCCTCGACGATGCGGCCATCGGAGACGAGCTTGCGAGCCATCTGGCGGTCGGCGAGCCGCATCGGATAGACCTGTCCGTGAAATCCCGTGGCGCTCTTGATTGCGTCGAGCAGACGTTCTTCGGTTTTAGGCATCGTTTCCCTCATTTCCGCTGTCGTGAACCAAGCCTTCACCTTCGCGGTGCGGCCTGACTTCGCTCGGTTGCCCGAAGACTGGGGGAACAGCTTCGGCAGACACCGGGACGTTGCCCGTGTAGGGTAAATTCTGCGACAGGCGGATGACAAAGCCTGTGTTTTTTACCTTCTCGTAAACCTTGGCGGAAAGTTCCGCCATGACAGGCGGCCTGTCAACCCTTTGCTCCGCCTTTGTGTGGATTGTCACAATGACGATGGCGGCAGGGTGTCGCCAATGCACGGATTTTCGTCGGGCTGCCGAATTAAAGGGCGATGTAGCGGTCGGAGCGATGGTTGATGGCGACGAAAAGATTGAGGACGACAGCCCCCGCCACCGAGCAAAGTACGATGTAGGGCGTGGTAACGGCAAAGGCGACGGCGAGAACGCCCATGTCGACGACGAGTTGAACCAGCCCGGCGCGGATACCGAAACGCTCCTGAAGATAGATACCGAGGATGCCGACCCCGCCGAGGCTGGCGCGGTGTCTATAGAGCGCCAGCAGGCCGAAACCGAGGAGCACGCCACCGAGGATCGCCGACCAGAGCGGATGGATATGGGCGATCTCGAACAGGCGTGGCTGCAGATTGGTGAGGAGCGAGGTCAGCGCGATGGCGATGAAGGTCTTGATGGTGAAGGCGCGGCCCAGTTGCTTCAAGGAAAGATAGAAGAACGGCAGATTGACGACGAAGAAGGCCAGTCCGAAATTCACGCCGGTGGCGTAGTGCAGCAGGAAGGCGATACCGGCCGTGCTTCCGGTCAATAGCCCCGCAGCCGAAAGGATGAAGAGCCCGAGCGAGGAGACGATGCTGCCAGTCAGCACGCCCTGAATATCCTCGACCAGCGAATGACGGGTAGCGCTGGTGTTCCAGACGCCCAAAGCACTTTTGAGTTTCGACATGCTGCATCCCCTTTTTTTCCGCAGGTTGCGGAAAGAGGCGGTGACAATCAAGCGTCAAAGCGTAAGGAATGCTGACCTATCTCGTCTTTGCAATAAACCGGATTTCAGGCGACCATTTGCGCAACAAACAGCAGGCCTGAGACAGGTTGCCCGGCGTCCAGGCGAAGGAAGGTGCGGCTCTCCGCACGAATCGCAAATCCGTGTTGTCCGCAGATCTCCTGCACATAGTGTCTGGTATGGGCATAGCGCAGCGAGCGGCCGAGGCGGAAGCCCGTGCCCTCCCCGGCATCCTCGACGGAAAACGCAAACACCGCTTTGGGCGCCGAAAGACGACCCAGCAAGGCAAACAGATTTTCGAGGGCGCCGAGATAGATGAACACGTCGGACGCGGTGATCAGATCGGCGCGATGGTCGGAAAGGTCAGTGCCGAATAGCCCTGAGCCGGCCGCGGGCAAGGAGAGGTCGGCGATGCCAAGCAGGTCATAGACATGCTTTTCCGCAGCCTTGGCCAGCATGTTGCCCGAGAGATCGAAACCCTCGAGGCGATCGATCCCATTGCGGATTTCCGGGCCTAGCAGGCCGGTGCCGCAACCGAGATCGACGGCAAGGCGAAAGTGCTGCGGCAGGCCCTCCGTCTCGGCGATCAGTGCAGCGAGCTTGCGGGGAACGCTGTAGGCGAGCTTCTTGATCAGCGCATGGTCGAAACGCTCTGCGTAGTCGTCGAAGAGCCGCTCGACATAGAGGCTCGAGGGGTGATCGGGCATCGCGCCGGCACCGAGCGAGGCCAGCATGAGAGGCGCGCCAAAAAGGTCGCCCCGGTCGAGCGGCACGACCCGTTCGAAGGCGGTGGTGGCGCCTGCGAAATTGCCGGCCTTCTCTCGGTATATGCCGAGGTTGAACCAGCCGGCGGCCCATTCCGGGGCACGCTCCAGCGCCTGCTCCATCAACTCGGCCGCGCTCCCGGGCTCGCCGTTCTCGTCAAGCATTTTTGCGTAGTCGGCGCGCCGGTCGGCCGTGACATCTCCGGAAGAAAGCTGGCTCGGCAGCATATTGGGCAACCCCTGTTCACAACAGGCTGTGGGCGCGGCCACAAAAAAACTCAAGTCCTATTTCAGGCAAGACCGCTGCGAGGGATCAAAACTGCTTGCAGCGCGGAATTGCCCGGCTTATTTCAGGGCGAACAGGAGAGATCAATGTCAGATCAGGTGAACAGGTTTCTCGGAGACTCGCTGGGGCGGACGATCGTCAAGCTCATCGTCGTGTCGCTGATCGTCGGATTCGTGATGAAGATCTTCGGTTGGCGGCCGATGGATCTGATCGAAAATGTCCGCCATTTCATTCTCGAACTCTGGCACACGGGCTTTGCAGCGCTTGGCAGTATTGGCGATTACCTGCTGCTTGGAGCGACGATCGTCATTCCGCTTTTCATCCTCTTCCGCATCTTCAACTATCGAAACTGATCATGACCCTGGAAAATTCCCTCCTGACCCGGCGCAATGCATTGCGCCTCGGCGGCGTTGCGCTTGTCGCCGGTGTTGCAAGCTGCGCCACCAAGCCCCTGCCCGTCGCCAGAAACCTTCCCGGTGCTGACCAGACGGCCGCAGCCCTGCCGCTAGTAAATGCCCTTCGTGCGCAACATGGCCTGCCACCTCTCGCCATCGATCCCGCAGCCACCGATGCGGCGCTCTACCAAGCCAAGCGCATGGCAAACCTCAGGAAGATGGCGCACCTGATCGGCTTTGGCGACGATTTTGGCCGACGGGTGAAGGCCAGCGGCGTCAAGCTGCCGGCTGCGGAAAACATTGCCGAGGGCCAGCGCAGCGTCAATGCGGTGGTCAATGCCTGGATACATTCGCCGCATCACCTCGAAAACATGCTAGGCCCCTATACCGGTCTCGGCGTTGCGGTATCGCCAGGTTTTGCTCCCGGTCAGATGCCCTATTGGTCTATGGTACTGTCTCGCCTCTAGGCCGCTCGACTCGCAAGGCAGGACAATGGATCACACCGTGAACGGCAAGCGCGGCCCGGCCTTTACGGTAACGCACCGGCTCGTTCTCTCCATCGCCCTGCCGATGACGCTCGCCTTCATGACGACGCCGCTGCTAGGGCTGACCGACACCGCCGTGGTGGGCCAACTGGGGCAGCCAGACGCGCTGGCAGGCCTGGCGATCGGTGCAGTGCTGTTCGACCTCATCTTTGCCAGCTTCAATTTCCTGCGGGCCTCGACAACGGGCCTCACTGCCCAGGCTTACGGGCGCGGCGACCTGACCGAGCAGCAGGCGATCTTCTGGCGGGCGCTTGTATCGGCGCTCGTCTGCGGAGCGGTGCTCCTGCTTCTGTCGCCGCTTTTGCTCTTGGCCGGCCTGAAGCTGATGGGGCCGGAGGGTGGCGTCGCTGTCGCCACGCGCAGCTATTTCTCGATCCGCATGCTGTCCGGACCGGCCGCTCTTGCCAACTACGCCATTCTCGGCTTCGTGCTCGGTCGCGGCCAGGGCAGCATCGGCCTTTTCCTGCAGACGCTGATCAACGGCATCAACATCGTTCTGGCGCTGGTGCTCGGGCTCTGGCTCGGATGGGGCGTTGCGGGTGTCGCCTGGGGAACGATGATCGGCGAGACGATCGGCGCTGTGGCTGGCCTGATGATCGTGCTGCGTGGGTTTGTCGGCGTCCCCCGGCCATCGCGATCCGATATTCTCTCGCGGGAGAAGCTCGGCCAGCTGTTCGGGCTCAATCGCGATATCCTGATCCGTACCTTCGTGCTCCTCGGCGCTTTTACGCTAATGACCCGTATCGGCGGTCATTTTGGCGCGGTGACGCTGGCCGCCAATGCGGTTTTGATGAATTTCGTGCTGATCTCCGCATTCTATCTCGACGGCCTTGCCAATGCCGCCGAGCAGATTACCGGCAGGGCCATCGGCGCCGGCGACAGGACGGCCTTTGATCGCGGCCTGAAACTGACCATCCTCTGGTCGTTCGGGCTGGCAGGCCTTGCTGCCATTGTCTTCCTCGTCTTCGGAGCCTCGATCATCGGCGTGCTGACCACCTCGCCCGATGTGCGGGCGATGGCCCTGAAATACCTGCCCTACGCCGCGATTTCAGGGCTGACCGGTGCGCTTGCCTATCTGATGGACGGCGTGTTCATCGGCGCCACCTGGTCGGGCGAGATGCGCAACCGCATGCTGCTGTCGTTCCTCTGCTATCTCGCAGCACTCGCCGTCCTCGTGCCCTCGTTCGGCAATGCCGGCCTCTGGCTGTCGCTGAACGGCTTTCTGCTGTTTCGCGGCTTCTTTCTCGCCACCCGCCTGAAACCGAAGGCCGATCAGACCTTCCAACTGGCCCAGTAGTCAAGGCGGCTGTCGCGGAGTTCGCGGATCGATGTCACCTGTTCGCGATCCAGCAGCTTCGACAGGCCGGTAAGGATGCTGCCGGCGAGACCAGGGCCTCCATAGACCATGCTGGAATAAAGCTGCACCAGATCGGCGCCGGCGCGGATTTTTTCCAGCGCAGTCTCCGCCGAGGAGACGCCGCCGACACCGATGATGGCCATCGATGGACCGACCCGCTTGCGCATGCGGGCGAGCACCGCCGTCGATGGTTCGAACAGCGGCTTGCCGGACAAACCGCCCGCCTCGCCAGCCTGGCTCCGGTCCTTCAGCCCGTTGCGCGCGAGCGTCGTGTTGGAAACGATCAGTCCCTCCAGCCCATGCGCCAGGGCTTCGTCGGCGATGTCGTCCATACCCTCTTCCGTCAGATCGGGGGCGATCTTCAGGAACACCGGGATCTTCCTGTTGGCCCTGGCTGCTTCGGCATCGCGTGCGGCAAGGACAGCGGAAAGCAGGGTTGAAAGGCTTTCACGGGCCTGCAGATCGCGCAGGCCGGGAGTGTTGGGCGAAGAGATGTTCACCGTGAAATAGCCGGCTAATGAATAGAACCGACGGATGCCGGCGACGTAATCGGCTGTTCGATCGACGCTGTCCTTGTTGGCGCCGATGTTGACGCCGATGATGCCGGCATTGCGGATGGTTGCCAGCCGGGCATAGGCGGCATCATGACCCTCATTGTTGAAACCGAGGCGGTTGATCACCGCCTCATCCTCGACCAGGCGGAAGACGCGCGGCTTTGGATTGCCTGGCTGCGGCTTCGGGGTGACCGTCCCGATCTCGGTGAAGCCGAAGCCGAGCTTCAGCAGCGCCTCGGGCACCTCGGCATTCTTGTCGAAGCCGGCGGCCATGCCGAGAGGATTGACGAAGTCGAGGCCAGCAACCGTCTGCCGCAGGCGCGGATCGGCGGGCAGTTGGCAGGCCGGCACAAGTCCGGACTTCAAAGCGGTAATCGACAGGCCATGGGCCGTTTCGGGATCGATAAGGAACAAGCCGCGACGGGCGACGGCCTTGAAGAGATCGATCATGGCAGCATCTCCGGAAACTGATGGGCGCCATCCTTGTCCAAAGGCAGCGGCGTGGCCCAGAGGACGGAGGTTGTCGACAGAAGTCCGTAGAGATGGGGAAACAGATCTCCACCGCGTGACGGCTCGAATTTGAGAGCATCCCCGAGGACCTCGCTATCGACGGCAACCAGCAGCAGGTCCGTCTGGCCAGCGAAATAGCGTGCCGCCGTTTCCTTCGCCTGGGCTGCGGTCGAAAAATGGATGTAGCCGTCGGCAAGGTCGATCGACGCACCGTGGAAGATGCCCTCTTCCCGGGCTTCCTGCCAGGCGAGTTCCGGTACGATCTTGTAAATCACGGCCATGGCGGTGCTCCCAGCGAGAAAACAGTCGCATAGGGATTTGCCGAAAAGGCGGAGGTATGTCCATGGTCCGGCGGTAAATTATCGCGGAATACCTTCTATTCCTCCAAGGGCCCCGATTGCCCGGCAATAGCCATCACAGAGCGGGTGTCGATGGCCGGTGCGGAGTCTTGTGCCAATGGAACGGGTTGGTCCGGAGCTCGATCACCGCACGCCAGGCGGCGATCGAGACCAGCATCCAGTAGAACGGCACCGTCATCCATCGCCAGCGGATACGCTTTTTTTCAGGCGCGATCATCGCCGCAGTACCGAGCAACAGGAAGATGGCGTAGCTCCCGAAGATGTTGGAAAAATCGATGACGAACATCGTCATATCGAACGATGAAATTGCTTCCGTTGGAACATGCAGCATCGCCGTCAGCGACCGCAGCAGAAACAGCATGATCAGCGGATGACCGAGCGACGAGAGCAACATTCCGCCGATCAGCAGCTGGAATATGGCGAATGCTTTGAAGCCCATCTGGCGCTGCAGGCCCCGCGGGTCTCGCATCAGCACCAGCCAGGTTTGCAGCCAGCCCTTGAACCAGCGCGTGCGCTGCCGGGACCAGATGGCTATGCCGGTCGGTGCATCCTCGATGGTCTGACGATCGATGACATCGGAGCGATAACCGAGGCGATAGAGCCGCATGCCGAGATCGGCATCTTCCGTGACGTTGAATGGATCCCAGGCGCCGGATGACCGGAGGATATCGGTGCGGAAATGATTGGACGTGCCCCCGAGCGGCAGCGGCATGCGATACCTTGCCAGCATCGGCAAAAGCGCCCGGAACAGCGCCGAATATTCCAGCGCGAACATGGCGCTGATCCAGTTCTCGCCGCCATTGCCGATCACCAGCGGCGCCTGCAGGCAGGCTACATCGGCCGGCGCACTCCGAAACTTGGCATACGCTTCCCGCAATTGCTGGGGATGTGGGCGGTCCTCTGCGTCGTAGACGGCAACATAGGCGCCCCGCGCACCGTTGAGTGCGTAGGTCAGCGCTTTCGGCTTCGTGCGCGGATGCATCGGCGGCACCTCGACGATCTCGAATTGCGGTCCCAGCGTCTGGGCGCGCAGGGCCGCAATCGTTTCGCGATCGTCCGCCTCGCAGACGAATTTGATATCGAGCCTGGAGACGGGCCAGTCCAACCGCTTCAGCGTCGCCACCAGTTGCGGCACGATTTCGGCCTCGCCATAGACCGCGATCATCACCGTATAGACGGGACACGGGCCACAGGGATCGACAGCTAGCCTTGGCCGCCGCCGCCGACGCTGGACGACGGCGCGACCCCGCAGCATCAGAGTGGTGAGATAGGAAAAGGACAGCAGCACATGCAGAATAGTCTGGGTGTTCGGATCCGAAACCAGCCCGACCGCCAGCAGGCTTAGCCCGACGCCGGCATAAAACCCCTGATAGCCATGGAAGACAACGCGAGCGCTGAACCCCGGCTGGCTTTCAAACAGGTCGCCGACTGTCTTGCGGACGCGACGATCCGCACCCGCCTGCCATACGGCGGCGCGAATGGCGCCCGGCGTCGTGACTATCAGACTGTGCTTCAGGTCCGGGTAGCGTCTCAGCAGGACGGCCACCTCCTCCAGCCGATCGATCTGCGGCGCGATCAGGGTGAGCGGTGGGCGAAGCGGATGATTGACCCGCAGCGTGGTCGGTCGCAACAGCTGGCTGTCGAGGCCGGCGATATCAATGACGCTGCCACCGGGGATTGTTTCGGTAAACGGCACTCGAAGAGCCCGGGCTATGGCGCCGTAGTAGGCATCCTCCCGGACGAGCGTTCCCGCCAACAGCTCCTGTTCGATACGCGTTCCGTTGAGAAGCGCCGCTGCGGCTGCCGTCGCGACATAGGGCCGGCCTATGCCGATCCGTTCCAGTGCCACGGCCTCTGCCTGCAATCGACCGAAGAATACGGGAAGTGCCGCATCTGCC
This sequence comes from Rhizobium sp. rho-13.1, assembly GCF_007000305.1. NCBI lineage: Bacteria > Pseudomonadati > Pseudomonadota > Alphaproteobacteria > Hyphomicrobiales > Rhizobiaceae > Rhizobium > Rhizobium sp. rho-13.1. The sequence continues at coordinate 390,102 of NZ_SCFL01000002.1, read as the reverse complement.
GGCAGTATTTCACCAACGATGTCTGATAGCGCCACAGCCGCCGTGCTTGCCGCTTGTGGTGGATATTCCCCGAAGCGCATCAAGGTGATACATCCTTACGCAATGCAACGCCCCACGCCGCTTAGCCTTGGATGATAATCATGCGCAGGTTTAAATCACCCCTCAATTTAAGGGGTTTTTACACGGTATGCGCGATATTTTCATCTTTTCTCATGCCGCAGTCAACCTTTGCCGATGAAAAGCCTGTTGGCAACCTGCCAATCCTGTTCGATTCCCGTGAGCGATTGCCAAAACCCGATCTTTCGTCGCTGGTTCGCCTGCGTTTTCTGACCGCAACCGACTTCCCGCCTTTCAATTTTCTGGACCAGTCCGGAAAGCTTGCCGGCTTCCATGTCGATCTCGCTCGCGAAATCTGCGCAGAATTGGCAATTGCCGACAGATGCCAGATCCAGGCATTGCCGTTCGGCGAACTTCGTCCGGCGCTTGCCGCATCGCAGGGCGACGCCGTGCTCGCCGGCATCGCGGTGACAGCGGATCTGCGAAACCAGTTCGCTTTCTCGAGGCCCTATCTGATGTTGCCGGCGCGCTTCGTCCGCAATCTCAAAGCCGACCTCCCCGGAACTACGGCGGCGGCGCTTTCGGGCAAGCGCGTCGGCGTGATCAAGGCAACAGCGCATGCAGCGATGCTCAAGGCCTTCTTTCCGGCCATCACGGCTGTTGAATTCGACGACAGCGCGCAGCTTTTGTCAGCCGTGAAAAGCGGTTCGGTGGATGCAGCCTTTGCCGACGGGCTGCAATTGTCCTTCTGGACAACATCGCCTGCGGCAGAGAAATGCTGCGCCCTCTTCGACGGCCCCTATCTTTCGCAACAGTTTCTCGGCGAAGGGATGACCGTCATGTTGCGTCAGCAGGATACCGATCTGACGGCAGCCATCAACCACGCGCTGGCGACGTTATCGCGCAACGGTCGCCTTCAGGAAATCTATCGACGCTATTTCCCGACCAGCCTCTATTAGGCTTGGATCAGGCCTTGCGGTAGCGGGCAATTGCACTGCGCTCGATTGCAGCGCAGGTGAGCTTGTCGAGTTGCAACCGGTCGCGCAGCATCGCCAGCAACCGCAGCTCTTCGGCAGTCACCGAAAGATCGGCAGCGGCGACCTCGACTGCAACCGCGTATGCGGTGTCGTAGAGGCGGGGCGGCACGGCGTCGCGGATCGTCTCCAGCACGATGTCCAGCCCCTCGGCGCCCGAGAGCAAGGTCGCACAATCACGCGATACGGCGATCAAGCGATCCTCGTCAAAGCCTTTGAAAACCGGCAATGCCTCGATCAGCTCGCCGATCCGGCCCAGCTCCCGGTCGTTCATGGTACGGTCGACGGCTGAAGCCATGACCATGACGTAGATCAGGGCGTCCTGGGCGGAAAGCTGTGCATTCATAATATGTGTCCCTCTAAGCTTCCCCGAGAGTAGGAAGTCACGCCAGCGATAACAAGGGTCGGGATAAAATCCCTGATGGCCGACAGTAACTTCCGGCGTCAGATGGGATTGAGCGGATCTTCCTTCGGCGGCTCGGGCGCCAATGTCGACTGATGCTTTTTGCGCGGATCGTTGCCATAGACGCCACGGCCGGCCTTGCGGGCTTCGTCCGCGGCACCGGCAAACGGCGAGCCTGCGGCCACTTCGGCCCAGCCATTGCGCGCCAGCCAGTCGCCGAGATTAACCCTCGAAAACCGGCAATCTGCCGTGATCGAGCCTTTCCACTCAGGGTCGGGCACGTCGCAGGTGATGGTCCTGCCAAGCAGGAAGGAGCGGAGCGCGGTACGGGCCAGCGTGCCGCACGGCCATTCCTTGCCATTCGGGCCGGTACAGCTGCGTGACGGATCGGTTGGCACAATGCCGGCAAGCTGCACGCTCCTGCCACCGATGGTGAGGATACCGGCGCGCTCGGCAAAGGGACGGGAGAGATCGATCGGCTTCAGGTCCGCATTCGCTTGCGGAGTGGCGCCAGCATCGCCTTCCGGCCGCTCCGGCTGCGGCGCCAGCGCGGCAGATTGCGTCGGCGGTGCCTGCTTGCCCGAAGATGCGACCGCGTCCTTGTCATCCGAAGGCAGAGGCTCGGCGCTGGCAAGTTTTTCCGCTGGCGGCTGCGGTCTCGTCAGCGGCGTCGGAACCGAGGCTGCAAGCGGCACCGGGGGTGTCGGCGGAGTCGGAGAGGACGGAGGCATCGGCGGCGGCGCCATTCTGTCGGCAATGGCGCTGTCTTCCACCGGTGAAGACGGGGGTTCGGCCGTGGCAACCGGCGGCGTCCGGTCCGGCAATGCCGCCGACGGGCTTGTCGCCTCCTTCGACGTGGCAGTTACCGGGGCAGCGGGCGGCAAGGCCGCGACAGCGGGAGCGCTGGGCGACGCGGGTTCGGGAGAGGGAAGCATTTGGCCGGTTGCGCCCGGCTCCGGAGTTGCCGGCCGCGGCGATGTAGCCGCCACGACAGGCGGAGCAGGCGGCAGCACTGCAGCGGCGGGCGGCGGTGGTGCTTCAGAAGGTGGAACCGGGGTCGATGGCGACACTGGCGCTGGCTCGGCGGGAGATGACGACGGCGCGGGGGCCGGCATCTCACTAGCAGCGGAATTGTCTGAACTTTGTGGTGTCGGCGCCGGCGCCGGCGCCAAGGAAGTCGCGGGCTGCTCCGAAACTTTCGGAGACGCCGTAGGCTCAGGCGCCGCTGTCACAGGCTGCGGTGCATCCGGCTTCTCCGGCGGCTTGTCGAGACTGGCCACGCGCGGTGCCGGATCGCCGAAGGTGATATGCGGCTGCAGGTTCATCGCCGTCAGCCCGACGTAGACCAGGACCATGACGGCCACGGCGCCGGTGACACCGGTCAGCAGAGTGGGGGAACGCATCAAGACAACTTTCCTATTGGCTCGCCCAGATGATCCGCGCCATCCACTCCACATCGACAAGCTCGATGCTTCTGTTGGGATGGGCCGGATTGAGCGACAGAAGCTCGATCGACTTCGGGCTCTGGCGCAGCAAGACCTTGGCCATGACCTCGCCCTCACGCGTTTTAACAACCACGCGGTCGTTGCGCCGGACCTGCGCACCGGGCTCGACGATCAGCACGTCGCCATCGCGATAAAGCGGCATCATGCTGTCGCCCTGCACTTCCAGCGCGTAGACGCCAGCTTTCTGCGCCGGGGTCGCCGGGAACTCGACGACATCCCAGCCCTGCCCCGCCGGAAAGCCGCCATCGTCGAAAAAGCCGCCTGCTCCGGCCTGCGCAAAGCCCAGCAGCGGAATAGAGCCCGCCTGCGGCGGAAAGGCACCGTCCGGCATGCCTGACGGCATGGACCCAGGCCGCAGCAATCCCATGAACTGCTCGACGCTGGCCCCTGTTGCATCGAGCACCTTGGCAATGGATTCCGTCGACGGCCAGCGCTGGCGGCCATCGGCACTCAGTCGTTTGGATTTGTTGAAAGAGGTGGGGTCGAGACCTGCACGACGCGCGAGGCCGGAGGGCGTCAGGTCATGCCGCTCGGCAAGCCCGTCGATTGCACTCCATATCTGATCGTGTGACAGCATCGTCGCCTGGCCTTGAGATCGAGGCGTCCCATCCCCATCCACGCGCGAGGTTAATCTAAGTGTTAACATTCGTAAAGACGCCAAGAGGAATAAAATCCTTGGTACCTACAGTTTATCACAACAGCCGTGTCAAGTTCGGGAAGGTGTGTTGCGGTAGCACATCTGCGGCGAGAGCTTCAAAGCTCTGCCTGTCCGCTCAACGGGTCGGACAAAGAAATGACTGGAGCGGGTGAAGGGAATCGAACCCTCGTATTCAGCTTGGGAAGCTGCTGCTCTACCATTGAGCTACACCCGCACGGCGCGAAGCCTTCCAACAGTTCGGCCGGGCTGTCAAGATGGAATGGCCGGTCGGGATGGCTGGTTACAAGCGGAAATGCTTGGAGAGTTTCAGGCCCTGCGCCTGATAGTTGGAGCCGGCGCCGGTGCCGTAGAGGCTGGCCGGGAGCTCCAGCATGTGCTCGTAGATGAGGCGGCCGACGACCTGGCCATCCTCGAGGATGAACGGGACTTCGTGGCTGCGCACTTCGAGCACCGCGCGGCTGCCACGTCCCCCGGCTGGCGCATGACCGAAGCCGGGATCGAAGAAGCCGGCATAGTGGACGCGGAATTCACCGACCAGCGGATCGTAAGGGGTCATTTCGGCGGCGTAGTCCGGCGGCACGTGCACCGCCTCGCGCGAGACCAGGATGTAGAATTCGTCGGGATCGAGGATAAGCTCGGTCCGACCGCGGCTGTAGAGCGGCTCCCAGAAATCGAAAATGTCGTGCTGGGCCTTCTTGTCGACATCGACCACCGCCGTGTGATGCTTGCCGCGATAGCCGATCAGCCCATTGCCGTCGCCGACGAGGTCGATCGACAGTGCGATGCCGCCGCCGGTCACGTTTGGCTTCTTGCTGGCGACGAGAGTTTCGGTCTCGTGCAGCGTCAGCAATTCCGGCTCAGACAGCATGGCATGGCCGATCCGGAAACGGATCTGCGACAGGCGCGAACCACGGCGCACGACGATCGGGAAGGTGCGTGGCGAGATTTCCAGGTAGAGCGGCCCGGAATAGCCGGCCGGGATCTTGTCGAACTCCTGCGCATAATCGGTGATGACGCGGGTGAAGATGTCGAGGCGGCCGGTCGAGCTTTTCGGGTTGGCCGAGGCGGACATGTCCGATGGCAGGTCGAGACGCTCCATCAGCGGCACGATATAGACGCAGCCGGTCTCGAGCACGGCGCTTTCGTTGAGGTCGATGACATGCAGGCTGAGCCGGTCCAGTTTATCGGAGACGAGATTGTTCGGACCCGGCATGAAGCTCGCACGGACGCGAAACGCTTTCGCCCCCAACCTCAGGTCAAGGCTCGCCGGCTGGATCTGATCGAAATCGAGCTCCCTTTCGGTCGTCAGCCGACCGGCGTCGAAAAGAGCGGCAATGGCGCGATCCGCCAAAATTCCAGTGTCGCGAGCCATGTGCTCAATCCTTGTTTTGTCGCGGACAAAACCATATACGGGCCTTGTTTTGCCCCAGACAAAACCAAATACGGGGAATTGACGCAAGCGGCCAACGGCAGTATTGCAGTCTTATCCCGTGGTGATTTGGCCGGTCGGCTTGCAGCCACGTTAAATAAATGGCTAAAAAGACCGGGTTGAAAACCGGTCTGCTTTTGCGACCGGTTTTTTTGTATCACGAAGGTGGTGATGGCATGACCAAGACTTGGCGCCCCGCAACACAACTTGTCCATGGCGGCACGTTGCGCTCGCAATTCGGCGAGACATCCGAAGCAATCTATCTGACACAGGGTTTTGTCTACGACAGCTCGGAGGCGGCGGAAGCCCGCTTCAAGGGCGAGACGGAAGGCTTCATCTACGCGCGCTATGGCAGCCCGACCAACGACATGTTCGAAAAGCGCATGTGCATGCTGGAAGGCGCCGAGGAAGCGCGCTCGACGGCATCAGGCATGGCGGCGGTCAGCGCGGCGATTCTCTGCCAGGTGAAGGCAGGCGACCATATCGTTGCTGCCCGCGCCCTGTTCGGCTCGTGCCGCTGGGTCGTCGAGACATTGGCGCCGCGCTACGGTATCGAATGCACGCTGGTCGACGGCCGCGATCTGGCCAACTGGGAACAGGCCATACGCCCGAACACCAAGGTGATGTTCCTGGAGAGCCCCACCAATCCGACGCTCGAGGTGGTAGACATTGCCGGCGTCGCGAAACTCGCCAACCAGATCGGCGCCAAGCTTGTCGTAGACAATGTGTTTGCTACACCGTTGTTCCAGAAGCCGCTCGAACTCGGCGCCCACATCGTCGTCTATTCGGCCACCAAGCATATCGATGGACAAGGTCGTTCGCTCGGTGGCGTCGTTCTGTCGGACAAGGACTGGGTCGACGAGCACCTGCAGGACTATTACCGGCACACCGGCCCCGCTATGTCGCCGTTTACCGCCTGGACGCTGCTGAAGGGTACCGAGACCCTGCCGGTGCGCGTCAAACAGCAGACTGAAAATGCCAGCCGCATTGCCGACTTCCTTGCCGACAGCGGCAAGGTGGCCAAGGTGATCTATCCCGGCCGCAAAGACCATCCGCAGGCCGATATCATCGCCAAGCAGATGACCGGCGGCTCTACGCTGGTCTGCATGGAACTCAAGGGCGGCAAGGAAGCGGCGTTCGCGCTGCAGAATGCGCTGGAAATCGTCAAGATCTCCAACAATCTCGGCGACGCCAAGAGCCTGATCACCCATCCAGCCACCACCACCCACAAGAACCTGACCGACGAGGATCGCGCCGAGCTCGGAATTTCCCCCGGCACTGTACGGTTTTCGGCCGGCATCGAGGACACGGACGATCTCATCGAGGATTTCGCCCAGGCGCTGGAGAAGGTCTCGGCCTGATCGGATACCAAACAGGCTGCCCGGCCTTGCCGGGCGGCGACACGCCGGGTCCGTGTTAACCCCGCACATTATCCTTAATATTCAAAAGGCCGCGTCAGCCATCGCATTTGGCCTTAATTAGGCTTCCCTTCCTTGACGAAGGTTGAAGGCTAGAGGATATCGTAACCAAATTCATTGAAGGTGGCTGGGATGTACCGCGCCCTTACACGAGATATCGAAGTCATCGTCGAGCCGTTCTATCTGGAGGAGCAATCCGATCCGGAAGACAGCCGCTATGTCTGGGGCTATCGGATCGTCATCTCAAACCACTCGACATCGGCAGTCCGGCTGGTTACGCGCTACTGGCATATCACCGACCAGAACGGCCAGGTCGACGAAGTCACCGGTCCCGGCGTCGTCGGCGAACAGCCGCAGTTGAACCCCGGGGATACCTATGAATATTCGTCCGGCTGCCCGCTGGATACGCCTTCGGGCATGATGTTCGGCCATTACTCCATGGAAAACGACCGAGGCGAAACGTTCGAGGTCGAAATCCCGGCTTTCTCGCTGGATTCGCCCGGCCTGATGCGGACGCTGAACTGACGCCGCCCGAAAACGGCGCCTGTTCTATCAGCTTTTGACCAGTATCTCCGCTGCCTCGTAGCGGTAGGTTGTCGAGCAGAATTCGCAAGTGACGGAAATCAGCCCGTCTTCCTCGCTCTCCGCCATCTCCTCCGCAGAAAATCCCTGCAGTACGCCCTTGATCTTGTCGCGTGAACAGCTGCAACGGTCGAAGACCGGTTGCGGGGCGTAGACGCGGGCACCGCGCTCGTGGAACAGCCGATAGAGCAGGCGCTCGGTCCCGACCAATGGATCGGTCAGTTCATCGGCATCGACCGTTTCCAGCAGCGAGCGGGCCTCGGCCCAGGCGTCGTCGTCCGTGTGGTCGATGGCGTTCTCGTCGCCGTCGCCGCCGTGGAGATCCGGCAGGCGCATGCGCTCCGGCGCGTCCGGCAGAAACTGTGCAATGACGCCGCCTGCCCGCCAGCGATGGCGCGGCTTGCCGGCCTCGTCGCGGTCGAACAACTCGGCGGCACCGAGACGAACCCGGGTCGGGATCTGCTCCGACTGGCGGAAATAGACGCCGGCTATATCTTCCAGCGACGATCCGTCGAGCGGCACGATGCCCTGGTAGGGCTGCGAATATTGGCCCTGGTCGATGGTAAAGGCGAGGATGCCCTTGCCGAGCAGTTGCTCGGGCTCGGTTTGTCCGGCCTTGATGGCGGAGGCCAGTGCTTCCTCATCGAAACGGGCATAGGCGCGGACGTTTTCCGGTGTCGAGAAATCAGCCACCAGCAGGTCGACCGGTCCGTCGCCCTTGGTCTGGACAGTGAACTTGCCTTCGAACTTCAGCGACGTGCCGAGCAACACGGTGAGTACGATGGTTTCGGCCAGCAGCCTTGCCACCGGTGCCGGATAATGGTGGCGCTCGAGGATTGTGTCGAGCATCGGGCCGAGCTGGACGGCACGGCCGCGCACATCGAGGCTCGCGACCTGGAAGGGCACAACATGATCGTCGCCGGCATAACCGAACTCTCCCAGCGCTGCTGCACTGTCTGGCATGGGTCTACTCCTTGCTGCCGGCGGATGGCCGCCCAGGCAGCCACCGTTTACAACGGCGGCTTGGTTGATCTCAGATCGCGCCCAGGCACCATGCAAGAATAGACTTCTGCGCATGGAGGCGATTTTCCGCCTCGTCGAATACAACGGATTGCGGGCCGTCGATCACCTCGTCAGTCACCTCTTCGCCGCGATGGGCGGGCAGGCAATGCATGAACAAAGCGTCTTTTCCTGCCTCTGCCATCAGAGCCGCATTGACCTGGTAGGGCTGGAAGACATTGTGACCACGGGCCCGATGCTCCTGATTCATGGAAACCCAGGTATCGGTCACCACGCAATCGGCGCCGGCGACCGCACGGTCGGCATCATGGCTGAGCATGATCTCGGCGCCCTGATTGCGGGCCCAGTTCAAATAGTGATCCTTCGGCTCGGAGCCAAGGGGGACCGCCATATTCATGCGATAGCCGAAACGCGCCGATCCCTCGATCAGCGAATGCAGCACATTGTTGCCATCGCCGGACCAGGCGACCGTCTTGCCCTTGATCGGACCACGGTGCTCCTCGAAGGTCATGATATCAGCCATCACCTGGCAAGGATGCGTGTCGTCGGTGAGCGCGTTGATGACCGGCACCGTTGCGTGCTCCGCCATTTCCAGCATGCGCGAGTGCTGGGTGGTACGGATCATGATCGCATCGACGTAACGTGACAGGACCTTGGCGGTATCGCCGATGGTCTCGGCGCGACCGAGCTGCATCTCGGTACCGGAGAGGAACAGCGTTTCGCCGCCGAGCTGGCGCATGCCGACATCGAATGAGACGCGGGTGCGGGTCGAGGGCTTTTCAAAGATCATCGCCAGCATCTTGCCTTCCAGCGGCCGGCCGGCAGTACCAGCCTTTGTCGCCTTCTTGCGGAGGATTGCGTCATCGAGGATCTTGCGCAGGTCGCCTGACGCAACAGTCGAGAGATCGAGGAAGTGTTTCGGGGAGGCCATGTCTAGCTGTGCTCCAAAAATGAAAACGCCCGTGGCGGGCACGAAGCCCGGAACCCACGGACGTAGAATTCAAGCCGATTTGCGGGATTTCTGGGCGCGCAATGCTTCTGCGGCACGCTCGATGCGGGCGAGACCTTCGCGGGCGTCTTCGGCAGTAGCGATGAGAGGCGGCAGCAGGCGAATGACGTTGTCGCCGGCGGGAACGCCCAGCAGGTGTTCGGCACGTATGGCATGCAGCAGTTCGCCAGCCGGGATCGCCGCCTTGATACCGAGCAGCAGCCCCTGGCCGCGCACCTCTTCGATGATGTCGGGATAACGGTCCTTGAGCGATGCCAGCCCCTGGCGGAAGACCAGGGATACGTCGTTGACATGCTGGAGAAAGCCTTCGGCAAGAATGACGTCCAGCACCGCGCCGCCGACGGCCATGGCCAGCGGATTGCCGCCATAGGTCGAGCCGTGGGTGCCGGCCTTCATACCGGAGGCAGCTTCTGCAGTGGCGAGGCACGCACCGAGCGGAAAGCCGCCACCGATGCCCTTGGCCACGGCCATTATGTCAGGCGTGATGCCAGACCATTCGTGGGAGAAGAATTTGCCGGAGCGACCGACGCCGGACTGGACCTCGTCGAGGATCAGCAGCAGGCCGTGCTCGTCGCAGAGTTCGCGAAGCGAACGCATGAACTCCTTGGCAACCGGGCGAACGCCGCCCTCGCCTTGCACCGGCTCGATGAGGATCGCTGCGGTCGCATCCGAGATCGCCGCCTTGACGGCCTCGAGGTCGCCGAACGGAACCTGATCGAAGCCGGGGGCCTTCGGGCCGAAGCCTTCGAGGTATTTTTCCTGGCCGCCGGCAGCGATCGTCGCCAACGTCCGGCCGTGGAAGGCGCCTTCGAAGGTGATGATGTGGAATTTTTCCAGATGGCCCTTCGAATACTGGTAGCGGCGGGCCGTCTTGATGGCGCATTCGAGCGCCTCGGCACCGGAATTGGTGAAAAACACCTTGTCGGCGAAGGTCGCATCGGTCAGCCGCCTGGCAAGCATTTCCTGGCCCGGGACCTCATAGAGGTTCGACAGGTGCCAGACTTTTTCAGCCTGCGTCTTCAGCGCTTCGACAAGGTGCGGATGTCCATGACCGAGCGACGACACGGCGACGCCGGCGCCGAAATCCAGATAGCGCTCGCCCGTTTCCGTGATCAGCCATACGCCCTCGCCTCGCTCGAACCGCAGGGGCGCGCGCATATAGGTGTCGTAGAGTGGCGCGGCTTCGGCCATGGCGCAATTCCTTCGATCGATCAGGACGTGACGGCTGTTGTCCTGCAACGCCGCCGTCGGCAATGAAAAATGCCGCCTTGCGGCGGCTTGGGCACTATTGTCGTTCCGCGGAACCATGTCAACAAACAGTGGATTAGTCAACGAATAGTTGATTTTAACCTTGCGGCAAAAGCCATATCGTGAGGGTCTGGAGACGGGCATTAAGGCTATTGCAGAAATACCACAGTAGGCAGCAAGTTGGGGAAAACTTGGAAATCGATTCTCCGCGATTCCCGCGACTCTTGTCACGGAGTCAGCCTCACACTAGGTTAAATCTTGATTACTAGACTGCAATGCGGCGGACCTAGTCACCACAATTTAAGAGCGTTTTGTGCCTCGATAGCATTCGAGGCAATGGCGAAGGATTCCGCCATCATGAACGCAGTCGGAGACAAGCATGAATTGGACGGACGAGCGCGTCGAAAGGCTCACGAAATTATGGGCCGAAGGATTGAGCGCCAGCCAGATCGCGGCGCAGCTCGGCGGCGTCAGCCGTAACGCTGTCATCGGCAAGGTGCATCGACTTTGCCTGCCAGGCCGAGCAAAGGCCGGCGGCACATCGTCGACGGCGCGCTCCACCAAGCGTAACGTTGCTCCCGCCCGGCCGACCACCTTTGGCGCCCGCCCTGCCGCCCCGCGCTCGACGGTTCGTGCCGAAGGCGCAACCATGGTCAAGGAAGATGCCGAGCTAGACGCAACGGCACCCGTGCAGTTCCGCCCATCCTCCAATGCCATCGCGCCGGTTGCCCGCCGCATTGGTCTGACGGACCTGACGGAACGCACCTGCAAGTGGCCGGTCGGCGATCCGCTGAAGGACGACTTTCACTTCTGCGGTCATGAATCGCCAGATCAGTCTCCCTACTGCACATACCACCAGAAGTTGGCGTACCAGCCAGTTCACGAGCGCCGTCGCGCCGCCCGCTAAGCCGGGTAAAAACGACAACAGAGAACGGGCCGCGAGGCCCGTTTTGCGTTTCAGGTTTTGATGGCCCAGAAACGTGTCAGGGATGCAAACTCGCACCTTTGACGATCTTGTCCACGAGCTTCTTTTCGGCCCGCAGCGCGATGCCGACCAGCCTGGCGGTGTCGGGACCGAACTCGAGGAATACGGCCCGGTTGGCGGCATCGTGACCTGTCGCGAACATTTCTTCGATATAGGCCGATACTCGCGCCTGGCGTTCCAGCGCGCGCTTGTGGATAGTCCTTAGCACGTCCTGATCCGCCACAAGCACGACCATCGGCTGAACGCTCATGGGACTGTAGACATGGCCGAGAGCATCCCGGTATGCTTCGCCGATGATTTCCGGCGACTGGGCAGTGATCCCGCTCACAAGGAAGGCCGTGACGTTGAGCTTCTGCCAGGTAGCGAGGTCATGGCGGATGACAATCGCGATTTTGGTATCGAACATGTACAAGAACTCCATGGAAGGCATCGAAAGAACCGATCGAATAGCGCCTGCCCATGCCCTCGGTCTTGAACGTTCGTGCAAGATCGGTTTTCGCGACGGATTGAGCATCGCCGCGTCCAGCCACGGCATCGAGCGCATGGAAGCGCGCTTTCACGGCAACGGCTTTTCGCCGCACAGACATGACACATATGCACTGGGTCTGACCCTCCGTGGTGTCCAGACGTTCCGCTATCGCGGCGCGGAGCGCTTTAGCCGTCCCGGCAACGTGATCGTTCTGCATCCCGATGAAGTCCACGATGGCGCGGCAGGCACCGACGACGGACTGATCTACCGGATGCTCTATTTGCCGCCCGCGGTGGTCGGCCTCCTCGAGGTGGGCAATCGGGCCCTGCCCTTCGTCCGCGATCCCGTCGTGACTGACGCTGGCCTATTGTCTGCGCTGGCGGACGTCCTTTCGGATCTCGACCATGCGCCGAACGATCTGGCGATGGACGACGCGGTTGCGCGGCTGACGGCGGGACTCTTCCGACAGGCCGACGACCCGAGGAAAGCACCCACGAGAATCGATCGCCCAGCTGTCCTGCTGGCGCGTGATTTTTTGACCGAGCATTGCGAAGAGGGTGTCAGTTCCGAAACGTTGGAGGCGATCAGCGGTCTGGACCGTTACGAACTGTCGCGGCAGTTCCGGCGGGCCTTCGGCACCAGTCCGCACCGTTATCTCGTGATGCGTCGTCTTGACCGAGCCAAGCGGCTGCTAGGTGCCGGCTATGGCCTTGCCGGAGCCGCTGCAGAAGCGGGGTTTGCCGATCAGGCACATTTTACCCGCCATTTCCGGGCCGCCTTCGGTATGACCCCGGGCAGATGGCTGGCAATGCATGATTGCCAACCCTAGTAGTGTCAGCCCGCTAAATGCACCGACTGGATGGCACCGGCACCATCATCGGCGCCTGCACTCCAGCCTCAGACTTCCATGGAATAGCCGGCGCCGCGCACGGTGCGGATGACGTCCTGCATGTTGGAAAAATTCAGGGCCTTGCGCAGCCGGCCGACATGCACGTCAACGGTGCGTTCGTCGACGTAGATGTCATGGCCCCAGACGCCGTCGAGCAGCTGCGAGCGGGAAAACACCCGGCTTGGCGATGCCATCAGGAATTCCAGCAGGCGGAACTCCGTCGGGCCGAGGCGAACCTCGCGGCTCTTGCGATGTACCCGGTGCGTCTCGCGGTCGAGTTCGATGTCGCCGCAACGAAGGACGCTGGACAGCACCTCCGGGCGGGCGCGGCGCAGCATGGCGCGGACACGGGCCATCAGTTCCGGCGTCGAGAACGGCTTGACGACATAGTCGTCTGCACCGGTGGAAAGGCCACGGACGCGCTCACTTTCTTCGCCACGCGCCGTCAGCATGATGATCGGCAGACGTTCGGTCTCCGGCTTCATGCGCAGGCGGCGGCAAAGTTCGATGCCGGAAACACCCGGCAGCATCCAGTCGAGGATCAGGAGATCCGGAATGCGCTCCTGCAAGCGCATCTCGGCTTCATCGCCCCTCAGGATCGTATCGACTTCGAAACCTTCTGCTTCAAGGTTATAGCGCAGCAGCACGCTCAGCGCTTCTTCATCTTCTACGACGGCAACTCTCGGAACCATGGGGCCCGCTCTCCTTCAAAAACCCTTCAGGCCTATTCCGTCATGGCGCCGACGGTATTGGCAGTATCGTCCTTCGGGCGGTCGCCCTCAGGCAATGCACCGGTCGCCATGTAGAAAATCGTCTCGGCGATGTTGGTGGCGTGGTCGCCGATGCGCTCGATGTTCTTGGCGCAGAACAGCAGATGCGTGCAGGTGGTGATGTTGCGCGGATCTTCCATCATGTAGGTCAGCATCTCGCGGAACAGCGAGGTATACATCGCGTCGATTTCCTCGTCGCGCTCGCGGATGGAGACCGCCTTGTCGGGCGAGCGGGTCGTGTAGACGTCGAGAACTTCCTTCAACTGGACGAGCGCCAGTTCGGACAGATGCTCGATGCCGCGTGCCAGGCTGCGCGGTACGCCGGTGCCCTGCACGGCGATAACGCGCTTGGCCGTGTTCTTGCCGAGGTCGCCGACGCGTTCCAGATCGGCGGCGATCCGGATCGAGCCCATGATTTCGCGCAGGTCGGCAGCCATCGGCTGGCGGCGGGCAATCGTCAGGATCGCCTTGTCGCCGACTTCGCGCTCGGCATGATCGAGGATCGTATCGTCAGAGATGACCTTCTGAGCCAGCCCGACATCGCCATTGACCAGCGCGCGGACGGATTCACCGACCATCTGCTCGGCAAGGCCGCCCATCTCGGAGATGCGCCGCGTCAGGAATTTCAAATCTTCGTCGTAGGCGGAATGAATGTGTGTCGAAACCATTTTCTATCCTCAAATTGAAAGGCGTCACGGAACGTAGGTCTGCTCGGCGCGGCGACGGCAACGGGTTTCGCCTTTTCGAGGCCCTTTTTGATATCGGCCTAATGCTCGCCCTTTTATGTCAGCCCAATGAAACAATTATGACAATCGAAATCATTGAATTAATTCAATTTTCGCAGCCTCGAATAAGGTGTCACCGGGTTATTCAGAAGCGCACCGTGAAATCCGTGCCGCGGCCGACTTCGGATTTGACGATCAGCCTGGCCCGGTGACGGGTCAGGATGTGCTTGACGATGGCGAGCCCGAGGCCTGTGCCCTTCTTGGACCGGCTGTTTTCGACGCTGACGCGATAAAACCGCTCGGTCAGGCGCGGCACGTGTTCGGCCGGAATTCCGCCGCCGCTGTCGGACACGGTGACCTCCACAGGCTCGCCGGGCTTGTTGCGCAACGTCACGTCGACGCGCTTGCCCTCCTGACCGTACTTGCAGGCATTCTCGATCAGGTTTTCGAACACCTGCACCAGTTCGTCGCGATCACCGGTCACCTCCGCCTTGCCTGACGGCATATGCAAATTGATAGTGACATCGAGATCCATCGCCAGCGGCACCAGCGCATCGCGCACATGGCCAAGCAGCGGCACGAGATCGACCTTCTGGTCCGGCGCCAGATGGGACTTCAACTCGAGCCGCGACAGCGACAGGAGATCGTCGACCAGCCGGCTCATGCGGGTCGCCTGATCGAACATGATCGCCAGAAAGCGCTCCTGCGCCTTGGGATCGTTGCGCGCTGGCCCCTGGATGGTCTCGATGAAGCCGCGCAGCGAGGCCAGTGGCGTGCGCAACTCATGGCTGGCGTTGGCGACGAAATCCGACCGCATGCGGTCGATATGACGCAACTCCGAGACGTCGCGAAACGACAGCAGGAAGAATGTCTGGTTGCCGAGATCGGAGAGCGCCAGCTCGACAGGCGCAATCCGCACTATGAAGACACGCTCCGACGGCAGACGCTCGGAATGCTCGATCTGGTTGGGCACGCCGGTGGCAATCGTTTCCCGCACCATGTCGAGAATGCCGGGCGAGCGCAGCTTTGCCGACAGGTGGGCGCCAATCGGGAAGAGGTCGAGCGCCCTCTCTGCTGCAGGGTTCTGATAGAACACCGACGCCTCGCGATCCAGCACCAGAACTGGCATGTCGAGACCAGCCAGGCCTGCGGTCATCGGCCTCAGGACTGCCGCCAGATCTACCGGGGCCGGCTCGACTTTCGCCGGCTGCGCCCTGCGCGCCACCAGGGGTGCGCGCAGCAGGGCAACGGCAACCACGACCAGCAGCACGGCGAGGATGGCCACCACGTCGGTACCCTCCGCCATGGCCAGAATGGCAACCAGCACGGCCAGAATCAGGATCGCTCTTTCCTGCTTCAAGCGCTGCCCGAGCCGATTTAAAATTGATGTATTCTCTTCCAACGCCGCCGGTCCGATTCTACGTCCACACGTCTAAGACTCGGACTGATATAGCAAATTCATGACAGAAGTTTTCAGCACTATCCACAGTCGTGGAACCCTTGGGCTCCCTCGCCAGTCATAGTCGGCGGAAGGCTTGAAATGACACAGTAAATATGTGTCTTCTGAGCCGGTTTATAATTTTTACGAACTGAGCCCCTGATGGCAAATACAGGCCAATGGCCCGAGGAGGATCTATGGGAGACGAAGTCGAAAGCCGCATGGTCGAGCTGGAGCTGCACGGCAAACGGCGTATCTTCGACGTCGACGACCCCGTTCTGCCCGACTGGGTCGCAGACAAGGCGCTGTCGTCCGGCCACTTTCCTTATAAGAAAAAGCTGAAAAGCAGCGAATACATGGACGATCTGAAAGCGCTTCAGATCGAACTCGTGAAGGTCCAGTTCTGGCTGCAGGCGACGGGCAAGCGGATCATGGCCATTTTCGAGGGCCGGGATGCTGCCGGCAAGGGCGGTGCGATCTTTGCGACCTCCGCCCACATGAACCCACGCCTCGCGCGGGTCGTGGCACTCAGCAAGCCGAACGACCGCGAAGCCGGGCAATGGTATTTCCAGCGTTACGTGGACCAATTCCCGACATCGGGCGAATTCGTCCTGTTCGACCGCTCCTGGTACAACCGCGCCGGGGTCGAGCCGGTGATGGGGTTTTGCACGCCGGAGCAGTACGAGCAGTTCCTTCACCAGGCGCCGCAGATGGAGAAAATCGTCGAGCATGAGGGCATCATGTTCTTCAAGTTCTACCTCGACATCGGCCGGGAAATGCAGCTGAAACGCTTTCACGACCGGCGCCACGATCCGCGCAAGGTCTGGAAGCTGTCATCCATGGATATCGCCGCCCTCGACAAGTGGGACGACTACAGCGAAAAGCGCGACCGGATGCTGAAGGAAACCCACACGGACTATTCGCCGTGGACCGTTCTCCACGCCAACGACAAGCGGCGCGCCCGCCTCAACCTGATCCGGCACATACTTTCGACGCTGGACTATCCCGGCAAGGATAACGACGCTATCGGCGAGATCGATGGAAAGATCCTCGGCTCGGGACCGGGGTTTCTCAAATGATGACTAAGAGTGCGCCTCAGGGCGCCTCGTTTCCGGGAAGCACGCGGATGGCGTAGATATTGACGCCGGTCGACTTGCCGTCGACATCCGTATTGAACACGAGGTTGCCGGAAGCATCAGCCGGCAGCGGCTTGTTGAAACGCAGCTGGAACAGCGCATCGGACTTCTGGCGCGTCACATCGAACCGGTGACGGCCGCAACCGCCATAGGTACCGAAACTGCATTCGACGGTAATCTGTGTCGGTGCATCCGAGATCGCCTGCAGCGTCATGGCAACCGTTGCCGGCTTGCCCGAGAGCTTCTGCAGGGTAGCCGATGGAACAGGGATCGCGACATTGCCGGTGGTGTCGGGCGACTGCGAGGTCAGACGGACTGTCGGACCTTCATTTTCCGAGGCGTTTTCGATCTTCGCCTGGGTGCCGCTGACAGCCTTTGCGGCATCGGTCGGCCCGAAGATCTGGATCCAGTCGGCCGAGAACCGGTCCTGCGGGTCGATCGTCGCCAGACCGGCGTTGCTGCCGGAGTCGAGATCGGCGTTGTTGTCGTTGGCGTCTTCGCCTTCGGGAGTGATCTGCGCCGGCTGGTTCCGGACACTGGTGTCGCGCTGCGCTGCTGTCAGAAGCACGCCCGAGGTCTTAACCCACCAGGCACCGATGCCGAGAAAGGCGACGACGATGCAAAACACCAGCAGGCGGGAAAAGAACTTGCGCGGCTTGCGACGGCTGACCGCCCGCTCCGGCTTGAAATCCATGCTGCGCGACGGCGCCGCCATCGCCGGCTCCTCGTAGGCGCCGGGTTCGGCTGCCAGGTGATCGCCGGGACCTGCATGGATGCCGCCGAGGTCACCTTCATCCGTGTGGCCGGAAGAAGACGTATCGGCACCGCGCGTCTCGCCGCGCAACTCCATTCCGGGCTCCATGCGTCCCGGCTGCTGTGTCGCCTCTGGCCGCACTGCGGCGCCGAGCGGTGGCGCTGCGGCGGGCGAAATAGGCGCAGGCCGGGGAGCTGCCATGGACTGGGCAGCGACCGGCCGTGAAGCCGGCTGCACCACCGGCCTTGCAGGCTCCGGCACAGGCTCGGAGGGTCGCGTGGGAGACGGGACGGGCTCGGCAGCTGGCTGGACAACGGCAGCATCGCGAAGCCTCGCCCGCTCCTCGCCCTCGATCGCTCGGATCGTCAGTTCCAGACGCTGGCGCTGGGCGGCAACCGTTTCGACGTCGGTGATGTCCTGCTTGCGCAAGCCAGCTTCCAGTGCCTGGCGGGCGGACTGGTAAACGCGAGCCCGAACCTCGGGGTTGTCGCGCTCGGATCGCTCCAGGGCGCTTCTGATGGCCGTTTCTAATCCGCTCACATCCGGTCCTTCACTCTGACTGGCGACGCCATGCAATCCTGACAAATGACTGGCAGGAATCGGTAATGCCCTGTCCGGCGATACGCAAGGGTCGGTACCATGCAGATGCCATTAGACCGGGGATAAGACAGGTTACCACGGTATTTGCTCAAAGATAGCGGCGCTTCAGCCACCATCAAGGGCAGCGGCAGCATCGCCGCCCTGATCGGAAAGCGACTTTTCCCGCCGATCCGAACCTGATAGCAAAAACGTGGCGCATTTATCGGCGCCAGTGAGCACAGGAGCTTGCCAATGGCGCTTCCACCGATCCTGACGCGCGGCCTGCGCCTGCCGGTCGTAGCATCGCCGCTTTTTATCATTTCCCACCCGACGATGACACTTGCGCAGTGCAAGGCAGGCGTCGTCGGCAGCTTTCCGGCCCTCAATGCTCGCCCGGAAAGTCTTCTGGACGAATGGCTGGCTGAAATCACCGAGACGCTGGCTGCACACGACGCTGCCCATCCCGATCAGCCAGCCGCGCCCTACGCCGTCAACCAGATCGTCCACAAGTCCAACCGGCGGCTGGAGCACGACCTCTCGCTCTGCGTGAAATACAAGACACCCATCGTCATCTCATCGCTGGGGGCGGTGCCGGAGGTCAATGCGGCCGTCCACTCCTATGGCGGCATCGTGTTGCACGATGTCACGACCCTGCGCCACGCCCGCTCGGCTATCGCCAAGGGTGCGGATGGCCTGATCGCGGTGGCAGCGGGTGCCGGCGGCCACGCGGGGTCGCTGTCGCCCTTTGCGCTCGTCCAGGAAATCCGGCAATGGTTTAACGGCCCGCTGCTTCTCGGCGGCGCCATTTCCACAGGCGGCGGCATTCTGGCGGCCGAGGCGATGGGCGCCGACATGGCCTATATCGGCTCGCCTTTCATCGCGACCGAGGAGGCCCGGGCGAGCAGCGCCTACAAGCAGGCAATCGTCGACGGCAAGGCCGCCGACATCGTCACGTCCAGCTACTTTACGGGGGTCAGCGGCAACTATCTAAAAGCCTCGATCCTCGCCGCCGGGCTTGATCCCGACAGCCTGCCCGAGGATTCTGCGACAATGGACTTCGAACAGGCAAGCTCGGGCGCCAAGGCATGGAAGGACATCTGGGGATCGGGACAGGGCATCGGCGCCATCGATGCCGTCGTCCCCGTGCGGGATCTCGTCGACCGTCTGGAGCGGGAATACCGGCAGGCGCGCGCCCGACTGCTGCGGTGAAACGGCCTGCGACGGTTTTTTGGCGATCTGCCAACAGAGCGCTTGAAATCTTGTCCGAGAGACTGTATCAGCCCCATGCACATCGAAGGCTGTCCCAGACGCCGCGATTGCCGCTTTAGCTCAGGTGGTAGAGCACATCATTCGTAATGATGGGGTCAGAGGTTCGAGTCCTCTAAGCGGCACCATTTTCTCAGTCTTTAAAACTACACAAAGATCGTTCACCCATGCATTTCGTTGAAGGCGTCCAAGCCCCGGTCGGGAGCTGGCTTGCGGACATATGCTGCCCTGCGTGCGGCCATCGAAATGTGATGCTCGGATTTTCCCGGGTGCCGGATCTTCAGTGGTCCTACGGCGAGAGCAGCGGTTCGCAGCCTGGGGCCGTCATCTATTATGCCGGACTTCGACAGTGCCCCAACCCCGAGTGCCATGCTGTCATCTCGGCGTTTTCGGACAGCGAGGGAGGCCGTTCCGTTCACCGGCCGGAAGTCCTCGTGTTCTCCGGGAACACCCTTCCGCCCAGCCTCATGGGGACAATCGAGGAGGCGGTCCAGTGTCATGCGGTGGGGCTCTACGTGGCCTCGGCAGTGCTGGTCCGCCACATGCTCGAGCATCTCTGCAACGATATCGACGCCGACGGAGAAGGCCTGCAGAGCCGCATCGCTGCCCTCAACACATTCACGCCCATGACCGGAGAGCACCCCGGCATCGCGGGCGGCGCTCGCATCGTGATCAACGATGATGCGGAGATACAAGCGCGGGAGCCCTTTAGCGCCAACCGGGAAGAAAGCGAACTCGCCATCTACCTGGCAAGGCAGCTTTTGCGCGCAGTCTACCAATACGGCAGCCTCCGGTCGCGACTGATGGCACTCAGAACCGCTCCCGGGATGGGGTGAACATACCAAACCGGCTCCGATCAGGCATGATAGCCAGCCGCCGTTCAGGCCAGCTCGAACTGCGGGAAGGATTTGCGATCAATGTGGTAGATCGCGAGATAGTCGTTTTCCCTGAAGAAATCCGCGTCCTGCGCGTAGGCAAAGGCATTTGCCCACCGCACGGGATTGATTTCGCGGTGAACCCTGCCAACCATGGCAGCCGGCTTGAACTCGAGCGAATGGGCGATCCCTTCCACCGGGACGAACGAGAAGCCGCCGTGCAGCCCCATGTAGAACTGGTAGGTGATGTGATCGTAGAGGTTATGGGCAAACCTTTCGACGAATTGCAGGCTGGTGTCCCACTCTATCCAGTTCAGAAATCCGGGAACGCTTCCGGCTGCGTAGACCGGAATATCCCACCACCAGCTATAGAATCCCCAGTTGCGCGATATCGCCTGGATATCGGCGTGCTCTGCATGCGGCGATAGCGCCATCGACGAGGCGTGCATGATGTTGCGTTCAGCCGCGTGTTTTTGCGTCAGCAATCCGGCATACCAACGGGCCTGCGAAACGACCTGCTCCGCCGCCGCCGTCCATCCGGTCGGCCGGAGAATGAAGGTCTCGGCATCGACGCAGAGAATATAGTCGTAGGACTTGTGGACCAGCGAGAGCGCGAGAAACTTCTTGACCGTCGGCCAAGTCTTGCGATCGGCCACGACAGAGATCGCGCTGCCGGTTAAATGATCATCGAGGACGATCGCATGGTAATAAAGGGACGCCGATGGCTGGTGCATCGTTGCAAAAGCCCGACGGTCAGCATCGGTCGAGAACACAAAGACGATGTCGTAGTCGGAATCGACGCTCTGGTAGAGAAGGTTGATGCCATAGATGAAATAGGCGTCGTGGATGGGAACGACGAGTGCTGTCCGGTTCAAAGGCCGTGCGATTTCTCCGCACTCCTGCAGATAGTGGATTTCTCCTGTACCGCCGAGGCGAAATCGTCCTTCCATCGTATACTTGCCGTCGTTCTCGATTATGCGATCGAACCGGGTGGAAACAGCACCGTCCTGATTGAGAAACTCGATAGCGCCCGCCTTCACTCTCCAGGCGTTCTCGTTTGGGTGCGAGTAGTCCTGCAGATGGCCGCCGGATTGCAGGCTGAGCCTTGGCGAGACCACCGCTTTCGTATCAACGTTGCCGAAACTCCAAGCTTTGTTCTTCATCAGAATTTCGAGGGAAAAATCGTCGAACTGATGCGCCATGGTCTGTTCCTGCATTTAACGGAAATCTCCGGCACCGACGAAAAGATGGGTAGGACACCCATCTGGCGGAAGCCGTCTGCAGCGAAAACTTTTGGCGATGGACGCGCAACGTCCAATACCTCTCCGCCTCCCCGCAATACCCGCAGGAATAGAGATGCGACCTTGTCCGGGCCTGATGGTTCGGGGTGGTGGTGCCTGTCGCGCGGCTGGGTGCGAGACGACGAGATTGCAGCGACGGTCGCAATACGAAGACGTCGAGCGGATGCGGGCGCCGTCTGCGGCGCCCGCATCCGCTCTCGGATCAGAAGACCTGGCGCAGGATCACGTAGAGAACGAAAGCGATGGCGATCGAGGCTGGCAGGGTGAGAACCCAGGCGGTCAGCATGTTGCGGATGGTCGACCATTGCAGGCCAGAGCCGTTGGCTGCCATAGTTCCGGCGACGCCGGACGAGAGCACGTGGGTGGTGGAAACCGGCAGGCCGAAATGGTCGGCGGCGCCGATGGTGATCATCGCCACGACTTCGGCAGCGCCACCCTGGCCGTAGGTCAGGTGTGTCTTGCCGATCTTTTCGCCGACGGTGACGACGATGCGTTTCCAGCCGATCATGGTGCCGAGCCCGAGTGCCAGCGCAACGGCCACCTTGACCCAGGTCGGGATGAACTTCGTCGCGTTGTCGACGGCCTTGTGATAGCCGGTGACAGCGGCAAGGTCTTTCGCATCCATCGCCAGAAGCTTCTGCTTGTCGATGAGCTTCAGCGCTTCGCCGATCAGATAGATGTCGTTGCGGACGTTGCCGACCATGTTCGGAGGCACGGCTTCGAGGGTTGGAAAGGCAGCGACTTCCTGGCTGGTGATGTGGATATATTGCTGCAGCGCCGGTGTGGTCGCGTCGGTCCATGTCTTTGTCTTGACCGCATCCGATACAGCGGCCTTCGCATCGGCGACGACGATGCCCGGTTTGACATACTTGCCGAGCGCGGTCTCGACCTGTGCAGAGGCGGACTTGTAGGCTTCGAGATAATTGACGTCCGGGGTCCGGTTGAGCGCAAAGGCGGTCGGCACGAGACCGATCAGGATGAGCATGATCAGGCCCATGCCTTTCTGGCCATCGTTGGAGCCGTGCGCAAAGCTGACACCGGTGCACGTGAAGATCAGCAGGCCGCGGATCCACAGCGGCGGAGGACCGTTGGTCTTCGGCTCCTCGTAGAGCGCCTTGTTCTTGATGAAGACCTTCATGACCAGAAGCAGGATTGCGGAGAAACCGAAGCCGATCAACGGCGAGATCAGCAGCGAAAGGCCGATATTGGTCGCCTGCGACCAGTCGACGCCGCTGGTGGCGCTGCCGGCGGGGGCTAGGAACTGGTTGGCCAGGCCAACGCCAATGATCGAGCCGACCAGCGTATGCGAACTCGACGACGGGAGGCCGAGATACCAGGTCCCGAGGTTCCAGACGATGGCGGCGATCAACAGCGCGAAGACCATGGCGAGACCCGAACCGGAGCCGACCTGCAGGATCAGTTCTACCGGAAGCAGGGCCAAGATGCCGAAAGCCACGGCACCCGACGAGGTGAGAACCCCGAGGAAATTGAAGAAACCGGACCAGATGACGGCGAATTCGGCAGGCATCGAGCGCGTATAGATGACAGTCGCCACTGCATTTGCCGTGTCGTGGAAGCCGTTGACGAATTCAAATCCGAGAGCAATCAGAAGCGCAAGGCCGAGGAGTATCCACGGAACAGCGGAGGCGGAGGTGAGATCACGGTCCAGCGCATAGGCGATATAGCCGAGTCCGCCGAGAAGCACGAGAACGAGAAGGGGTACGAACCACTTGCCGGAGCCCCCGGTTTTATCCAGCGGGTGGCCGATCCCGGCGTTGCTCCGCTCAGCGCTCATATCGACCATTTAATCGCTCCCTCATCTAAACTTATCAATTGTTAATAAAATGGCTCTGTGAAGGTCTGGTGACATCCCGGCCATTTGCAGGCGCCGGGACGGGAAACGATGGCTGCGGGATGCCGGTTTGTCACATTCCTGTCGCCAACTCCTGCTCCTGTCTGTGTGCAAACGAAGGAACGCGCCAATGTCCGATCAGGAAGACCAGCTTCGCCGCATCAAGGATGAAATTGCCGACAGCTTCGACGAAGAGCTGGAGATGCAGATGGAGGAAGACCGGCTCGACGAGCTCGTCGCCGAAGGCATGGTCGAGCCGGCGGAAGCAACGCTCGAGCGCAAGGTCTATTTCCGGGAGCTGTTCCGGCTGCAGCACGAACTGGTGCGGCTGCAGGACTGGGTGCAGTACAAGAAGCTGAAGGTTGCGGTCATCTTCGAAGGGCGCGATTCTGCCGGCAAGGGCGGCGCCATCAAGCGCGTGACGCAGCGGTTAAACCCGCGCGTCTGCCGCACGGTCGCCCTTCCTGCTCCGACCGAGCGCGAGCGCAATCAATGGTACTTCCAGCGCTATGTCGCGCATCTGCCGACGGCCGGCGAAATGGTGTTGTTCGACCGCAGCTGGTATAACCGGGCCGGCGTAGAGCGCGTCATGGGCTTTTGTACGGAAGACGAACTGGAGGAATTTTTCCGGTCCGTGCCCGAATTCGAGCGCATGCTGGTCCGCTCGGGCATCATCCTCATCAAATACTGGTTCTCGATCACCGACGAGGAGCAGGAATTCCGGTTCAAGATGCGCATCCACGATCCGCTGAAGCAATGGAAGCTTTCGCCGATGGACATGGAAAGCCGCATCCACTGGGAAGAATATACAAAGGCCAAGGAAGACATGCTGGCGCGCACCCACAGCGATGCGGCGCCTTGGTGGGTCGTACAGGCCGTGGACAAGAAAAGGGCGCGCCTAAACTGCATCGCCCATCTCCTGAAGCAGATTCCTTACGAGGATGTGCCAAAGGCAGAAGTGGAACTGCCCGGCCGTATCCGCCACGAAGACTACAGTCGTTCGCCGGTGCCCCCGGAAATGTACGTGCCGGAAATCTACTGAGGACTTACGCAGCAAGTTCCAGATAGTGTCCTTCACCGGGCGCCATCTGGAACAGCAGATGCGCGAGTAGCTCAGGCTTCAGGGCTGGCTTCAGCCGCCGCAGGCTTGCGCTTCGCCCGGACGCGCTTTGGCGCAGGCTCGGCCTTGTCCTTGGTCGCGATCGACGGAGCGACGCTTACTTCATGGGTTTCTTCGGAATCCTCAGGCGTTACCTGGTCCAGGCGATGCTTGATAGCCAGCGCGTAGATTGTGTTCAGTACATTGCCATCGCGCAGATCGGGGTCGCTCAGTGCAAGCAACGAAGCACGCACGATCTTCTTGCTACTGGTCTTGCCGCATTCCTTTTGCACGAATTCATAGAGGGCGTTGTCGCTGAGACCAGCGGTCGCGCCATCAACCAATGCATGATAGATTTTTTTCTTCTCGCCCAATTTTTCAGCTCTCCGACTGCGCGTTTTAAGGTGCAGAACCAATAAAAAATTACTTCTGAGCTACCTTTCGTCATTCTACTGTCACAAACAACCCCATTTCGCGGCAGAAAAATCGGCTAAAATCACTGGTTAAGGCGCCGGCGGCACGCTTGCAACTTTGGCGTCTATTGAAACCATGACGCGACGTTGCTTGCACGTTTGGTAAAAACAACGCCGCGCGGACTAAAATTCAGCATGATTTTCCACGCCTTTACCGCAGCATCGGCGATAATGCCTGGCTGGTCGCAATTGGCAGGCGAGTCCTATCGATATTTCGTAGACAAGCGCTAATTCATCGCAACTGACTATCGGACGAAATGACGGCCAGTAACGCATGTGCCATCCGGTCAGCGTTGGGGGCGTGACAGAGATCATTGGGGTAAAGGGAACACTATGCTGAAAACACTTACCGTCGCCGCATCGCTTGCGGCCTTCATCGCTACCGGCGCCAGTGCCGCAGATGTCGTCGTCTCGTCGAAGATCGACACCGAGGGAACGCTGCTCGGCAACATCATCCTGCTGTCGCTGAACGCTGCCGGAATCAAGGCGCAGGACCGCATCGCGCTCGGCACCACGCCGGTTCTGCGCAAGGCGATCACATCGGGCGAAATCGATATCTATGCCGAATACACCGGCAATGCCGGCTTTTTCTTCAACAAGGCGGATGACGCGGCCTGGAAGAGCAGCGACGCTGGTTACGCTCTTGCCAAGAAGCTCGACTACGACGCCAACAAGATCGTCTGGCTGACACCCTCGCCTGCCAATAACACCTGGGCGGTAGCCGTGCGCAACGACGTGGCGGGCCCCAACAAGCTGAAGACCATGTCGGATTTCGGCAAGTGGATCTCGGGTGGCGGCAAGGTAAAGCTGGCGGCATCTTCTGAGTTCGTCAATTCGGCCGCAGCGCTTCCAGCCTTCCAGACGACCTACGGCTTCAAGATCAGCCCTGACCAGACGATCGTTCTCTCCGGAGGCGATACAGCGGCCACCATCAAGGCCGCCGCCGACCAGACCAACGGCGTCAACACCGCCATGGTCTACGGCACGGACGGTGCTATCGAGGCTGCCGAACTGACCGTCATGGAAGACGACAAGGGGGTACAGCCGGTCTATGCACCGACGCCCATTATCCGCGAGGCAGTCTTGAAGGCCAACCCGAAGATCGAAGAAGTACTGGCCCCGATCTTCAAGAGCCTGACGGCCGAGGAACTGCGGACCCTCAACGGCCGTATCCAGGTAGACGGCGAGCCGGCCAAGGCGGTTGCCCAGTCCTACCTGAAGGACAAGGGCTTCCTGAAATAACAATCGACATTTTCCTATGGCCCCGCCCATTGTGCGGGGCCATAGTTCGTTTTCGACGTCTGGAGCCGGTGGATGGATGATGGGTACAGGGTCCGTGGAGCGGATCGTCTCGGCATTGTACTTGTAACCGTCGGCCTTCTGGCAACGGCAACGATGCCGCTTATCATTGCCAAAGCTAACCGGATTGCTGCCGGCAAGCCGCTGGCCCTGACCCAGCTTCTCGGCCAACCCGTTGTGCTGGCTCTCATGGCATTGCTGCTGGCCACCGGAATTGCCGCCATCTTTGTCCGGAATGCACCCCTGCGCCTTGTCATCGCGACACTTTGCCTTGCCACCCTGCTGCTTGCCATCGGCCTTGTGTCGACTGCTTCCACGCCTAATGGCAGCGCGTCTGCTCGCATGACGCCCGGCGGTACGTTCTGGGTGCTTCTCGCCGTTGTGGGGCTGGTTATTTCGGACGCGCTGGTGAAGCTGCAGCTCACGCCTTGGATGCGGGTGGCATCGCTGCTGTTCTATGCGGCGCTCCTCGCGGCATTTCTCTTTTCAGGCAGTCTCGACAGCCTGTCGATCATGAAGGAATTTGCTATTCGCTCCGAACAGTTCTGGGGCGAGGCAGTAATTCATGTTTTTCTCGCCTTCGGTTCGGTCATCATTGCCATCTTCCTCGCCTTGCCGCTCGGCATCCTCTGCTTCTGGGTGCCGAGGCTAAGGGCAATCGTGCTGCAGGTGCTGAGCATGGTACAGACCATCCCCAGCCTCGCCCTGTTCGGGTTGCTGATGCTGCCGCTCGGCTACATCGCAACCCACGTGCCTGGCGCCGCTGACCTCGGCATCCGCGGTATCGGTGCCGCGCCGGCGCTGATCGCGCTGATCCTCTATTCGTTGCTGCCGGTTGTCGCCAATACGGTCGTTGGCCTCGAGGGAGTCGATCCGGCCGTGCGCGATGCCGCAGCAGGCATGGGACTGACGCGGCTGCAGATCCTGTTCGGCATCGACCTGCCGCTTGCCTTTCCCGTCATCCTCACCGGCATCCGCATCGTTCTGGTCCAGGCAATCGGACTGGTGACCGTGGCAGCGCTTATCGGCGGCGGCGGTTTCGGATTGTTCATCTTCCAGGGACTGGGCCAGACCGCGATGGATCTGGTGCTGCTCGGCGCCGTGCCGACCGTCTTTCTGGCATTTTCATCGGCCGTCGTTCTCGACGCCGTCATCGACACCATCCGGGGACGCCGCGCATGAATTCGACCGGGATACAGCAGGAAACGATGATCGAATTTCGCAACGTGACGAAGCGATATGGCGACGCTACTGTTGTCGACGACGTCAGCATGACGGTCACCAAGGGCTCGGTGACCGTCGTCGTCGGCACCTCCGGCTCAGGCAAATCGACACTGCTGCGGATGGTGAACCGGCTGGTGCCGATGACAAGCGGCCAGATCCTGGTTGGCGGCAGGGATGTCGTTTCCGTGCCGGTGACCGAACTCAGGCGACGGATCGGCTACGCCATTCAGGGTCACGGTCTGTTTCCCCACCGCACGGTGGCGCAGAACATCGCGACCGTGCCGCAGTTGCTTGGCTGGGACAAGCCGCGCATCGATCGACGGGTTGAGGAACTGCTGTCGCTTTTCCGCCTGGACGCAGCGACCTTCGCCGGCAAATATCCGCATCAGTTGTCCGGCGGCCAGCAGCAGCGTGTCGGTGTCGCCCGGGCTCTTGCGGCAGAACCGGAGGTGCTGCTGATGGACGAGCCGTTCGGAGCTCTCGACCCCGTCATCCGCGGCAAGGCCCAGGACGATCTGCTGGCGATCCAGAAACAATTCGGCACGACCATCATTCTTGTCACCCACGATATGGACGAAGCGTTCCATCTTGGCGACCGCATCGCAGTGATGAGCGAGGGCAAGCTGCTGCAGTGCGCCTCGCCCGAGACTATCCTGACCGAGCCAGCCGACAGCTTCGTGGAGCAACTCACCGGGACTTCCGATAAGGCGTTGAAGCTGATGGCCATGCTGCCGTTGAAAGCCGGCATGGAGCCGGCAAAGGCAGGTCTTGGCTTCGGCCTTCCCGAAACCCTGAACTTGCGCGACGCGCTGTCGGAAATGATCTGGCAGGGGATAGACGAGGCCTCCGTCCGCGACGAGAACGAGAACCCGGTAGGCTCGATCTCGATGCAGCGACTGCTACAATTGGGCAAGCGCGCATGAGGCTCTTCGTCGCCAACGTCTTCAGGCTTACCGCGCTGGCGCTTCTTCTCATCCTCTTGTTCAGGACGGAGTGGCTGACTTTCCTGCTGGCGCCGCTTACCAACTACGGTGCGCCGCCGGTCTATACGCAGAACAGTCTGGTACTGCTGGCAGCCAACCACCTCGAGCTTGTGGCGATCTCCATAGCCGGCAGCGCGGTGCTTGCCGTTCTCGGCGGCATATTCGTGACGCGGGCGAGCGGCGCCGATTTCCTGCCGCTGACCCGGGCCATCGCCAATGCCGGCCAGACGTTCCCGCCCGTGGCCGTGCTGGCACTGGCGGTGCCGGCCACCGGCTTCGGGATGGCGCCGACACTGATCGCGCTCTTTCTTTACGGCCTGCTGCCGATCTTCGAGAATACCGTAGCCGGGCTGCAGCAAATACCGGCGTCCCTGCTCGAGGCCGCAGACGGGATGGGCATGAGCCCGCGCCAACGGCTTTTTTCGATCGAGCTGCCGTTGGCCATGCCTCTCATACTCGAGGGATTGAAGGTCGCGACCGTCATCAACATCGGTACGGCGACAATCGGCTCGACTGTCGCCGCCAAAGGGCTGGGAGAGGTGATCATTGCCGGGCTGATTTCCGACAACACCGCCTTTATCCTGCAGGGTGGGCTGATCGTCGGGTTGATGGCCGTATTGATCTATGATGCGATGGCGCAGGTCGAGCGGCTGCTCGCCAGACGAACTGGCCTGCGTGCAGCATAAGGCTTACCCGTCGCTCGTAGATTTCGGCACATCAAAGGAGACCGCCATGGCGAAAATGATTCATTCGATGATCCGCGTGCTCGACGAGGCGCGGTCGGTCGAGTTCTACGAAAAAGCATTCGGCCTCGAAGTGGCCGATCGCATCGCCTTCGAGACATTCACGCTGGTCTATCTCAGCAATCGCGAGACCGGCTTCGAGCTGGAGCTGACAATCAACCTCCAGCGCGTCGAGCCCTATGCCATCGGCGAGGCCTACGGTCACCTGGCGGTGTCGGTCGACGACATCAAGGAGGAGCATGCACGTTTCACGGCACTTGGTCTCAATCCCGGCAAGATCACCGAGCTCAACCGCGACGGAACCTTGCTCGCGCTGTTTTTCTTCGTGACCGATCCAGACGGCTACAAGATCGAGGTGCTGCAGCGTCATGGCCGGTATCAGTAAAATGAAGTGCCCCTCAGCCGACCGATCCGGTCTGCTGTCGTTTCACGGCCAATGCGACGGCAGCGATTGACCCCCGGCGTGCAGTCGGCCTAGTTTCATGCGAGACATGCGTCGGCGTGGTGGCCAGCGGGAGGCTTCCACCACAACCACCGGCGAAATCACTGCAGCGGTTGGGCTGCGGGAGGAGAGTGGCATGAGCGAGGCGCCCACCTACACCGGACCGGCACAGGATCGGATCTGGCTTTCGTCCTACCCTGATTGCGTGCCGGCAGACCTGCCGCCACTTGAGCATCAGTCGCTGAGCGAACTTTTCGAGGATAGCTGCGCCCGCTACGCCACCCGTCCGGCCTTTACCAGCATGGGACGGGCCATGACCTATGGCGAGATGGAGCAGCAGACACGCAAGATCGCCGCCTGGCTTCAGAGCCGTGGGTTTGTCAAAGGCGACCGCGTCGCCGTGATGATGCCGAACGTGCTGCAGAACCCGGTCGCGACGTTCGGCATCCTGCGGGCAGGGCTTATCGTCGTCAACGTCAACCCACTCTACACACCTCGAGAACTCGAGCATCAGCTGCGCGACTGCGGCGCCAAGGCCATTTTTGTGCTGGAGAATTTCGCCCACACTGTGGAGCAAGTGCTCGATCGCACCGCGCTTCGCCATGTGGTCGTCAGCTCATTCGGAGAGATGATCGGCCTCAAGGGCCACATCGTCAATTTCATCGTCCGACATGTCAAGAAGCTGGTGCCGTCCTGGTCCATCCCGTCTCACATAGCGTTTTCGAAGGTGTTGGCCGAAGGCGAAGGTCTGAAGCTGGAACGGGTGGCACTGACGCAAGGCGACACCGCGTTCCTGCAATATACTGGCGGGACGACTGGCACTGCAAAGGCGGCGACGCTCACCCACGCCAATCTACTCGCCAACCAGCTCCAGCTGCAGCTGTGGCTGAACTCGGCGTATATTTCCAAGCCACGGCCGGAGATCCTGACCTTCGTCTGCGCCCTGCCCCTCTACCATATCTTCGCGCTGACGGTGAATTGCCTGATGGGCGTATCACTTGGCGCACACAACGTGCTGATCGCCAATCCAAGGGACATCCCGGGCTTCATCAAGGAACTGGGCAAGCATCGCGTCGACATCTTCCCGGCGTTGAACACGCTCCTGAATGCGCTGATGAACAATCCGGATTTCGGCAAGCTGGACCTTTCACAGGTGAGCACGCTTGCCGGCGGCATGGCCGTGCAGCGGCCGATCGCGGAGCGCTGGCATACGCTGACCGGCGCCTGGATCACCGAAGGCTACGGCCTCTCCGAGACCTCTCCGGTGGCCAGCGCCAACCGTTTCGACAGCACCGAATTTTCCGGCACCATAGGCCTGCCGCTGTCGTCGACCGATATCGATATTCGCGACGACGAGGGCCATTCGCTGCCGCTCGGCACCGTCGGCGAAATCTGCATCCGCGGACCGCAGGTGATGGCCGGCTACTGGATGCAGCCGGAAGAGACTGCGCGGGCTATGACGCCGGACGGCTATTTTCGCTCCGGCGACATGGGCTTCATGGATACTCGCGGCTATACCAAGATCGTCGATCGCAAGAAGGACATGATCCTCGTTTCGGGCTTTAACGTCTATCCCAACGAGATCGAGGAAGTCGCCGCGATGCATGCAGGGATCGTCGAGGCGGCTGCGGTCGGCGTAGCAGACGAGCATTCCGGCGAGGCCGTCAAGCTCTTCGTGGTCCGCCGCGATCCCGCACTCACCGAGGCTGACATCAAGGCCCACTGCGCCCGGTACCTCACCAACTACAAACGCCCACGCTTCATCGAATTCCGCAACGAACTGCCGAAATCGAATGTCGGCAAGATCTTGCGGAAGGAATTGCGTGGGTAGAAATACTTCAATTGAAAGCAACCAGAAAGAGTGATTGTAGCACCCTGTTTCAAGGCAGAAGCAGTAGGGGCCGCGACCAGCCGGCCCATCGGTGAGGATGGGCCGCACCGACTTTGGCAAGAGCCTTGCTTTTGAAACGGAGGTGCGGCACCTCTCCGCTTTTTTACGAATAGTTTGTGACCCAACTTGATTTAGGCAT
The DNA here is from genome assembly GCF_007000305.1 of Rhizobium sp. rho-13.1. Classification (NCBI taxonomy): domain Bacteria; kingdom Pseudomonadati; phylum Pseudomonadota; class Alphaproteobacteria; order Hyphomicrobiales; family Rhizobiaceae; genus Rhizobium; species Rhizobium sp. rho-13.1. The sequence goes on along the minus strand of NZ_SCFL01000002.1, from coordinate 358,407 downwards.
CACAAAGCGAATAGTTTCCGCGACCTTCTCCGAACCCCTAAGGAGCTTCCCATGCAAGCGATCGTCGAACAATTGAAGAGCACGGCTGCGGCCACCAATGCCACCGACATTCGCGCGGCATTCGCCGCCGATAGCGGCCGTTTCTCCCGCTACACCGCTTCGCTGGACGACCTGCTGATGGATTACTCCAAGACGGCGGTCAATGACGAGATCATGGCGCTGCTGCTGAAGCTTGCCACCGAGGGCGGGGTCGAGAAAAAGCGCGACGAGATGTTTTCCGGCGCCCCTATCAATTTCACCGAGGGGCGCGCTGTGCTCCATACCGCACTCCGCAACCGCTCGAACACGCCGGTGATGGTCGATGGCAAGGACGTCATGCCTGATGTCAACGGCGTGCTGGCAGCGATGGGCAAGTTTGCCGATGGTATCCGCTCCGGCACCATCAAGGGCGCCACGGGCAAGGCGATCACCGACGTCATAAACATCGGTATTGGCGGCTCAGATCTCGGCCCGGTTATGGCAACGCTGGCACTGGCGCCTTTCCACGATGGCCCGAAGTCGCATTTCGTCTCCAATATCGACAGCGCCCATATCGCCGATATCCTGAAACTGGTGCAGCCGGAAACCACCCTGTTCATCGTCGCCTCGAAGACGTTCACGACCATCGAGACGATGACCAATGCGCAGACGGCGCGCGACTTCATTTCCAAGGCACTAGGCGAAGCGGCCGTGCAACATCATTTCTGCGCCGTCTCGACAGCGCTCGACAAGGTCGCGACCTTCGGCATCGACAGCGCCCGCGTCTTCGGCTTCTGGGACTGGGTTGGCGGACGCTACTCGATCTGGTCGGCCATCGGCCTGCCGCTGATGATTGCCGTCGGTCCTGAAAATTTCGGCAAGTTCCTGGATGGCGCGCATGCGATGGACAACCATTTCCGCACGGCACCGATCGAGAAGAACCTGCCGGTGCTGCTGGGCCTCATCGGCTACTACGACCGCAACGTCCTCGGCTATGCGACGCGCGCCATCCTGCCCTATGACCAGCGCCTGTCGCGTTTTCCGGCCTACTTGCAGCAGCTTGACATGGAATCGAACGGCAAGGGCGTCACCATCGACGGCACCCCGGTCGAGGGCAATTCCGGCCCGGTCGTCTGGGGAGAGCCTGGGACCAACGGCCAGCACGCTTTCTACCAGCTGATTCATCAGGGCACGAGCGTCATCCCGGCGGAGTTCATGATTGCCGCCAACTCCTTTGAGCCTGAACTGCGCCACCAGCACCAGCTGCTGATCGCCAACGTTCTTGCCCAGTCGGAAGCGCTGATGAAGGGCCGTACGTTCGAGGAAGCCAAGAAGCAGCTGACCGACAAAGGCATGGAGGACAAGAAGGCCGACTTCATCGCGCCGCACCGCGTCTTTACCGGCAATCGTCCGTCGATCACCTTCGTCTACGACCAGCTGACGCCGTTTGCGCTCGGCCGCCTGATTGCCCTCTACGAACACCGCGTCTTCGTCGAAGGCGTGCTGTTCCGCATCAACTCCTTCGACCAGTGGGGCGTCGAACTCGGCAAGGAACTGGCGACCGGCCTGCTACCTGTCGTCGAAGGCAAGGAAAGTGCCGAGGGCCACGATTCCTCGACCATCGGTCTCGTCGCCGCGCTGAAAGCTCGCGCCAAGTCATGACCGTCCCTGTCCTGCGTGTCGCAAGACCGACGGACGACATCGCCCGGCTCCGCCCCTTCTACGAGGCGGGGCTGGGATTTGAGGTTCTCGTTGCCTTCGAGGGTCACAACGGCTTTGACGGGCTGGTCCTAGGTCACCCGCACTGGCCCTATCACCTGGAATTCACCCATCACCGCGGCCACACTGTCGGCCGGGCTCCGACGCAGGATAACCTGCTGGTGTTGTACCTGCCGGATGAGGCGGAGTGGCGGGCTGCCGTGGACCGCATAGAAGCCGCAGGATGCGCGACGGTCACGTCGTACAACGACTATTGGGACGTACAGGGAAAGACATTCGAGGATCCGGACGGCTACCGCGTCGTTCTGCAACAGGCCGCCTGGAGCCGATAAAGAGATTTCTTAAGCCGGGTAAATAACACCCTTGCGCAGGATGATATTGCCGTAGAGCCGAGGTTCGCTTGTCTGGATAAGGGCGTGGGCGCCTTTGACGCGAGCGTAGAAATCGGCGGGCAGCAATGGCACGACCTTGATGTCCGGCACGTGCCGGGCGCAGCATTCGACCATCTCCCGGTGGACTGGATCGAGGGTGTCGCGGTCCTGCTTGACGGTGGCGCGGAAGATGGCTTCGTCGACGAATTCGTCTATCGGCAGGACGCTCAGAACAGCATTCAGCACGGCAATCACGCCATGACCATCGAGGCGGATGAGGCGGCGCGCGTCGGTCAGGCCGGGATAATTCCCGTCCACCAGCGCGATTTCGTCGCCATGTCCCATGGCCCTGAGGGCGAAGAGAAGTTCCGGGCTCAGCAGCGGGTCAATGTGCTTCAGCATTGTCAATTTCCTTGAAGAGAATGTTCTGGTCTATGAGATAGCGGGCAAAGATCGGCAGACTGGCGCCACCGATGGCGCGTGCCTGGGTGCCGACCGACCCCTCGACGATTTCGGGCATCACGACGCCCTGCAAGTCGAGTTCGGCAGCAGCCTTGATGGTGGCCTGGACAACGCGCTGGCGGACCCAATCGGGGAACCCGCCGTCGATCACCGCAGCACTGAAATCGATGATCGATGCCGCGGCGACGATGGCCTGCGCCAGGGCTGCGGCCGTATCCTGGATCCAGATCTCGAGCGGCGGCCCGAAATCGATCCAGTCGTTGGCGGAATACCACAGCGGCTGCGGATCGATGCCATGCTCGCGCAGGAGATTTTCGAGCACGAAGATCGAAGCAATCTTCAGCAGCTGGCGCGTCTCACCGTGGCGATCGCGCACGGGCAGCGGTCCGATGGCGCCGGCTGTGCCGGTACGACCGACGAAGATCGACGAATTGAGGACGATGCCGCCGCCGATGAACGAGCCGATGAACATGTAGACGAAATCCGGATAGCGGGCGCCGGCGCCGAAAACCAGTTCCGCTCCACAGGCACTGGTGGCATCGTTCTGCAGATAGACCGGATGCGATACGCGCGCGCCGACCTCGATCTGCAGGTCGAAGCCGCGCCAGACCTCCATCGCACCATCGGGAGCCCCGACTTCTTCGGCCCAGCTCCAGAGTTCAAAGGGTGCGGCTATGCCGATCCCGGCAATATTGCCGCGTTCTTTGGCACTCATCTCGCCTTCGATCTGGCGAATACCGCGCGTGACGAACTCGATTATCTCGTGCGGCAACGGATAGGCGTAGGTCTGGTGGAGTTGCTTGCGGATGTTTCCGACGAAATCCATCAACACGAGATCGGCACTGCGCCGGCCGATCTTGACGCCGAAGGAGAGGACGGCATCGGCGTTGAGACGCATCGGCGTCGAGGGCTGGCCGACACGGCCGCGTACCGGCTCGTCACGCAAGAGCAAGCCTTCCTTTTCCAGCACCCGCATGATCACCGATACGGTCTGGGCCGACAAACCTGTCCGCCGGGCGATGTCGGCCTTCGAAAGTGCTCCGTGGCGGCGCACAAGCGACAGCACCAGCCGCTCATTGTAGGCGCGGACGCGAACCTGATTGGCTCCGCCGCTGGCTTCCAGATTGTATGACGACGGCAATGTGCTTGCCGGATCTTCCACGGATGACATCGGCCGACTCCTCCCGTAATGGCCATGCCTCATTTTTCAGCATCATGCCACAGTCGATTAATAATTCAATTGGATTTATTTATTGACAGGGCGCGACCTTTCCGCTTTAAATCGCCGATATGGAGGCGCGGCACGGCTTTGGAGGAAGCGTGCAGATCAAATTTAAAGCATTTGCCGCAACTGCATCCCGGACCCTGTTTGGGCCGGCCTGTTCACATCCTGGGAGGATCGCATGAAGAAATCCGTTATCACTGCAGCGCTCGCCGGACTTGCTCTTGGCGTCGTCTTCGCCATGCCGGCAAATGCCGCCGACACGACTGTCTGCCTCATCACCAAGACCGACACCAATCCGTTCTTCGTCAAGATGAAGGAAGGCGCCACGGCCAAGGCCAAGGAACTCGGCGTTACCCTGAAGGCTTATGCCGGCAAGATCGACGGCGACAGCGAAAGCCAGGTTGCGGCCATCGAGAGCTGCATTGCCAGCGGCGCAAAGGGCATCCTGATCACTGCATCGGACACCAAGGGCATCGTTTCCTCGGTCAAGAAGGCTCGCGACGCCGGGCTCGTTGTCATCGCGCTCGACACTCCGCTTGAGCCAGCCGATGCTGCCGACGCAACCTTTGCCACCGACAACCTGCTTGCCGGCAAGCTCGTCGGCGAATGGGCCAAGGGCACCATGGGCGACAAGGCCAAGACCGCAAAGGTCGGCTTCCTCGACCTGACGCCATCGCAGCCTTCCGTCGACGTCCTGCGCGACCAGGGCTTCATGATTGGCTTCGGCATCGATCCCAAGGACCCGAACAAGATCGGCGACGAAACCGATCCGCGCATCGTCGGTCACGACGTGACCAACGGCAATGAAGAAGGCGGCCGCAAAGCCATGGAAAACCTTCTCCAGAAGGATCCAGGGATCAACGTCATCCACACGATCAACGAGCCTGCTGCAGTCGGCGCCTACCAGGCACTGAAGGCTGTCGGCATGGAAAAAGACGTGCTGATCGTCTCCGTCGACGGCGGTTGCCCGGGCGTCAAGTCCGTCAAGGAAGGCGTCATCGGAGCGACATCGCAGCAGTACCCGCTGATGATGGCAGCCATGGGCGTCGAAGCCATCAAGAAGTTCGCCGACACGGGCGAAAAGCCGAAGCCGACACCTGGCAAGGCATTCTTCGACACTGGCGTCTCGCTCGTCACGGACAAGCCGGTTAACGGCGTACCGTCGATCGACGTCAAGGAAGGCACTGCGAAGTGCTGGGGCTGATATTCGTCTGACATCTTCATCCGGCCGGGGTCAGCCCCGGCCGGAATTTCGTAACTAGCCAACGAACGTTCGCCGCCTGCCGGCATCACGCCCGGAGACATTGGTGAGGCTTTCTGCGCCGTTTGGCGCGCAGAGGAGGAAATATGACCGGAGCACAGGAATTCGAACGTGTTCTCGACGACAGCGACAAGAATGTCGTCTCCTTCGAGAATGAAAAACTTTCCCTTTTGAAGCGCGCCCAGCACTTTTTGCATTCGACGCCTGCGGCCGTGCCGCTGATCGTTCTCGTGCTTGCCATCGTGGTTTTCGGACTGGCGATCGGCGGACGGTTCTTTTCGTCCTACACTCTGACGCTCATCCTGCAGCAGATTGCCATCGTCGGCATTCTCGGTGCCGCCCAGACGCTGGTGATCCTGACGGCGGGTATCGACCTGTCGATCGGCGTCATCATGGTCATCTCTTCAGTCATCATGGGTAATTTTGCCATTACCTATGGCTTGCCAACACCGATTGCGGTTGTGGCAGGCATGTTTGCCGGCGGCGTCTGCGGACTGCTCAACGGCCTCCTCGTCGCCTACATGAAGCTTCCGCCGTTTATCGTGACGCTCGGCACATGGAACATCGTGATGGCGACGAATTTCATCTATTCGGCCAACGAGACCATTCGCGACACGGATGTCCAGGACAAGGCGCCCCTGCTGCATCTCTTTGCCGTCAGCTTCAAGCTCGGCAGCGCGGTCCTGACGCTCGGCGTTGTTGCCATGGTGCTGCTGGTTATCCTGCTCTGGTATGTGCTGAACCACACGGCCTGGGGCCGCCATGTCTATGCGGTCGGCGATGATCCCGAGGCTGCGAAGCTTGCCGGCATCCAGACCAAGAAAGTTCTCCTCACAGTCTACGCAATCTCCGGCGTCATCGCAGGGCTTGCAGCATGGGTGTCGATCGGCCGCAATGGTTCGGTTTCCCCGTCTTCGGCCGTCACCGACTTCAACCTACAGGCCATCACGGCAACCGTTATCGGCGGTATCTCGCTGTTCGGCGGCCGTGGTTCCATCCTCGGAACGCTGTTTGGCGCAATGATCGTCGGCGTCGTATCGATGGGCCTCAACATGCTCGGCGCCGATCCGCAATGGAAAGTTCTGCTCACCGGCGTTCTCATCATCGCCGCTGTCGCCATCGATCAGTGGATCAGAAAGGTTTCGGTGTAACATGGCCGCTCAACCCATTCTCACCGCCCGTGGCCTCGTCAAGCGCTACGGCCGCGTAACCGCCCTCGACCATGCCGACTTCGACCTTTATCCGGGCGAGATCCTGGCGGTCATCGGCGATAACGGCGCCGGCAAGTCGTCGCTCATCAAGGCCATTTCCGGAGCTACTATCGTCGACGAAGGCGAGATCAAGCTGGAAGGCCGTGTGGTTCAGTTCAAGTCGCCGCTCGAGGCCCGCGAAGCCGGCATCGAGACGGTCTACCAGAACCTGGCTCTTTCGCCGGCGCTTTCGATCGCAGACAACATGTTCCTCGGTCGCGAGATCCGCAAGCCTGGCATTCTCGGCAGCGTGTTTCGCATGCTTGACCGGCCGGCCATGGAGACCAAGGCCCGCGACAAGCTTTCGGAACTCGGGCTCATGACGATCCAGAATATCAACCAGACCGTCGAAACCCTCTCCGGCGGCCAGCGCCAGGGCGTGGCCGTGGCGCGCGCTGCAGCTTTTGGATCAAAGGTCATCATCCTCGATGAACCGACGGCAGCGCTCGGCGTCAAGGAAAGTCGTCGCGTTCTCGAACTGATCCTCGACGTGCGGTCACGCGGCATTCCGATCGTTCTGATCTCCCACAACATGCCGCATGTCTTCGAAGTGGCCGATCGCATCCACATCCATAGGCTTGGCAAGCGCCTGACGGTCATCAACCCGAAGGACTACTCGATGTCCGACGCCGTTGCCTTCATGACAGGCGCCAAGGGCGTGCCCGCCGAGACCGTCGCTGCATGAGCCCGACTGTCGAGGACATGGCCGGCCAGATCATCGACAGGGCTGGATCGGTCAAGCGGTTCATGGTGGCGATTGCCGGTCCTCCCGGGGCCGGCAAATCGACGCTGGCCGATAACCTGGCCGATGCACTCAAAGCACGCGGCGAAAGCGCCGAAGTGCTGCCGATGGACGGTTTCCACATGGACAACGCCATCCTGATCGCCCGGGGCCAGCTTGCCCGCAAAGGCACGCCGGAAACTTTCGACGTGCGCGCCTTCCTCGACATCGTCAAGGCCGTACGGCCTGGCGACCAGGAAGTTCTCGTGCCGGTCTTCGACCGGTCGCGCGAACTGGCGATCGCCTCCGCCCGCGTTGTCTCGCCCGATCATCGCTTCATCATCGTCGAGGGCAACTATCTCCTGTTCAGCCAGGGAAAATGGGCTGAACTGGAGGGCATGTTCGATTTTTCGATCCTGATGGCGCCGCCGATGGAAGTGCTGGAGGAGCGCCTCTGGGCGCGCTGGCGCGGCTACAAGCTGAGCGAAGAGGAAGCCCACGCGAAGGTCTACGACAACGACCTGCCGAACGGCCGGCTGATCCTCGGCAACAGGCGCCCGGCAGACGTGACGCTGGAAATCGCCTGATACCTACTTGGCAGCACCTTGACGAAGACAGTTGTCATCGGCGGTGCATGAATGTTATCCCGGCGCGACGCCATAAGCCCGCCTCCGGGAGACATCGATGCAAAAGCTTACCATCCGCCGCCCCGACGACTGGCATCTGCACCTTCGCGACGGTGCAATGATGGAGGGCGTGATCGGAGACAGCAGCCGCCACTTCGCCCGCGCCATCATCATGCCCAATCTCGTACCGCCAGTGGTGACCACTGCCGATGCAATAGCCTACCGGGAACGGATCATGGCGGCGTTGCCGGAGGGCGACAGCTTCCAGCCACTGATGACGCTTTATCTCACCGAACACACCAGCCCCGACGATGTCGAGGAGGGCAAGAACAGCGGCCTGATCACTGCCGTAAAACTTTACCCGGCGGGCGCCACGACAAACTCGCATGGTGGAGTGCGCGATTTCAACAAGGCGATGCCGGTGCTGGAGCGTATGGCGAAGATTGGCCTGCCACTCTGCGTCCACGGTGAGGTAACGGCTGCCGACGTCGATATATTCGATCGTGAGGCGGTGTTCATCGAGACAGTTCTCGATCCGCTGCGCCAGCGCCTGCCCGAACTGAAGGTGACGATGGAGCATGTCACCACCTCCGACGGGATCGACTATATCAAGTCGGCAACCGCCAACCTGGCCGGGACGATCACCACCCACCACCTGATCATCAACCGCAACGCCATCCTCGTCGGCGGTATCCGGCCGCACTATTATTGTCTGCCGGTCGCCAAGCGCGAGAGCCATCGGCTGGCTTTGCGGGCGGCAGCGACAAGCGGCGACCATCGGTTTTTCCTTGGTACCGACTCCGCGCCCCATGTCGACCCGCTCAAGGAATGTGCCTGCGGCTGCGCCGGCATCTACACCTCGATCAACACGATGAGCTGCCTTGCGCATGTCTTCGAACAGGAAGGCGCACTCGACAAGCTGGAGGCCTTCGTGTCGCTGAACGGACCGGCATGGTATGGACTGCAGCCGAATACGGAGACGATGACGCTGGTCCGCCGGGTCGAATCGATTGCGTTTCCGGAGAAAATAGAGACGGGAGCGGGTCCAGTGACAGTTTTCGACCCGATGTTCCCGCTGCATTGGGCCGTCGAACCTTAGGCAGCTATAATGTCCGTCATTGGACATGCCTTCATGCGACAAAACCAGGCTTTTTGCGCATGATGGTAACCGATTGGATACCTATGTCAGAATAGTCTCGCGCTGATACCATGCATCGCGGAATGAACCCGTAGAGAGACGGCATGATGCTCGACTATAATTCTCTTCTGATCGCGCTGGGTGCATCGACGTTTTGCCTTGCGGTGACGTTGCTGGGTAGCTGGCTCAACCGCCGACCTGAAACATTCCTCCTAACCTGCGCCATTGGGTTGCTGTTGGTCGTCGCAGCGATCTGCTGTTACAGCTTCTATGTAGCTCATCCGACGATGAGCCTCGCGATCGTCTCCTTCACCATCGCTCTCTCCGGTTTCTCCGTCATCTGGGCGGCAGGCTACCAGTTCAGGAAGGATCGCCTGTCTCCCGTCAGGATCGTCGCCGGTACTGTCCTGGGGCTGGCCATAAGCGTGCCGCCGATGTTGCTCGGTTATGACGGGCTGGCCTTCATCGTCTACAATCTCGTCATCGCTGCGATGCTGTCAGCCACAGCTTATGAATATTGGCTCGGCCGCGCCGAGGCGCCCGCTCCGATCTACGGTATCACGACTCTCTACCTCCTGACCGCGTTCACCTTCGTGCTCTGCTCCGCCGTCCTCATCTCCGACGGCAAGATGGTGATTGGCAAGGCGCCTCAAAACTGGGCGGAAAACCTCAGCATCGCGGTTGCCATCGCTGCCATGACGGGAATCGGCGCCCTGTCGCTGGCCCTCCATCAGTGGCGCCAGGCGACCCGTCACCGGTCGGATGCCATGACGGACCAGCTGACGGGTCTGATGAACCGCAGGGCGCTGTTCGATCGTTGCGGAAACAGGAGCTTTTCGACTGTGATGGCCGCTGTTATCTTCGACATCGATCGGTTCAAGGCGGTCAATGACGAATTTGGCCATGCGGCAGGAGATGCCGTTCTCAAATTGTTCGCCGAAGAACTCGTCACCAATCTCAGGGCCTACGACGTCGTGGCCCGTCTCGGCGGCGAGGAATTCACGCTGGTGCTCGACAATGTCATGCCCGGCCGGGCCGAACAGATCGCCGACCGCATACGCGAGTGTTTTGCGGCACGCTCCTTTTCCTTCGAAGGCAAGACCGTCAAATGTACCGTCAGTGCCGGCATCGCCTTCGGCTCAAACGAGGGAGCCGATTTCGAAGGCGTCCTCCAGGCTGCCGACCGGGCGCTTTATGCCGCGAAACGTAACGGCCGAAACCGCGTGGAGACCGCTGAGTATCTTCATGTCGTCACGAGCGAGACGGAAAATCCACCGGAAACTGAATCCGCTACTGCCTGACTGCGACTTCCGCGACAGGCCTGGCGGTATCCCAGTGAACGGCATTACGTCCGCCGTTCTTAGCCGCATACAATTTGCGGTCGGCTGCCATCATCATCGTTTTCAGTGTCTCGGTGGTCGGATCGCCGCAGTAGACGCCGAAGCTAGCGGTAATCCGCCCGGCGGGCACGGGGCCGACCGCCCGGGTTGCCAGCTCCCTTCGCAAACGTTCGGCAATGGCAATCGCCTGCGCGGTGTCGGTGCGCGGCAAAAGGATGCAGAACTCTTCGCCGCCGATACGCGCTGCGATATCGTAAGGCCGCATGTTGTGCTGGATGATCGCGCCGGTCACGGTCAGCACCTGGTCGCCCACCTCGTGCCCATGCTCGTCGTTGATGGTCTTGAAGTGATCGAGATCGAAGACAATGACGCAAACCGGCTCATTTTCGCGTTCTGCGCGCTGGAGTTCCGAAGTGCCGATATCGCGCAGCCAGCGGCGGTTGCCGAGGCCGGTCAGCACATCGGTCGTCGCCTGGCGGCGTAGTTGGGATAGAGTCGCATGCAGTTCTGCAATCAGCGTCGACACCGCGTTGACGACGACGCCGATTTCATCGCGGCGCTGGCTGCGGATCGTCGATACCGCACCGGTTTCCCGGTAGGCCTGCACGGTTTTGGTCACAGCCTCCAGCGGCCGCAGCAACAGCCACACCGAGAGAAAACAGAGCCCCGTGCCCAGTAACGTCGCCAGCAGTGCAGTGGCGAGGATCGGCATCGCTGCCGCTTCATAGCCCGTCAGCAGATAGGCGATCAGCGCCAGCAGCGGCAGATGCGTCGCCAGGAAGCAGATCGAGAAGATCTTCAGCGTAAGCGACGAACCAAATTTCTTCAGTGCCGCAGATCGTGGCAGGCGCATTCCGGTCTCCTTGCATGCCCCATTTGGCGGGTGGAAACTAAGGGTAATTTAGAAACCTCAATCCTAAGCAAATACCAACCATTTTAATGAATTTTTCAACCGCAACCCACAATGGCAAGGAAACGACCAGGATATATATCTTATTAGTTATTACTTAATAACAAACTTCGCTGTGGATGAGGCGAAGCTGTCCATATGGCGCCGCATCACGGCTTGAACAGGTCTGAGCCTCCCCTGGTGGCCTCATTTTTAACAGGCGCTCCGCGTAATTTAAGCCCGTAAACGTGGTCGCCTTCTGGAAACCGCCGCGCCTTGCTGCTATGCCGCAGGCAACGTTCAAAGCCTGAGGAGAGCCGCATCATGCAGACGACATTTCCCGACCGCGCCGTGATGGCTGAACTTCTGGCAAAGATGCTCTGGGAAATCAAGGCTGTGCATTTCAACGCCGAGACGCCCTACAAATTTGCCTCGGGCATGGCCAGCCCCGTCTATATCGATTGCCGCAAACTGCTTTCCTATCCACGCGTCCGCTCGACGGTCATGGACTTTGCTGCCAGCGTGCTGTTGCGCGATGCCGGGTTCGAGCAGTTCGACTGCATCGCCGGCGGCGAGACGGCCGGGATCCCCTTTGCAGCGCTGCTCGCCGACCGCCTCGGCCTGCCGATGATCTATGTCCGCAAGAAGCCCAAGGGCCATGGCCGCAACGCCCAGATAGAGGGCGACATGCCGGCCGGCGCGCGCGTGCTGGTTATCGAGGACCTGACAACGGCCGGCGGCAGCATGTTCACGTTCATCGACGCGATCCGCGCTGCCGGCGGCATCGTCGACCACGCGATTGCTCTTTTTTACTACGGCATTTTTGACGAAGGGGCGTTGCGGTTTGCCGACGGCAAGGTGCACTTCCATCATATCGCCACGTGGCGCAACGTGCTTGCCGTCGCCAAGGCGCAGAAGCTTTTCGACGAGAAGACGCTGTCCGCCGTCGAGGCGTTTCTCGATGCACCGCTCGCCTGGTCGGGCGCGCACGGCGGCATCACCCAGCTTTCGGCGACGTGACGCTTTGCATTTCTTCGAAATCGCTCTAACCGTTTTTGACAGTGTACAAGATAGAGACACGCTCTCTGGGAGGCCGGAATGATATTGTGCTGCGGCGAAGCTTTGATCGACATGCTGCCCCGGGAAACGACGCTGGGTGAAAAGGCCTTTGCGCCCTATGCCGGCGGTGCGATCTTCAACACCGCTATCGCGCTCGGTCGCCTCGGCGTCGAGACTGCCTTCTTCACCGGCCTTGCCGACGATATGCTGGGCGAAATCCTGATCGAGACGCTGAAGGCGAGCAACGTCGATTCCAGCCCCTGCGCCATCGTTTCGCGGCCCAGCACCATCGCCTTCGTGAAGCTGGTCAACGGCCAGGCGACCTATGCCTTCTACGACGAAGGCACCGCCGGCCGGATGATCACCGAAGCCGATCTGCCGGACCTCGGCGACAGCTGCGAGGCGCTGCATTTCGGCGCCATCAGCCTCATCCCCAGCCCCTGCGGCGAGACCTACGAGGCATTGATGGCGCGCGAGCAGGCCCGCCGCGTCATCTCGCTCGATCCGAACATCCGGCCGGGCTTCATCAAGGACAAGCCGGCCCATATGGCGCGCATCAAGCGCATGGCGGCGATGTCGGACATCCTGAAATTCTCGGACGAGGATCTGGAATGGTTCGGCATGTCCGGCGACCATGACCAACTGGCCTCCCATTGGCTCGACCACGGCGCCAGGCTGGTTGTCATCACCAAGGGGGCGGAGGGCGCGACGGGATACACCAAGTCGCAGAAGGTCTCTGTGCCGAGCGAACGCGTCACTGTGGTCGATACAGTCGGCGCCGGCGACACATTCGACGCCGGCATCCTCGCATCGCTGAAGATGAACAATCTGCTGACGAAGGCGCAGGTCGCCTCGCTCGACGAGAAGGCGTTGCGCGATGCCCTCGGGCTCGGTGCCAAGGCTGCGGCCGTCACGGTGTCGCGCGCCGGCGCCAATCCGCCATGGGCCCGGGAAATCGGGCTTTAGAAGGCTAGATACCTTCATCGGCCCTTGGGGCACCTCCTCCCCGAGGGGAGAAGGGGAAGGTTATTTACCTGCGCCGATCTCGCCGGCGGAGGGGCCCCAGACGTCCGTCAGCGCGAAACCGGCTGCGAGAGGATCGAAGGGGTCCAGCGACACCTGCGACAGGCCGAAGGTGAAGCCTCGGCCGGTGATTGTCGGAATGATGGCGGGCTTGCCGGCTACCTCCGTGACGGCGGAGAGGCCTACTTCGAATTCCGACCCGATGATCGAGCGCGACTTGAAGACGTCGCCGACCTTCGCCTTGCCGCGCGCGTACAGCGTCGCGAGATTGGCGGAGTTGCCGGTACCGCAGGGCGAGCGGTCGACCCGGCCGGGCCACATCGTGGTGCAAGTGCGGATGGCACCGTCGGCATCGATATCGCGGAACATCACGTAGGCAACGCCCGAGATCGCCGGGATTTCCGGATGGACGATGGCCATCGTACGGTTGATACGATCGCGCAGGACCATGCCAGCTTTCACCAGCTCGGCCGCCTTCGACGTCTCGATGGTGAGGCCTACCTGTCCGACATCGACCAGGGCGTAGAAAATGCCGCCATAGCAGATGTCGACGCTGATCGCGCCCCATTCCGGCGTGTCGAGCAGCACGTCGAGTTCGTGGACGAAAGATGGCACCATGGTCAGCCGCACTTTCTCGCAGCGGCCATCGCGGCAGGTGGCAACCGCCCGAACGAGGCCTGCGGCGGTGTCGAGCGTGACTGTGGTTTCCGGCTCATGCATCTCGACGATACCGGATTCCAGCAGCGCCGTGGTGACGCAGATCGAGTTCGAGCCGGAGCTCGCATGGGCCTGGTCGGGCTGCAGGATGATGAAGCCGGCATCTGCATCCGGGTGCTTTGCCGGCAGCAGCAGGTTGACGGAGCCGATCGGCGCGCCGCGCGGTTCGAGCACCAGGAAGCGCCGGAGCTCTTCGCCTTTCGGATCGGTGTTCATCCAGTGCAATTGCTCGGCTATCGTATTGCCGGGGATCTTCGGCACGCCGCCGATCGCGACCCGGCCGATCTCACCCTCGCAATGAACATCCAGCAGCTGGATCGTCCGCTTCCATCTCATATCATCTTCTCCAATCAGACGTGCCGGGTGACGCCGCCGTCGACGCGGATATTCTGGCCGGTGATGTAGCCGGCACCGTCGGACAGCAGGAAGGCTGCGGTCTTGGCAACCTCCTGCATCTGGCCAATGCGCTTCATCGGGATCTTCTCGGCCGTCTCAGGCTTGTGGGCGAGGCTATCGATGTAGCCCGGCAACAGGCAATTCATGCGGATATTGTCCGCGGCGTAGCGATCGGCATAGAGCTTCGTGAAGGCACCGGCGGCTGCACGGTACGCGCAGGAGACCGGGAATACCAGCGAGGGCTCGTATGCGGCGAAGGTGGTGATGTTGACGAAGGCACCCTTGCCCTGGCGCAGCATCACCGGGGTGACCAACCGCGCCATGCGCACGACGCTGAGCACCATCATGTCGGAGCCGAGCGTCCAGTTTTCGTCGGAAATGTCGAGCAGATCGCCCTTCGGCGGATGGCCGGTATGGTTGACCACCGCATCGATGCGACCATAGGTCTTCATGGTCAGGTCGAAGATTGCCTGGATGTCTTCCGCCTTTTCCGCCACGCCGCGCGAGGCGACTCCGCCGAGTTCGGCAGCCAGCTTCTCGCAGCTTTCGGAGGGCGACATCAGCGCGACACGATAGCCGGTGGCCACCAGTTCGCGGGCGATCGCCTCGCCCATGCCCCGGCCGCCGCCGGTAATGAGAGCGACTGGCTTTTGGGTATCGGACATCGGCTTTCTCCTAATAACGGTTGATGCGGAACGGCGTCATATCGATCGACGGTTTCATGCCACCGATCATATCCGCCATCAGGCGGGCTGTCGTGGCGGAATAGGTGAGACCGAGATGACCGTGACCGGTTGCATACCAGACGCCCGGTAGTCGGGAGGACGCGGAAATGATGGGGATGGTATCCGGCAACGAGGGGCGATGGCCCATCCAGTCGGTGGCCTCCTCTACCTTGAGGCCGGGCAGCGCCCTCTGGGCATGGCGGACGAGGACGCGGGGACGGCGATAATCCGGCGGCGCATCGAGGCCTGCAAGCTCGACGTTGCCGCCGACGCGGATGCCGCCGGCGGTCGGCGTCACCATGAAGGCGCGGGCCGGCCAGATGATCGAGTGGCGCATGGAAATGCCGGGGGCCATGATCTGCGTGTGATAACCCCGTTCGGTCTCGAGCGGGATAGGCTCGCCCAAAGCCTTGGCGATCACCCGCGTCGGCACGCCGGCAGCAACCACCGCATCGTCGGCATCGAGCCTGCGGCCATCGGCGAGCATGACTGTGACACCGCCGCCCGCCCGGCGCTCCATCATGGTGGCTTCGCCAGAGACGAAGCCTGTACCGGCCGCTTTCGCAGCATCGACCAGCTTCAGAACCAGATGATAGGGATTGCGGATGGACTTGTTGTTCGGCAGCAGCACCGCCTTGGCAATGTGGGTAGAGAGGGCCGGTTCGAGAGCGCGGAGGTCGGCACCGCTGACGACCGAATGCTCGAAACCATTGCGTTGCATCATCTCCAGATGGCCGCGATCGCCCGCAAATTCAGCCTCGGTTTCGTAGATGGCAAGGCATCCGTCCTCGGTCATCAATTCGGGTGCGCCTATTGCATCCAGCATGGCGCGAAAATCGGCAAGTGCAGGAGCCGACAGGGCCATCCCGGCATCCTCGATCTGACGCAGACGCGATGGACGGCCGGCGGCGAGGAAACGCAGGAACCACGGCAATATCTTTGGCGCATAGGAAGGCCGTAGCCAGACGGGCCCTTCCGGATCGAGCAACCACCCCGGCATCTTGCGCCATGTCGAGGGGCCGGAGCCGGCGGCAAAATCGAGCGCGATGCTGGCCATGTTGCCAAACGACGTGCCCCTGCCAGGCTCGCCCTTGTCGACAAGCGTCACCCGGTGGCCACGTCGTTGCAGTTCGAAAGAGATGGCAGCGCCGACAATGCCGGCGCCGATGACGATGGTGGTTTTCCGGGTGTCTTCCGTCATGGGCCTGCATATCCGAACACGGCTGCGCTGCGCAGCAAATCAATCGCAGAGATATATCAGGCGCTGCCCTGGTGCCTATAGATTTTTGAAAGACTGGACCTCTCCATCACAGACGTCCGATGGAGCGAATGGCCGGTAGAAACGATGGCTTTGTCGGGAGATGGTGAAACCAAATTGGCGGCTGCGACGTAGATGGCTTTGTATCAACCGACCAGAGGTCAAAGATGAAGCCGTTGCTCCCTGCACTCCTTGCGCTCGCAGCGCTCCTTCCAGTCTCCGCCCGGGCCGAAGCTATGACGGACAACGATATCCGCAGCGATATCATTGGCCGCACGATCTATCTCGCAGCCCCGCTCGGTGGCGAAATGCCCCTTACCTACCACAAGTCCGGAACCGTCGACGGCAATGGCGAGGCGGTCGGCCTTGGCAAGTTCATCAAGCCGAACGACGTCGGGAAATGGTGGATCAAATCCGACCGGCTCTGCCAGCAATTCAAGACCTGGTACGACGGCGCGCCGATGTGCTTCGTGCTCGAACGGGACGGCGCCGGCAAGGTCAAATGGACGCGCGACAACGGCCAGACAGGCGTGGCGCGTATTGGAGACTGATATTGGCTGAGCTGGAAACTTAAAGAGCCCGACGCGGGAGGAGGATGCGTCGGGCTCTTAATAGAGATCGGCAACTGGGAGGAGGAGTGCTGCCGATCGAAGAAGGAAGCGCCGGGAGGAGGAGTGCGCTGCCTTCGAAACAATAGATACAGTCACTGCCCGCTTTTTAAAATGACTGACATTGCATTGCAGCAATGCGCTTGATGCATGAGTAAGTCAGGCTTATTGAGCCAGCGCCTGCATTAGAGCATGCCTCTGCGACAATTCGCCTAATTAGCAGCCGAGAAAGTGAGCGTTTGGGATATTGACAGAGCGACGGGCAAATGCTCGCGCGACCGTAAGTCCATGGGTTTCGTGAGATAATGCCGAAAGTGACGGCGTTGCTTTTGTCACTTTCGGCTGTTGTCACTTTCGGCTGCCGCTCTGGCTCAGGCGGCCTTGAAGACCTTCCTGCCTTCCGCGTCGAGGGCCTTGAACTCATCCTCGGACAGGGTGAAGTTGACCGCCGCCACGTTCTCTTCCAGATGCTTGACCTTTGACGTCCCGGGGATCGGCAGCATCACGGGACTGCGCTTCAACACCCAGTCAAGCGCGATCTGGCTCGGGGCTGCGTTGTGGCGCTTGGCGATGGTATCCAGCAGCGAACCGGGCTTGGCGAGATCGCCGGCGGCGAGCGGGTACCAGGGAATGAAGCCGATTCCGTGCTTCTCGCAGTAATCGAGCACGTCTTCGCTGGTGCGGTCGACGAGGTTATAGCGGTTCTGCACCGTCGATACCTTGAAGACCTTCGAGGCGGCTTCGATCTCGGCCACGGACACCTCGCTCAGGCCGGCGTGGCGGATGATCTTGTCGTCCAGCAACGACTTGATGGCATCGAACTGTTCCTTCGCCGGAACCTTTGGATCGATGCGGTGCAATTGCCAGAGGTCGATCTGTTCGACGCCGAGATTACGCAGGCTCTTGTGGGCTTGCTGGATGAGATATTCGGGGCGACCGACGGGTATCCAGACCTCAGGACCGGTGCGCGTCAGACCGCCCTTGGTGGCGATCACCATATTTCCGTAGGGGTGCAATGCCTCCTTGATCAGCTGCTCCGAGACATCAGGGCCGTAGGAATCGGCGGTATCGATGAAGTTGACGCCAAGCTCGGGCAGTCGCTTGAGGGTGCGGATGCTCTCCTCGCGATCGGCGGGGTCGCCCCAGATTCCCTTGCCTGTGATGCGCATGGCGCCGAAACCAAGACGGTTGACGGTGAGATCGCCGCCAATCTTGAAGGTCCCGGACTTGGATGCATTCAATTCGGTCATGATCGTCTCTTTCTCAATCTATCTTTCGGAAATTCTTCGAGGCCGGAGGCATTTTCTGCGCAAGGCCATTCGCTGCCCGGCGTAGAGGGAGATGGGTAGGCGGGACGAAGATACAACAAGCGACGCCGAAACGGCTGGTTCTGGCCCTCCGCGATCGTCGTCACTGACCGCTCCCCGGATGCAGTACCGTCGTCCCCTGCCGGACCGGCAGCGATGGTGTGAATTGGCCGGGGGCTTCTATGCCAAGCCGCTGGTCTTCTGCGGAAAAAAGGCTTCCAATGGTGTGAACGGCGGCATCAATGCCTATCTGTGATTCGATAGACCCGGGAAGCGCGCCGACGAGGTAGTTTCTGCCGGGCTAAATTCTTTACGAGACGGAGAAATCCATGAGTGGTGATCCCTACCAGCTTCTCGGCGTCAAGCGGGACGCGGCGCAGAAGGACATCCAGAGCGCCTACCGCAAGCTCGCCAAGAAGCTTCATCCGGACCTCAATCCGGGAAACAAGCAGGCAGAAGAAAAATTCAAGGAGGTTTCGGCCGCCTATGCGATCCTCGGCGACGAGGAACAGCGGGCGCGCTTCGATCGCGGAGAAATCGATGCCGGCGGCAGCGAAAAAGCTCAGCAGCGCCAGTATTACCGCGACTATGCCTCGAACGAAGGACGCGGCGGGCCTTACCAGAACAGCGGCGGTTTTGCCGACTTTGGCGGTGCTGACGATATATTCTCCAGTTTCTTTTCGCGCCGTGGGCAGGGAGCCCAGCAAATGAAGGGCCAGGATAGACGCTTTTCGATGGAGGTCGACTTTCTCGACGCCGTCAACGGCACCAAGACGCAAGTCAAATTGCCGAACGGCCCGTCGCTCGACGTGCAGATCCCGCCGGGCACTGCCGATGGCCAGACACTGCGACTGCGCGGCAAGGGCGATCCGGGCTTGAACGGCGCTCCGGCCGGCGACGCGATGATCGACATCAAGGTCCGGCCGCATAAATTTTATGTGCGGGACGGAGATGACATCCGCTTCGACATGCCGATCAGCCTGCGTGAGGCGGTGCTGGGCGGCAAGGTGCGAGTACCCACGCCATCGGGCGCGGTCGCCATCACGCTCGCCCCGAACTCGAACACGGGCAAAGTGATGCGCCTGAAAGGAAAAGGCGTTCCCAAGCGTGGCGGCGAACATGGCGACGCCTATGTCACATTAAAGATCGTGCTGCCCGAGACACCGGATGCCGAACTGACGGCCTTCGTGAAAGACTGGGCAGCCGGGGAGAAACACGAACCCAGAGCCAGCATGGGAGGCTGAACCATGGACGATCGTGAATTCCGCCAGTCGCTGCATATCGAAGTCTCGGTTCTTGACGTCTGGATCGAGCAGGGATGGCTTGTGCCCGATGCCACCGAAGGGGGAAGAGCGTTCCGCGAAGCCGATGTCGCGCGCGGCAGGCTGATACTCGACCTAATCGAGACGATGGGGCTCAACGAGGCCGGTGTCGATGTGGTGATGGAACTCGTCGATCAGGTGCACGGCCTGCGCGGCACGCTTCGCGATCTGGTCGATGGCATCAAGGCCCAAGGCGACGAGGTGCAACAGCGCCTCATCGCCGAGATCGAGCAGCGGAGAGATTTTCACAACAGCTGAGCTGAGGCTCGTCAACCTGCGCCGATTGACGGGCAAGCTCCGGGCAAGCCCTTTCGCCTAGCCTTGGGACAGTCGCGCTGCCGGCGCTGCGAGGGTTGTCCGGGGGTGCCACGCAGTGGCCCTTTCACAACGACCTCCTCGCAAGCGGCAGCGTTCACACGCCAGGCCGAGCACGCAAACGGGCGGGTTGGCATCGCCCAGGAAGGCCCCAGATGGTTACCGCCCTCTCCTCCACGCGACTGATCGCCGCCCAACTGGCCCTCAAGGTTTTGACCTCCGGAGATACCAGCAGCGACAGCAGCGGCAGCGGCACGTCCGACAGTTCGCTGCTCGACGGATCGAGCGTCGGAAAAAATGTCTCGAGCCTGCCGTCATCGGCTCAGGCATCGCTTGCCAGCATGCTCAACAGCCTCTCGAACAGCCAGTCCGACGAAACTGCGACGACATCCTCGACAGATAACTCGGACACGGCGAGCACCGACATCACCACGACCTCGTTCATGGCGCTGCTGAAGCAGAACCTTACCGCGACCGCAGCCGGCACCAGCGACGGCGCGAAACAGGCGAAAGCGATGCTCGACGCGCTCAGCGGCGGCACCCTCACCGTTTCCGATCCGACGCAGGGAGTATCAATCGCTGCCTGGGATCCGACATCGAAAACCAACAGCAGCGCTGACACGACCGCGACAGCTGACACCGCCAAAACCATCCCGACCAGCGACTGGAACGACTATCTGAAGGCGCATCTGCAGCGCAACGGCGACGGCACACTCAGTCGCGCCGCCGACAACAGCTTCATCGACAAAACCACCGGCAACGCCGCCTATTTCGGCCAGGTCGGCACGCAGTTCTACTATCTGAGCTGGACAGGCGCCAACATCACTTCCAGCACAGGTACTCCCGCGACAGACGCTGCTACCGCCTGACGGCCGCTCTTTCCACACGCATGCCAGATGCAAACCCGGCGGCACATCAAATTCCAGGGCGTCGCTTGCTTGGCACAATTGCTGGCGGCAATATTTCGAAGCGGCAACGCGCCCGCCTTCGAAATGTCCTAATGAAGGATGAACGCTGATCCTGGGCTCATGGGATCCGTTAATCAATTTTTGGCGAACACACCGGCTTCATCGTTCTGATCGGGAACCTGCTCGCGGCTCATCCGTTAGCAATCGCGATATTCATTAAAGACTATCCGGCGTTTGGCGCCGATACGACGATAAACAGGAGAGAAAAATGAAAAAGACAATTGCAATGGCGCTGGCCGCCGCATCGCTGACCTTCGCCGTTGCTCCGGCTGTGTCTGCTGCCGACATGGTCACCAACTACGAAGACCAGGACAACAGCAACGGCGTCAAGATCGGCTACCTGACCTGCGATATCGCTGGCGGCGTTGGCTACGTCCTCGGCTCGGCCAAGAGCGTCGATTGCACCTACACATCTGCAAACGGTAGCGGCCGCGTCGATCACTACACCGGCGCCATCCGCAAGTTCGGTGTCGACCTCGGCTTCACAACACGCAGCCGTCTGGTCTGGGCTGTTTTCGCACCGACCGCAGGCTATCACCACGGCGCACTTGCCGGCCTCTACCAGGGTGCCACTGCTGAAGCTACCGTCGGTGCCGGTGTCGGTGCTAACATGCTGTTCGGCGGCACAACGGGTGCAATCCACCTCCAGACCATCAGCGTAACCGGCCAGCTCGGCCTCAACATCGCTGCCACCGGCACATCGATGACGCTCGCATCCGCCAGCTAAGTCCTCAATACCGAAAAACGCCCGTTCTGCCGCCGCAGCACGGGCGTTTTTTTATGGTCGCCGTTGCGATCGTTGGCGCTATCTGCGTGTCCAGGTCTCCATATTGACCTTTTTAGCGCCACCATAAGTCCAGACGCCCTGCCACGTTCCGTCGGGCTGTTCGAAATACATGGCGATGCCAAAATTGTTCTTCGATGCGTATCCGACCGAGATTGCCGTGTCGTCTGACGATGCCGGCCCCATCTCAAAGCGGTCGCCGGTAAACTTCGCACCGATCCCCGTTCCGACAAATTTTTCGCCGGCAATGGTCCATTGCACATCGTAGGTACCGCCGGTGCGGCTGACTTTTACGGTCCCTGAATAAGCGCTCCCATCGCCGCTTCCGGTCACGTCGAACGTTCCGGTGGGGTCGGCGAGCGCCAGTGCAGGCAGAGCAAGCAATATGCAGGAAGTCATAAGCGTACGAAAAAGCATCTCGTCCTCCGGGATCACAGTGGCATTTACAGCCCTGAGAGTAGCTCAACCGGAGCTCGCTTTCGCGATGGTTCTATAGAGAGAGCCGGTTCATTTTCGGCTGTGTCGCGTGCGTGGAGATGCGCAGGAGTTCGACACAAACGACAGAGTTTCAGGAGCCTGGCGATCAAATATCGATCTTACGCGGCTTCTGTCACGACACTTGCATACACAAACATTAGGAGAAAATGGCGCACCCGGAGCGATTCGAACGCCCGACCCCCAGATTCGTAGTCTGGTGCTCTATCCAGCTGAGCTACGGGTGCGGAAGCAAGTGGCTGAGCCGCTTGCGTGGCGATCCTCTAAAACGTCCGCAGAGTGAAAGCAAGCGGATTTCTTGAAAATCTGCTGTTTTTCGGTTGGCGACTGTGGAAAGCGCCGAGCCTCCTCAGGTTTCGGTGGCGCTGCGGCCGCGATAGGCCTCGAGGGAAATCGGGCGGTCCGGGATCTCTATACGGAACTGGGTCCCAGGGGACGGCTTTTCGACAAGAGCGATGGTGCCGCCATGGGCAAGCACCAGCTCGCGGGCGATGGTCAGGCCGAGACCGGTGCCACCGGAGCGCGCCGAGCCACGGAACGCCGTGAACAGGTTTTCCCGCGCCTTCGGAGCCATACCCGGACCGGTGTCGTCGATGGTGATGCCGACGACACTGCCGATCCGGTGGGCCGCGACAGTGATGCGGCGAACGCTCTGCGGCTGCTGCTCTCCATAGGCGATGAGTGCCTGATGGGCGTTGCGGCAGAGATTGTGGATAACGCGGAAGAGTTGCTCGCTGTCGGCATCCACCTCGAGCTCATGGGACACCACCTCGACAAATTCGATCCCGCTTTCGGGATCGATCGCCATGATGTCCCTCACCTCGGCGGTGAGATCGTGGAGCTTAAGGCGACGGCGGCGTGGCGCCGATTCGGATGCCTGGCCATAGGATAGCACCTCGTTGGTATAACCGACGGCGCGGTCGATGGTGCGCAACAGCTTCGGCGCGAAACGCTTGACCATCGGGTCGTCGATGTCAGCAAGCCGGTCGGACATCAGCTGGGCGGAGGCGAGAATATTGCGCATGTCGTGGTTGATCTTCGACACCGCAAGACCGAGAGCGGCAAGGTTCTTCTGCTGCTTCAGCGTCTTCTGCAGCTGCGCCTGCATCGTCGCCAGATGGCGGCCGGCAACGGCGAGTTCGTCGCGCCCGTCATCCGGCACCAGAACCCGCGCAGGATCCTCCGGATCGTCGGAGTAGGATTGCATGCTGTCGGTCAGCTTGCGGATCGGCTTGATCATGATCCGGTTGATGGCGAAGAAAATCAGGGTTGCGGTGAAGAAGGAAAGCAATAGCGAAAGAAGCAGTACGTTTGTCGAATAGCGCAGCATGGCCTTGCGCAGGCTGGCGTCCTTGAGCACGACCTCGACGCCCATTTTCGTTTCCCCGACCGGGCCGTAGACGCGCATGATCCGCTCGCCGCCGAACAGCAGCGTATTCAGCGCATCGTGGACAGCCGTCGGCAGCGAAACGTCGGTCAGGTCGAACTGGTCGTCGACGGATGTGGGCATATCGGCGGTGGCAAGCAACCGCGAGGTGCCGTCCTTGCGCAAGATGATGGCCCTGGTGCCGGTCGCCATCAGAGTTTCCTTCTGCAGCGAGCGCGGCAGCTCGACGGGCTGCAGGCCGTCGATAACGATCGCCGCAGCCGCAGCTGTGTTGAGGCGGTCCTGCAGCCAACGCAGCCGCATATAAGCGACAGAGGGCACGAAGATCAGGATTTCCGCGACCATGACGAAAACGACGGTCAGCGACAGGAGCTTGCCGGACAGGCCGCCAAAAAGTCCGGTCGGTCGCGACGCGCATATCCTGTTACCCATGCCGGCTTTGGTACCCAGCGGAAATTTCATTTCCGGCCATCCCATTCAGCGGCAATGCAGATTGCCTTGGTCAATTAGGCAATACGATAAGAGTTTTTGCCGGTGTCTTCAATGCGCCATCGTAACGCGGCCGTCCTTATGAAGGTGGCAGACCGATGAAAAAAGGCGCGGCACCGGGTGCCGCGCCTGGGCGAACGTTAAAGCCTGCGTGCGATCAGAATTCTTCCCATTCCTGAGAAGCGGGCTGGGCCGCCGCACCGCCGCGTCCTCCGGACATCATGCGGGAACCTGATACAGCCATCTGGCGAGGCGGAGCGGCTGCCGGGCGGCGCGTGTCCAGACGCGCAACGGCCGGAGCGATATTGCGAGCGCCGGTGACCTTGAAGCCAGCAACGAGCCGCACGAGGCTGTCGGCTTCGGCGGTGAGCTTGTGGGTTGCCGCCGACGTTTCCTCGACCATGGCGGCATTCTGCTGCGTCACCTGGTCCATCTGGTTGACGGCGGTGTTGACCTCGGCAAGACCGGTTGCCTGTTCACGCGCCGAGGTGGCGATCGAATGGATATGGTCGTTGATCGCCAGCACGCGGGTTTCGATGTCGCCGAGTGCTTCACCGGTTTCCTGCACCAACTTGACGCCGGCCTGCACCTCGCTGCCCGATTTGGTGATCAACCCCTTGATGTCCTTGGCTGCCTTTGCGGAGCGCTGGGCCAGTTCGCGCACCTCCTGGGCGACGACGGCAAAGCCTTTGCCAGCCTCGCCTGCCCGGGCAGCTTCCACCCCTGCATTGAGCGCCAGCAGGTTGGTCTGGAAGGCAATCTCATCGATGACATTGATGATCTGGCTGATTTCGCGCGATGCCTGCTCGATGCGGCCCATCGCATCGACTGCATTGCGCACGACAATGCCGGATCTCGCAGTGTTGTCCTTGGCCTCGGTGGCCATGATGCTGGCCTCCTGGGCGCGGGTGGTCGAGTTCTGCACCACGGCAGTGATCTCGTCGAGCGCCGCCGAAGTTTCCTCGAGGGCTGCAGCCTGCTGCTCGGTGCGCTTGGCAAGATCGTCGCCGGCAACGCGCAGTTCGTTGGCATTGCCATGGATCGAACTCGTCGTGTCGCGAACCTCGCGCATGGTGTCCTGCAGTGTCGACAGGGTCGCGTTGACGTTTTGCTGGAGTTCGGCAAATGCACCCTGATAGGTGCCGCGCATGGTCTGCGTCAGGTCGCCGGCAGCGAGTTCGGCGATGACGCGTCGGGTCTCCGTGATCCCCGCATCGACGCTAGCGACAAGCTCGTTGACGTTGCGTGCGAAGCGATCGAGATTTTCGTCGTTGTAGGTCTTTTCGATCCGGCGGCTGAAATCCCCCGCAGCAGCCGAGGCCACCACATGCGACATGCCCGACTGCAGATCGTCGCTCTTGGCGCGCAGCACTGCCTCGTCGGAATGCATGCGCTGGACCGCAAGGCCGCTCTGCTTGAACACCTCGACGGCCGCTGCCATGTCGCCGATCTCATCGCCGCGACCGACATAGGGAACGTCGACGTTGAAATCGCCACCTGCCACCTGCTTGATGGTATCGGTGACCTTGTTGATCGGGCGCGTCAGATGGTTTGTGCCGATATAGAGGCCAAAGCCAATGCCGCTGACGATACCAAGGCCGGTGGCTGCGAGCACCACCCAGAAAATCATGTCGCCAAACGAATCGATGTCGGCACGGACAGCGGTCAGTTCCTGCGTGTCGGCCTTCACGACGGCGTCGATGTCGGCCTGAAAAGCTTTGCGATTGGCGCGATTGTCTTCGTTATTGCCTTGCTTGTTGGCTGCAGGCGGCCCCTCCGCCAAAAGCAACCGCACGGTCTCGCTACGGAACCCGTTGAACTCCTTGGACTTATCGAGCAGCTTAGCGAAATCGGCCTTCTGGCCTTCCGGCACCAGCGGCGCCCACTTGGCGATGATCTTGTCGATTTCGACGAGATCGGCAGTTAGTCCGTCGGCAAAGCCCTTGGCGGATTTGATATCGGGGGCGCCGTAGATGCCTCGACTTTCCATGACGACCGCCGTGACATAACGGTTGAGGCGCTCACCGAGATAAGCGCGGGTCGAAGCGCGTTCATATATCCTCAGTTGGCTGTCATACTGGTTTATGGCAAACAGCGCGGTCGCGCCTATAAGCATTGCTGCGCCTGCCATGACAGCAACGAGCAAATTGATCTTGCCACGGATTTTCAACTAAATACCCCCCAAAATATATGGGCTTCAAAACAGGAGAGCCCATTCATTTTGTATTATCGAGGCCAATCGTTAAGGTAGCCTTTCCTATATTGAAATATAAAATACGAGATAAACTTGCCTCTATTGGCGCCAATTGGTAAGTTAAGACATTATACATCAGCTTCACGCCGAACGGATTATATCAGCTCTTCGCGTGCGCAGCATTGGCGGAAAATCCGGGGCGCCTCCAAAGTATGGAGTGCGCGCGAAATCGACACTGGCGGCATGCGTTGCTGCAAACTGTGAATCCCGGGCCCGATAATTGACTTTTCCGGCCTTCATCCCTATAAGCCGCCGCACGTCCGGTTTCGGAGCCTGCCTAGCGGGCTACTTCCGTGCGTCCAACAACGCTCCTTGCACTATGCAAACCCAAGAAGGGCCGCACTCCGCGGTGTTAAAATAAATGAAGCGTACCTACCAACCATCGAAGCTCGTTCGCGCTCGTCGCCACGGTTTTCGTGCTCGTATGGCAACAAAGGGCGGCCGCAAGGTCATCATCGCCCGGCGTGGCCGCGGTCGCAAGCGTCTTTCGGCTTAATCGCCGAATAGGCCCTGTCGCGATGGCGGGCGAATGACGAATAAACGACCCAATACCAAAACTGTCGGGCGGCTGAAAAGCCGGCCGCAGTTTCTTGCCGTGCGCGTGGGAGAGAAACGACGGGGCAATTTCTTTCTGGTCGAGGCGCTCGATCGCGCCCTGCCTGATGAGCCGCCACGCGTCGGTTTCACTGTCACCAAAAAACATGGCAATGCCGTCGAGCGCAACCGCATGCGCCGCCGCCTGAAAGAAGCGGTACGGCTGAAGGCCGGGTTTGCAATGCAGCCGGGACACGACTATGTGGTTGTCGCGCGCCGCGATGTATTGACTGCGCCCTTCGAAGCGCTGGCCCGGGAGTTGTCAGCCCGCTTTGAAGCCATGCCGAAACACCGCCGGTCGCAACCGGACCGCTCCAGGAAAGAATGATGGAAAAGAACCGCAATTACTTCATCGCGATCGCCCTGTCGGTGGTGATCGTCCTCGGGTGGCAGTTCTTCTATATGAACCCGCGCATCGAAGCGCAGCGCAAGGCCGATGCGGCCCTCAAGGCGCAGCAGCAGACGACGCAGCAGGTTCAGCCGAACGGCACCGCAGCGGCACCGACCCCCGGCACCAACACCACCGCTGGCGCCCCCGTTTCCGGCCAGGCCGCCATCGGCACCATGACGCTGCAGCAGGCGCTGGCAAAAACGCCGCGTGTCGCCATCGAGACCACATCGCTTCTCGGCTCGATCAATCTGGCCGGCGGGCGCCTGGATGACCTTCGTCTCAAGTCGTACCATGAGACGGTCGACAACATGAGCCCGATCATCACGCTGTTCAGTCCGGCCGAAACAAAGGACGGCTACTTCGCCGAACTCGGCTACATCGGTGACGACAAGACCGGCGCTGTTCCTGGCCCTTCGACCGTCTGGACGGCACCTGAAGGTGCAAAGCTCACCGACAAGACGCCGGTGACGCTGACCTACACCAATGACAAGGGACTGACTTTCTCGCGTACGATCTCCGTCGACGACCACTACATGTTCACGGTTGCAGACAAGATCACCAATGCCAGCCAGCAGCCGGTCTCGGTTGCCAGTTACGGTCGCGTCATCCGCTACAGCTTGCCTACAACGCCGTCTGCCTACGTGCTGCACGAAGGCTTCATCGGCGTAATCGGCGACGACGGCCTGCTGGAAACCAAGTACACGGCTGTCGACAAGGAACCGACAACCCCGGCAAAGGCAACCACCGGCTGGCTCGGCTTTACCGACAAGTACTGGGCAGCCACCATCGTGCCGCCGCAGACGACCCCCTACGATGCCCGCTTCTCGCATTTTACCGATGGCCAGCCCCGCTACCAGGCTGACTACAAGCAGGATGCCATCAGCATCGCTGCCGGACAGTCCGTCGACCTCAAGAACCTCGTCTTTGCCGGCGCCAAGGAAGTGCCTGTCATCGACCGCTACGAGGAAAGCTACTCGATCCCGCGCTTCGACCGCCTGATCGACTGGGGCTGGTTCTACTTCCTGACCAAGCCGATGTTCAAGCTGATGGACTTCTTCTTCCGCTACTTCGGCAACTTCGGCGTCGCCATCCTCTGCACGACCATCGTCGTCAAGCTCCTGTTCTTCCCGCTGGCCAGCAAGCAATACGCGTCGATGGCCAACATGAAGAAGATGCAGCCACGCATGGCTGAGCTGAAGGAAAAGTTCGGCGACGACAAGATGGGCCTGCAGCAGGCCACGATGAAGCTCTACAAGGAAGAGAAGATCAACCCGGTCGCCGGCTGCTGGCCGATCGCCCTGCAGATCCCGATCTTCTTCTCGCTCTACAAGGTCATCTACATCACCATCGAGATGCGGCATGCACCGTTCTTCGGCTGGATTCGCGACCTGTCGGCGCCCGACCCGACGTCTATCGTCAACCTGTTCGGCCTGCTGCCGTTCGAGGCCCCGACCATCCTGCATCTTGGCGTCTGGCCGATGATCATGGGCGTGACCATGTTCCTGCAGATGCGCATGAACCCGACGCCGCCCGATCCGACGCAGGCAATGATCTTCAACTGGATGCCGCTGGTATTCATGTTCATGCTGTCGAGCTTCCCGGCCGGCCTGGTTATCTACTGGGCCTGGAACAACACGCTGTCCGTGATTCAGCAGGCGATCATCATGCGGCGCCACGGTGCCAAGGTCGAGCTGTTCGACAATATGCGCGGGTTGTTCAAGCGGAAGAAACCGGCGGAAACGAAATAGCCTTGAAAACCCCGGCTTAGTCCGGGGTTTTCTTTTTCAACGCGGGGGGCCTTTGTCCCAAGAGCGGCAAGTCTTGACATCGGCTGCCAAAACCGTGAAGCCAAACCATCAACAAACGATCGCGAGCCATGGCCGAAGCACCCGTACCCACCGAAAAGCCGTTGTTCGGCCGCCCCTGGATTTTCATTCGTGGCGTGCCCTCGATGAAGTTCCTGCCGCCGGAAGGCCCGCCGGAGATTGCCTTTGCGGGACGCTCGAATGTCGGCAAGTCGTCGCTGATCAATGCGCTCGTCGGCCACCATGGGCTTGCCCGGACATCAAACACGCCGGGCCGGACACAGGAACTCAACTATTTCGTGCCCGACGGCTATTCCGGGGAAGCCGGCGACCTGCCGCCGATGGCGCTGGTGGACATGCCTGGCTACGGCTATGCGAAGGCGCCGAAGGACAATGTCGATGCCTGGACAAGGCTGGTATTCGACTACCTGCGCGGCCGGGCGACGCTGAAGCGCGTCTACGTGCTGATCGATTCCCGCCATGGCATCAAGAAGAACGACGAAGACGTCATGGCCCTGCTCGACAAGGCTGCCGTTTCCTACCAGATCGTTCTCACTAAGACGGACAAGATCAAGGACGCCGGCGTGCCGAGGGTTGTTGCCGAGGCAGCCGAGATGACCCGCAAGCGCCCGGCCTGCTTCCCCGGCATCATACCGACCTCTTCCGAAGAGAACGAAGGTATGGATGACCTCCGCCAGGCAATCATCGAAACTGTCGGCTACGGCGCCTGACGTGACTGAACGCAAAAAGGCCGCCGCGCGGTGAATTACCGGAGCGACGGCCTTCGAAGTCGATGTTGATTACATCTTCGGCAGCAGAACTGCGTCGATGACGTGAATTTCGCCGTTGGACTGCTTGACGTCGGCGATGGTGACATGGGCCGTGCCGCCGGCTTCGTCGGTCAGCGTAACCTTGCTGCCCTTTGTCATGGCCTTGATCACGCAGCCGCCGACAGTCTTGATGTCGTATTCGCCACCGGCGTCCTTGACCATCTTCTTGACAGCGGATGCCATGATGTCGCCGGAGACGACGTGGCAGGTGAGGATCTTGACGAGCTTGGCCTTGTTTTCAGGCTTCAGCAGGGTTTCGACCGTGCCGGCCGGGAGTTTTGCAAATGCTTCATTGGTCGGGGCAAATACGGTGAAAGGGCCTTTGCCTTCCAGCGTTTCTACGAGGCCTGCAGCCTTTACAGCGGCAACAAGCGTCGTGTGGTCTTTCGAGTTGACGGCGTTTTCGATGATGTTCTTCGAGGCGTACATCTTTGCGCCGCCGACCATAGGGTCCTTGGCGTAAGCTGCGCCGGTGGCTGCGGACAATGCGACGGCCAGAGCGGCAATGCGAAGCGTGGTCTTCATCATGATCTGATTCCTCTTCCTCTTATATCCCCGATCCAACTCACCTGGGCTTGTGCCCTATCCGCCGGGGACACTGGTAGTACGGAACGCTCCTGAAAACAGTTTCAAACTGCTCGCTGATTTTTAACGAATTCAAATGAAACGTAAAAACCACGAAAAACGCCGCAAACACTGGAGTTCGCGGCGCATGGTGTCGACAATCTGGGGAAATGACTAAAGGCTACGGGTTTTACCCGCAGCGATAACGGGTCCGGTCGGCGCGCCGGATGGTGACCCACCGAAGGGCTCGACGCTGATGGCGATGGTGGCGCCTTCGCCAAACTGGCTGCGCATATTGGCTGGCACGGCGATTTCGCCCTCGCCGCTCTGGGGCAGAACGCCCAGTGCTTTTGCTGGGTCGCTGCCCTTGATCAACCATAGCTCCAGCGATTTCTTTTCGGTCTGCGCTGCTGCAACCGGCGTTATCTTCAGGCGTCCGCTTGAAGTGTCGTAGCTTGCAACAAGGTTGAGGGCACCGTTGACGCTGGCGGGGACCGCGAGGTCGGCCACCATCCGCCTGGAGCCGGACCCGACCTTCAGACCACCGTTTGCATCGTAGAAAATCGCACCGGCAGCCAGCACGAGCGAGGCAAGCGTCAGCCCGCGCCAGACCGGGAGCGAGTTCCAGACGCCGCCGCGGCGCTTTGGGCGTTCGCCGAAAATCCGTTTTTCGACCTTCGGAAACACCGATGCCGGCGGCAAGATCGCTTCGTATTCGTCGTTGAACGACGACAGGTTCTGTTCCCAGCGGTTGACGATCGCCGCAAAGGGGCGATCGCTGCGCATGCGCGTCTCGACCTTCTGCCGGTCTTCCAGCGACAGAACACCCAGCACGTATTCGCCGGCCAGTACCTCGTCGCGGGAGCGGCCTCCCTTGCTTTGATCGGGTGAACTCATCGGTCCATGCACTCTCTCAGTTTGATCAGGCTTCGGCGCAGCCATGTGCGCATGGTATTCAAAGGCACTGCGTATTGATCGGCGAGTTCCTGATAGCTCAGTCCCTCGACGTAGGCACTGCGAACTGCCTGGGCGCGGCCGTCCTCCAGGGTTTCCATGCAGAGATCGATGCGCCTGCCCTCGCCCTTGATGACAGCCTGCGTCTCCGGATCGGGCTCGTCGTCAGCCAGATCATACACCGCGTCGATCTCGTCCGCCACGGGCTTGCGAGCCCGGATGGCGTCGATGGACCGATTGCGGGCGATCGACGTCAGCCACCCCATTGCCGGGTTTTCCGACGCGACGAAACGATCTGCACGCTGCCATATCCGGACGAAGACTTCCTGAAGAACTTCTTCCGCATCTGTCCTGTCTTTCAGGATACGCAAACAAACGGCAAATAGTTTCGGGCTTGTCTTCTTATAAAGTTCGGAAAACGCACTCTGGTCACGCATTGCAACGCGGCTGACGAGGGTGGCTATATCGTCAGTGGCCATCCATGATCCCCGCTCCCGTTCCCAATACCGTCATATTAGGATGTTTGAGCGGCCGGGCAAGACGAATAACACTTCAGGCACCTTCCTCGCGGTGGATTTCCCGATCAAAACTTATCGCCTCGACGTTATTCCCTCTGTCAAAAACTTGAGATAAAACCCCTCGAACAATTTCAGCGGGGTGTGTCATGGCCGAATCCGAAAACGAACTGCAGGCACGCCTGCTGGCAAAAGCCCTGCCGTTCATGCAGCGCTACGAAAACAAGACGATCGTGGTAAAATATGGCGGCCATGCCATGGGCGATGCGGAACTCGGCAAGGCATTCGCGGCCGATATCGCCCTGCTCAAGCAGTCCGGCGTCAACCCGATCGTCGTACACGGCGGCGGCCCGCAGATCGGTGCGATGCTGACCAAGATGGGCATCGAATCGAAATTCGAAGGCGGCCTGCGCGTGACCGATCGCAAGACGGTCGAGATCGTCGAAATGGTACTCGCCGGTTCCATCAACAAGGAAATCGTCGCTCTCATCAACCAGACCGGCGAATGGGCAATCGGTCTTTGCGGCAAGGACGGCAACATGGTGTTTGCCGAAAAGGCCAAGAAGACCATCGTCGATCCGGACTCGCATATCGAGCGGGTGCTGGATTTGGGCTTCGTCGGCGAGGTCGTCGAAGTCGACCGTACGCTGCTCGACCTGCTCGCCAAGTCGGAGATGATCCCGGTCATCGCACCGGTCGCCCCCGGTCGCGATGGCGCCACCTACAACATCAACGCGGATACCTTTGCCGGCGCTATCGCCGGGGCGCTGAATGCGACGCGCCTGCTGTTCCTGACTGACGTTCCGGGCGTGCTGGACAAGAACAAGGAACTGATCAAGGAACTGACGGTGGCCCAGGCACAGGCGCTGATCAAGGACGGCACCATCTCCGGCGGCATGATTCCCAAGGTGGAGACCTGCATCGAGGCAATCCAGGCCGGCGTTCAGGGTGTCGTCATCCTCAATGGCAAGACCGCCCATTCGGTGCTGCTCGAAATCTTCACGGAGCATGGCGCGGGCACGCTGATCATTCCCTGATCACGATAAAATGCGGTTTGCCGGCAGGCTGGCGCATGGCATAAGGGCGGCCATGACACAGCCAAGAAACATGCCCGCCGCCGCCGATTTCGCTGATATCCGTGATTGGGTATTCGATCTCGACAACACGCTCTACCCGCACAATGTCGACCTGTTTTCGCAGGTCGATGTCAACATGACGAGCTATGTCGCGGATCTGCTAAAGACGGACAGGGCTTCGGCGCGCAAACTGCAGAAGCAGTATTATCTGGAACACGGCACCACGCTGCAGGGGCTGATGCTGCATCACGGCGTAGACCCCGACGACTTTCTCGAAAAGGCGCATGCGATCGACTATACCGGTCTTACGCCGCAGCCGGCGCTTGCCGCCGCCATCAAGGCGCTGCCTGGCCGCAAGTTCATCTTCACCAACGGCAGCGTCAAGCACGCGCAGGATACGGCCGGAGCGCTTGGCATCCTCGACCATTTCGACGACATCTTCGATATCGTCGCGGCAGACTATCTGCCGAAACCGGCTGCCGGCACCTATGACAAGTTTGCCGGCCTGCACAAGATCGACATGCAAAACGCTGCCATGTTCGAAGACCTGCCGCGCAACCTGACTGTACCTAAGGCACTGGGCATGAAAACCGTGCTGATGGTGCCTCAGAATGTCGAAGGCAGTTTCACCGAATGGTGGGAGCGCCACAGCGACGACGACCAGCACATCGACTACATCACAGACGATCTGACAGCGTTCCTGTCGGCGCTCGTCTGACGAAAACTGCTTTAATTACAAAAGTTTCATCCATCTTACCGATGTTTAACTGGGTGTTTCGGGTCCGCCGCCCTACCTTTGAGTAGTCACCACGGCAACCAAAGGAAACACCCAATGATCGGGAAGAAAATTCTCATTACGGCAATGTCCGCAACCCTCCTCCTTGGCGGCGCGGCGGCAACTTTTGCAGCCAACGGCCATCACATGGGTGGACGTCACGGCCCTCGTATTCCCCCTGAAGTCATCTTCGTGCGCATGCTGCAGCAGTTCGATACCAACGGCGACATGAAGATCTCCAAGGACGAGGCGACAGCCGGCGCCGACAAGCTGTTCGATGCCATCGACACCAACAAGGATGGCTCCATCACGCCCGGTGAATACCGCGAGTACCGCAAGACCCAGATGAAGGCGATGTGGGAAGAGCGCAAGAAGATGATGGAAGACAACAAGGACAAGGCAAAGCCTGACCAGGCGATGAACGACGATGAAGGCGGCAAGCCTCCGCGTGACGGCAAGGACGGCCCGCGCGGCGAAGGTCGCCACGGCAAGGGCATGCGCGGCGGCATGATGGGCGAGATGCTGTTCAAGCGCATCGACACCGACCAGAACGGCCAGATCAGCAAGGCCGAGGCCGAAGCCGCCATGGCCAAGCTCTTCGACCGGATGGACCGCAACCACGACGGCTTCATCGCGCTCGACGACATGCCGAAGATGCCGCTCCTGTAAGGAACGGCACGTCCTAGCAGGACAAACGGAAGCCCGCCTCGCAGTCTTGCGATGGCGGGCTTTTTGAATGGGGTCTGAGCTTAAACAACTGTGCAGAGATCGGCCCCGTCACACGCTCACACGGCTAAGGCAGCGCAACCAGTTATCAAGGCATTTACGGTTTGAGGACATCTTCAACGATGACGCTGTGCCCAGTGATATCCCAGTGCTCGATGTGCTTGTAGATGATGACTTTGCCCTTCAACATGCCTCCATGTGTCCGACAGAAATTTTCAAGTTCGTGACGATCTCCGATAAGCTCGACGCACATGGTGAGATCGGGGTTGGATATCTCAAATCCGTCGTCTGCCACCCTGCCGCCATTGCTGTATCCGAAGTGGGTGGAATGAGCGACGGCGTTCAGAATGCCCGCAGCCTTCGCCTGCAGGATCAGTTCGCGATAGAGCAGGGATCCACGAAGCCAGCCGCTTTTGCCAGGCACCTTTTCGCGAGGCTTCATGTAGATGCGCACCATACCGATTTCTTTCTGTGAGATGGAATGCCGGGTCATGGCTGGTCCTTCCTGGCTGAATGATCGGAGGCGCGGATATGTAATGAATCGCCGTTCATCCCGACCGGAGCGCGCTTTTGGAGGTCGCGAAGATGCCGAACCGCCGTGCCCGGAGGAATGTGGCTGCCGGCCGAGGTTTTAGGGATGGCAATCCGCTGGGACAGATAGATGCTCGAATGGCCGCTGCAGAGATAGGCGACGAAGCAGGCAATCGCGATGTAAACAGCATGGGTTGCGCCAAAGAGCTCGATGCCCATGATCATGCAGGCAAGCGGCGTGTTCGTCGCTCCAGCAAATACGGCAACGAAGCCCAAAGCGGCGAACAGGTCAACGGGAGCGCCCATCAGACCTGCCAGCGCATTTCCCAACGCTGCGCCGATGAAAAATAGCGGGGTGACTTCACCGCCCTTGAAACCGGCGCTCAACGTTATGATCGTGAAGACCATTTTCCAGAGCCAACTCCAGCTGTCGATGTGATCCGGGCGGAAAAAGCCGAGAATGGTCGCGTCGTCGTGATCAGGAGACCAGACGCCGAGGCCAAGGTATTCCCGCGTGCCAAGCAGGTGCACCAAGCCCAGGATGACCAGGCCTGCCAGCACCGGGCGCAGCGGCGCATAGGGTATCAGCCGCTTCAGGAGAGAGGAGAGGCGATGGGAGGCGTCAGCGAAGAGATGCGCAACAATGCCGAAGGCCGCGCTCGCCGCAACGGCTTTGAGGAGAAGAAGCGGCTCGAGATGGAAATTACCCGTGGTCCCCAAAGCCGACAGATAGGAAATTGCGTAGCGGACATGCGTGATCCCCCAGGCCTGGCATGTCCAATCGGCGATGACCGACGCCATCAGTGCTGGCAGCAGTGCCTCGTACTGCATCCGTCCTATCGTCAAGACCTCCAGCGCGAAGACGGCTCCGGCAATCGGCGTGCCGAAGACAGCTCCGAACCCGGCCGCAATACCTGCCATCAGCAGGATCCGGACATCGGCTCGGTCCAGCCGGAATGCCCTGCCGAAGGCGCTGGCAAGGCTACCCCCCATCTGGACTGCGGTGCCTTCGCGACCGGCGGAGCCGCCAACCAAGTGCGTGAGAACGGTGGAGACGAGGATGAAAGGCGTCATCCGCAACGGCACCCCGCCGCCTGGCTCGTGGATCTGGTCGACGATGAGGTTATTTCCACCCTCGGCAGAAACGCCGAAGCGACCATACGCGAAAACCATCGCGAAACCCGCAACCGGCAGAGCATAGATCAGCCATGGATAGGCAAACCGTGCCTCGGTCGCCCGGTCTAGGCTCCAAAGAAAGAGCGCGACCAGAGACCCGATTGTGATCGCCATCGGCGTGACAACAGCCATCCATTTCAAAAGGCTGCGAGCTAGCTGCAGGCGTATGCCAAGAATATCGGAGAAAACCATCACGCGGTCACTCCGGCAGGCACTACATGTGAGGATTGGTTCTGGATATCAGGCACGACTCTACTCCTTCGCATAAGCGCGTTGAGTAGGAGTCATCAGCTTCATCCGGGAAGCGGTTCGACCTTTTCTGGTCCGGCAGAATCCATTACCGTTCGCTGTGATAAGCGAACGGGTGATTGCGTGTCAACCGGGTTGGAACGACGCGATTGAGACTTTCGCGCATTCCTCAATGCTCATAGAAATCGCTGACAATCTTCCATGCGGCTTCGGCTGTATCGACGAAGCTGATCAGGTTGACGTCGTCGGGGGCGATTGTACCGAACTCGGCGAGTGCGTCGAAATTGATGATCTTGCGCCAGAAGGCTTCGCCGAAAAGGATCAGCGGCAGGCGGGCCATGCGGCCGGTCTGGATCAGGGTCAGGCATTCGAAAAATTCGTCGAGCGTGCCGAAACCGCCGGGAAAAACGGCGATGGCCTTGGCACGCAGCATGAAATGCATCTTCCGGATCGCAAAGTAGTGAAAATTGAAGCTCAGCTCCGGGGTGACATAGGCGTTCGGGGCCTGCTCGTGCGGCAGGACGATGTTGAGGCCGATCGACGGCGCACCCTCCTCCGAAGCGCCACGGTTTCCCGCTTCCATGACCCCCGGGCCGCCGCCGGTGACGACGACATATTCGTGAAAACCTGAGGCTGCGGAATAGCGAGCGCAGAGCCGGGCGAACTTGCGGGCTTCCTCGTAATAGACAGAGGCGGCCTCGAGATTGGCGCGCTGGACATCGTTGCGCGCGGCCCAGGCGCTCTGGCCGGGTGCTGGAATGCGTGCGCCGCCGAACATCACCACAGTCGACTTGATGCCGCGCTCGGTGAGCTCCATTTCCGTCTTCATCAGCTCCAGCTGCAGCCGGACTGGCCGTAATTCCTCGCGGCAGAGGAAATCCTCGTCGGCATAGGCAAGCCTGTAGGATGGCGACAGCGACTGCGGGGTCTTTGGAATGGCTTCGGCGCGGGTCTTGTCGGCGCCGCTGGTCTTCAGCGGATCCCAGACGCCGTCCTTGCGCCGCAGCTTGCCGTTCCTGCCTTTAGCCATTGTCCTGCCTTCCATAACTCAATGGGACCGCAGCCCGAATCGGCGCAGCCTCCGCATCTCCAGATATGCCGCGATCGGGCGCCCAATCCAGATGCAATGCGGCAGGAAAGATCATTCCATTTCCGGGACGGCTGTTGTAGAGCAGATCACCGGCCAAGCGATCACATCTGCGAATGATCCACCGGCCGGGACGAAATCCACAGATGTTCAAGGAATTGTCATGAGCGCCACCGATCTTGCCTCGCTTGAAAAGACCATCGAAGCGGCGTTCGACGCGCGCGACAGCGTCAACCTCTCGACGTCAGGCGAAATCCGCGATGCGGTCGACACGGCGCTGACCCTGCTCGACGGTGGCAAGGTGCGTGTTGCGGAACGCGGTGCCGATGGCGTCTGGACAGTCAATCAGTGGCTGAAGAAGGCGGTGCTGCTATCCTTCCGCCTCAACGACATGACGATCATCGAGGGCGGTGCTGGCGGATCGACCTGGTGGGACAAGGTCCCCTCGAAGTTCGAAGGCTGGGGCGAAAACCGCTTCCGCGAAGCGGGCATCCGCGCCGTACCGAACTGCGTCGTACGGCGCTCGGCCTATATAGCCCCAAATGCCATCCTGATGCCGTCCTTCGTCAATCTCGGCGCCTATGTCGGCGAAGGCACAATGGTCGACGCCTGGGCGACAGTCGGCTCCTGCGCCCAGATCGGCAAACATGTGCATCTTTCCGGCGGCGTCGGCATCGGCGGCGTACTGGAGCCCATGCAGGCCGGCCCGACGATCATCGAGGACAATTGCTTCATCGGCGCCCGCTCGGAAGTCGTCGAGGGCTGCATCGTCCGCGAAGGCTCGGTTCTCGGCATGGGCGTGTTCATCGGCAAGTCGACGAAGATCGTCGACCGCGCCACCGGCGATATCACCTATGGCGAAGTACCGCCCTACTCCGTCGTCGTCGCTGGATCGCTGCCGGCAGCCAAGCCGATGGCAAACGGCCAGCCCGGCCCCGGTCTCTACTGCGCCGTCATCGTCAAGCGCGTCGATGCGCAGACGCGTTCGAAGACCGGTATCAACGAACTTTTGCGCGACTGAGCGGCAATTGGATGGACGCTCCCGGCAACGGGAGCGTCCGGAACAGCAAAAGCTCCATTTCGAGCCTGAGTATTTATCGCCGTTCCGACATTTGCCATCGCTTTGCCATTTCCCGCCGGATACATCGTTGTCATGAACACCACCGATCCCGTCGCCAATCTCCAGACCCTGATCCGCTGCCCGTCGGTAACACCCGCCGACGCCGGTGCTCTTTCGGCACTGACCGACATGCTGTTGCCGCTCGGCTTCGTCGTCGAACGGATGACTGCCAGCGAACCTGGCATTCCCGACATCGACAATCTCTATGCCCGGCTCGGCCATGAGGGGCCGCATTTGATGTTTGCCGGCCATACAGACGTCGTGCCTGTTGGCGACGAAGCAAGCTGGAGCCATCCGCCCTTTGCCGCCGAAATCGCCGATGGCCAGATATTCGGACGCGGCGCGGTCGATATGAAAGGCGGTATCGCCTGCTTTGCTGCTGCTGTTGCCCGCTATATCGCCCGGCACGGCGCGCCAAAGGGCTCGATCTCGTTTCTGATTACCGGCGACGAGGAAGGGCCGGCGATCAACGGCACCACCAAGCTACTCAAATGGGCTGCCGAAAAGGGCGAGACATGGGACGCCTGCCTGGTGGGCGAACCGACCAATCCCGACAGGCTCGGCGACATGATCAAGATAGGTCGGCGCGGTTCACTGTCGGGCAGAATCACCGTCAACGGCGTCCAGGGCCACGCGGCCTATCCTGACCTCGCCGACAATCCGGTGCGCAGTATTCTCGCCCTGACGCAGGCGCTGATGCATCCGCCATTCGACGCGGGCACTGACAATTTCCAGCCATCCAACCTCGAAGTGACGACGCTCGACGTCGGCAACGGCGCTACCAACGTCATCCCGGCGAAGGCGACGGCAAGCTTCAATATCCGTTTCAACGACACATGGACGGCAGATACGCTGAAGGCCGAGATCGTCGCACGGCTCGACCGGGCGGCAGCCGACCAGACGCTGCGTCCGGGTCGTCCGCCGGCATCCTACGAGATCGCCTGGGCGGAGCGGCCGAGCCATGTGTTCCTCACCCGCAACAACGAGTTGATCGCCTCGCTTTCGTCAGCTGTGGAGACGGTGACCGGGCAGGCGCCCAGACTGTCCACGACCGGCGGCACGTCGGATGCGCGTTTCATCAAGGACTATTGTCCGGTCGTAGAATTCGGCCTCGTCGGCCAGACCATGCACATGGTCGACGAGCGCGTTGCGGTCGCCGATCTCGAAACGCTGACGGCAATCTACGAGACATTCCTCGAACGCTGGTTCCAGAATGCCGACGTATAGGGAAGTCCAGTACTATCTGGCCGGGCTCTGGCTGCTGGTGCGCAACGACGCGCGCGGTTTCAACTACCTCGACATCTCCGATCGGGGCCTGACACGGTCTTTCTGGGCCGTTCTCTGGTGCCTGCCACCGATCGGCATTTCCTGGCTTTGGTGGCAGCAGACCTATCTGTCGGCCATGCCGCCGGGCAGCGCCACCGGGCCAGCCTTCTTCTTCCGCCTCGGCCTCGTGGAGGCGGCAAACTGGCTGGTACCGCCCGTCATGGCAGGCTTGCTGCTGCTGCTTTTCAGGAGTGGCGAAAAATTCCAGCCTGTCGTCGTCGCCATGAACTGGCTGGGTCTGCCGCTTGCCTACCTGAACGCGTTGCTGATCGCGCTCATCGCCTTCGTGCCGGGATCGGCCGGCCTCACCGCCATCCTGTGGCTGGTGCTGATGATGGCGCTGATCTTCGCGCTTGCCCGCATCCTGCGGATGATCTGCGGACCGCATCCGCTGTTCGTCGCGGCGATGACACTGATGATGATGGTTCCGCCGATGCTGCTGACGGACTTCCTGCAGCATTTCCTCGGCATCTATCCGCCCGGCTCCTGACGCCTATTCCCGTGCCGGGCGCGGCTGCTCACTCTGGCGAATGCGGCGGGCATCGGGATCTGCGGGATAGTCGACCTGCAGGAAATATAGCCCCTCCGGCGGCGCTACCGGGCCGCAGGCCTTTCGATCCCGCGCCTCGAGCGCAGCGCGGACATCCTCGACCGACCATTTTCCCTCGCCGACCATCTTCAACGTGCCGGCAAAGGAGCGGATCTGATTGTGCAGGAAGCTCTGCGCCGTGGCGCGGATTTCAATCAGATCGCCATTGCGGGTGACATCCAGCCGGTCGAGGGTGCGCAGCGGACTGTTGGCCTGGCAATGGATCGAGCGGAAGGTGGTGAAGTCGTGATAGCCGATCAGCGTCTGGGCTGCCGCATGCATCGGAACATGGTCGAGATCCTTGGATACCCACCAGGCGCGCTTTGCCTCCAGCGCCAGCGGCGCCTTGCGGCTGATGATACGATAGAGATAGTGCCGGCGATGGGCGGAAAAGCGCGCGTCGAAGCGTTCATCGACCTCGGCGGCATCGATGATCGAGACACGCTCGCGGGCCTTGCCGAGATAGGCGTTCAGGGCATTGCGCAGGGTATGCGACGGCCACGTCTTCGACAGGTCGGCGTGGACCACCTGCCCCATCGCATGCACACCGGAATCGGTGCGGCCTGCGCCGCGCACCAGAACGGCCTCGCCCGTCAGCGCCAGGATAGCGTTCTCGATGGCCGACTGGACGGAATGGCCGTTGTCCTGCTTCTGCCAGCCGACATAGGGCGTGCCGTCATATTCGACAGTCATGCGGTATCGCGGCATCAGGCGAGCCTCGTGCCATGAGGTATCGGCGTGCCGCGCAGGAAATCTAAGGCAGCCAGCGGCTTGCCGCCAGCCTTCTGCAACCGCGTCAGCCGCACCGCGCCGGTCTCGCAGGCAATGGTAAGATCGTCAGACAGCACAGTGCCAGCAACGCCCTCGCCACCCGCCACCATCTCGGATGCCAGCACCTTGATGCGCTCCGGCTTGCCCGAGATCTCCATCTCGAACCAGGCGCCGGGCGCCGGCGACAGGCCGCGAATGTGGTTGTGCACATCGGCCGCGGATTTGTGGAAGTCGATCCGTGTCTCGGCCTTGTCGATCTTGGCGGCATAGACCGCGCCCTCGGCTGGCTGCGACGTCAGCGGCAGATCATTCATCTCCAGCCGGACCATGGCCTCGCCCATCGCCTTGGCTCCGACCTGGCTCAGCCTGTCGTGCAGTTCGCCCGCCGTCATCGTCTCTGAAATCGCGACCTCGCGGGTGAGCGCCAACGGGCCGGTATCGAGGCCCTTGTCCATCTTCATCACCATCATGCCGGTCTTGGTGTCGCCTGCCATGATCGCCCGCTGGATCGGCGCCGCCCCGCGCCAGCGCGGCAGCAGCGACGCATGGCCGTTGTAGCAGCCGAGCGCCGTGCCATCGAGGATCGCCTGCGGAAGCAGCAGCCCGTAGGCGACGACGACGGCGACATCTGCCTTGAGGTCGATAAAGCGCTGGCGCTCTTCGGGATCCTTGAAATTGACCGGCGTGTAGACGGGCAGGCCCAGAAGTTCGGCGGCTTGGTGAACGGGCGATTTCTGCAGTTCCAGCCCGCGCCTGCCGCCGGCGCGCGGCGGCTGCGTGTAGACAGCGACGATGCGATGACCGGCGTCGACCAGGGTGCGCAGGGTCGGCACCGAAAAGGCCGGTGTTCCCATGAAGATGATGCTGAGAGACATGCGATCGTCCGTCGTTGCGATTTAACCGCCTTCAAACGGCTTTATCGGCGCGAGATCAAGCCCCTCGAAGTCTTTTGTCTTGCGCGTCGCCAATGTCGCACCGTGTGAGAGGCATGTCCTGGCGATCGTCGCGTCCTTGGTTTGACGGAGGGGCCGGCATTTTTACCCTCCGAACTCCGCGCTTAGGTTTCCCCGTCGGGCAACCAGACTCTGAGTTCGCCGACCGCCCTGAAACCAAGCTTCGTCATTTCACCGAGCGCGTCGCCGCTGTCATATCCAACCAGCGGCGCATTGCGTGAAAACGCTGTCGCTGCCAGTGAAACTGCATCCCGGAATGCATCTGGCGTACCATTGAGGCTGAAGATGTTGGAGATGCCGACAGCCTTCGGCGATTGGTTCACGATGCATCCGGCATCAAAGCTGCCGCCGGCCAGTCGACCGTAGATATGTATGTCGGGATCCAGAAGCAGTGCGGGTGTGAAGACGTTGGCATCGGTCGGGCTACCTGAGTCTTTCCAGGATTGCTCCCAGCGAGCCAGCGCCGCCCCGTCGCCTATGCGTCCCCAGCCATGAGGTCTATCCGCCGGCAGGTCGTGGGGTTCAGCCCAAATCCATGAGGCGGAAAACAACATCTTGAACCCCCTGCTCACCAGATCGAGCCTGCAAAAGCCATCCTTCAAGCCGGGTCGTTTTCCCAGTCTCTCTGTCAGCCGAGCAATTTCAGACAGCTGCTCCTCGGTCGAATGAGGCTCAAGTGTTGTCATGTTGGAATAATACGGCGGCGCGACCGCATCGCTGGACCAGAATGCCGTGGTTCGCTGGTCGGCCAGTCCGTGGGAACGGAACATTGCCTGATAGAGGTCGGCATTGTTCGCGGCGCAAATACGGGCTTTTTCCAAGTCCGAGCGTGTCGTATCCGTTTGATAGTTGTTCCGAGACGAAATGCTCACCATGACAAAGCCTTTTTCTCGACACGTCCGAAACCTGTTCTGCACATCTCACGAAATGCGATTGTCCGTCGTTACGATTTAGCCACCTTGAAACGGGTTTATCAGAACTAGATCAAGCCCCTCGAAGTCTTTCGTGTTGCGCGTCGCCAGCGTCGCGCCATGCGAGAGGCAGATCGCGGCGATCATGGCGTCCTTGGTTTCGATGGAGCGTCCTGCATTTTTTCTTGCGGCACTGATAGTTGCATAAAGGTGCGCCGCACCCAGTGAAAAATCGAGAATACGTCCGGAGAATGCAGCTTCAATGCGATCAAAAGTCGATGCCAGTTGTTGGCGCCGCTTGCCTTCAGGTAGCAGCGCTATGCCGTACCGAACTTCTCCGACAGTAATCGTCGTCAGGAAAATCCGCTCGATCGCATAGTCATCCAGCCAGGCCAAGATCCCTTCGCTGTGCGTTCGCCCCTCCAACTCGGAAATCACGTTCGTGTCGAGGACGATCATCCGTCGAACCGGGGCGGCTCACGATCCGGTTGATGGCGGAAAGCTGAAATAGCTTCGATGTCGGCGTCGTCGAAACGCTCTTCGCCAAGTATAGCTCGCAAACGCCCACCGGCGGAGGTACCGGTATCGTCGGGAGTTGGCAATGCTCGTTGCAGTTGGTCGATGGCTTCTTCGGAAATGCTGCGTCCGTTGCGGCGAGCAATTTCCTCA
Source organism: Rhizobium sp. rho-13.1 (assembly GCF_007000305.1). Classification (NCBI taxonomy): domain Bacteria; kingdom Pseudomonadati; phylum Pseudomonadota; class Alphaproteobacteria; order Hyphomicrobiales; family Rhizobiaceae; genus Rhizobium; species Rhizobium sp. rho-13.1. The sequence continues at coordinate 314,668 of NZ_SCFL01000002.1, read as the reverse complement.
AGCCTCATCTTCAAGGCTTGGTCTACGCCACGCAGCAGTAAGTTACCCATAGGCGCCTCCCTGATATCTCCCGTATCATAGAGGACGCTGCCAAGAGTTTCAATCTGGGCTTCAGCCCGCCTTGGTCTTGGCGGCCTTGGTGAACTTCTTGATGACCATTTCGCGCTTCAGTCGCGAGATGTGGTCGATGAAGAGGACGCCGTTCAGGTGGTCGATCTCGTGCTGCAGGCAGGTCGCGAGCAGGCCGTCGGCCTTGACGGTCTGCTTGACGCCTTCGACATCGAAATACTCGACCGTCACCTCTGCCGGGCGCTCGACTTCGGCGTAGTAGTCGGGGATGGAGAGACAGCCCTCCTCATAGACCGACCGCTCTTCCGACGACGCGACAATCTCGGGGTTAATGAACACCAGCGGCGTCTTCTCCTCTCCCTCGCGCGAAAGGTCGATGACCAGCATGCGCCGGTCGACACCCATTTGCACAGCAGCAAGGCCAATGCCCGGCGCGTCGTACATCGTGTCCAGCATATCGGTTGCCAGCCGCTTGGTCTCGGCGTCGAAGCGTTCGAACGGCTTCGAGACTACGCGCAGCAGCGGATCGGGGAGAATGATAAGAGGCTTGATCGTCATAAAGTCTCCCATAGCCCATCTTTGTTTGGGAGGGAATTATGAACATGGCCGCAAAACGGGTTTTTTGCGGCCATGTTTGATGGCCGCTCAGGCCGCGCGACGTTTCTCGCCCTGGATGTTGCCATTGCGGATATCGGCCTGCGTCTTGAAGCCGCTGAGAAGGGCGACGAGAGTATTCGCCTCATTGCGCAGATGCCGTGTCTCGGCGGATGTACGTTCGACCATCGCTGCGTTCTGCTGGGTTATCGTATCCATGTTGCGCACGGCGGCACTGACCTCGGCGACGCCGATTGCCTGATCCTTGGCAGCAGCGGCAATATCGCCGACAAACTTGTTGACGCCGTCGATCCGGCTGATCATGTCCGCAAGGGCGACGCCGGTGTTCGAAACGATGGTGACACCGGCGTTGACCTGGGTTGAGCTCTGCGAGATCAGATCCTTGATCTCCTTGGCGGCACTGGCAGAGCGCTGCGCCAGCTGCCGTACCTCCTGCGCCACCACGGCAAAGCCCTTTCCGGCATCGCCGGCCCGGGCTGCCTCGACGCCAGCGTTGAGCGCCAGAAGGTTGGTCTGGAAGGCGATCTCGTCGATGACGCCGATGATCTTCGAGATTTCGGTGGAGGATTTCTCGATCTCAGCCATGGCGGCAACGGCGCTGTTGACCAGATCGCCCGAGCTTTTCGCCTGCTGCTGGGTTTCGCCTACGGCAACGGAGGCCCTGGCCGCATTGGATGCCGTCTGGCCGACGCTGACAGCCAGCTGCTGCAGTGCTGCAGAACTCTGCTCGACGCCGGCGGCCTGCTGCGCCGTGCGCATGGAAAGGTCATCCGTCGCCTTCGACATAAGGTCCGTACCGCTCAACACCCCTTCGGACGTGGCGCGAACACCACCGATGGAATGGCGGAGAGCCGCTACCGCGTTGTTGTAGTCGCTGGCCATCTTCTGAAAGGCGCCCGGGAGGTTTTCCGGCAATACCGCCTCGAAGTCGCCCTTGGACAGAGATTCGAGGCCGCGGCTCAAATGCTCCATGGCTATGCGCTGATCGGCCTCGGCGCGGGTTCGATCCTGCTCCAGGACCTGGCGTTTCTCGTCCAGTTCGGCGAGGTAGACGGAGATCGCGTAGTCGATGTCGAGGAAAGTCGCCTTGACGACGGCCGCCAGCTTGTTCGACAGGCCCCGGGCGTGGCGTTTGCCGAAGCGCGACGGCCAGTGCTTCTCCATGATGCCATGCATCAGTTCCGTCAGCACCAGGGCGTAGCCGCCGATGTACCAGCTGGGATCGAGGCCGATGCGCGCATGGGTCTTGCCGACAGCAGTTACGCCAGCCACGTAGTTGGAATCGAATTGTCCATTCGACAGATGTCCCCAGTGGCTTTCCTGGCGCGCCTTGGCGCCGTCCATGTGGGCTTTGTCTCGGAAGAAATGGGAAATAGCGGGTGTCCGGCCCATCTTCGCATAAAGCTTGTCGAGCGCGCCGCCGAGGAGCTCCGAAAGCGTCGGGCGCATTTCGCGCAGGGTCTCGCGGGTGGCGTCGTCGATCTCGATGAAGTCCAGGCGTTGTCTGAGGGTGGATGTGTCGGGCGCAGCTTTCATCTTGATCTCGGTCTGAATGAGGCTTCCGCACGCCAAGCGTGCAGGTTAAAGGCAATCTGCCAGACTTGACCGATTTGCATTGACCATCCGTTAACTTTGTTACCCAGATTTCGCCCGGTATAGACAGTTTACATTGTTCACGTTTTGATCTGGCTTTTACCCTGACTGGCGTTATAGTCCGGCGATCTCCAACTATCGCCAGGATGCCATGACGATCTCCCTTTTTGGTTCCGACTTCCAGACGGTGCAGTTGCTGTACAGCGCGGTCGGCCTGCTCGTTCTTGTCATCGTGATCCTGCTGGTCCGCAGTGCCGGGAGAAGGCAGAGCGACGACGAGATGGATTTTCGCGCAGCAGAGGCGGAGCAGCGGATGGCGGAGATGCTGCGGCTTCAGGCCGAGATGCAGGGCCGTCTGGCGACGATGACCGAGGTGTTTGGCAGTCGCCAGGCGGAGTTCAACCACGCCGTCAACCAGCGTCTCGACGGGATGTCGCACCGGGTGACCAGCACGCTCAACGAACAGACGAAATCGACGCATGAAAACCTGCAGAAACTGCAGGAGCGGCTCGGCGTCATCGATGCCGCACAGACCAATATCCAGTCGCTTGCAAAGGATGTCGTCGGGCTGCAGGCGATCCTGTCCAACAAGCAGACGCGCGGCGCCTTCGGCCAGGCACGGATGGAGACCATAGTTGCCGACGGCCTGCCGTTCGGCGCCTATGCCTTCCAGCACACGCTGTCGAACGGGTCGCGGCCCGATTGCATCATCCATATGCCAAACGGACTGCCGCCGCTGGTGGTCGATGCAAAATTCCCGCTGGAAGCCTGGAACGCCATCCGCGCGGCCTCCAGCCCGGAAATGGTACGCATCGCCGGCCAACAGTTTCGCCGCGACATGGAAGTCCACATCCGCGATATCTCCGAGAAATATCTGATCCAGGGCGAGACCCAGGACACTGCCTTTCTCTTCGTACCATCGGAATCGATCTTTGCCGAGATTCACGAAAAGTTCGAGGGTGTTATCCAGAAAGCGCACCGCGCGCAGATCGTCATCGTCTCTCCGTCCCTGCTGATGCTATCGATCCAGGTGATCCAGTCTGTCCTGAAGGATCAGCGGATGCGTGAGCAGGCGCATCTCATCCAGGGCGAAGTGGCGCTGCTGATGGCCGATCTCGGTCGTCTCGATGAGCGTGTCACCAAACTCCAGGGACATTTCTCCGCTGCCCAGAAGGATGTCGAGATGATCGCCACGTCCTCCTCGAAGCTTGCGAGGCGCGGCCAGAAGATCGAGGCGCTGGACCTGACAGAGCACTCCGAGGCGGTACGCGAGCCGGCAGAACCATCACGCGGTGTCGAAAGCCGTACTGGACTTCTGAAGCTGAGGGTGGTTGACGAGGACTAAGCGCTTCGGCAGTGTCGCGCCGACATTCCAGCAGAGCAGGCATTCCCATGATCACAGTATTCGGCTCCATCAACATGGACCTCGTTGCAACCACGGACCGGCTGCCGAAGCCCGGGGAAACCGTTGCCGGCAACGGCTTTGCAACGGCTGCCGGCGGCAAGGGTGCAAACCAGGCGCTGGCCGCCCGGCGCGCCGGAGCAACGGTGCGCATGGCCGGAGCTGTCGGCACCGATGGCTTCGCCGAACCTGCGCTGGCGCTGCTGGCAGAAGCCAGCACCGATCTCGGCGCGGTAAAGCATGTCGAGGGCCCAACCGGGACAGCACTCATCCTCGTCGGCGGCGACGGTGAAAACGTCATTGTCGTGGTGCCCGCCGCGAATGGTGCCGTCACCGCCGAAGACGCCACTGCTGCGGTGGCCGGACTGAAGGCCGGCGATATCCTCATGCTGCAGCTCGAGGTGCCCGGGAATGCGGTGGAGGCGGCGCTAGGCGCTGCCAAGGCCGCCGGCGTCCAGACCATCCTCAACCTCGCGCCGCTAACATCAGATGCCAAGCGGCTTGGCCGGCTGGCCGACATCGTCATCGCCAACGAAACCGAATTCGAGCTTCTGGCAGGCCAGGACGGAATGACGGCTGCCGACCGTGAAGCGGCAATGACCCGACTGCATGGGGAAACCGGGCAGACGCTCATCGTCACACTCGGCGGCGACGGTGTGGTTGCCATAAGGGACGGCGTACTGTCGCGCGCCAAGGGCCTCGTTATCGAGCCCATCGACACGGTCGGTGCCGGCGACACGTTCTGCGGATATTTCGCCGCGAGCCTCGATCAGGGCCTGGATTTCGAGGCCGCACTCCGTCGCGCCGCCGTCGCCGGCTCCCTCGCCTGCCTTTCAGCCGGAGCTCAGCCATCGATACCCCTAGCCGAAGCGGTCGCCGCAAGGCTCTGATCGGTGTCTCACGGATAATCTGGTGTAGTTCTGCCCGGAATGTACGGCAAACTTAGCAGTGCTATAAAAAGCGGGAATTGACTGAAATAACAAAGGCCGCCGGGACAATCCGGCGGCCTTAAACCCTGTTCCGAATTCTCAGATCCGCGCAAAGCGCTCCGTAAGCAGCGCAAAAAATCCATCGGCGTCGACGGATCGCATGAACCGGGCGTTGCGCTTGCGATCTGTCACGTGCCACCAGTCGACGACCATCATGCCGATTGTGAGCTCCGAGTTGACCTCGATCTCGACATTGCAGGTGCGGCCGTCGAAAAGCTCTGGCTTCAGCAGGTAGGCAATGACGGTCGGATCGTGCAGCGGGCCGCCGTCTGAGCCGTATTTCTCGATATCGAAGCGCTCGAAGAACTCCAGCATCTCGGCCATGGCCTTCGCCGGCGGGGTGCCGATGTCGGCGATCTTGCGGACCCTGTCCTTGCGGGTCAGCAGCTGATGGGTGACATCGAGCGGCATGATGACCACCGGTACGCCCGACTGCATGACGATGTCGGCCGCCTCGGGATCAACGAAGATATTGAACTCGGCGGCCGGCGTAATGTTGCCGCCCTCAAAGAAGCCGCCGCCCATCATCACCAATTCCTGAACGCGCCCGACGATTTCCGGCGCCTTGCGGAACGCCGTGGCGATATTGGTGAGCGGGCCGAGGGTGCAAAGCGTCACCGTGCCCGCGGGCTCGCGCAACAGTGTCTCGATGATGAAGTCGACGCTGTGTTGCGGCTGCAGCGCCATCGTCGGCTCGGCAAGCTCCGGACCATCCAGCCCCGTCTTGCCGTGCACGTGCTCCGCAGTCACCAGCGGCCGGGCAATCGGCCGGTCGCAACCGGCAAAAACCTTGATATCGCGGCGATCGCAAAGCTCGCAGACGATCCGCGCATTGCGGCTGGTCATGGGCAGCGGCACGTTGCCGGCTACGGTGGTGATACCGAGAATTTCAAGCTCGTCCGGGCTGCCGAACGCCAGCATGATGGCTGCTGCGTCGTCCTGTCCCGGATCGGTATCGATGATGATCTTCCTTGCCAAACGAGCGTCCTCTTCCCTTGTCACTGCGGCGTCACTGCGCCTGTTCCACCCCTTTTTGACGCCATTCGAACTGCTTTTGTCAAGCAAGTGCTGCAACCATAGCGGCATCGAATATCCCGCTGGATTCCGATTGCGTCAGGCAGCGTGCTTGCGCCGAAAGCAGGCAATGCCCATATTGCGGCCATCCGGATGCTGAGATGCAGGTCCGGCAGGGTCGCTTGACAACCAAGGACTTGTAGAGATGAGCCGTATGACGCCTTTTGCCAGCCCTCTCCTGTTGGGCTTCGACGCCATGGAAAAGACCCTCGAGCGGATTTCCAAGATCAGCGATGGATACCCACCCTATAATATCGAGCGAATGCAGGCCGAACCGGCAACTGGCGAACCGGAGCGATTGCGCATCACGCTTGCCGTTGCCGGCTTCAGCGAGGACGAACTCGAAGTCACAACGGAAGAAAACCAGCTGATCATTCGCGGCCGGCAGATCGAGCAGGAGGCACGTGACTATCTCTACCGGGGCATCGCAGCCCGGCAGTTCCAGCGCGTCTTCGTACTGGCCGAAGGGATGCATGTCCTTGGCGCGGCATTGAAAAACGGTTTGCTTTCGGTCGATCTTATCAGACCGGAACCGCCGCGTGGGGTGAAGAAAATTAACATTTCGGTCCCAGAGTAAGGCAACGGCGAATCCGAGCCGTTGGTCCCCCACGCTGGAGGAACGGGAAATGTTACTCAAAGAAGCCACCGCACGCCTCACCGAAAACGAACTCGTATCGCTCGGCAGCGGCGAAGTCGCCTATGTCCGCAAGATCCGCCAGGAGGAAGTGTCCCGTTGCTTCCCGGAAGCTCCGGACATCGATCCCACAGTTGATCTGTGGGCTCTTTTCGGCGCCGACGGCACCCCCATCCTGTTGACCGACAACCGTTCCAGCACCTTCTTCAAGGCTGCCGAAGACGAGTTGAAAACCGTCAGCCTGCACTGAGTTTGCAGCTGGTCCAGGCGGCAAAATGCCAACGGGCTTTTTCCGCCCAACGCAAAATATAAATAAGCCGTTCGCCAAATCCGACGTGCTCTTAAAGCGGTGCGGCGGCTATAGCGGCACCGGCGGATCTCCCGCTGCAGGTATTCTGCTACCGGGCGTCAGACACCGCTCGTGCTGCCTTGACGTTATCCGCGTTATGGCCGACCCAGTCGACCAGGCCTTGGAGCGCTGGCAACAGGCTCTGCCCCATGGGGGTCAGCTCATATTCCACCCGTGGCGGCACTTCCGCGAAAATCTCCCGGATAACCAGACCGTCCCGCTCCAAGTTGCGGAGCGTGAGTGCCAACATTCTCTCGGAAATAGTGGGTATCGATCTATTTAGCTCCGAAAACCGGGCCCGCTCACCCGGCAGCATGGAGAGCGCAAGCATCACGAAAATACTCCACTTGTCTCCGACCTTTGTGAGCAGCTCACGGAAGGCGATCGGGTCTTCATGGCCGCACAGGAGCCCGGGCGCCAGCTGCTTTTTCGCGATGATCTTCGCCATACTTACTTCCCTGTTCGTAGCAGCGGTGAACGTGCGTTCTTGTGGAGAAACAGCTATCGACGTACAACTTACTTACGAAAGGTTAGCTTAGCACCGAAAGGAAGACAACCGCACTGCGGTCGTCTGGATCAGAGGTAGTACAGCTTTTCGAACGTATAAATCCAGAAGACAGGACGTCATCATGCTTGACCACATCATCCTGACCGTCAGCGACATTAAGGCTTCGTTGGCGTTTTACGAAGCCGTATTGGAGCCGCTGAACATCAGATTTTTCGTGCCCTACAAAGGTGAAAACGGCCACCCTGATCTCTGGGTTTTGGCGACGGTCAAAGCGCTATTTTCTGGCTGAAGCAAGGGAAACCCAATCCTGACGCTATTCACTGGGGTTTCAAAGCGGTCAGCAACGCCCTTGTGGATAGATTTTATGAAGTGGCCATCGCCGCCGGCGCGCGTGACAATATCTCTCCACGGGCGCGGCTTGAGTATTATCCCGGTTATTACGCCGCCGACGTCATCGATCCTGATGGCTATTCGTTCGAAGTTGTCCACAAGAGCTGATCCCGCCACTGCGGCATGCGGTTGTGCGTGCGGTGCCAGGTGCCGAGTTTGATTGCGCTGCTTGGAGCTGCGGATTGTCGGCATGAAAGGTTAAGGCGGTGGTCAAACCCGCTTAAACGTCAGATAGGCCGAGGAGCGGCCTTCGCGTTTGGCTTTGGCTTCGTAGCGCGTGCCGGGCCAGCCGTCATAAGGTGTGAGCCAGTCGGCGGCGTTTTTCGCCGTCCATTCGAAGCCGCCATGGGCCTTACAGTGCTGCAGCGTCCAGTTGATGTATGTGTCGATGTCGGATGCGAAGCAGAATATTGCGCCGGGCTTCAGGACTCGGTGAAAGCGGGCGAGATTGACCGCGGAGACGAAGCGGCGTTTCCAGTGGCGTGTTTTCGGCCAAGGATCCGGATAGAGCAGGTCGATCTGGTCGAGACAGGCGTCCGGCAGCCAATCGAGCAACTGCGTGGCATCGTCGTTGTAGACGCGGATGTTCTGCACACCCGCTTCCTCGACATGGGCAAGCAGCTTCTGCATCGAATTGACGAAGGGCTCGACACCGATGAAACCGGTCGTCGGGTTTTCCTTGGCCCGGTGGATCAGGTGCTCGCCGCCGCCGAATCCGATTTCGAGCCGCAGTCGTTCAACCTGAACTGGAAACAGCGCCTGGAGAGAAGCAGGCGCAGGCGTGTCGAGATCAACCATGAAGGCGGGCAGTAGGGTTTCCAGCCGCCCTGCCTGCTGGCCACGCAGGGGCTTGCCCTTGCGCCGACCGTAGAAGGCTTCCGTTGCCCGCGATCGGCGCTCGGTATCGTTCATGACATTCAGGCCTTGATGGCTTCCTTGAGCGGCTTCACGAGGTCGAGCTTCTCCCAGGAGAAGGAACCGTCGCGACCGGCCTTGCGGCCAAAGTGGCCATAGGCGGAGGTCTTGGCGTAGATCGGCTTGTTGAGGTCCAGATGGCGGCGGATACCGGTCGGCGACAGGTCCATCACCTTACGGATGGCAGCTTCGACCTGATCCTCGGTGTACTTGCCGGTCTGGTGCAGATCGACATAGATCGACAGCGGCTGGGCAATGCCGATCGCATAGGCGATCTGGATGGTGCAGCGGTCGGAGAGACCGGCGGCAACGACGTTCTTGGCGAGATAGCGGGCTGCATAGGCAGCAGAGCGGTCGACCTTGGTGGTGTCCTTGCCGGAGAAGGCGCCGCCGCCGTGCGGAGCAGCACCGCCGTAGGTGTCGACGATGATCTTGCGGCCTGTCAGGCCGGCGTCGCCATCGGGACCGCCGATGACGAACTTGCCGGTTGGATTGATGTACCAGGCGCAATCGGCAGCGACCGGCAGGTCGCCGAATGCTTCCATGATGTAGGGCTCGACGACCGAGCGGACCTTCTTCGAGTCCCAGCTTTCGTCGAGATGCTGGGTCGACAGAACGATCGAGGTGACTTCTGCAGGCTTGCCGTCGACGTAGCGGACGGTGACCTGGCTCTTTGCATCCGGGCCGAGCTTGCCGGCTTCGCCTTCATGCTTCTTGCGGGCGGTGGCAAGCAGCTGCAGGATCAGGTGCGAATAGTAGATCGGTGCCGGCATAAGGTCCGGCGTTTCGCGGCAGGCGTAACCAAACATGATGCCCTGGTCGCCAGCGCCTTCATCGCCCTGCTTGTCGGACGCGTTGTCGACGCCTTGCGCGATGTCGGCCGACTGCGAGTGCAGCAGGACATCGATCTTCGCCGTCTTCCAGTGAAAGCCTTCCTGCTCGTAGCCGATATCCTTGATCGCCTTGCGGGCAGCTGTCTTGAACTTGGCCGGATTGATGACGTCCTTGCCGTCCTTGTCCTTCTTCATCAGGCTCGGCGGCAGGCGGACCTCACCGGCGATAACCACCCGGTTGGTGGTCGCCAGGGTTTCGCAGGCAATGCGGACACTCCAGGGATCGATGCCGGTCTTTGCGGCTTCACGGTAGACCAGATCGACGATTTCGTCGGAGATGCGGTCACAGACCTTGTCCGGGTGACCTTCGGCAACAGACTCACTGGTAAAGAGGTAGTTGGCACGCATGCGGGAATTCCCCTCAAAGAATAAAGCTGGGTCTGTGTTAGTCAGTTCAAAGCCGAATGACAAGGCACAGAAGGACATGGATATATCTTTATATCCCACTTTCCGGTTAAGATTTTTGCGCCAAACATGCAAAAGGCGGCCAAAATGACCGCCTTTGCGTCTTCATGTATAGCCGGCGCTTACTCGGCGTCGGCTTCGGCAGCCAATGCCTTGACCAGTTCGACGACCTTGCGGCGAACCTTTGCATCGGAAATCTTGACGAAAGCACGATTGAGCTGCAGGCCTTCCGAGGACGACAGGAAGTCCACGACATAGTTGGAGCTCGAGGCTTCAGCCATGCCGCTGGCGGACGTCGAGTGATCGCCCGGTGCGTCTTCAAAGAAGAACGAGACCGGCACGTTGAGGATGCTGGAAATATTCTGAAGACGACTGGCGCCAACGCGGTTGGTGCCCTTTTCGTACTTCTGGATTTGCTGGAACGTGATGCCGAGGCTTTCGCCAAGTTTTTCCTGGCTCATGCCCAGCATGGTGCGACGGAGACGGATCCTGCTACCGACATGGATGTCGATTGGATTCGGCTTCTTCTTATTTTCGATCATTATAATGCCCTAACTAGCTCTGGTTGAATCGGCTTCTTCGCCCCCACTACCCCCGACCATGCTTATATAACGCCACGTTGCAGAGCTATATTCGCTTGATCGCCATCTTACGTACAGATTAGCGTCCTGGACCACTATGCATTTTTAGGGGTTTTAGGTCAATTCAGGGCTGAAATAAAACCCATGCGTGAAATCACTGCAATCAGGCCCATGCACGCAAGTGCCAACCAAAAGTACAGAACCCGCAGTTTTTCGCCTATTTTAGTTTGGTCTACGCTACCCAAGGTGGCGTCGACAAATCCCTGCTGGCCAAGATCGAGGCCGGCGACGAGACGTCCATGAGAATCGACCAGAGCAGAAATTCCGCTGTTGGCGCTGCGGATGAGCGGCAGGCCGTATTCGACGGCGCGGACACGGGCCTGCTGAAAATGCTGGTAGGGTCCGGGTGTATTGCCGAACCAGGCATCGTTGGTGACATTGACGATAGCGTCGGCCTTGGCGATATCGGGCGTCATCTCGTCGGGAAAGATGATCTCGTAGCAGAGCAACGGGTAGAGCCGGATGCTCGATGGCAGGGTCAACAGCGAGCGACGGGCGGCAGCGGAAAAACCGCCCGGCATCTCGACGATGTTGGCTATGCCGAAATTCTGGAGGATGCTCTCGAAGGGCACATACTCGCCGAACGGCACCAGGTGCACCTTGTCCGCAGCGCCGATGATCTGGCCGCGGCCATCGATCACGTAGATCGAATTGTAGTAGCGCGGCGGCGTCCCCGGCCCCATGTCCTCGGCCCGCACGGCGCCGGTGATGAGGATCTGGTCGTCGGCGAGGACATCGGCAATGCGGGTCAGGGCGTCCCGGTTGTCGGTCAGGAGAAAGGGGAGCGCCGTTTCCGGCCAGACGATGATGTCAGGCCGCTTGCCACCATCCTGCGGTGGCGCCGCTGACAACGCCAGATGCTTCTCGAAGATCGCGGTGCGATCGCCGTCAGTGTCCTGCTTGGCCTCTTGATCGATGTCGGGCTGGATGACGCGCACGACCGGCGCCTTTGCATCTGCACGGAAGGCAGACTCCGGCTGGTTTAGCGCGTAGTAGCCGTAGCCGAGATGGGCAGCGAACAGGAGAGCCGCGAGTGTAATTCCGGGGATGGCGCCGTTGCGGGTGCCTAACAGCGCCGGCGCCGCAAATACGAAGACGGACAGCACCGTCACCCCCAGCATGCCGATCATGTGGGCCGACTGCATCATCAGCGGCGTCGGCATCATGCCATAGCCGATGGCATTCCAGGGAAAGCCGGTGAAGACGAAACTGCGCAGCCATTCGATAAGCCCAAATGCGAAGGCCAGTGCCGCGATCCGTCCAAGACCGTCGGACCATACGAGCCTCGCCAGCGCGGCGGCGAGCCCGTAGAAGATCGCGAGAAATGCCGGCAGGCCGAGGATCGCCAGAGGCAGGGCCCACGCGAACTGCTCCGCATCGATCATCAGCGCATGGCCGAGCCACCAGAGGCCGGCGACGAAATAGCCGAAACCGAACAGCCAGCCGGTCACGAAAGCTGGCCACAGACGGCGGAGGATGCCGCTGCCTGGAGCGGCAGTGGCGCCGTCAAGCAGCCAGACAAGCAGGGTGAAGGAGACGAACATCGCGGCAAAAAAGCCGAAGGGCGGGAGCGCCAGCACGCCGATAGCGCCGGCACCTATGGCAAGCAGGGCACGCCTGAAACCCCAGACCAGAATGACCCTGTCCGCAAGCCATTCCATGCACGCTCTCCCTTGAAACACCACGAATCAAACCCGTTGCGCAGTGTTTCAAAAAAGGCGCGGTTTGTCCCTTGAAGGCTTACGACAGTAGCTTAGCCGGCTGCGTTGCGATTGACGGCACCGCCATCGGATGGCCCGTCGACAGCCGGATGGTCTTTGTCATTACCGGATGCCTCCACTTCACCCTTGACGGGGCGACGGCGGACCGGATGGCGCTTGCGGGTGATGCGGACGCGCTTGATGCGGCGCGGATCAGCCTCGAGGATCTGAAACTCGAACCCGGGAAGCCCCTGGACAAGCTCGCCGCGAACCGGAATGCGACCGAGCGCCGAGAAGATGAGGCCACCCAGCGTATCGACGTCGTCGACTTCCTCGCTGACATCGAAGTCTGAGCCGATAGCCCGGGCGATGTCTTCGAGTTCGACGCGGGCATCGGCGACGAAGACGTCTTCCGATACCTGCTTGAACATGACCTCTTCGTCGTCGTGCTCGTCGTCGATATCGCCAACGACCATCTCGACGATGTCCTCATGCGAGGCCAGACCGTCGGTTCCACCATATTCGTCGATGACCAACGCCATCTGGGTGCGGTTGACCTGCATGCGCCGAAGCAGGTCGGAGGCCAGCATCGACGGCGGCACGAACAGGATCTTCCTGATGATACCGGCTTCGGCAACGGTCTTGCGAAGATCGACCCGGGCGAGATCGAAGTTCGGCTTGGCGGAACGCGGTGCCTTTTCGGCCTTCTCGGCAGCAACAGCGGCGACCTGCGGATCGATTGCCGCAGCCTTGGCGCCGACCCGGCGCTTGTTGCGCGCCTGCTTGGCAACATAGGAAAGCAGGTCGCGGATGTGCACCATGCCGCGGGGATCGTCGAGCGTATCGCAATAGACGGGCATGCGCGAACGTCCGCTTTCCTCGAACAGGATCATCAGTTCCCCGATGGTCAGGCTCTGGTCGACAGCCTCGATATCGGCACGCGGCACCATGACGTCGGCAACGCGCACCTCCCGGAAGCGCAGGATATTGTGCAGCATCGCCCGTTCGTCGGCCGAAAAACCGTCATCGTCGGTGCCGTTCACCATTAGGGCGTCGGTGAGGTCCTCGCGCAGGCGCGAGCCCTGGGCCGGACGCAGCACGCGCGCCGCACGGCTCCAGAAGGTGGATTGGGATTTGTGCCCCGCCCTGCCGTTGCTACTCGCCGCCTCTTCGGAGGCTGCGTCCTGCTCTTTGGCGTCAGTGGCCGGTTTTGCTGTAAAGTCGCTCATGGTTCCAATCAGATCGGGTCTTGACCCGCATAGGGATCTGATAGGCCAAGTCTCGCCAAAATACGAGTCTCAAGGCCTTCCATCAGTTCGGCGTCTTCATCATTCATATGGTCGTAGCCAAACAGATGCAACAATCCATGCACCATCAGATGGGTGAGATGCTCGTCGACACCCTTGTCGAGATCAACCGCCTCGCGCTCCACCGTCTCGCGGGCGATGATGATATCGCCCAGCATGGGGCCGGGCATGCCGCCCGGAGCAAGCGGAAAAGCCGGGAACGACAGGACATTGGTCGGCTTGTCCTGCTTCCGCCATTCGGCGTTGATCGCCCGGATAGAGGCATCGTCGGTGAAAACCAACGAGAGTTCGGGCTCCATCGATGGAAAAGGCTGATGGACCTCCGTCTGCAGAAAATCTGCGGCATTGCCGAGCACGCGCTCGGCCATTGCCTGAAGTGTTTCCTCGGAGGGCCAGCGGCCCTCCTCGATGCTGATCTGTATGTCCAGTCGGGTCATGGCGTCATGCCGGCATCAGCTCTGCCGATCGGCCTCTTCGCTTTCGGGCGTCGCGTACATCGTATCGTAGGCGCGCACGATGCGGCCGACCAGCGGATGGCGGACGATGTCGGTGTCCTTGAAGCGGATCACCGAAATGCCCTCGACGCCGGTCAACAGCTGCAAAGCCTCGACCAGCCCGGATTTGACGCCGCGCGGCAGATCGATCTGGCTCGGGTCGCCGGTGACGATCATCCGCGAGTTTTCGCCGAGACGGGTAAGGAACATCTTCATCTGCATCGAGGTCGTATTCTGCGCCTCGTCGAGGATGACGGCGGAGTTGGCCAGCGTACGGCCGCGCATGAAGGCGAGCGGCGCGATTTCGATGACACCGGCGATGATCGCCCGCTCGACCTTGTCGCCCGGCATCATGTCGTAGAGCGCGTCATAGAGCGGCCGCAGATAGGGATCGACCTTCTCTTTCATGTCGCCGGGCAGGAAGCCCAGCCGTTCGCCAGCTTCCACAGCCGGGCGCGACAGGATGATCTTTTCGACCGCGCCGCGTTCCAGCAGCTGGCAGGCCTGCGCCACGGCAAGATAGGTCTTGCCCGTACCGGCCGGGCCGCAGCCGAATACCAGTTCCGAGCGTTCGAGTGCGCGGAGATAGGCATCCTGCGTCGGCGTGCGCGCGACGATGGTCTTCTTGCGGGTCGAAACCTGGGCCATGGTCAGCTTGGCCTTGCGCTCCATGGTCGGCAGGATCAGCTGGTCATCGGCCGCCAGCGCCATGCGGATGGCGCCCTCGACATCGGACGGCTCGACGCTGCCACCCTTCTGCAATTTTTCGTAGAGGTAATCGAGAGTGCGCCGGGCCTGGTTGGTGGCCAGCACATCGCCGGTGATGACGACGGAGTTGCCGCGAGCGCGGACGTTGATCTTCAGCCGCTCCTCGAGCAGCTTCAGGTTCTGCTCGAACTGACCGAACAGCTCGCTGGCGAACCTGTTGTTTTCGAAAGTCAGAACGAAGTGATTGGCGTCGGTCGCGGCAGGGGACTGGCGCGGAGTAGAGGAAACCAATTCTTGTGCGTTCAAGCGGTCAAGCTCCTTTGCCAATCTCGGACCTACACCTGCTCTGCAAAGAGACTGTTGGTGCTTGTCCCGGTGATTCGTACATTGATAATGTCACCGATTTGCGATGCCTTTGCATCAACATTCACCGATTGCAGCCACGGAGAGCGACCTATCAACTGTCCTGGCATGCGACCGGGCTTTTCGAGCAACACATCGACCACGCGGCCGACGCAGGCTTCGGCAAATTCCTGCTGCTGGCGCATCAGAAGCGCCTGCAACCGTTCCAGCCGTTCAGCCTTGATCTCTTCGGGCACCTGATCCTTCAAGTCCGCGCCGGGGGTGCCGGGACGCGTCGAATATTTGAACGAGTAGGCCTGTGCATAGCGCACGGCCTTGACGAGGGTGAGCGTATCCTCAAAATCCTCGTCTGTCTCCCCCGGAAAGCCGACGATGAAATCTCCGGACAGGGCAATATCCGGGCGCGCGGCCCGGATGCGCTCGACCAGGGCCAGGTAGTCGGCCGTGGTGTGGCGGCGGTTCATCGCTTTTAGGATGCGGTTGGAGCCTGCCTGCACCGGCAGATGCAGATAGGGCATCAGCATGCGCAGGTCGCGGTGGGCATTGATCAGCCTGTCATCCATGTCGCGCGGATGACTTGTGGTATAGCGCAGCCGCGCCAGACCCGGAATATCGGCAAGCCGATACAGCAGGTCGCCAAGGCTCCATTCCTCGCCATCCGGTCCCTTGCCGTGCCAGGCGTTGACGTTCTGGCCGAGCAGCGTCACTTCGCGCACGCCACCAGCGACCAGTTTCTCCGCCTCGTCGACGATCTGCGACACCGGCCGGGAAACCTCGGAACCGCGCGTGTAAGGCACGACACAGAAGGTGCAGAACTTGTCGCAGCCTTCCTGCACCGTCAGGAACGCCGTGACGCCACGGGCGCGGATTTTGGCGCTTTCGGCCATCGGCAGATGCAGGAACTTGTCTTCGATGGCATATTCCGTATCGACGACGCGCTGGCCTTGCTTGGCGCGACGTAGCGCCTCAGGCAGGCGATGATAGGTCTGCGGACCGATCACCACATCGACGGCGGGCGCCCGACGCAGGATTTCCTCGCCCTCGGCCTGGGCAACGCAGCCGGTGACGCCGATCATCATCTCGCGACCGTCTGCAGCCTTGCGCTTTTTCATGTCGCGAAGCCGGCCGAGCGCCGAATAGACCTTTTCGGCCGCCTTCTCGCGGATATGGCAGGTGTTGAGGAGGACGAGGTCGGCCTCTTCCATGTCGTCGGTCGGCTCGTAGCCGTCCTTGGCCAGCGCGTCGCTCATCCGGGTGGAGTCGTAGACGTTCATCTGGCAGCCGTAGGTCTTGATGAAGACCTTGCGGCTGTTGCTGCCATCACGGGGTTCCGGGGCGATCAGAAGGGCGCTGTCCTGGGTCATGGCGGCTATCTAGTGGTTTTTTGACGGTGTGAAAAGACAATCTTGAGTATCAGGTCTTGTGGCGACCGAGCAGCAGGCCCGAAAGCAGGGCACGAATGCGCTCGGTGACTTCCGCTGCGACCTGCTTGCGGTTGCTGTCGGCGCGATAATCGACCGTCTCGCCGAAATGCACGTCGACATCGATTGCGCCGCAGGCAAGCACGCCCTTCAGCGACGGCAGCATCTCGATGTCTCCCGGCCATGTGGCAACGGGCCGGTGATAACGCCCCATCGGCATGCCGTGGATGCCTGTATAAGCGACCGCGACCGGCTGGACGTGCACCACGCCTTCGGGTGCGGCCGGAAGTGCGGCGGCCGCCGCCCCGAACAGCGAGGACTTCACCTCCAGCAGGCGGTTGCCGTCCGACGTTGTGCCTTCCGGAAACAGAACGACGATCTCGCCGCCGGCCATGCGCTCGGCAATCTCGTTCACCTGCTCGCCCGTCTTGCGCTTCTGCTCGCGGACGACGAAGATCGTCTTCTGCAATCGCGCGAAAAGTCCGAAGATCGGCCAGTCGCGCACCTCGATCTTCGCAATAAAGGCGACATCGGCAACTGCCGACAGCACCAGGATATCCAGCCAGGACGAATGGTTCGATGCCAGCATCAGTGGCCTCCGACGATCCGGCACGCCATGAACGCGGATGTGCAGCCCGAAGGCATAGCAGACGAGGCGGTGCCAGAGGCGCGGCAGGTAGCGGCGCAGCCTCCAGTCAAAATAGAGGCAGACACATTGCAGCGGCAGCAGGAAAACGCTGGCGAGCACCACCAGCAACAGACCGAAGGCAAGGCGAAGCCGGTGGATCAAGGCCGTGCCTCATCAAGTGTTTTCGGATGCGTACCTACCACCTCACCGCAAAGCTGCGGTTTCCGAATGCATAAGCTTCGTCCGGCCCTGTCGCAGACATCAGGCACTCAGTGCTCGTCCTTCTTGATCGGCACGCCATAAAGCTCGAGCCGGTGGCCTACCAGGCGAAAGCCGTGCTCGCGCGCTATACGTTCCTGCAGGGCCTCGATTTCCGGCGAATGGAACTCGACGACGTCGCCGGTCTTCAGGTCGATCAGGTGGTCGTGGTGCTCTTCCGGAACCGTCTCGTAGCGCGAACGGCCGTCTCGAAAATCGTGGCGGGTGATAATGCCGGCGTCCTCGAACAGCTTTACCGTGCGGTAGACCGTCGAGATGGAGATTTTCGAATCGATCTTCACCGAACGGCGATGCAGTTCCTCCACATCGGGATGATCCTCGGCATCCGCAATGATTCGAGCGATGACGCGCCGCTGCTCGGTCATGCGCATGCCGCGTTCGGCACAGAGCTCCTCGAGCGATTTGGCAATATCTGTCATCGATGTCGTCTTCTGGCCCGTGGATCCGACCCTAGGGACTAGCGAAGATCGCGGCGCATGACAAGCGCCGTCGATTTTGTACCGGATGCATCCGTGTAATAGGCCTTACGCTCGCCAACCGTGGCGAAGCCCAGCTTGCGGTAGAGCCCGACTGCCGCAACATTGCCAGCATCGACCTCCAGAAACATGCTTTCACCGCCGCGCCGGTGCGCCTCGCGCATCGCCGCCTGCATCAACCGCCAGCCGAGACCGGCGCGACCGAGCTTCGGCTGCACCGCAACCGTGAGGATCTCCGCCTCGTCGGCGACATGGCGAGCCAGCACGAAACCGCAAAGTGCCGGCTTGCCGTTGGTCTGGCGGGCGACAAAGCCGAACACCGGCTCCTGCGACAGCAGGCTGTGGAATTCGCCTGTGCCCCAGGCTTTCGGAAAGCGGGCGCTGTGCAGCGCGGATACGTCGGCGCAATCGCGCGAGACCATGGCAACGATCTCGTAATCCGGCTTGCTTCTAAGGAATGACGGCAGCATCGCCTATTGCCTCGCGACGGCAAAGCCGAGCTGCGGCTTGGCATCGGGGCCGCGCAGATAAAGCGGCTTCGGCTTCTCGCCGACAAGCATTTTTGCACCCAGCCGCGCAACATGCGAGATCGGAAAGGCATTGCCAGCCGCGTCTGCCGGCGCATCCTCCGCCGTGGAGCTCAAAAGCGGCACGGCCGAGCCGGCCAACAGGCCATCGAACTCGGCGGCCAGCGCTCGAGCATCCTGCACTAGCACCGCCGCAGACTCGCTAAGAGGCATTCCGTCGGCACCGAATGTCTGCAGGTAGACTTCGCCCCGCTTGGCGTCCATTGCCACCAGCATCGGCCGGCCCGCAGCCTTCGGGCGATGGGCAGCCGCGATCACCTCGAGTGTCGTGACGCCGACAGCCGGGATGCCGAGCGCAAGGGCAAAGCCACGGGCCGCAGCGACGCCGACCCGGATGCCGGTGAAGGAGCCGGGACCGACAGTCACCGCGATCCGCTCGACTGCATCGAGCTTCAGGCCAGCCTTGTCGAGCACACGATCGACCAGCGCGATGAGATGCTCGGCATGGCCCTTACCGATGGTTTCGGTAATTTCGGCGAGCACGCGGTCGCCGTCGCTGTCATAGACGGCGGCGGCGCAATCGATGCCTGCGGTATCCAGCGCCAGTACGATCATTTTCGACGTTTCCGGAAAATCCCGATCAGACCGCTTCGACTTCCAGCACTTCGGGCACGAAATGGTGGAGGAGGTTCTGGACGCCGTGCTTCAGCGTGGCGGTGGACGAAGGGCAGCCGGCGCATGAGCCTTTCATGTTGAGAAAGACGGTGCCATCCCGGAAGCCGCGGAAAGTGATGTCGCCCCCATCCTGGGCGACGGCCGGACGGACACGGGTCTCCAGCAGTTCCTTGATCGTCAAGACGATGGACTCATCGCCCTCGGCGAAGAACTCGCCATCGGCATCCGTGACTTCCGACAATGCCGAGGACGTGCCCATGACGGGCTTGCCGGACATGAAATGCTCCATGATCGAGCCGAGGATAGCTGGCTTCAGATGCTGCCATTCCTGATCATCCTTGGAGACGCTGATGAAATCATAGCCGAAATAGACGCCGGTGACTCCGGGCACGGTGAACAGGCGGGCCGCGAGTGGCGAAACCTGCGCGTCGGCGGCGCTGCGGAACTCCGCCGTGCCATTTTCCATGACAACCTTGCCAGGCAGGAATTTCAGCGTTGCGGGGTTCGGCGTGGACTCGGTCTGAATGAACATCGTCATCTCCATGACGGCGGCATGAGCCTGTCCGTCGTTTAGAACTCTTCAAAAGAAAATAGGCCTTTTCGGCCAACCAATCAAGACCGCCACACTCAACAAATCGGCAACGGGATCAGCAAAGAGCGTCGATTTCCTCGTTTGTCAGCGAATCCGGCAGCACCGTGACCGGGATCGGGAAGGCTGCGGAGCGACCGGCGACGGACGATACCAGCGGCCCCGGACCTTCCTTGTTCGATCCCGCTGCCAGAACAAGAATGGCGACGTCGCGGTCCTCGTCGATCACTGCATTCAGCTGTTCCGCAACATCGCCCTCGCGGATGACCGTTTCGGGCTCGATGCCGATGGTTTCCCGCACAAGCTGGGCAGCCTTGGCGACAACAGCTTCGGCCTCCTCGCGCGCTTCCGCGCGCATGATTTCCTCGACCCCCAGCCACTGCTGGAAATCACCATCGGGAATGACGTAGAGCAGCAGCAGACCGCCATTGGAATTCTTCGCCCGCCGGCCAGCGTAGTGCACCGCACGCTGGCATTCCGGAGTGCCGTCGATCACCGCCATGAACTTGCGGCGATGGCCTTCTAGCCGTGAAAGTCGCTGTGATACCATGGCCGGACTCTGACACGTGATGGCCGATTTTTGCAAGCCCCCGTCTTCTCCTTCTCCCCAGCAGGGAGAAGGAGACTGGACACGTGACCTAGGAGATGAAGCCGACGATATCGCGGACCTGCTGCATGGTGACTTCGGCCCGGGCCCGGGCCCTTGCTCCACCATCGCGCAGCACGGCATCGATATGACCGGGGTCGGCCATCAGCCGGCGCATTTCGCCGGTGATCGGCGCCAGGGTAGCAACCGCGACATCGACCAGCGCCGGCTTGAAAACCGAGAACTGCTGGCCGCCGAATTCGGCGAGGACCTCCGCCTTGGTCTTGTCGGCAAGTGCTGCGTAGATGCCGACGAGATTGTCGGCTTCCGGGCGCCCGGCAAGTCCGGCGATCTCGCTCGGCAAGCCATCCGGATCGGTCTTCGCCTTGCGGATCTTCTTGGAGATGGTCTCCTCGTCGTCCATCAGGTTGATGCGCGACAGGTCCGATGGATCCGACTTCGACATCTTCTTGGAGCCATCCTTCAGCGACATGACACGCGGCGCAGGGCCATCGATCAGCGGTTCCACCAGCGGGAAGAAGGCATGCACCGGCTGTTCGCCAACGACGATATCAAGCCCGGTGCCAGCGCGGCGGATGTGCTCGGCGTAGTCGATGTTGAACTTCATGGCGATGTCGCGGGCAAGCTCCAGATGCTGCTTCTGGTCATCGCCGACGGGCACATGCGTGCCGCGATAGACGAGAATATCGGCCGCCATCAGGCTTGGATAGGCGTAGAGCCCGAGCGAGGCATTTTCACGATCCTTGCCAGCCTTGTCCTTGAACTGCGTCATGCGGTTCATCCAGCCGATGCGGGCAACGCAATTGAAGATCCAGGCGAGTTCGGCGTGCTGGGGCACGGACGACTGGGCGAAGACGATATGCTTTTCGGGGTCGATGCCGGCAGCGAGAAAAGCTGCGGTAATCGAGCGGATCTGGCCAGGCATGTCGTCGTGGACGAGTTGCGCAGTCAATGCGTGCATGTCGACGACGCAGTAGATGCAGTCGTTATTGTCCTGCAGCGCTACGAATTTCTTGATGGCGCCGAGATAATTACCGAGATGCAGGTTGCCGGTCGGCTGGACGCCGGAAAATACGAGTTTCTTGAATTCGGTCATGTCGTCCTCAATAGGCTTGTGGAAGGCCCCAGGGCTTTTCCGCCCATGTTGCAACATCGCGGCTTATGCACGGCGACAACCTGCCGAGCAAGAGGGATCTCAGGCAGAATGCTCGATCAGATCCCAGCGGTTGCCATAGGGATCGGCAAACACCGCGACCGTGCCATAGATTTCGCGCCGGGGCGCCTCCAGGAAGGTGACGCCCTTGTCCAGCATGGTGGCGTGATCGCGGGCGAAATCGCTGGTCTTCAGGAAAAAGCCGACGCGACCGCCGGTTTGGTTGCCGATTGCCGCACGCTGATCTTCACCCTCCGCCCTCGCCAGCAGCAACGCTGCCCCATCCTTGCCCGGAGGCCGCACCACGACCCAGCGCTTGCCATCGTCCTGCACCTCATCCTGCTGGCAATCAAATCCAAGCGCGTCGCAATAAAATGCCTTTGCAGCATCGTAATCGTCGACAACGAGGGTGACGAGAAAGACGGATCGGTCGGACATGTCGGGCTCTCTGTTATCTGGACGATGGTGTCGTGGGTTACTTAGGGCGGACGCCCACCGTCGAGTTAGGCAAAGGGTCGTCGGGATATCGACGGCCACCATACTTTACGGGCGTTGTCGGCGGAACTAAAGGAAGCATATGCCGAACATTCAAATCGATCGCGTCCATATTTCGGATGCTGAAGACCTCATCGAGGCAAACAGGAAGAGCAGAGCTTTTCATGCGCCCTGGATTGCTCCATTCACGGATATGGATGGCTTCGACGCGTGGTACGCCAGGACGATAACCGGACCCAACCTCGGCTTCGTCGCACGCGAGCGAGCAAGCGGTTCCATCGTCGGCGTGGTGAATATCAGCGAGATTGTTTGGGGCGCGTTCCGAAGCGGATACCTCAGCTATTACGGCATTTCCGGGCTTTCGCGGAAAGGCTTCATGACCGAGGCGGTCGATAGCGTCTGCAAACACGCTTTCGCGGAAATTGGTTTGCATCGGCTGGAAGCAAACATCCAGCCGGATAATGTTGCGTCACTGGCCCTGGTGCGGCGAGCCGGATTTCAGCGCGAAGGCTTTTCCGAAAGATACCTCAAGATCGCCGGCGAATGGCGCGACCATGAGCGGTGGGCGAGGCTATCCAGCTAGAGGGCACCGCACCATTGCAGTGCGGCGCCCCGAGTTTGCCTTAGCCAGCAGACACGCCGTCGAGGGCCCTGAGGACATCTTCGGTAAGCTGAAGGTCGGCAGCAGCCAGATTTTCCTTGAGATGCCCGACGGACGAGGTGCCAGGAATGAGCAGGATGTTGGGAGAGCGGCGGAGGAGCCAGGCAAGGGCAACCTGCATCGGCGTGGCGCCAAGGCTCGCAGCGACGCTGTCGAGAGCCGAGGACTGCAGCGGGCTGAAACCACCAAGCGGAAAGAACGGCACATAGGCGATGCCGTCGCGGGCGAGATCGTCGATCAGCGCGTCGTCGCTGCGGTGGGCGAGATTGTACATGTTCTGGATGCAGACGATGTCTGCGATACGCCGGCCTTCGGCAATCTGCGTCGGGGTGGCATTGCTGAGCCCGATGTGGCGTACGAGGCCCTGGCGCTGCAGGTCGGCCAATACGGTCATGGGCGCCTCGAGCGAGCCTTCGGCCGGCCCATGGGCGCTGAACATCAGGCGCAGGTTGACGACATCGAGCACATCGAGGCCAAGGTTGCGCAGATTGTCGTGCACGGCCTCGGTCAACTCGGCAGCAGAGAAGGCCGGGTTCCACGATGCGTCCGAGCCACGCTTGGCACCGATCTTGGTGACGATCACCAGATCGTCGGCATAGGGGTGAAGCGCCTCGCGGATCAATTGGTTGGTGATATGCGGACCGTAGAAGTCGCTGGTGTCGATGTGATCGACCCCGGCCTCGACAGCGGCGCGGAGCACAGCGATGGCGGCGTCACGATCACGGGGCGGCCCGAACACGCCGGGTCCGGCAAGCTGCATGGCGCCGTAGCCCATGCGTTTGACGCTGTGACTGCCGAGAGTGAATGTGTCTGGCTGATGGGTAGCGGACATGGCTTTCTCCTGTGAAGCAGGAGGTAGAAATAGGGCTCGCTGCCCCATCTGGAAATAACCGCAATCCGCACAGGCTGTGCGGCATCGTGAACAATGACGGCGCCCGCCCCCATGGCATGATGGAGTACCGAGCGCTGCACGAAAGCGGCAACATCAGCGTATCTGCAGGCTCACCCAATAGAGCATCAGCATGCTGAGGAGTGTCAGCGAGACCTGTTTAAACCGTCTTACCCTTTTTGTGCGGACACCTGTCCAATCGTACTGCATCAAGCAGCCCTCTCCTTATCGCGTCCTCAGCAATCATTGCCATGGAGCGCGGCAGCAGCGAGCCGCATCCTCGCCTGAGCTTGGTATATTACGAAACTTGCGTATAGCATTTGTACCGCTTTCAGCTTCGTGCAACGCCTATGAAGACTGAGACGGGGCGGCACGTTTACGCACGACCATCATCAGGTTTTCCTTGGGACGCAGCGTGACTTTCATGATGGCCTTCTTATCTGCCGCACCATGATTGCCGAGCCTCAGCGCTGGCAAGAGTACAGCGAGGATAGCGACGGCCTCCATGACGGCGAAAGCATTGCCGATACAGACCCGTGGCCCTGCCCCGAACGGCATGTAGGCGTAACGGTGGCGGGCCTTGGCGGCATCCGGGGCAAACCGAGCGGGATCGAATGTCTCGGGATCGGACCAGAGCGACGGATGACGATGGAGTGCGTAGATCGGCACGTAGATATCCGCACCTGCCGGGATCCTGAATTCGCCCAGTGCGAACTCACGCAAGGCCGTCCGGGTGATGATGGGAGCCGGCGGATAGAGCCGCATGGCCTCCGAGAAGACTTGCCTGGTGTAGCCGAGCCTCGCGACGTGTTCCGGGCGCAGCGGGCCTCCCCCGGTCACCGTTGCGATTTCCGCGAGGACAGCGGCCTCATATTCCGGGTGCTTTGCCAGGAGATGGAGTGTCCAGGCAAGGCCCAGCGCCGTCGTCTCGTGTCCAGCCGTAATGAAGGTCATGAGGTTATCAACGATTTCGCCGTCGCTCATGCTACGGCCGCTTTCCGGATCGGAGGCGGAGAGCAGCATCGATACGAGGTCGTAACGGGCATCGGGCGCAACCCGGCGCTCGGCGATGACCCTGGCGAGGCTCGAGCGCAAAAACGCCACTGCATCCCGCGCCTTGCCGCGACCGGGAAAGGGAACCCATTCCGGAGCGCCGAGCATGGCGAGTGCGAATGTCCAACCGCTAGGTTTCAGGTAGTCGGTGATCCCCTGCTCGACCCGCGCCACGTCGATTCCATGGCCGCCCGACATCATGGTCTCGACGATAATGTCGAAGGTGGTGCGCATCATTTCGTGGCCGATATCGACGGTGCTGCCCTCGGCTGCCAGAAGCCGGTCCCGGGTGGTTTCCGCCGCTGCGATCATGGCGGGTTGCAGTTCGACAAGCCGATCATGGCGAAATGCGCCGGCGACTGCCTGTCGCTGCCATTTCCAGTGCGACCCGTCGGCAGTGAGAAGCCCTTCGCCGAGGGCCGGACCCAGCGCCCTGCGCACATTCTCGCCCTTGCTCAGCGCATCCGCATTGCCAACGAGAGCTTCGTGAATGAGGACGGGATCGGTGAGATAGACATGAGTCTTGCCGGCGCGCTTGGCGAAAACCACGCGTTCCGTGAACACTTGCGGGGGCAAGGCCTGCAGCGGATTTCTGATCACCGCGACAATTGCTGCGGCGGTGGACCGGCGGGGAATAAACGGCAAGTTGGACGATGAGGGCACTGCGGTTGCGGCTTGCATGCCTGGCTCCTTGTTCGAACGCAGAAACTGCGATAGCGTCTACCTTAAGGTGATTACCTTAAAGAGAAATAAGGTGAATACCTTATATTTGCAAGGGGCGGATATGGTCGATGGTGATTTGCCGGCAGGAAAGTCGAAGAAACGCATGCCCACGCGCGACAGGATCCTGGTCGCAGCGCTTTCGCTGTTCAATGAAAAGAGCCCCGGTCGTGTGACTACAGCCGAGATTGCCGGCATGGTCGGGATCAACGAGGGAAACCTTTATTACCACTTCCGCACCAAGGAGTCGCTGATCACCAGCCTGTTTTCAGGGTTCGAGACGGCGGCGGCCGGCTTTGTCACGAGCGCGCACTCCGCTCCTGCCAACGATCCGGCGAGCTATCCCGGCCTTCTGCGCCAGTGGTTTTCGCTCGTTTGGGACTATCGCTTCCTGTTTCGCGACCTTGTCGACCTGCTTGCGGTTGCTCCATCGCTCGCCGAGGCAATCCGGAGTGTCAGCACGCTGATGGGCCACGCGCTGGACGAAATCCTGAAGCGTATGGAAAGCGAGGCCCTGATCACCGTACCAGCCGACGACAGGGCGCCTCTGCTGGCAAATGTGTGGATCGTCGCCACCTACTGGGCCGTGTATCTCAACCTGCAGCAGCGGGTATCGGCGCTCGGAGAGGAGCACCTGGACTGGGGTATCAACCAGGTATCCGCGCTTTTCCGCCCTTATCTCAGCCCCGCCGCAAGGCAGGCATTCGAAGAAATCCGCGAGACAACCCTGTCGCCCCAGGCAGTCGTCACGCTGTAGGCCCCTCATCCTTTGCCACCGGCTTGCGATTGAGGTTTCGGCGAATCATGCCAAGATTTGCGCCGCCGATGAGGAAGGCGGTGGCGAAATAGACAACCATCGAAATGGCGATCAACAAGCCGAGAGTGCCGAGCTTGGTCGGTAGCGATGCACTGGACGCCAGTTCGGGTGCCCAGCGCTGCTTCAGATAAAAGATGACGGCACCCATGACGCAGGCGGCCACGACCAGCAGCGCGGCACGGCGGGCCAGCGCCCATTCCCACACCAGGTGGCCGCGACGCAGGAGCGTGCCAAACAGCAGTACCGTGCTGATCCAGCCTGCCGTCGCCTCGGCCACTGCAATGCCGGGAGCGCCCATATGCGGGAATAGGGTCAGCGCCGTGGCGCAGTTCACAGCGACGGCGACAGCGGAAAAGCGCATCGGCGTTTTCGTATCCTCGCGGGCGTAAAAGCCCGGCTGCAGCGCCTTGATCATGACGAAGGCAGGCAGGCCGATGCCGTAGATGGCAAGGATAGCGCCGACGACGGCGGTGTTCTGCGCGTGGAAAGCGCCGCGCTCGTAGAGCAGCCGGATGATCTCGTCGGAGAGGATCCACAACGCGAAGGCGGCGGGAATGGTCATGAACAGCACGAATTCGATCGAGCGGTTCTGCAGGTTGCCGGCCTCGCGCAGGTTGCCGCCCTTCAGCGAACGGGCAAGTTCCGGCAGCAGCACGACGCCGACTGCGACGCCGACGACACCGAGCGGCAGCTGGTAGATGCGGTCGGCATATTGCAGGGCGGCGATGGCGCCTTCCTGGCTGGAGGCGATGGCCTGGCCGATCATCTGGTTGATCTGGGTAATGCCGCCGGTAATCGCGGCAGGAACTGCCAGAATAAGCAGCCGCTTGACGTTGGGCGTGATTTTCGGAAAGCGGATACCGATCGAGATGCCGGCATGCAGCACGCCGAAATAGACGACAGCCAGCTGCAGGATGCCGGCGACCAGCACACCCCAGGACATATACCAGGCAGTCGAAAGCGGTGGCGCGCCGACATAGAGCGCGTAGAGCAGCGCGCCGATCATCACCACGTTGAGGAAAACCGGCGCGATGGCGGCAGCGAAGAAATGATGCAGCGAATTCAGCATGCCGCTCATCATCGCCGTCAGCGACATGCACATCAGATACGGGAACATCACTGCCGCCATGCGCACCGTGATCGACATCTTGTCGGCATCGTCGGCAAAGCCCGGCGCGATGACAAATCGAACCAGCAGCGGCATGCAGAGTTCCATCACCACGGTGATGAGGAACAGCACGGAAAACAGCACGCCAAAGACTTCCTCGGAAAACCGCTTTGCGCCGTCGATGCCGTTCGCCTCGATCTCCTTGGCAAAAAGAGGCACGAAGGCGGCATTGAAAGCGCCCTCTGCAAAGAGCCGGCGAAACAGGTTGGGAAAACGGAAGGCGGCGTAGAAGACGTCGGCCATCGGCCCGGTACCGAGCGCTGCCGCCATCAGTGTTTCGCGGGCGAAACCAAACATGCGGCTGCCGAGCGTCGCGCCACCGACGGTCGCAAATTTACGTACGAGACTCATGCTGCGGAACCGGCCTTTTCTTCATGATCGTCGAGCGGCGTCTCCGAGGGGGCGATAATGCCCGACGGCATGCGCTGGCGCAGCTCGTCCTCCTCGCCAGCCATCACAGCCTTCAGCCGGGCGATGATGTTGCCGCGCTTGTTCTCGTTGGAAATCTTCTGGCCGACGAGATCGGTGACGTAGAACGTATCGATGACCTTTTCACCGAAGGTCGTGATGCGGGCCGACTGGATGTCCAGCGACAGATCGGAGAGGACCGCCGTCACCTCCGACAAAAGTCCGGTCCGGTCGAGACCCTCGACCTCGACGACGGTGAACTTGTTCGACAGGCTGTTGGAGATCGTTGCCGACGGTGAGACGACGAACGCCTTGCTCTTGCGCTTGAGCTTGGTGCGATTGGCGATCACCTCGGGAAGAAGCTTGCGACCGGACAAAACGTCCTCGATCATCTTGCCGATGGTGGCAGCACGACGCAACTCGTCGGCATCGTCCGGAAACTCGCGACTGACATGGATGGTGTCGAGCGCACGGCCGTCAGCCGTGGTGAAAATCTGCGCGTTGACGATGTTGGCGCCGGACGCCGCACAGGCACCGGCAATCACCGCCAGCAGGCGCGGATGGTCGGGCGACAGGACCGTGATCTCGGTAATGGCGTGGAAACTATCGGTCCGGACCATGGTCGCCAGCACCTGTCCGGCCTTGTCTGTCTGGCGAATGAACCCGGTATGGCGGATCTGGTCTTCCAGGGAGACGGACAGCAGATAGGGCTGGTAGTGCAGCTTGACGTAGGCTTCGCGGTCGTGCTCGCTCCAGTCGGACAGCGCATTGAACAACGCCTCGGCAGCGTATTTGGCGCGTTCGTTTCGCGACACTTCCGAAAAGCCGCCAGCCAGGAGCAGCTCTGTCTCGTAGTATAGCGTGCGCAGCAGCTGGCCCTTCCAGCCGTTCCAGACCCCGGGGCCAACGGCGCGGATGTCGCAGACGGTCAGGATGACCAGCATCTTCAACCGCTCGAGAGACTGCACACGGTCAGCAAAATCGATAATCGTCTTGCGGTCGTTGAGGTCGCGGGTCTGGGCTACCATCGACATCGTCAGATGTTCCTCGATCAGCCAGACGACAAGTTCGGTCTGCTTCGGCGACAGGCCGAAGCGCGCCGCCAGTTTGCGGGCGACCCTTGCGCCGGCAATCGAGTGATCCTCGAGCCGACCCTTGGCGACATCGTGCAGCAGCACGGCGACGTAGAGGGCCTCGCGATCCTCGACATGGGGCATCAGCTTGTTCACGAGCGGATGAATTTCCTCGGCCTTGCCCTTGTCGATCTCCGACAGGATGGCAACGGCGCGGATCAGGTGCTCGTCGACCGTGTAGTGGTGATACATGCTGAACTGCATCATCGCGACGATCTTGCCGAACTCGGGAATGAAGCGGCCGAGCACGCCGGCCTCGTTCATCCGGCGCAGGATCAGCGCCGGATCGCGGGGCGAGGTCAGGATCGACAGGAACAGCCGGTTGGCTTCCTCGTCCTCGCGCAGCCGGATATCGATCAGCGACAGCGAGCGTGTCACCAGCTTCAGCGCATCGGGGTGGAATTCCAAATTGTTGATGTCGGCGACATGAAACAGCCGGATCAGGCTGACAGGATCCCGCTTGAAAACATCGGGATTGGCGAGCGCGATGCGGCCGCGATCCTCGACGAACTCGATAGAGCCGGCGATCTTGCGCGAGCGGTGGGTGAAGCGGCTGAGCACGCCGGACAGCCCCGGCGTTGCCTTGGCCTGCTCGTCCTCCAGAGCGGCACAAAGGATGCGCGTGAGATCGCCGACATCCTTGGTCACCAGGAAATAGTGCTTCATGAAACGTTCGACAGCAGAAAGACCGGGACGGGCGTGATAGCCGAGCGCCTCGGCGATTTCGCGCTGGATGTCGAATGACAGCCGCTCCTCAGCCTTGTTGGTGAGGAAATGCATGTGGCAGCGCACCGCCCAGAGAAAATCGTCGGCCTTTTCGAACAGCCGGTATTCGCTCTTCGAGAGTACGCCAAGCTTGACGAGTTCGATCGTGTTGCGGACGTGATAATAGTATTTCGAGATCCAGAATAGCGTGTGCAGGTCGCGCAGACCGCCTTTGCCTTCCTTGACGTTGGGTTCAACCAGATAGCGGGTATCGCCGGCCTTGCGATGACGCTCGTCGCGCTCGGCCAGTTTGGCAGCAACGAATTCCGGCCCGGTGCCGATGACGATTTCCTTGTCGAAGCGCCCCTCGAGCTCGGTCGCCAGAGGCCGGTAACCGCAAATGAAGCGGGTTTCGAGAATGGCGGTGCGGATCGTCATGTCCGACTTCGACAGGCGAATGCACTCTTCGATGGTTCGGGTGGCGTGACCGACCTTGAAGCCCATGTCCCAGAGAACATAAAGCACGAACTCGACGGCCTTGTGGGTATCGTCCTCGGGCTTTGGCTGGAACAGGAACAGCAGGTCGATGTCGGATCCCGGCGCCAGCGTGTCGCGACCGTAGCCACCGACCGCGGCGACGGCGAACTTGTCCTTCTGGCCGGGGTAGACCTGCGTGACCGCGACATCATAGAGGATGGTGATCAGCTGGTCCTGCAGCCAGGAAATCTCGTGCGCGCAGTCGAGACCGCTGCCATGGGCAAAGAGCCGCAACCGGGCGCGCTCGCGTGCCTCCTGGCTGGCCCTTTTTAGAGGCGGCAAAAGCGCGTTGCGCAGGTCTATCCGGGTGCCCTTGTGTGCGGCGATGACGGCGTCGCATTCGGCCCTGACGGCGGTCACGTCCAGAATGCCGGGATAATCGATGACAGCCATCCTGCGCCGGCCAAGGTGCTTCTCGTTGTCGGCCATCCTCTGCTGGAGCGCCTCACTCTTCGTTGCCATGCGCTATAGCCCTTCTGACTCGCCGATGACAGGCATCATAAAAACCAGAGTGTTTATATTTGACGAAGGTGGACGAAGCCGGTCGCGGGGAGCATCCGTGCACACCTGATGTCCCGCCTAGGCTTCACTGCGGCCTTCAGCGATATTCTTTGCCTCGATAGCCTTCATGTCATTGATATGATAGAGGATCTGTCGAGACTGCGCACCGATTTGTGCCAGCAGTTCGCGGTCGCACTCCCAATAACCGGCAGCCGAAATGCGGGTGGAAATATCCGAGATGCGGCCGCAAGCAAGCACGATGTCAAGCAGGCCACGGGCGGAATGCCACTCGATGGTCGCTTCCGGCTTCGGTCGCGCTTCGGGCATGACGAAACGGTCGGAGAGATTTCGAACTTCGGTGAGCAGTTTTTCGATATGCATGACGCGATCCCGTTTCCGACTTCAGCCGGCCTCACTGAGCTTCTTCTTCAATTCGTAGAGCGCGTCAAGCGCCGCGCGCGGTGTCAGGTCATCGAGGTCGATGGCCCTCAACGCCTCTTCGACCTTGGACGTTCCCCGTGCGCGGGACGCCTCGTCGCGGCGAACCGCCACCTGGAACAGCGGCAGGTCGTCGATCAGCGAGGATGCCGGGTTCTTGCGGTCGGCGTCCTCAAGCCTCGTCAGGACATCGCGGGCGCGCTCCACGACGGAAGCCGGCAGACCGGCCAGTCGCGCCACCTGGATTCCGTAGGAGCGATCGGCGGCACCCGGTCCGACCTCGTGGAGGAAGATAACCTCGCCATCCCACTCCCGGACCCGCATCGTAGCGTTGGCCAGACGCCCGAGTTTTTCCGACAGTGCGGTCAATTCGTGAAAATGTGTGGCAAACAGGCCCCGGCAACGATTGCCTTCGTGCAGGTGCTCGACCGCTGCCCATGCGATCGACAAGCCATCGAAAGTCGCAGTGCCACGGCCGATTTCATCCAGGATGACCAGCGAACGGTCGCTGGCCTGGTTGAGGATGGCCGCTGTCTCGACCATTTCGACCATGAAGGTCGAGCGCCCGCGGGCAAGATCGTCAGATGCACCGACGCGCGAAAACAAGCGGTCGACGATGCCGATATGGGCCGACGTTGCCGGCACGAAGCAGCCCATCTGGGCGAGAATGGCAATCAGCGCATTCTGGCGCAGGAAGGTCGACTTGCCGCCCATGTTCGGGCCGGTCAGCAGCCAGATGGCGCCGTCCCGCGCCCCATCGCGCGGTGAGAGATCACAGTTGTTAGCGACGAAAGGACCTGCCGACTGGCGACGCAGGGCCTGCTCGACCACCGGATGGCGGCCGCCACCGATGGCAAACATTTTCGAATCGTCCACCGTTGGCCGGCAGTAGGCCTGCTCTTCGGCCAGCAACGCCAGGCCGGCGGCGACATCGATGACGGCGAGCGCCCGGGCACCTGCCTTGATCGCCTCGGCCTTGCGAACCACGGCTGCCACCATTTCGTCGAAAGCCTTCAGTTCGATCGCCAGCGCCTGGCCGCCGGCATTGGCAATACGGCTTTCGAGATCGGCCAGTTCCGGCGTCGTGAATCGCATGGCATTCGCCATCGACTGGCGATGGATGAAGCGTCCCTTGGCCTCTGGTGTATCGATCATCGGGCCGGCACTGCCGGCGGTGACTTCGATGAAATAGCCGAGCACATTGTTGTGCTTGATCTTCAGTGACTTGATGCCGGTTTCCTCGGCATATTGCAGCTGCAGCCCGGCGATCACCCGGCGCGACTGATCGCGCAGGGCCCGGACCGCATCGAGATCAGCATCGGCACCCTGTCGCAGAAAGCCGCCATCACGCTTCAACAGCGGCAGCTCATCGGCGAGCGTGCCGGTGAGCAGCGATTCGAGCTCTTTCGGCAGCGTCTTCAGCCCGGCAAGAGCATCGTCGAGTTCGCCCGGCAGCAGCGCTGCGCCCAGCATCTCGGCAATCGCGAAAGCCGCGCCCAGCCCCTTGGCAATCGCAAACAGGTCGCGTGGTCCGCCCCGGTCGAGCGCCAGTCGCGAGAGGGCGCGGGGCATATCCGGCACGTGCTTCAAGGCTGACCGCAGATCGCTGCAGAGGGAGGGCTCCTCGAGCAGGAAGCCTATCGAATCAAGCCGGGCATTGATACGCGCGGGATCCGTCAGCGGTGACATCAGCCGTTCGGCCAGCAACCGAGCACCGCCGCCTGTCACGGTGCGATCGACGGCTTTCAGCAGCGTGCCGTTGCGGTCTCCAGACTGGGTCCGTACCAGTTCCAGATTGGCGCGGGTGGCGGGATCGATGAACAGCGTCGAGGCGCCGCTTTCGCGCTCCGGCCGGCCGAGTGGCGGGCGCTCGGCGATCTGGGTCTTTTCGACATAGGCAACGGCTGCAGCAGCGGCGGCAAGCTCGGCGCGGGTAAAGCTGCCAAATCCGTCGAGCGTCGCGACGCCAAAATAGCGGGTGATACGTCCTTCGGCACTGGCGCTATCGAACAGCACCGATGGCTGCGGCACCGCCACGCGCCCCAGCACATCGAACACGGGCTTGAGCTCCGGATCGTGAAACATCGTGTCGGGCAGGATCAACTCGCGCGGATCGATGCGGATGATGTCGGAGAGCAGACGCGACTGATCGGTCTCGGCCAGCCGGAAAATGCCGGTCGAGATGTCGATCCAGGCGAGCGCCAGCTGCGGCTCGCTGCCGCCACGGATGCGGGTGAGTGCCATCAGATAATTGGATTCGGACGGCGAAAGCAGTTTTTCCTCGGTGATCGTGCCTGGCGTCACCAGCCGCACGACATCCCGCCTGACGACGGATTTGCCACCGCGCTTCTTTGCCTCGGCCGGGTCTTCGATCTGCTCGCAGACGGCGACACGGAAGCCCAACGAGATCAGCTTCTGCAGGTAATCGTCGGAGGCGTGAACCGGCACGCCGCACATCGGGATATCCTGCCCCATGTGCTGGCCGCGTTTCGTCAGCGTGATGCCCAGAGCGCGCGACGCCTCGACGGCATCCTCGAAGAACAACTCGTAGAAATCGCCCATGCGATAGAACAGCAGCGAACCGGGATTGTTCGCCTTGATCTCTATGTACTGCTCCATCATCGGCGTTGCCGACGCGCGGCTTGCGTCAGTGGCAAGCTCGCTTGCCGAGTAAGGCTCGATCCTGGGTGCGATGCGTTCGTTCACTGTGATTTTTCTGTCCCAAAACAAGCCGGCACCCTATCTGCGCGGAGGCGGGCAAGACAACAGCAATCGGGACGACACCACGTATCGCCCACAGGACGTTTTGCGGTTTGCAGCCCCGATGCCCTAGCCGACCGCCAGCACTGCGTCCGCAAAAGCCTCAGGCGCCTCCTGCGGCAGGTTGTGGCCGGCGCCGGGCAAGACCAATCGCTCGTACGGCCCGGTGAAATGAAGATGGACCGCGTCTGCCGGGCTCGGCGGGTCTACTCCATCGTCGCCGCCTTGCAGGACGATGGTCGGCGTCGCGATGGCCGGTTGGGCCGCGAGATGCCGCTCGATCTCCGCGTAGGCGGGGTCACCCGCAACGAGACCGAACCGGTGGCGATAGGAATGGATCACGGTAGCGACAAAATCGGGATTGTCGAAGGCGGAAGCGCTGCGGGCGAACGTCTCCTCGTCGAAGGACCAAGTCGGCGACCACAGACGCCAAAGCAGCCGGCAGAGACCTCGACGGTCGGCGGCCAGCCCAATCCTGCCGCGTTCGCTGTGAAAGTAATACTGGTACCAGAACCGGTATTCCGCCTCCGGCGTGTCCGGTTCCACAGATCTGGCGATGTTCTGGATGTTGTATCCGGTCCCGCCGCTGACCAGTCCCCGCACCCGGTCAGGCCAAAGTGCTGCGACGATGCAGGCTGCGCGACCGCCCCAATCATAGCCCGCAAGAACTGCCGACGGGATCGACAGCGCATCCATCAGGGCCAGCAGATCGGCACCGAGCGCTGCCTGTTCGCCTGAGCGCGGCGTGTCCGGATCGAGAAAGCGGGTTGCGCCATAGCCGCGCAAAAAGGGTACGATACAGCGCTTTCCGGCTGCCGCCAGCCGCTCGGCTACAGCCTCATAGGCATGGGGGTCGTAGGGAAATCCGTGGAGGAGTATGACGGGCGCTCCGTCGACGCGGCCCGTTTCGTAGTAGGCGATGTCCAGAACGCCGGCGACTACAGTTCTCATGACGCTTGCGACCCTCCACTTCACCGCGACAATTCACGCGTGCATTGAAGTTTAGGATGCGTGGCCACCAAGGCAAGGCATTGCATCGATCAAGGTGATGATTTCGTCAAGACCGGCGGGCGTCTAGCTCAGGAAGCGATCCGCCTGCGCGCCGTAGTGGTTGACATAGCGATCGGAAATGCTGGCGATCGGCAGCACGATCAGCACATCGGTGGTATTGAAGGCATGATCGACAACGGCCTGCGTGCCCACCATCGCACCGAGGCGAAGATATCCCTTGATCAGCGGCGGCATCGCCATCAGCGCTTTGCGTGCATTGATCGCCTCGGCCGGCATCAGGTCCATTGTGCGGGCGAGCGAGGGAAGCGCGTCTGCCGCCCATTCACCTTGGGCACGCACGTTGTGGTAGAGGAAAGACAAAGCCAGCGCATGCTCTTCAGGCCGTATGCCTGGGAAGGAAGCGCAGCCGAACATGGCGCCCATGCCGTGTTTCAGCGCGTAGGCCCAATTGCCCTGCCACAAGAGCTCGACGATCCGTTTTGTGCGATAGGCCGGCAGCACGCAGGAGCGGCCGAGTTCCATGAACTGCTTGTCCGCATGACGGGCGATCAGGGCATCGGTGGCAAATTCCGAAGCGGAGTAGAAACCACCGTGGGCCATGGCGACTTCCTGCCGCAGTAGCCGGTACGTGCCGACAATCTGGTCCTCGGTATCGCCTTCGATGGAATGATCGAGCACCAGCAGATGATCGCAGATAGCATCCCAGCTATCGACGTCGCGCTTCAGGCGCATCGCCTCGGCTGGCAACTGGGCGTGCATCTCCTCGACGAATACGCGATAGCGCACCGCCTGGGCAGCGTCGATTTCGCGCTCGTTACGGGCAAGGCGCGTTTCCAGATTACCGATTCGGCCGAACACGTCCCCAGTCACTGGGGCGCTCGTTTTTTTGATATTTTGAACAGTGTCGCCCTGAACTTCGCGATTTAACATTTCGATGGACATGGCGTTTCCCGACTTTGGGTTGTTTGATCGCCATAAAGCAAATTCTTGCGACAAGAAAGTGACATGCTGCGTCGCCAAATGCAAGGCGACGCAGCACCATCGGAAGCGCTAATTGGCAGCTTTACGACAGTCGTGCGAAGTCGACCGTCATTGCAGCTAGCGTCTCGACCTCCTGGATCAGCCGCTGCGGATCGGCGGGCTTTGCAAGCACGATGCTGGCACCGTTCAAAAGCGCGGCGCGGCGGGTTTCATCGCGGCTATCAGCTGTCAGGACGATGACGGGCACCGGCGACAATCCCTGCCGGCGCTCGTGGGCGCGCAGCCGTCCCAGCATTTCGACCCCGTCGCCACCAGGCATCGACAGATCGGTGACGATAATGTCGGGGCGACTGTGGCCGGCATGCCAGGCTCGGTCGAGCAGGCTCTCGACATCCTGCACGACATCGACGGCATGCCCCGCCTTGGTGAGTACAGCGCGCACCAGCATGGCATTGACCGGATCGTCCTCGGCCAACACGATGGAAATTCCGGTACCCTCCGGCAGCTCGGGCAAGGTCATGAAACCGGGCTGGTTGTCATTGATGGCATCCCGTCGCTCCATACCGCGCATCCGGCCGCGCAAGACGTCGATCAGCGATTGCTCGCGCAACGGCCTGATCAGCCAGGCGTCGAACATGTCGAATTCCTCTGCGTTGCGCTGCTCCGGCGTCACCAAGAAAATGCGGCGCAGGCCGGGCGCAATGACACCGAGACGATCGGCGAACTGGGAAAGAAATTGCGGCGCCATGCGATTGTCGACGATGACGTCCGTCGGAGGCCCCTCGGCCTCCATCAGCGTATCCAGCGTGAAATTCCCGGCATCGCCGGCCTCGATCAGCCGGCAGGTGCCGCCAAGCATGCGGATGGTCTCTGCTGTGGCCGTGGCGGCGGGACCGTCCGGGGCAATCAGCAGCACGCGGGAGGATTTCAGCATCGTGGCACGATGGTTCCGACTGAGCTGGTTGGCGGGCAGCTCGACCGGGAACCGCACGATGAACTGGCTACCGACGCCTCTTTCGCTGACGACCGACATCCTGCCGCCAAATTCTTCGACTATGCGGGCGGAAATAGTCAAGCCGAGGCCCGTGCCGCCGCTCTTTTCCGAAGCGTCGCCGGCCTGCTCGAATGCGCCGAAAACGCGGGCTTGTTCTTCGGGCGTCATGCCCGGGCCGCTGTCCTGAACTGTAATGACCAAGTCTCCGTCGTCGTAGGCCGCGCGCACCAATACGCCGCCTCTCTGGGTAAATTTGACCGCATTGCCGATCACGTTGAACAAAACCTGGCGCAATCGTGCGGGGTCGAAGCTCATCAGCTCGGGAATGTCAGAATGAACGGTCGCGCCGATCTCGATGCCCTTCTCATGGGCACGGTGGGCAAGCATCTCGACGACACTCTCGATCAGCCGGCGCAGTGATTCGGCGCGCGGATGGATCTGGAAACGGCCGCTCTCGAGCGTGGAAAAATCCAGCAGGTCCTCGACCAGCTGGACCAGCGCCTGGCCCGATTGGCGTATTCCATCCAGGTAGCTTTCCTGCGCGGGGGTCAATCCCGTCTGGCCGATCAAGTGGCTCATGCCCATGATTCCCGACAGTGGCGTGCGGATTTCATGGCTGACGGTAGCGAGGAGCTGGGATTTTGCCGCGCTCTCATGCTCCGCCTTCAGGCGGGCCTGTTCGCGTTCGCGCGTGGCAAGGCGTTGGTCGGTGATGTCGCGAGCAATGCTCTCGATGCGCAACTGGCCGGAGGCGGGATCGCGCATCATCACATCGCGCCAGGCATAGATGCGCTGCCCCTGCGGCGTGGCGATCTCCACATCGTAATGATCGGGCCGGTCGTCCGGTCGGAAGGCAATACCGATCTCGTCGCAGGTCATGCCTTCGGGTCGCGCCTTGCCCGTCACCAGCCGGAACGTCGCATTGGCGTGGAGAATGCGGCGGTTCAGACCGCGCGTGACGGCGATATCACCGAGGGCGTCGTGGATATCCGACAAGAAATTTAGCGGCTGTGCAGGCTGGTCATTGATCGCAGTTGCGCTTGCGTGCGGTTCAGCTGACGCCAGCGGTGCTGATCTGGTGACCGACCGGCCGATGACGGCCGCAAACAGGACCGCGAGACCAAAGATACCGACAACACCCGCTAGGGCTGCCGCGCCTGCCACGTAGCCTGCGGCAAGCAACAGGCCACCGGCGACAACACCGGCGCCGCCGAGCCATAAGCGGCCTAAACGGCTTGAGGAGAGCCATGCGTCGGGGGCAGTGGATCCGGAATTCTCCACCGGCGTCACGGCAGGGTTACCCGGCGGCTCGCTCAGGCCCTGCCCGAAGGCCGAAGACAGACGTTTCTGGAGATCTGCCGGTGTGTTCATGGTCTCGAATTACCACGACCACCCTTCTCAACGCCTTCCGGAAACCTTTCAAATTTTAGGTTTTGGGCTTTTTCGGAAGCAGCAGTTCATCGAGAATCACGGCGCCTGCGCCGACCGTAATAAAACTGTCGGCCAGGTTGAAGACGGCAAAGGACCACGTTTCGGTGTGGAACAGGATGTAGTCGATGACGTGGCCGTAGAGAAAACGGTCGACCAGATTACCAAGCGCCCCCGATATGATCAGCGCGAAACCGAGATGGGCAAGCCAGCGATCCTTGGCGGCATGGCGCCAGAGATAGAGCACGAAGACCACGATGATCAACCGCATGCCGACGATCAGCCAGCCGTCCAGGCCCGAAAGCATGGAGAAGGCGACGCCGAGATTGTAGGTGCGATAGAGATCCAGCATCGGAATGACGGGGACGGCCTGCTGCAGCGGCAGGTAATGGTCTACGGCGATCTTGATCGCCTGATCGAGTATGACGGCGATGACGACGAAGATCAGGATCGGCAGCGGCCTGGAGAACAGTGCTTGCCGCTGCGGTGCGGTGGAGCTGACTTCGGTCATCTTGCCTCGCTGAGCGTCAGGACATGTCGGCGGGCCTCAAACAGCATCACGGCTGTCGCCACCGCAAGGTTGAGAGAATCGGCACGTCCCTGTTGAGGAATCCGCGCCAAGGCATCCGCCTGGGTCGCGAGAGCTTCCGGCAGGCCGGATTGCTCGTTGCCCATCAGCAACACGATTGGCCTCTTCTTGTAATCGATGGTGCGGTAGTCGACGGCGCCGGCCAGATGGGTGGCGACGACGGAAACGCCGGCGTTCTTCTTCCAGACGAGAAATTCGTCGACCGTCGCATGGGTGACGGGCACGGCGAACACCGAGCCCATGGTGGCGCGCACGGTTTCCAGCGAGAACGGGTCGGTCGTCTCGCCGACAAGGATGACACCGGCGGCGCCTGCAGCATCGGCTGTCCTGATGATCGTGCCGAGGTTGCCGGGATCGCGGACGCGGTCGAGCGCCACATAGGTCTCGCCCGCCTTAGGCCGGATGTCCTTCAGGGCCCGCCAGCGCTGATCGAAGATACCAACGACCATTTGCGGATTGTCGCGTCGGGTGATGCTAGACAGCACCTTTTCGTTGACCTCCAGCACGAGCCCGCCGGAGGCCACCGTGCGGGCTGCCATCTTGTCGACAAGCGGCTTGCCCTTGGCGGCCTTGGCATAAACCAGCGTGCGGATGGTCCAGCCGAGCTCGATGGCGTCGATCACCAGCTTCAGGCCTTCGGCCATGAAGGTACCGGTTTCCTGACGCGCCTTCTTGTCGGTCAGCGCCTTGATGTCCTTGATGATGGGATTGGCAAGCGAGGTCACTTCCTTGACCTGGCCGACCCGGCGCGCGCCCGTGTCGCGAAAATCGTCGTTCATTGCGGCACCCAGCGGCTGAAAAGAGAAGTGGAGAGTGCCCTGCCCGGCTGCTTGCCGTCGAGGCCGGTCTCGCGAATGACCAGTTCGCCGGATTCGACGACGCCAGCGGCACCGCGCATGGTTTCGCGCATCAGTTCATGGATCGAGTAGAAGCTGGCGCGGATCGAATAGGCGGTCAGCACGAGGCCGAGGGCGTCGGGCGACAGGATTTGCCGGCAGATATCCAGCATCATCGGCAGATGCTCGAAAAGGTGCCAGACTTCGCCGTTCGGGCCGCGGCCAAATTTCGGCGGATCGGTCAGAATGATATCGTAAGTATTGCCGCGCCGTTCCTCACGCAGGATGAACTTCATTGCATCCTCGCAGATCCAGCGGATCGGCAGCTTCTCCATATGACCGAGAGCCTGGTTCTCGCGACCCCAGCCGATTGCCTTCTTGGAGGCATCGACATGGGTGACCTCTGCACCGGCCCGGGCTGCCACCAGCGAGGCAACGCCGGTGTAGCCGAACAGGTTCAGCACCTTTAGCGGCCGTTTCGAGGCCTCGATCTGCTGTTTCATCCATTCCCAGTGAACGATCTGCTCGGGGAAGACGCCGACATGGCGGAACGACGTGAAGCGGCCATGAAAATCGACGTCGAGCAGTTGCAGCGGCCATGTTTCGCCGAGCGCTGCGCGGGGAAAGCGCCAGCGTCCCATGCCGTCCTCTTCCGTATCACCGGTAAAGATGGCATCGGCATTCTCCCAGACCGAAGCAGGCAAAGTCGGCGGCCAAAGCGCCTGGGCCTCGGGGCGAACGATCCGGTAGGGGCCGTATTGCTCGAGCTTCAGCCCGTTGCCCATGTCGATGAGGTGGAAATCGCCAGCGCCAGAGGATTCCAGGATGATCGGCACGCGCTCTGGCGGTCGCTCGCCGCTGCGCACCAACAAAGGACGCTCAGCAGCGGCGGGTCCACCTTGGGTTTCGGCGATGCGCTCACTGCGCGCGGCTTCCGCACGGGGTGTCGCCTCGCGGGGACGCTCTTCGCGCACCGGCCTCGTGTCGCGCGCAGGTTGGGCATAGGGCTTGGCGCGGCCGCTCGGGGCATCCGCGCGCGGGGCTTTGCCACCTGGGCCAGCGCTCGACCGTTGTCCAGGCCGGCGTTCCTTTTGTTTCACCATTGTTGTCTCGATATTGACGTCGGCGTGCAAATAGCATCTGGGCGGCTCTTGGCAAAGCGCTTTCCGATCTGCAATTGTCGGCCGAAGTGCAGGCATGAAGGGAGATGGACGATGGACATGACCGGCGAAGTGCGGATTTCCGCAACCAGAGATGCCGTGTGGGCCGCGCTCAACGACCCCCAGATCATCAAGCAGTGCATTCCACGCTGTGAAAGCTTCGAGCGGGTGTCGCCAACGGAGTTTGTCGCCCTGATCAAATTCCGCATCGGCCCGCTGTCTGCCTCGTTTCATGGGGATGTTAAGCTCTCCAACATCAATGCACCCGACAGCTACACCATCGAGGGCGAAGGCAGGGGCGGCATCGCCGGCTTTGCCAAGGGCGGCGCCGACGTGGTGCTCGAGGCAGACGGCGCGGAGACGATCCTGCACTATACAGCGCGCGGCGAGATCGGCGGCCGGATTGCCCATATGGGCTCGCGACTGATCGATTCCAGCGCCAAGAAGCTGGCCCAGCAATTCTTCGATGACTTCAACGCTGCAATCAATGGCAAGATCGAAGCTTAAAGACAGGCTCTATCCCAAGGCATCCGCTTGACGACACGACAATGGAATATCCGACCGGCGGTCGATGGCGATCAGCCGATGCTTTCAGATATCTATCTGAAGGCTCGGCGCGCGACATTTACCTGGGTCGATCCCGCCCGCTTCCTCCTCGAAGACTTCGCCACTCACTCGAAGGGCGAAAGCATTTTCGTCTGTGAGGATGCTGATGGGACGATTGCAGGGTTTATCGCTATTCTCGATGCGGACGCGTTCATCCACATGCTCTACATCCGCGCGGAATGGCAGGGCGCCGGAGCGGGAACGGCCTTGCTGCAGGCATTGCCCGGATGGCCGCGGCGACGTTACCGCCTGAAATGCCTGGTGAAGAACAAGGCTGCCCGGAGCTTTTACGAGCAAAGAGGGTTTGTCGTGACCGGCCTCGGTACATCCGCCGAGGGCGACTACAACGACATGGTGTTCAGGCCGGTTACAGACTGGAATTTGTAATTCACTTTGCCGGCAGATGGCCGGCGATCTGTTCAGCGCGATTGCGATGGCGGTCAGCCTCGGCCTGCCAACGGACGGCCTCGCGGGCTTCCGTGCGGGCACGTTTACGATAACGCCCCTGCGTGAACCACGTCGCAGCCGAGCCGATCACCATACCGAGAATCAGTGTCACGAAAAGGAACACGAATAACGGTGCGCTGAGAGACAGGACCTGATCTTCGGGGCGAAACGGATTGAATGCCATCGTCACAAGCTGCCGGTTGGCGACGCAGAAGATGATGAGGATGATGCCGATCGGCAGCAGCACCAACATGTTGACGATCTTCTTTGCCATTCACAGTCTCCTTGTCGACGACAGGCAATCTGGCGCTACCGTTATTAGGCACCATACCGGCTTTCTGACGTTCCTCTTCATCCCGGCGACAGGATAAGAACGATTGGGGCAACTTCAAGAGGCAACGGCTTGGATAGCGGTCTCAGCTGTCGTCGTCTTCGTCATGGCTGCCAGGATTGAGGCGCTCGCGGAGCTCCTTTCCAGTCTTGAAGAACGGTACCCATTTTTCCTCAACGAAGACCGTATCGCCGGTGCGCGGGTTGCGACCGGAGCGCGACGGGCGGTTTTTAACCGAAAAAGCACCGAAACCACGCAGCTCGACCCGGTTACCGCCAGCCAGGGCATCCGTGATCTCGTCGAGGACCGCATTGACGATATTCTCGACGTCACGGTGATAAAGATGCGGATTTCGCGCCGCAACGATCTGCACCAATTCCGATTTGATCACGGTGGCCCCCTAAATCATTGATTTATCAATGCGCATCACCCTGCCAAACAGAAAGCAGGCCGTCAAGAAACAACTTCTCAGACAACAGCTTCTGCGCGCCATCACCCTTAACAAAATCGCCATAACCGAGCAATGTGATGAGATCGGCCGCAGCGCCGGGCAGGAAGAATGGTGATGTGCGGCGTGGCGCATCCCAATCGACGACAGGCAAGTCCTTGGCGACCTTTCGCGTTTCGAGATAGGCGCGGATGTCATCGTCGCCGCCGAGACTGTCGACCAGCTTGTTTGCCAGCGCCTGACGACCGGTGAAGATGCTGCCATCGGCCAGCTTCAGGACCTGATCGCGCGGCAATTTACGGCGATCCGCAACGAGATCGACGAACCAGCCATAGCTGTCCATCACCATATTGTTGATCATCGCCTTGGCCTCGTCGCTCGGCGGATGAAACGGCGAAGGCTCGGCCTTCATCGGCGACGACTTGATCGCCTCCATGGAGACACCGAGTTTGTCGAGCAGATCCTTGACCTGAGGATATTGGAGGAGCACACCGATCGAGCCGGTGATCGACGTATCGCCGGCAACGATCGTGTCTCCGGCAGCGGCGACGAGGTAGCCAGCCGATGCGGCCATCGTCCGGATATCGGACACGACCGGCTTCTTGGTAGCCACCGCGCGGATAGCCTTGAATATGCGCTCACCGCCATAAGTGGTACCACCCGGCGATGAAATCGACACGATCAGTGCCTTGACTTGGTTGTCGTCCTCGATCGTCTTCAGGCGCTCCAGAAGTTCCTTATCATCCTGGATGACGCCGGTGATTGCGACGCGAGCGATCTGCGGCTTGCGGCCGGCACCGAGTTCGCCACCGGCAAAACGATATAGCGCAAAGCCGAGACCGACCAGCAGGAGGACTGCAACGATGCGCCAGAAGCTTAACTTGCGGCGTAATTGTCGACGGTCCGCAATTGCAGAACTCTCCATGAGGTCCTATTTCCTTTTATGACAATAACCAGATAATCGCCGAGAGCGCGGCGTTGTTAACTTAAAGCAGCATATGGTCGACGGACAGATGACGTCGTCGTTTGCATCCGATGCCTTTTGTTGCCGAAAAAAATGCGTATTGGCAAGCTAATGCAAGCGTGCGAAATGTGATTGCAAGCCTATAAGTGCGCTGCACAAACTGCGCTGCCGGAACCAGAGAGACGGACCGCCGATGTCAAACACTGCCGAATCAACCGGCCCGGGCCGCCAATTGACGCCCGAACTGCGCGCCTACGACGCCGCGGTCGCCAACTCGGGACGTGTCCGCCGACTGAAAATCCTGCTGCCGATCGCAGCCGTCATCATCTCGCTGATTTTCATTACCATCTCGGTGGTGCGCGCCTACATGCCGGAAAACATCTCGATCCAGGGCGCATCCATCGAGGACGGCAAGATCGTCATGCAGAGACCGGCGATTGCCGGGCGCAACTCCGACGGCATCAACTACTCCATGCTTGCGGAAAAAGCGCTGCAGGACATCAAGAACCC
Source organism: Rhizobium sp. rho-13.1 (assembly GCF_007000305.1). Lineage (NCBI taxonomy): Bacteria > Pseudomonadati > Pseudomonadota > Alphaproteobacteria > Hyphomicrobiales > Rhizobiaceae > Rhizobium > Rhizobium sp. rho-13.1. The sequence continues at coordinate 270,674 of NZ_SCFL01000002.1, read as the reverse complement.
GAACTTGATAACGCTGAAAAACATCAAGGCAGCCATGCCCGTCAGCGACGGTGTCGCGCATGTCACCGCCCTTAGCGGCGACTTCGACCGTGCTGCCGATACCATGAAGCTGACGGAGCCCTTTACCGTCACGCTCGACAACGGCCTGCGTGCGGAATTCAAGGGCGCCTTCCTCGATATCAAGGGCGGATCGCTCGTTACGCAACAGCCCGTCGCAATCTTCAAAGGCCTCGCGTCAATTGTTGCACAGTCGCTCAAGATGACGGATAAGGGAAATGTAATCGAATTCGACGGACAGGTGAAAATGCACATCGATGCTTCCACCATCCACAATACGGGCAGCTAACCGCCGGGCGGACCATGACAAACGATTGTCGCATGCACTTTTCCAACACTGGTCTCCGTCAAGCCGCTCTGGCCGGCGCGATTGGCATTTTCGCGTTGATGACAGCGGTAGGCGCCAGCGCCCAGCAGTCGACCACCACCAAGATGACTGGCCTGAATCTCAACAAGGACCAACCGATCCAGATCGAAAGCGACAAGCTGGAAATCCATGATTCGGAAAGCAACGCCGTGTTCACCGGCAAGGTCAACGTCGTCCAGGGCACGACGACGATGAAGGCCGGGAAAATGATCGTCTTCTACAAGAAGAAGCCGCAGCCGGATGCCAACGGCAAGCCGGCACCCGTGGCCGAAACGAAGAAGCCAGCTGCGGGTAACTCGGTCGTTTCCGGAGATACCGATATCGACCACATCCTGGTGTCCGAGAAGGTCTACCTGACCTCCGGCACCCAGACCGCGACGGCTGATAATGGATCCTTCGACATGGCAGCCCAGCTCGCCATCCTCAAGGGCGACAAGGTCATCCTGACGGACGGTCCCAATGTGTTCACCGGCTGCATGCTGACAGTTCACATGGACACCGGTGAAGCTCAGCTCGACAGCTGCGGCGGCCGCGTACAGATCCAGCTCGATCCGAAGTCAAAGCAGCCTGCCGCTGCCAAGACGAACTGATCGCGACCTTTGAGTGACAGCGCCAGACATGACCACTAACTTCGGCACCTCCGAGCCGTCAGCCTCGACGCAAGCCCCTTCCGGCGACAAGGCCCGCTATCAGGGCACGCTGATTGCCCGCGGACTGACCAAGACCTATCGGACGCGGCGTGTCGTCAACGGCGTTTCGCTCGTCGTCCGGCGCGGCGAGGCCGTTGGCCTGCTCGGCCCTAACGGGGCCGGCAAGACGACCTGTTTCTATATGATCACCGGACTGGTTCCGGTCGATGAAGGCACCATCGAAATCGATGGCAACGATGTGACGACGATGCCGATGTACCGCCGCTCGCGGCTGGGCGTCGGCTACCTGCCGCAGGAAGCCTCGATTTTTCGCGGGCTGAGCGTCGAGGAAAACATCCGCGCCGTTCTGGAAGTCCATATCAAGAGCAAGGACGAGCGCGAAAGCAAGCTCGATGACCTGCTCGAGGAATTCCACATCCGCAACCTACGCACCATGCCGGCCATAGCCCTTTCCGGGGGTGAGCGCAGGCGCCTGGAAATTGCCCGCGCTGTCGCCACCGACCCGACGTTCATGCTGCTCGACGAGCCTTTCGCAGGCGTCGATCCGATCTCGGTTTCGGACATTCAGAACCTGGTGCACCATCTGACAGCGCGTGGCATTGGCGTGCTGATCACCGACCATAATGTCCGCGAGACACTGGGACTTATCGACCGCGCCTACATCATTCATGCGGGAGAAGTGCTGACGCATGGGCGAGCCCACGACATCGTTAATAATCCTGAGGTTCGCCGGCTCTACCTTGGCGACAATTTCAGCCTCTGATAGATTATTCTGGCACAGAAATTAGCCTCTGCCCCCGACATGCCCTTGACCAAACCCAATAAAAAAGCAATTTTTGGGCCAGTTGGAAAAGGCTGACCGTTTTTAAGCGGTATCAGCGTTTTCCAGGAGGGATTGAAGGGGAGTTCTGCGTCCGTCATGGCCTTGTCCGCCAATCTTTTCCTGCGCCAGAGCCAAAGTCTGGTCATGACGCCGCAGCTGATGCAATCCATTCAGCTGCTCCAGATGACACATCTGGAGCTCAACCAGTTCATCGCACTGGAAGTCGAAAAGAATCCGCTGCTCGAATTTTCATCGAATGACGGCGAATTGGGCAGCGGCAACAGCCGCGAGCCTGAAGAAGAGGCACGCGGCGTTTCCGAGGATGGCCGAAGTGAAGAAGGTCCCGAGCGAAACTCAGGCGAGCTTGCAAGCGACTGGTACGAGAGCAGCAACACCGGCCATGCCGAGCGGCTGAACGACGAGCTCGACAGCAATTTCAGCAATGTCTTTCCAGACGACGGACAGCCGCAGCGCCTGGACGCGCCCGAGCTCGTCAGCCAGTGGAAGTCGATGCCCGGCAACACCGAGGCAGCCGAACGCTACGATCTCGACGACTTCGTCGCCGGCCAGATTTCGCTCCGCGACCATCTCAACCAGCAGATACCCTTCGCTTTGCCAGCCAGCGCCGACCGAATGCTGGCCGAACACCTGGTCGATCAACTGGACGATGCCGGTTATTTCCGCGGCGAAGTTGCCGAGACGGCTGCGCGCGTCGGAACTGCATGCGCGGAGGTCGAGCGCGTGCTTGCCTGCCTGCAGACTCTCGATCCGCCCGGCGTCTTTGCGCGGTCGCTCTCGGAATGCCTGGCGATACAGCTTCGCCAGAAGGACCGGCTGGATCCGGCCATGGATCAGCTCCTGCAGCATCTTGAGCTGCTCGGCCGACGAGACTTTGCGACGCTGAAACGGCTCTGCGGCGTGGACGAGGAAGATCTTCTCGACATGATGGGCGAGATCCGCCAGCTTAACCCGAAGCCCGGCAGCAGCTTCGAGACCGGCATGTCCGAAGCCATTACGCCCGACATCGTCGTTCGTGCAGCCCAAGACGGAAGCTGGCAGGTCGAGCTCAATCCGGACACCCTGCCACGGGTACTGGTCAACCAGTCCTACTTCGCCAAGATATCGAAGACCGGTGACGATTACTCCTTCCTGTCCGAGTGCCTGCAGACCGCCAACTGGCTGACGCGCAGCCTCGACCAGCGCGCCAAGACGATCATGAAGGTGGCGACGGAAATCGTCCGGCAGCAGGACGCATTTCTGGTGAACGGTGTCAGCCAGCTGCGGCCGCTGAACCTCAAGACCGTTGCGGATGCCATCAAGATGCACGAATCGACGGTGAGCCGCGTCACCTCCAACAAATACATGCTGACGCCGCGCGGACTGTTCGAGCTGAAATATTTCTTCACCGTCTCGATCAGCGCAGTCGAGGGCGGCGACAGCCATTCTGCGGAGGCCGTGCGCCATCGCATCCGGCAGTTGATTGTCCAGGAGGCTCCCGACAGCGTACTGTCGGACGACGACATTGTCGACAACCTCAAGAAGAATGGTGTCGAGCTTGCGCGGCGTACGGTGGCAAAATACCGGGAGGCCATGAACATCCCCTCCTCCGTTCAGCGTCGCCGCGAAAAGCGTGCACTGGCCAGGGTTGCAGGCTTCTAGAGCCTGGAATTTCAACCTTTAGGTGTTCATCTGCCTAGGTTCGCGGCGGGCCTGTTGACTCTTTCATGCGGCAGCGCTAGAAGCCCGCCGCAATCGGTGCAAGGCATCACCACACACAGGAATCTCGCTTTTCAGCGCATGTCGGCGATCCAGGCTTTTTGTCAAAGATCGTGCGAAGTGCTTGGATGAGAAGGACGCTTGGCGTAAGCTGACAGGCGCAACCACTACAAAAAGGGAAACTCCATGAGTGTGCGTGTATCCGGTAAACATATGGAAATCGGCGAATCCTTCCGTCAGCGGATCGAAGAGCAGATCGATATGGCAGTCACCAAATACTTTGACGGAGGGTATTCGGGGCAGGTCACGGTGCAAAAGTCCAGCTCGCGCTTCGCGGCGGATTGCAAGCTTCATCTCGACAGCGGCGTCATCCTGCACGCGGCCGGCGAAGCGATGGATCCGCAACTGGCCTTCGATGCCGCACAGCAGCGGATCGAGAAGCGCCTGCGCCGCTACAAGCGCCGCCTGAAGGATCACCACGCTACCAATCCGGCAGACGATGCTTTTGGTGAAGTCGCTTACACCGTGATGGACGGCATGCCGGATGAAGACCATGAGGTCGCCGAGGATTTCGCGCCCGCAATCATCGCCGAGAGCTCGAAGCAATTGAAGACGATGTCGGTTGCGTCGGCCGTTATGGCGCTCGATATGACCGACGAACCGGTGCTGATGTTTCGGAGCACCGGCAAGGAACTGAACATCGTCTATCGTCGTCATGACGGCAACATCGGCTGGATAGACGCAGCCAGCATCAAGGGCTGAGACAGCACGGAGAGCGGCGGTTCCGCCGCCGCTCTTCGGGAGCATCCCGGCACACGAGGAAAAAAGAATGGCTTTGGCAGATTTGCTGCAGCAAGATGCGATCATCCCTGCCTTGAAGGCAAATTCCAAGAAACAGTTGCTTCAGGAAATGGCGGCCAAGGCCGCCAAGCTGACGGGACTGTCGGAACGGGATATCTTCGAAGTAATCTTGCAGCGTGAACGTCTCGGTTCAACGGGCGTGGGCAATGGCATTGCCATCCCGCACGGCAAGCTGCCAAGCGTCAAGACCATCACCGGCGTCTTCGCGCGGCTGGATTCAGCCGTCGACTTCGAAGCGCTGGACGACCAGCCGGTCGATCTCGTCTTCCTGCTGCTTGCACCCGAGGGCGCCGGCGCCGACCATTTGAAGGCGCTTTCGCGCATCGCCCGCGTGCTGCGAGACCAGGATCTCGTCGCCAAGCTCAGGGCCACCGAATCAGCCTCGGCGATCTACGCGTTCCTCAACGAGGAACAGGCCTCTAACGCGGCGTGACGTTTCGGTTACCGCGCAAAACTGCGCGGGCCTGAACCAAAGGCTCGCGCCAATCCCTGCTACTTAGATTCATCTCGTTAGACATCCCGAGCTCACTCCTCCGCTTGCCGCAGGGCATCGGCAACCGCCACCTGCGCGGTTATAGAGCGCTGCGGTGAGCAAGAGATCCCGCGCCGTCTAAGCGGCGTTGTGGATCCCCGCCACGAGGGCGGGGATTAGAAGGAACGGGCAGCAGCCAATTGTCATTGAAATCTGGCTGCTGAAAAATCAGGCGTCTTTTTCGTCGAACGGGCTGTTGGCGCCGACTTCCACATCTACGGCCTTCGGACCGCCCTTGGCGACGCCTACCATTGCCGGGCGCAGGATGCGTTCGCCGATGCTGTAACCGTCCTGTACGACCTGCACGACAGTGTTGTTCGGCACTTCCGTGTTGGGGATCTCAAACATTGCCTGGTGGAAATTCGGATCGAACTTCTGGCCGACCGGCTCAAGCTTGCGGACGCCATGGCGCTCCAGGGTGGACAGCATCGAGCGTTCCGTCATCTCGACGCCTTCCATCAGCGTCGACAGACCTGCATCGGCATTTTCGCGGACGTCTGCCGGGATGGCATCGATAGCGCGGCGCAAGTTGTCCGAGACGGCCAGCATATCGCGCGCAAAGCCTGCGACGGAATAGGACTTGGCATCCTTGACTTCCCGCTCGGTGCGACGACGCAGGTTGTCCATTTCTGCAGCAAGCCGCAGGTAACGGTCACGAAGCTCGGCATTTTCGCCCTTCAGGACCTCGACGGGATCCGGCTCCGACGGCGCTGTCTCGGCAGCATCGTCCACATCAGGCGCGAACTCTTCGAGGTTCTCGTTGGGCGTTGCGTCGTGTGTATCATTGGTCGTGTCGACGATCATGACGGTCTCCGAATTGCGTGGTCTCTAGGATGTGCCCGATATCGAGGTTTGACTTCGAAAAATCAAGGCTTGCCGATGAAGAAGCGGCGATTTGCCGGCAATCGCCGCGATTGAATGGGGAGGCGCTACAATCCGTTGCGCGACAGGCGTGAAATCAGCTGGGCGGTATAATCGACCATCGGCACGATCTTGGCGTAGTTCAGTCGCGTCGGGCCGATAACGCCGACGGCACCAACGATCTTATCGTCGCCGTCGCGATATGGCGCAACGATCAGCGACGAGCCTGACAGCGAAAACAGCTTGTTTTCAGAACCGATGAAAATGCGCACGCCCGGGCCGGTTTCGGCGAGATCGAGCAGTTCGATCAGGCTGTCCTTCTTTTCGAGATCGTCGAAGAGCATGCGCAGCCGGTCGAGATCTGCGGCATCGGCAAGGCCATCCAGCAGATTGGCGCGGCCGCGGACGATCAGTTGTCCCGGCTTGCTGGCGTCGTCGTCGCCGGACCAGACAGCAATGCCACGCTCGACCAGATCCTGCGACAGCACGTCGAGTTCGTGGCGCACGTCGTTCTTCAGGGTCTGGAGCTGCTTGCGCAACGTCGGCAGCGTCTGGCCGGTCATGTGGGCGTTCAGAAAATTAGCCGCCTCCGTCAACTGCGACGACGTGATGCCGGCGGGTAGCTCGATGATCCGGTTTTCCACCTGATCGTGGTCTCCGACGAGCACGGCCAGCGCCTTGGTCGGCTCCAGGCGGATGAATTCGACATGCTTCAGGACCGGATCGCTCTTGTTGGTGATGACGATACCGGCACCGCGCGAAATGCCCGAGAGCATCTGGCTGGCTCCCGACATTACCGACTGCATCGGCTGGTCGCGGTTGCTGCCGCGGATCTGCCGGTCGATCGTGGCGCGGTCTTCGGCCGAGAGATCGCCGACCTGCATGAAACCGTCCACGAAGAACCGTAGGCCGATCTGGGTCGGCAGCCGGCCGGCGCTGATATGCGGCGAATAGATAAGGCCTAGCTCTTCGAGATCGCCCATCACGTTGCGGATGGAGGCTGGCGAGAGCGAAATCGGGAGCAGTTTCGACAGGCTGCGCGAACCGAGCGGCTCGCCATGTTCGAGGTAGCTTTCGACGATGCGACGAAAAACTTCCTTCGATCTTTCGTCGAGTGCCGAAACGGCGTCCGAAATCGACGATGTCAAAAATCCCATTTCGCCGTGGTGCCCCTGCATTGATCCTTTCCAAGTATAGCTGCTCATCCCGCAATGACAAAGGAAAATGCCATCATCGGCGGCCGGCCGGCGCAGGCCGCTTTTTCTTTGCAAAAGCGGGCCGTCAATCGTAGAAGCGGTGCAACACCATCAGGAGTATAACATGCGGCCTTCAGGCAGAAAAACCGACCAGATGCGCAAGGTCTCGTTCGAGCGCAACTTCTCCAAGCACGCCGAAGGCTCGTGCCTGGTCAAGTTCGGCGATACCCATGTTCTGGTGACGGCAAGTCTTGAAGAAAAGACACCGCCATGGCTGCGCAACAGTGGCAAGGGCTGGGTGACCGCCGAATACGGCATGCTGCCCCGCGCTACCGGCGAACGTATGAAGCGCGAGGCCGCCAGCGGCAAGCAGAGCGGTCGCACTCAGGAAATCCAGCGCCTCATCGGCCGCTCGCTGCGTGCCGTTGTCGATTTGCAGGCCCTCGGCGAACGCCAGATCAGCCTCGACTGCGATGTCATCCAGGCGGATGGCGGGACCCGTACCGCGTCGATCACCGGCGCCTGGATCGCGCTGCACGACTGTCTCAAGTGGATGGAAGGCCGCAGCATGATCAAGCTCGACCGGGTCCTCAAGGATCATGTCGCCGCCATTTCCTGCGGCATCTTTGCCAGCCAGCCGGTAATCGACCTCGACTATCTCGAGGATTCCTCGGCTGAGACGGACGCCAACTTCGTAATGACCGGCTCCGGCGGTATCGTCGAGATCCAGGGCACGGCCGAAGGCAAGCCGTTCTCGGAAGAAGAATTCCTGACGCTGCTCGGCCTCGCCAAGAATGGCTGCACCGAGCTCGTCGCGATGCAAAAGCAGGCGATCGGCTGATCGACGGAGATACCAGATGCCCGTTGCCATTGACGGCATTCTCGAAACGGCGCTCTACGTCGACGAGCTCGACGAGGCGGATAGCTTTTACGGGACGATCCTGGGATTGCCCAGGATTACCCGTCAGGGTGATCGGCATGTCTTCTTTCGCTGCGGACCCGGCGTGCTTTTGATCTTCAATCGCGCGGAAACGGTAAAGCCTGCGCCGGCGGGGGCCTTGCCGGTGCCATCCCACGGGACAGCGGGGAGCGGACATGCCTGTTTTCGCGTCGCTGCCGACCAGCTTGACGGGATGGTGCAAAGCCTGACAGCCGCTGGCGTCGCCATCGAAGCCGATTTTCTCTGGCCGAACGGAGCGCGGTCGATTTACTTCCGCGACCCCGCGGGCAACAGTCTGGAATGCGCCGAACCCGGCCTCTGGGCGATCTGACAGGAATAGTGCATGCGCAAGCTCGAAACAAAGACCATCGTCGTTGCCAGCCATAATGCCGGCAAGATCCGCGAAATCGCCGACCTGATCGGCCCGATGGGGTTTGTTGCCAAATCCGCTGCCGAACTGGGCTTCATCGAACCGGACGAAACCGGCACGACATTTGAGGAAAATGCCCGCATCAAGGCTCTGGCATCGGCTAAGACCTCTGGCCTTCCGGCGCTCTCCGACGACAGCGGGCTGGTGATCGATGCGCTCGGCGGCGATCCTGGTGTCTACACCGCCAACTGGGCGGAAACGGCCGACGGCAGCCGCGATTTTGCGATGGCAATGCAGAAGGTCGAGACGGCCCTGCAGAAGGCTGGCGCAACGACGACGGACAAGCGCAGCGCCCATTTCGTCAGCGTGCTCTGCCTCGCCTGGCCCGACGGGCATACCGAGCTTTTTCGCGGCGAAGTCGAGGGCACCATCGTCTGGCCGCCACGTGGCGAGGCCGGTTTCGGCTACGATCCGATCTTCCAGCCATCAGGCTATGAAGCGACTTTCGGCGAAATGACGGCACAGGAAAAGCACGGCTGGAAGCCCGGCGACCCGGAAGCACTGTCGCACCGGGCACGAGCCTTCAAGCGCTTTGTCGAAACCGGGCTGGAAGCGTAGGATCGTCCGGTGAACATTGTCGATTCGCATAGCGCGCTTTTGCGTGGCGCCCCTCTCCTGCCCGATACCGGCGAGCCCGGTTTTGGCGTCTACGTGCATTGGCCGTTCTGTGCTGCCAAATGCCCCTATTGCGATTTCAACAGCCATGTCCGTCATCAGGCGGTCGACCAGCCGCGCTTTACAGCCGCCTTTCTCAAAGAAATGGCATCGATGCGCCAGCTCAGCGGCGCGAAGACGGTCACCAGCATCTTTCTCGGCGGCGGCACGCCATCGCTGATGACGCCGGAAACGGTCGGCGCCATTCTCGACGGCATCGCCACGCATTGGCACGTGCCGGATGGGATCGAAATAACGCTTGAGGCCAATCCGTCCAGCGTCGAGGCAGACCGGTTTCGCGGCTATCGAGCGGCCGGTGTCAACCGTGTCTCGCTCGGTGTACAGGCGCTGAACGACCGTGACCTCAAATTTCTTGGCCGGCTGCACAACACCGAGAATGCGCTGAAGGCCATAGGCCTTGCCCGTGACATCTTTCCACGCATGTCGTTCGACCTCATCTACGCCCGTCCAGACCAGACGGTTGAGGAATGGGAGCGGGAACTCAAACAGGCGATGTCCTACGCGGTCGATCACCTGTCGCTCTACCAGCTGACGATAGAGGAAGGCACGCCGTTTTTTGGCCTGCACAAGGCCGGCAAACTGGTAGTGCCGGATGGCGACCAGTCAGCGCTGCTCTACGAGGCGACGCAGGAGATCACCGAGCGCGAGGGGATGCCGGCCTACGAGGTATCCAACCATGCCCGCCCCGGCGCCGAAAGCCGCCACAACCTGACCTACTGGCGCTATGGCGACTATGCGGGCATAGGCCCCGGCGCCCATGGTCGCCTGACGCAAGGACGCGACAAGCTGGCAACGGCTACTGAGCGCAAGCCCGAGAGCTGGCTCGACATGGTCGAGCGCGACGGCCACGGCATCCTCGAGCAGGAAATGCTTGGCTACGACGAGCAGGCCGATGAACTGCTGCTGATGGGGCTCAGGCTGAAGGAAGGCATCGACCTCGTTCGATGGCGGCATTTTTCGGGCCGCGATCCCGATCCCAAGCGCGAAGAGTTCCTGCTCGAGCACGGCTTTATTGAGCGCATCGGCAATTCGCGCCTGCGCTGCACGCCGGCGGGCATGCTGATCCTTGATTCCGTGGTGGCCGATTTGGCGTGCTGAGGGGTAACCACGACCAGTCGGGAGAAGGAAACCCTTCGCCCCGATGGGTCGATACGCATCTCTCCACTCCTTGACATGAACGCTACGCGCCCGCGCTACCAAAGCTGCTGAAACGTCTGGTATCCCCGAGGGATGTCTCCAGACCTGCAAAGGAATTCCAGGATGAACCGCACCCTTCTCGTCATCGACATTCAAAATGATTATTTTTCGGGAGGTGCCCTGCCCCTGTGGCAAGCGGACGAAACCGAAAGCCACATTCTCTCGGCGATAGCGAAAGCCAGAGCGGCCGGCGACAAGGTGGTGCTGGTCCAGCACATTTCGGCAGCGAGCACCGGTCTCTTTGCGAAGGACGGGGCGGGAACAGCCATTCGCGACAATGTCCTGAAGGCTGCAGACAATGCGCCCGTCGTCATCAAAAGCAGTGCAGACGCCTTTCAGGATACCGACCTCGCCGAACATCTAAACGGGACTGAAGAGCTACTGATCTGCGGAATGATGACGCAGAACTGTGTCGTCTTCACCGCGATGTCGAGGGCTGCAGACGGAATGGTGGTGAAGGTGATCGGCGATCTCTGCACCGCGCCCACCGAAACCGTTCACCGTATCGCGCTCAATGCGCTCGGTTCAAAACTTCCGGTGCTGATCGCCGCGGACGTTTGGAAATGATCAATGGCGAACGCCTGCCAACGTCCAGGATGCCCACTTCCTGAGATGCAGCAACAGCGTATCTGACAACAGAACGGCCGGCTTTCGCCGGCCGTTTCGATTCATACCGCGTAGATGACTATTCGTTGATAAGACGTTTCAGCAGCTCGATTTCGTGCGACAGCTTGGTGTCGCCGGAGATCAGTTCCTCGATCTTGCGCACGGCGTGCAGCACGGTCGTGTGATCGCGTCCGCCGAAGCGACGGCCGATTTCCGGGAACGAGCGCGGTGTCAGGGTTTTTGCCAGATACATGGCGATCTGGCGCGGCTTGACGATGACGCGGGTGCGGCGGTTCGAAACCAGCTCCTGGCGCGACACATTGTAATGGCGGGCGACAACGCGCTGGATGTCTTCGATACGCACGCGACGCGGCTCGCCTGAGCCCACCAGGTGGGCAAGAAGCTCATCGACGCGCTCGACAGTCAGGTTCGGCTCGAAGGAGCGGCGGAAAACCAGCTGGTTGAAGGCGCCTTCCAGTTCGCGGCCGCTGGCGGTGACGCTGCGGGCAACGTGCGACAAAAGCTCGGCTGGGATTTCAAGTGACGGATCCTCGACCTGGGCTGCGGCCAGCCGGCGATTGAGGATCTCGAGGCGCATCTCGTAATCCGGCGCTTCCAGTTCGATGGCAACGCCACCCTGCAGGCGCGAGCGGACGCGGGGATCGAGCGATTCCAGTTCCCAAGGGGCGCGGTCGGCTGCGACGACAACCTGCTTGGCGCTGTCGAGAAGCATATTCAGCAGATGGCAAAATTCGTGCTGGATCATCTTGCCCTGCAGGAACTGCATGTCGTCGATGATCAGAAGGTCGATATTGCGCAGCGACTCCTTAAGGGTCAGCGCATCATTGTCGCGGATCGCGGTCGCAAAGCGCCACATGAAGTATTCGGCCGTCAGGTAAACGACCCGGAGGGCGCGCGGATTGCGCACGGCAGCGTTGGCGATCGCCTGCAGCATGTGGGTCTTGCCGAGACCGACGCTCGAATGCAGGAACAGCGGGTTGAAGCGCACGGCACCGGCACCGGCTTCCGCGATGGTTTCGGCTGCGGCCAGCGCGATCCGGTTGGAACCGCCTTCGACGAAGGTGTCAAACGTGTAGCGAGGATCGAGCGGCGAACCGAAGAGCGGTGTGCCGAAGCTCGGCGTGCGGGCAGCGCCAGCGGCATTGACAGCCTGGGCGACGGCCTGGCCTGCCGCCTGGGCGGTCTGGCGGCGCATCGGGGCCACGGCGCCCGTATCTGGCACGACGACCTGCTCGTCAGCCGCAGGGGCCTTTGTGCCATGCCGCTGGGCGGTACGGACAAGAATTTCGACCTTGAGGATTTCGGCATCTTCAGCCTGGAACAGGCTTGTGATCATATCCAGGTAGCGGTTGTTGATCCATGACTTCAGAAACGTGGTCGGTACCGTCAGGCGGACGACACTCTTCGACACCGAATGCAGCTTGAGACGGGCAAACCAGCTGGCATAAACGTCGGCACCGACCTGCGCCTTCAAACGTGCGCTCACACGCTCGAACAGTACACTATGCTTCATGTCTGCTTTGTCTCCCGCCACTTCAAGGCAAACCGAGCTCAACGCCTGCTGCGCACCGTCGCCGCTTTTCGCCAGTGCACCGGTCGTCATCGTATTCATCTGCATTTCGCCGCCTTCCAGAATCTCGTCATGTCGGGCGAAGGAACGCCGCCCGATATTATCTCGTCTGATGGCGGGGTCCGGCTCGCACTGAGTCATCGCATCGCGCATCGTTTATTCTCCACAGCTCCTCATAGAGCCAGCGCAAGACCTGTGACGAACACCGCACTCAAGCGGCCCCCGTCTTCGATCGTCTCGCCCAAGCGCAGTCTCTCGGTCCTCGCTTACCGACCGACCCGCCAGAGTGGCTGTTCAATCTTGTCACAGCTCCTGACAATCCGGCATATGGACCGTGCCATCAGGACACACGTCGGCCGTCAGGAGACATTGCTGTCATCTTGTCCGAACGCGTCAACTTTATGAAAAAACGGAAACTAACGCTCCGCCACAAGAAACAAAACTATCCACCCTGCCTGAACTGGCAGCGTTCGCCAAAGCCGTTTCGGATTAAGCCGTGCCCCTTGTTGGAAATCATTTAGGCAGGATCGGCTGCCAAGATCAACGGGCATTTTTGCGCTTGTCGGAGGGTTTGCCATTGACTCCGGGAGCCAATTTTGGCTGTCACGCCCCTGTCAAAAAAGAATCGCTTTTGAATCAAGGGGATTCACCTCTGATGCAAATTCGACACGTCTGGAATCAAAAAAAATAATAAAGTTCTTGACTCAGTGAGCGGCGGAATTTGTCAGAAAAAGCCGCAATTCACCTTATGCAATTGAGCCAAGCCTCTGATTTACAACTTCTTTTCGTGTCACAGGAAAGACATTAATCAGACATGCTGCCGTCATCAGGCGGTGGAAAAAATCCGAATCCAAAAAGCCCGGCTAAGGACCGGGCTTGGAGCTAAACGCTGCAATCGTTACTGTAATTTAAGCGGCAGGAGCCGACAGAGCCTTAACACGCTTGGCAAGACGCGAGACTTTGCGCGATGCCGTGTTGGCCGGTACCACGCCCTTGCTGGCAGCGCGTGCCAGTTCTGGTTCGACAGCCTTGAAGGCTGCAGTTGCCAGAGCCACGTCGCCGGAAGCGATTGCTTCTTCGATCTGGCGAACGAAAGTACGAACGCGCGAACGGCGCGCCTTGTTGACGTCTGTGCGGCGAGCGATCTTGCGGGTCGCCTTTTTTGCCGAGCTTGTATTGGCCATGTATGCCTCTCTAGAATTCGAACAAAGTCCCGTCACCGTCGTGCCGGACCGTGTGGTCCTGTCATCCAGCAATGCGGGAGCAATCGCGGAAAACCAGATAGGCTTTCCAAACTGTGGCGGGCATATAGCCTTAAAGCGGAGGTCCGTCAACGCGGTTTCGCCAAAAACCAATCAGCAGCGCGTTTTCCACCGGCGCTTTTAGCATCAGCGGTTTTTGAACATTGGCTTACGCTTGGCAACGAAAGCCGCCATGCCTTCCTTCTGGTCTTCGGTGGCAAAGAGGCTCTGGAACAGGCGACGCTCGAAGCGAAGTCCTTCCTCCAGTGTCGTTTCCAAGGCGCGGCCGACAGCCTCCTTGGCCATCAGCACGGAAGGACGCGAATGCGAGGCAATCTTCGCAGCGGCTTTGAGCGCTTCTTCCACGAGCGCCTCGGCCGGTACAACGCGCGCCACCAGCCCCGACCTTTCGGCCTCAGCCGCATCCATCATCCGGCCGGTCAACACCATGTCCATGGCCTTGGCCTTGCCGACAGCCCGCGTCAGGCGCTGGGAGCCGCCCATGCCGGGGATGATGCCGAGCGTGATCTCGGGCTGCCCGAATTTTGCAGTCTCGGCGGCGATGATGAAATCGCACATCATTGCGAGCTCGCAGCCTCCGCCCAGCGCAAAGCCGCCAACGGCCGCGATCACCGGCTTGCGTGCCTTGGCGATATCGTCCCAGCCGCCCAGGAAGTCGCTCTTGTAGACATCGACGAAGTCCAGCGACTGCATCTCCTTGATATCGGCGCCGGCGGCGAAGGCCTTGTCCGAGCCTGTCAGGACGATGGCACCGATGGCGTCGTCCGCGTGGAAAGCCGCATAGGCTGTCTTCAACTCCGAGAGCATGGTCAAATTCAGCGCGTTCAGCGCCTGCGGGCGATTGAGCCTGATCAGGCCGACGGCGTCGTGGGTTTCGACGATCAGGGTTTCATAGGCCATCGACATCTCCTCGCATCATTTCTGGCAGGTGGCACAATAGAAGGTAGAGCGGCCGGCCTGGACTATTCGGCCGACCTTACCGCCGCAGCCCTCTGTCCGGCAAGCCTCGCCTTCCCGGTCGTAGACAGAAAAGGAATGCTGGAAATAGCCGAGCGAACCGTCCGTTTGGATATGATCGCGCAGCGACGACCCTCCGGCAGCGATCGCATCGGCGATGACGTCACGTATGCAGGCCACCAGCCGCACCAGCGTCTCGCGCGGCTTGCCGGTCTTTGTCGACAATGTTCCGCTGGCACGCAAAGGCGACAGGTGAGCCCGCCAGAGAGCTTCGCAGACATAGATATTGCCGAGGCCGGCAATCGTTTTCTGGTCGAGCAGCGCGCCTTTCAGCGGCTGGGCCTTGCCGGAAAAACGCTTTGCCAGCCCTTCCGGGCTCAGCGCATTGCCGGTGGGCTCGGGACCGAGATCGCGGAAAAAAGGGTGTGCAGCCATCTCCGCCCGGGCAACGATATCCATGAAACCGAAACGCCGTGGATCGTTGTAGACGACACGCATGGCCTCGCCGTTGCGCGCCAAGTGGAAGATGACGTGATCGTGAACCTCGTTCTTGGAGCGCGGGTGGTGAAAGTCGCCGGGCGTAACGGCCGCCTCCCCAGCCTCGATGCGGAACGAGCCGGACATGCCGAGATGGGCGACGACGGTCATGCCGTTGTCAAGATCGATCAACAGATACTTGGCGCGGCGCGAAAGGGATGCGATCCGCTGGCCCGCTATGGATGCTGCAAATTCTAGCGGAAACGGAAAGCGCAGGTCCCCCCGGCGCAGCTCCAGCCGCTCTATCACTGCCCCTTCCATCGCCGGGGCAAGGCCACGCCGCACGGTTTCGACCTCTGGTAATTCGGGCATGACAATCCATCTTCAGGTGTGACCGGCAGCAGCAGGGACCGCGACCAAATGCGCTTTGCTTTCCAGCGGCCATGTTCTAAACCAACGACAACGTGCCGTGGCATCGGCCAGTCAGATAGCGTGGCACCAGCATTTTCGCCACAGCCGGCGGCGATTTAGACAAGGGAGTTGAGTGATGGCAAAGAGCCGCACCGCCGCCGATGGCGGCATGGAGACATCCTACGGATTTCGCGACGTGGCTGAAGGCGAGAAGCAGGCCCTCGTCAACGACGTGTTCCACAAGGTGGCTAAGCGCTACGACGTCATGAACGATGTGATGTCTATGGGCCTGCACCGCGCCTGGAAAGACGCGATGATCTCAGCCCTTCATCCGCGCAAGGACCCGTCCTACAAGGTGCTCGATGTTGCCGGCGGCACGGGCGATATCGCCTTCCGCATCGTTGAGGCATCCGGCAAGCTGGCCCACGCAACCGTGCTCGACATCAATGGCTCGATGCTGGCGGTCGGGGCCGACCGGGCAGAAAAGAAGAAGATTTCTGAAAACCTGACTTTCGTCGAAGCCAACGCCGAGGACCTGCCGTTCGAGGGCAACAGCTTTGACGCCTACACGATCGCCTTCGGCATCCGCAACGTGCCCCGCATCGACGTGGCGTTGAAGGAAGCCCATCGGGTGTTGAAGCGCGGTGGCCGGCTGCTGGTGCTGGAATTTTCCGAGGTCGACCTGCCCTTGCTCGACAAAGTCTACGACGCATGGTCGTTCAACGCCATTCCGCGCTTTGGAAAGGCCATTACCGGCGAGGCCGAGCCCTATCAGTATCTGGTGGAATCGATCCGCAAGTTTCCCAACCAGCAGGACTTTGCAACGATGATCCGCCAGGCCGGCTTCAGTCGCGTCACCTTCACCAACTACACCGGCGGCATTGCGGCACTGCATTCCGGCTGGAAGCTCTAGGCATGGGGCGGACAGAGGTCCAGAAGCTTGCGCTGCCCGGCGCAGCAGACAGAGAAACAACAGCATGAGCTCTTTCGGCGGATATTTTGGCCTGATCCGGGTTGGCTGGGTCCTGGTGCGGGAAGGCGTTGTCGAGGCCTTACCCTCCGAAGGCTTGCCGCCATCGGTCAGCCTTGCCAAGTCCTTCGTGGCGCTGTTTGCCCGCCGCCGCTCGAAAACCAAGGCGCGCAGCGACAGGCTGTCGAAGGCAGTCGAGCGGCTCGGACCTTCCTATGCGAAAATCGGCCAGTTCCTGGCAACGCGGCCGGATGTCGTCGGTATCGAATTTGCCAATGACCTTTCGCAGCTTCAGGACAGCATGGCGTTCTTTCCGATGGCCGCCGCCAAGGCCAATATCGAAGGCTCGCTTGGCCGGTCGCTCGACGATCTCTATGCCAGCGTCGGCGAACCGATTGCCGCAGCCTCGATCGCACAGGTGCACCCGGCCGAGGTGAGGACGGCCGATGGCCTGCGCAAGGTAGCGATCAAGGTCATACGGCCGGGCGTGCGCCAGCGCTTCGCCAACGACATCGCCGTCATGTATCTGGTGGCAGGCTTACAGGAGCGGTTCGTGCCCTCGAGCCGGCGGCTGCGGCCTGTCGAGGTGACGAAGGCGCTGGAGCAGACGACCAGGGTCGAGATGGACCTGCGGCTGGAGGCCTCGGCACTGTCGGAAATTGCAGAGAACACCGCAGGCGACGAAGGCTTCCGCGTCCCGAAGGTCGATTGGGAGCGCACCGGTCGCGACGTCATCACCATGGAGTGGATCGACGGCATCAAGATGTCCGATGTCGATGCGCTCCGCGCTTCCGGACATGATCTCAACCGCCTCGCGGATACGCTTATCCAGTCGTTCCTGCGGCACACGCTGCGCGACGGCTTTTTCCATGCCGACATGCATCCGGGCAATCTCTTCGTCGATCCGCAGGGCATCATCGTCGCCGTCGACATGGGAATCGTCGGTCGTCTGGGCAAGAAGGAGCGGCGGTTCCTCGCGGAAATCCTCTACGGGTTCATCACCCGCGATTACCTGCGCGTCGCCGAAGTGCATTTCGAGGCGGGTTATGTACCGGCCCACCACAACACGGAGAGCTTCGCCCAGGCGATCCGAGCCATCGGCGAGCCTATCCATGGCCAGCCGGCAGAAACGATCTCGATGGGCAAGCTGCTGACCCTGCTGTTCGAGGTGACCGAGCTGTTCGACATGGAAACGCGACCCGAACTGGTGATGCTGCAGAAGACCATGGTCGTGGTCGAGGGCGTCTCCCGCATGCTCAATCCGCGCTTCAATATGTGGAAGGCGTCGGAGCCCGTCGTCGGCGAATGGATCCGCAACAATCTCGGTCCGAAGCGTATTATCGGCGATCTGCAGGATGCCTTGAAGGCCGGCGTCAAACTGGCCGAGGCCGTGCCCGAAATTGCCGCCAAGACCGAACTGTTCCACCGCCAGCTGCTGGCCATGAGCCAGAACGGGCTGCGCTTCGACAACGAGACCGCCGAGGCGATCGGCAAGGCCGAGGCCCGCCACACGCGGTCTGGTCGCCTGGCGCTCTGGCTGATCGCGCTGACGCTGATCTACATCGCCTGGAAACTGAGCTAGAAGCGTGGCTGAACAACTTTATCGCCAGTGCCCGGCAGTGCCTCCAGCCACCGGAGATGACCACCACCGTAACCAACATCGAAGAGCCGCCCCGTGATACCATGGACCCTGCTTGATACCGCATCCATCCCCAACGGTGGCGGCGAACTGCGGCTGAAGCAACGAGGCCGCGAGTTCTCTATCATGCTCGGCAGCAACGAGTTGATGAACAGCAGGCTCAGCGGCTCCGAAGAAGCCTTGGCAACGCTTGCCTGCGAGAGGATTGCCGGTCGGCCGTCGCCGCACCTGTTGATCGGCGGGCTCGGCATGGGGTTCACATTGCGGGCGGCACTGGGTGCGATCGGCAGCGATGCCCGGGTGACCGTGGCGGAGCTTGTGCCGGCCGTGGTCGCCTGGGCACGCGGCCCGATGGCAGAGATTTTCTCCGGAAGCCTCGACGATCCACGCGTTGCGATCCACGAGGGAGACGTGGCCGCCGCCATTCAGAACGGTCGCGACAGCTACGATGCCATCCTGCTCGACGTAGACAATGGCCCGGACGGACTGACGCACGCGGCCAATGACGGGTTATACGATCGGAAGGGCTTGCTCGCCGCCCGTGACGCCCTGCGCCCCGGCGGTGTTCTGGCAGTGTGGTCCTCTGGTCCCGACACGCGTTTTACCAAACGGCTGCGGGACGCCCGGTTTTCGGCGGAAGAGGTAGCCACGCGCGCTAACGGCAAACGTGGCGGCGCCCGCCATATGATCTGGATAGCCGTCAAATCGCAATAGGAGCAGGTTCGACGGGAGAGGAGCAATAGTAGATCATTAGCCGGCATTCAATCGCATGGCGCGACGGCGCCGGAGCCCCTCATCGCCGCCTGTTCAGGACTTCTTTTTGCGGCTGGCTTTGGGTTGTGTAGCGCCATTGCCGTGGCGGGCGTTAGCGACCGCTGGCTTTTTGACGGTAGCTTCGGCGCTATCGGGAAGCGTCATTGCATTGGCATCTTCCGCCGGGATATCTGCGTTCGAGATTTCCTGCCAGGCCTGCAGCCAGTGGCGCATGTCTTCACCCTGGGGGCGTCCCTGCTCTTCCCAGATGCTGTACGCGCGGTCCCTGATCTGCTGTTCGCGGTCGTCTTGCATAGTCATCCTCCTCTTGGCAAAAACTGCCTCTCGGCAGCGATAAACCAAAAGGAGGGGAAGAAGTTCCCGGATCAACGGTTTTAGGACCGGATACGCAGATCACTGACCGGCAACGAGCGATACAAAAAACCTACCTTGCCGAGGCCAGAGACCCGTCTGCCAGGTCCTGCTGGCCAATCGGCCGCCGCTCGATGTGCGCAAAAGGTGCCGTGCGGATCTTGCAAAGCCTGATCTCGTCGGCCAGCGTCTCGAGGGCCTCTATCAGCCGCATACGGCTCTGCTCCACAAGGCTGTCATCGGCTTTGCGCGGGCTGAACGTACCCATGGCGCGAACGAAGGCATGGGATGCGTCGCAAACCATCGGCAGGCACTCCTCGACATAAATGTCGATTTCGATCCGATGCAGGCTGCTTGCCAGATAACGCAGCACCAACGCCGGTAACTCCCTGGCAGAGGAGCCGCTTGCCGTCCGGATCCGGGAGCAGAGTTCAACGAGATCGGCGTCGCCATTGGAAACATGGCTGACATGGCCAAGTGACGTGTCTGAAAGATCGTGGGAATGGCGCATTTCCGCTCCTTGATTCGCTTCTATGGTGCAGACGCTAACCATGGCGTGTGAACGGCACCTTTCCCTAGATGTCTGAACTTTTCTCGCAAAAGGATTTTTTGTGAACCTGGCCGTCCGGGCTATTTTCTGGCTGGCCGCAGTTGTCGATGCCCTTCTCATACCGCCCGGTTTGTATAAAGCTTTGCTGAACTGGATTTTTGATCATGAACAACAATGCTTCCCCCGACATCCTCATCGTCGACGACGACCATGAAATCCGGACGCTGCTCAGCCGTTATCTCGAAGAGCAGGGGTTCAGGGTATCGACGGCTGGCGATCTGCGCGGCTGTAACGAGGCGATGAGCCGCCGCACCCCCGATCTGCTGGTTCTCGACGTCATGCTTCCGGATGGCTCCGGGCTCGACCTTTGCCGCGATCTCTGGGGCCGACGGCCGCGGGTGCCGGTAATCCTGCTGACGGCGCTGAAGGAAGACATCGACCGGATTCTCGGCCTGGAGATTGGTGCCGACGACTATCTCGGCAAGCCTTTCAATCCACGCGAGCTGGCCGCCCGCATCCGCGCCGTGTTGCGCCGTTCCAACGACGAAGCAGAAACCGAGCCCCAGCGCCAGAGTTACGAGTTCGCAGGCATGAAGCTCGATCCGCAGTTGCGGCGTGTGACCCGGGACACCGGCGAGATCATCGGCCTGACCGGCGCCGAGTTCGACCTGCTGAAGGCATTCCTAGAGCGTTCCGGGCGCCTCTTGTCACGTGACCAACTACTCGATGTCACCCAGGGCCGTGACCGCGATCCGGCTGACCGGTCGATCGACGTTCTGATGAGCCGCCTCAGGCGAAAACTCGGCGAGACGCCGGAGATGCCGATTTTCCGAACGATCCGCAACGGCGGCTACCAGCTCGTCGTTCCGGTGACAGCCGTAAAGGGCGAGGCATGAAATCGCTCGGTACGCGCCTTGCACTACTGCTGGTGACCGCAATCGTGCTGGTCGTCATCACCTCGTCGCTGGCCGCAGCACTTGTCATGCGTGGGCCCAGGCCTGAGGAGACCATGGACCCCGTGGCGCGGCAGATGCACTGGCTTGCCAATGTCGCCGAGCACAACGCTGAAGAAGCGGCATCCCGCGGCATGGTGATCTCTGATGAACCTGCCGCAGGTGAGCGCGATGAGCGCTTTTCCAATTTCCTGACGGAAGGACTGAGCCGTACCGGCGAGCCGCTGGAAGCCTTCGTCACCAGACAGGATGAGACAGCCGGCACAACGGCATCGATCAAGCTTGCCAGCGGAAAATGGCTACTGGTGCCGATGCCGAATTTCGGCCCGCCGCCCGGCGGCTGGAAAATTCTCATCGGCTGGCTCAGCCTCATAGTCGCCGGTAGCGTCGTGATCTCCATCGTCGCTGCCTCGAAAATCATCAAGCCGCTGCGCCTGCTGGAGAAAGTGCTGGGCGAGATCGGCCCCGATGGAACGCTGCCGCATGTACCGGAAACAGGTCCTGGCGAAATCCGCGTGACGGCGCAGGTGCTGAACCGGTTGTCGGCCAAGGTCAAGAGCGCCACGGAAAGCCGCATGCGGCTGGTCGCTGCAGCCGGACATGACCTTAGAACGCCGATGACCCGGATGCGCTTGCGTGCCGAGTTCATCGCCGACGATATCGAGCGCCGGAAATGGCTTGCCGACCTGGAGGAACTCGACCAGATCGCCGACAGCGCGATCGGCCTGGTGCGGGAAGAAGTCAATCACGACAGCCTTCAGGACATCAGGCTGGATCTTGTCGTCACGGATATCGTCGACGAACTCGCGGCAATCGGCATGGATGTCTCGGTAGCAACGACAGAGCAGACGATTGTGCGTGTCGGGCCGCTGGCCCTGACGCGTGCGCTAAGAAACCTGCTGATCAATGCTGCTACCCACGGTGAATCCGCCACCGTTTCGGTGACCGAGACCAATGGCATTGCCAAGGTCGAGATCAACGACACGGGCTCGGGCATCCCCGAGGAGCGACTGAGCCAGGTGTTCGAGCCGTTCTTCCGGATCGACATCGCCCGGCAGAAATCCTTCCCTGGCGCAGGGCTTGGGATGGCAATCGCCAAGGAAATCATTTCCCGCTTCGATGGCGAGATTGCGGTTCGCAACAGAACCACAGGCGGCCTTGCTCAGGTGATCACATTCAAGGCGACCGCCTTACAGGAGGCGCAGTCCTAGGGCCCACTGCCCCACACACTGCCATTTCAGAGGTAGGCCGTGCGCTGGCCGAAGCTTGTATCGGCGGTGAAGTTGGTGGTGCCGATGCGGTCGCTTTCGCCGGACATCGGCGATGATGCCTCGTCGTCCGCGCTGGTGCTGTTTGCCGTTGCACTATCGGACGGTGTTGCCTTGGCGGACGCACCAGATTGAGCCGGACCCGCAGTGGCGGATGGCTGTGTGCCGCCAGATTTGCCGCCAGCAGCCGTGCCGGACTGGGCGCTTGCGGTGGCTGCGGCTTCGATCTTATCGAGCTTTGCCTGCAATGTCGCGATATCCGCTTTCAACGTCTTGGCATCGTCGGCATCCTTTGTATCGGCTAGCTCCGCTTTCTTGGCCGCGATCTGGGCCTTGATGGTCGTCTCGTCGCTCGCGCCGGTAGACGAGGAGGAAGACGAAGAAGACGTCGTTGATGCCGTAAAGAGCGAGATTGTGGAACTCGAAACCGCGCTGACCATGATGCTATCCCCCGTGATGAATTGAGACATCACGTTCGCGCGCGTTCAATTAAGCGGTGGTAAACGGCCCGTTTTGGCTCCTTTGCAACCGCACTTTCGACGCGCCTCCGGATATTGATTATTAGTCATTTAAATCAATTACTTAACCAGCAGCGACACCTGTCATGAACGCATGTCGGGTCAACAGAGAAAGAGGCGGGCATATTGAGACACCAATTTCCGCAGAATGACCTTCTTTCAGCAATGCTTGGAAATGTTTCTGCCGCGCAGTGCTGTAAATTTTGGTGGTTCGCTGCTTCCTGATTAGCATCGATCGGCCAGCTTCGTCACCATGCCCCACATCTTGGCGAAGCTGGCTTTTTCCTGGAAAGCCGCAGACACCTCGCGTCAATCGCGCGCCAGCGCCGCGACAGGATCCAGCAGCGAGGCGTTGCGCGCCGGCATGAAGCCGAACACCACGCCGATCAGGCATGAAAAGCCGAGCGCCAGCACGATCGAGCCATCGGAATAGATCAGCGAGAAATTGGTACTGATCGCATTGAAGACCGCGCCGAAGGTCATCGCGGTGGCAATGCCTAATGCGCCGCCGAGCGCACAGACAATCACGGCTTCGATCAGGAATTGCTGGAGAATATCCTTGCGCCGGGCGCCGACGGCCATCCGCACGCCGATTTCACCCACCCGCTCGGACACCGACACCAGCATGATATTCATCACCCCGATACCGCCGACGAGCAGGGAAATGACGGCGATGGCCGCCACCAGCAGCGTCAGGGTCTCGGCCGTGGCGGTGATCGTCTTGCGGATGTCGTCCGTGTTCAGAATGGAGAAGTCCTGCGCCGCGTGGCGACGTTTCAGAAATTGCGTGATGGCATCTTCTGCAACCGAGCTCGATGCATCGTCGGACACCCGCACGGTGATGCTGCGCAACGACATATCGCCGAGAAAGCGTGCCTGGACGCTGGTATAGGGCAGATAGACCGACAGGTTGTCGCTGGAGCCGAACCCGCCCTGCTGCATGGCAATGACGCCGATGACGCGGATCGGCGTCTTGCCGACCAGGATGATCTGGCCTACCGGATCAAGCCCCGTATGGTCGAACAGCGACGATGCGGTGTTCTGGTCGATGACGGCGTTCTGGGTGATGTCCCGGACATCCCTGTCATCGAAGAACCGGCCTTTCGTCAGCTTCGAGCCCTTGGCTACAAAATACTGGTCGCCGACGCCGTTCACCAGGGCATTGGCCTCCTTGGCGCCGAACCGCACGGTGGTGCTGGTCGAAACCGTGGGCGTCACCGCCGCGACATAGCTCAGCTGCCTCAACGCGTTGGCATCCGAGACCACCAGGGTCTTGATGCGACCGGCGCGGGGATCGCCAAAACCCTTGCCCGGAAATATCTCCAGCGTGTTGGTGCCGAGGCCACTAATATTGGAAAGCACCTTCTGCTGCGTTCCCTGCCCCAGGGCGACGACGCAGACGACCGCGGCAATGCCGATGATGATCCCGAGCATCGTCAGGAAAGTGCGCAGCCGGTGCGCCTTGAGCGCCAGAACAGCCATGATGAAGGCTTCGCGCAGACTGGCGAGGCCAGCCCGCCAGCCGGGGCCGGATTGCGGTGCCGGTCTCGCCATCGCGGATACCGGGCCTGTTGGCAACGCAGCCTTTTCCGAAGGACGATCGGCGACGATGCAGCCGTCGGAAATTTCGATGATGCGATTGGCGTGGGCCGCGACCGACATGTCGTGGGTGACGATGATGACCGTATGGCCTTCGGCATTCAACTCGTTGAGAATGCGCAGGACATCTCCACCGCTCTGCCTGTCGAGCGCGCCAGTGGGCTCGTCGGCGAGGATGACGTTGCCGTTGTTCATCAACGCCCGGGCTATAGAGACACGCTGCTGCTGGCCGCCGGAAAGCTGGCCGGGCCTGTGACCGAGACGATCTCCAAGACCAAGCCGCACAAGCAGTTCCCGCGCGCGGATGCTGCGCGCAGATGACTGGCCGGCGTAGATGGCCGGGACTTCGACATTGCCGAGAGCGGTCAGTTCGGACAGCAGGTGATAGCGCTGGAAGATAAACCCGAAATGCTCGCGGCGCAGCTTCGAAAGGGCATCGCTGTCGAGCGTTTGCGTCGATTGGCCGGCGACGGCATATGTCCCCGACGTCGGCCTGTCGAGCAGCCCCAGAATATTCATCAGCGTCGACTTGCCGGACCCCGAGGGACCGACGATGGCGATCATCTCGCCCTCCTCGATCGACAGGTTGATCTCCTTGAGGACGCTGATCGTGCTGTCGCCCGAAAGGTAGTCACGCCTGAGATCGGTTAGCCGGATGATTGGCTCGGCCATGGCCTAAAGTCCCATCGGTGGCGGCCCGCCCATTTTCGTTGTCGCCTGGGTGGCACTTCTCTCGCCGACGACGACCCGCTCGCCCTCCGACAGCCCGGACTGGACCTCGGCGCTGACATTGTTGTTGAGACCGATCTTCACCTTGCGCATCGACGTCGAATTGTCGGTTGCGGCGACCTGCACATCGTACTGGCCATCCGCGCCCATGGCGCCCAAGGCTGCCGAAGGTATGGTGAGGACGCCGCGCGCCGAGCCCAGCACGATGTG
This sequence comes from Rhizobium sp. rho-13.1, assembly GCF_007000305.1. NCBI lineage: Bacteria > Pseudomonadati > Pseudomonadota > Alphaproteobacteria > Hyphomicrobiales > Rhizobiaceae > Rhizobium > Rhizobium sp. rho-13.1. The sequence continues at coordinate 245,504 of NZ_SCFL01000002.1, read as the reverse complement.
AACCTCGGCGGACATATAGGTCCGGAAGCGGCCGTCGGGATTGGGAACATCGAAGATGCCGTTGTAGTAGATCGCAGAGGTCGATGTCGACGAAGTGGTGGACGAACTCGATGTCGTGCTCGACGAACTGATGCTGCTGTCGCTGGTGATCGATTCGGGCGCCGGCTCGATAGACTGCAACACCGTACGGTGGATCGTTCCGGGATCGCCGAGGATGGTGAAGTCGATCGCCTGGCCGACCTTGACCTTGACGACATCGGCTTCCGAAATTTCGGCCCGCACCGTCATCGTCTGCAATTGGCCGAGAATGACAATGGTCGGAGCCGACTGTGCAGCGTTGACGGTCTGGCCCTGCTGATTGACGATCGCCAGAACGGTGCCATCCATCGGCGCGGTGATATGGGTATAGGCAAGGTTCGCCTCTGCTGTCTCGACGGCGACCTGGGCAGAGGTGATCTGGGCATCGAGAGCTGCGATCTCGGCGGTCGTTTTCTTGACGGTTGCGACGGCACTGTCGAGGTCGGACTTCGGGCCGGCCTGCTTGGCAAACATCGCCCGCTGGCGGGCTAGCGTTATCTCGGCGTTTTCAAGATCCGCCTCGCTCTCGTCGCGCTGCGCCTTGACGTTGGCAAGGGAAGCCTGCGCCGTGCGAAGTTCGTTTCTCTGGGTGACCGAATCGATCTCGGCAACCAGCGCACCTTTCTGCACCGTATCGCCAAGCTTGACATTGAGGGCGGTGATACGGCCGGAAACCTGCGCACCAACGGCCACCATCTGCGCTGGCTTGAAGGTGCCAGAGGCAAGAACTGTCTCCTCGACATCGCCGCGCGTCACCGCGGCCACGATGAAAGACGGTCCGTCGGCCGCAAACAGCCGGCCGCGAAAGACGAAGGCTGCCGAAGCGACGATCAACAGCGGCAGGAGCACGAATAAAAGTGCACGGCGCATCAGGAATTCTCCCCGTCGACGTCAAAGGCGGGACAGGCAGGCTGCAGCAATCGGATCATCAAACTCTCCATTGCGCCGGGCATAACATCCATCGGCGAACGGCGTTTTTCCGAATATTTCCAAAAGTGTCCGGACTGGTATTTTTTAGGGATTGCCGCATGGTTCATGCGACGATCCGCTGGATATGGCTTCGAAATCAGCGAGGCTTGAGGTTGGCCTCCTGGGCTGCCTCGACAAAGACCTTGCGGGCGTCTTCCGAATCCTTGTTGCCAGCAAGAGCAGCGCGGCAAAAGCGGCGCGCAGCGGCATGGCGTGGACCGGGACTGCCCGGCCATGGGCCGTCCAGAAACTCGAGCGCTTCAGCAGGGTTCTTGAGGGTTATGAGTTCGCCTGGCTTGACCGTCAGCGTGACGATTTCGCTCCATCGTGTAGGGCGCATGATATCTCCAATGCCGCAATCGTCACCCGTTTCGGATGAAGTTGCCGGTACAGATTGTTTGGTTAGATCGGGAGGCTGGCGCGTGTCGGCTCGAGATGCCTGGACACGAAGGGGTTTGCCTGCAGCGAGAAGACCGACTGCAACCAAAAAAGGCCAGGCATATTGCCTGACCTTCCGATGGTGTTCATGCCCCGGCTACGTTGTCGCCGCCGGGACAGAAAGACCTTTAAGCAGCCTGAAGCTGAGCGGCGGACATCTTGCCCGACTTGTTGTCGCGCTCAAGCTCGTAGGAGAGCTTCTGGCCTTCGACGATTTCGCGCATGCCAGCGCGTTCGACGGCCGAGATGTGAACGAAAACATCGGCATCGCCGTTGTCAGGCTGAATGAAGCCGAAGCCCTTTGTGGAATTAAACCATTTAACTGTGCCAGTGGCCATGACGAAACCCTTTCATGTAATTTGAAGGATCGCCGCGCAAAAAGCGCCGCGAGGTGAAGTCCCGATTTTGAAAGGAAGTTCGTCCAGGGCACGCAAGATGCGCGCAATAACAAAAGTCAGACAAGCAATATCGACAACCTTTAGATAGGGTTCGGTGGCCCTGATGTCAACCTGTCGACCATCAGCCGGGGCAACCAGGGCAAGTCACCGAACACAAATGTCGTCAGCCGCCGGCTCAGGCGGCGAGGTTTTCCAGTCCGGATGCTTCGAACATGCGCTCAAGATTGAGAAAGCAGATCATGCCGCTATCCTGAGCGATGATGCCATCGGAATAGCTCGTGCCGCCGGGGACGTTCATGTCGGGAACCGGTTGCAGCAGGGCGGCATCGATGGTGAGGATATCGGATACGCTGTCGACGATCAGGCCCATCGATGTTTCGTTGATTTCGGCGACCACGATGGCACTGCGCTCGGTTGGCACGGTGCTTTTCATGCCGAGCTTGAGCGAAAGGTCGATGATCGGGATCACCGTGCCGCGCAAGTTCATCACGCCCATGACCTCCGCCGGCGAATGGGGGATCGGCGTTGCGGCATCCCAGCCGCGGATCTCGCGAATGGCCGTCGTGCGTACGCAAAATTCCTGGCCATTGAGGTGGAAGGAGAGGATTTCGAGGGTATCGCCGCTCGAATGCGATTGCTTGTGGACGATGTTCATCAAAACTCCTGCCGGCCGAGGCGGCTGCGTTGCCAGCGAATGACCCGAACGTTGACAGGCGGATGGCGGCGCCTGGACGCTCTTACCATGACGGGTAACAATTGCGTTTTGATTAAACGGGCGGTTGCCCTTTTAAGCAAACGGCAGAGTTTTCGAATATTCGCATGCCGACAGCGACAATCCTTCGCTCGCGCGTTGCACTTTCAGCCTCTCGCGCCGGGCTCCTCCCGCAATGCATCGTAGTCGTGTGCGGTTCGCATGTTGCACCAGCAGGCAAAGGCCGAACTGAGGAGGGCCAGGCTTTCGCCGATCGCCAGTCTGTTGTTCGAGTTGCTGAGTAGCGTCAGAGCGAAGAAGAACAGGCCGACCGTGTAGACGTGGAAGGCGGCGCGCGGGATGACGCCTGCGCGAAAGGCGCGAAACACCGAAACGAACAGCGCGCCGAGGATGACAGACATGATAACCGCGCCGAAGATACCGAAGCGCACCAGGATTTCGAGATAGCCGTTGTGGAACAGCGTGTACCTGACATTCGGATAGCGCGCGGCATTCAACTGGTCGACCCACTTGCTTCCCCAGCCGAACACCGGCGCCGAGGAAATGAGTTCTCCGGCGTCGTACCAGAGCTGCAAACGCTCATCCATCGAGACGGGTGTCGTCGGGGAATCGATGGTGCCGAGCACGACCCCGTTGAAGTCGCGACGCGCGTGAAAACCTTCAAGCATGGAAATCGCCGCATCGACAGTCGGCCCGGCCGTCTTGTTGAGATTGTGGCGTACGGCATAGGCGCCACAACCGAGCAGGATGGATGCAGCGACGATGGTGATCAGCCCGGTACGCAGGCGCAGATAGGTCAGGGACAACAATCCAGCAATCGGCAACGTCAGGGTCAGCGCCAGCCAGACGCCCTTGGACTTTGCGCCATAGATTGCGATGAGACAGAGGATCATCACTACAGGTGCGACGACAAGGCCAAATCGGCGCAGGAGCGGCTTCGCATCGCTGTTGGAAAGGTAGTGAAGCCACCAGAAATAGGCCGACAAGAGGATAAGGCCGCAGGCGACCGCCCCGTGGATCTGGTTGTTCATGATCAGGGGCTTGACCGTTTCGCCGGCAAATATCCGCACGTATCCGGTGGTGGCCGCGAGCATCACCAGGGCGACCGCGAAAAACGCTGCGACGATGCGCTCGATCCGCCCTTCCGTCATCGAAAAGGCAACACCCAGGATCGGGAAGAAAAACGGGAAAGCGTAGAGCCACTCGGATGCGCCGCTCTCGTGCGGATGCGTCATGATGTAGAAGCGAAGGAAGCGGACCGCGACATAGATGCCCCACGCCATGCACAGCCAGCCAAGCCAGTTTGTAGCGGGCCGGTTCGGCATCTTCAGGAAATGGACCAGGGCAATGATGGCGAGAACTGCCGATGCATAGCGATAGGCATCCGTTTCGACGAACACCGCGGAGGCGGCGAAAAGCCAGGCGATACTGATGATAATCGTCAGAAGGGCATTCGGCTTCGCTGCAGTCGACGTAGTCATCATATCCCTTGACCGCTCCGATAGGTAGGTGGGCATTGACCCCGGCCTCGTCGAGGTCTTCGGGTGTCCGACCGGACAATCTCCTGACGCTTATCCCGAGGTGCCGGCTGGCTGTAAAGAGGGGATAGGGGTTTCAGCTGCAGCAGGGCTCGAAATTCACGCCGTCATGGCAAGAAGATCGCACTCGGCTCAATGCGTTACGCCATCCCGCCCCAGCACCTTCATGGCGGTCAGGAGAATGATCCATAGATCGAACGCGAAGGATCGACGCTTCAGATACTCGGCGTCGAGCCGTACTTTGTCGGGAATGGGCAGCTCGTCGCGGCCGTTGATCTGGGCCCAGCCGGTCAGGCCCGGCACCAGAGTGTGGACGCCACTGGCGGTACGAAGCTCGATCAGGTCCTGCTGGTTGAAGAGGGCTGGACGCGGACCGACAAGGCTCATCTCACCCTTGAGGATGCACCAGAGCTGCGGCAACTCGTCGAGGCTGGAGCGGCGCAGGAAGGAGCCGATCGGCGTCAGGTAACGTTTCGGGTCGGAAAGCAGATGGGTCGCAACGGCTGGCGTATCGACGCGCATGCTGCGAAATTTCGGCATCCGGAAAATGCGATTGTCCCGGCCTACCCGATCGGACCAGTACAGCACCGGCCCCTTCGAGGTTGCGCGCACACAGATTGCCACGACCAGGATCGGAATCGAAAACAGGATCGCTGCCGCAAGGGCTGCGAACAGGTCGAAACTGCGTTTGGAGACGGTGTACAACATCTGGAACTGCCGGAGAGAAATTTCGGCGTGAATCTCATATCCGGGGCGATTTCACAATCAGATTGTCGTTTGCACCCTGTTTTCCCGGTTTTGGATCGCATCCCGACGTCTATCGCCTGAGTGCTGATAGCGCTAATAGCAGACAGAAACGCGGGATGATCGAATGCTTGAAACTACCACAGGGGCCGGCGCATGATATTGGTGACCGGGGCAACCGGGTTCGTTGGCACAGCGCTCTGTGCGGACCTTACGGCGCGCGGGATTGCCTTTCGTCCGGCCAGTCGTCTGCCTACGTCAGGATTTCATCCGGTGGGCACGATCGACGCCCGCACGGACTGGACCGAAGCGCTGGCCGGCATCGATTGCGTGGTTCATCTAGCCGCTCGCGTGCATGTCATGGATGATACGGCGGCAGATCCGCTGGCTGCGTTTCGTGCCGCGAATGTCGACGCCACGCTCAATCTGGCACGCCAGGCCGCAGCAGCCGGCGCTCGACGCTTCATTTTCGTGAGTTCGATCAAGGTCAACGGCGAGGAGACGGCCCCAGGCCGGCCTTTCACCGCCGCAGACGTGCCGGAGCCCAGGGATCCCTACGGGCTTTCGAAATGGGAAGCAGAACAGGCGCTGTTTCACCTCGGCAGGCAGACGGGCATGGACATCGTCGTGATCCGTCCGCCACTCATCTACGGTCCGGGTGTCAAAGCCAATTTCGCGAGCCTGATGCGCCTTGCGCGGCGCGGGCTGCCCCTCCCCTTCGGTCTCATCTCCAACAAAAGGTCGCTGCTGTTCGTCGGCAACCTGACGGATTTCATCATCCTCTGCGTCGCTCACCCGAACGCTGCCAACCGCACATTTCTCGTCAGCGACGGCGAGGACCTTTCCATCGGGCAGTTGATCGCCGGCATTTCTGGCGCAATGGGTCGCAAGACCTGGCTTCTGCCCGTGCCAGCCCGTCTCATCGAAGCGGCTGCGGCAATGCTGGGCAAGGGTTCGGCGGCGAGACGGCTGCTGGGTTCGCTGCAAGTCGATATCGGCGAGACCCGCCGCATTACCGGCTGGACGCCACCGTTTTCAAGCGAACAGGGTGTGGCGCTGACGGTGCAGGCTTTCCCAGGCTAGAGGCTCCAGACGGCATGGCCCACAAGGCCTGGATTATCGAGTTGGAGCGCCGATTTCACATCGACCACGACGCCGCCAGGTTTCAGCAGGCCGAGCAGGGCTCCGGCATCGTCGGCGAGATACTGGCGGTGCGGAACGGCAAGCACGACGGCATCGAGCGGCGGGAATGCTTCAAGGGCGGTGAACCGAACGTCATACTCATGTTCCGCCTCGTCGGCATCGGCCATCGGGTCGTGGATCAGCGGCTTGAGGCCGAACTGGTGCAATTCGCGGATGATGTCTGGCACGCGGCTGTTGCGCAGATCGGGGACATTCTCCTTGAATGTCAGGCCGAAGATGCCGATCCGCGCACCGTTGATGGGCTTTTCCGCCGACACCAGCATCTTGATCAGCTTCTGGGCGATGAAGGCTCCCATTCCATCGTTGATCCGCCTGCCGGACAGGATGACTTCCGGATGGTAGCCAAGTTCCTCGGCCTTGGCCGTCAGATAATAGGGATCGACGCCGATGCAGTGGCCGCCGACCAGCCCTGGCGTGAAGGGCAGGAAATTCCACTTGGTCCGCGCGGCCTCGAGAACGTCGGCGGTTCGGATGTCCATCTTTTCGAATATGATAGACAGCTCGTTCATCAGCGCGATGTTCAGGTCGCGCTGGGTGTTCTCGATGACCTTGGCAGCCTCGGCAACACGGATGCTGGTCGCGCGGTGGATGCCGGCATCGACGACGCTGCTGTAGATCGCCGCGACCCGTTCGAGCGTTTCGGCCGTATCGCCTGACACCACTTTGACGATTCGCTCGAACGTGTGCTCGCGATCGCCGGGATTGATGCGCTCAGGCGAATAGCCGAGATGAAAGCCTTCGCCCTGTTTCAGGCCGGAGACTTCGGCCAGCACCGGGCCGCATATTTCTTCCGTGACACCAGGAAATACGGTCGATTCGTAGACGACGATTGCGCCCGGCTTCAGCACTTGGCCGACGGTGCGCGAGGCGGCGATAAGCGGTCGCAAGTCCGGCTGGCGGTTCTTGTCGATCGGCGTCGGCACCGCCACGATGAATACGGTGCGGTCGCCAAGGTCTTCCAGGCTGCTCGACAGGCGCAGCGACGTCTCGCGAAGGCGGTCGGGCGATACTTCTCGGGTGGAGTCCCGGCCATTTTTCAGGTCTTCGATCCGCGCGTGGTTGACATCGAAACCGATCACGTCGGCGTATTTGTCGGCCAGGGCCATGGCGACCGGCAGGCCAACATAGCCGAGCCCTATCACTGCAATTTTTTCGCTCACGAACTTATTCCTCAGGCATTTCGAGCAATTAACGCAAAGGGACCGGCAATGTCAGCTTAAATCATGATTGCCGATCAATGAGATCCGGTCTCTGCGGGATTTGCAGGGCCAAGCTGCTTCGCTCAGCAATGTGATTTCATTTTTCGCGAGTCTATGGGATGAAATTCCACGTTGGCGCGCGTCGCGGGAACAATCGCCGTTACATTATACGACCAGATTGGTAGAGTTGAGGCACAATCAGGGAGGTGTTCATGCAGACGCTACGGCTATCCAGACTTCTTGCCACCGCAGTGCTAATCGGCAGCTTTTCGCTCTCGGGACTAGCATCCGTGTTTGCAGCCGAACAGACGCTGCTCAACGTGTCTTACGACCCGACACGCGAACTCTACAAGGATTTCAACGCCGCCTTCGCTGCCAAGTGGAAGAAGGACACCGGCGAAACGGTCGAGCTGAAGGCCTCTCACGGCGGTTCGGGCGCCCAGGCTCGCTCCGTTATCGACGGGCTGAACGCCGATGTGGTGACGCTGGCGCTCGAAGGCGATATCGATGCGATCGCCAAGGCGACCAACAAGATACCGGCAGACTGGAACACCAAGTTTCCCAACAAGAGCGTGCCTTACACATCGACGATCGTCTTCCTCGTGCGCAAGGGCAACCCCAAGGCTATCAAGGACTGGCCCGATCTCATCAAGGACGGCGTCCAGGTCATCACTCCGAACCCCAAAACCTCAGGTGGCGCGCGCTGGAACATTCTTGCGGCGTATGCCTGGGCAAAAGAGGCCAATGGCGGCGATGATGCCAAGGCGGAGGAATACCTCTCTAAACTTCTGAAGCATGTGCCGGTTCTCGACAGCGGCGCCCGTGGCGCGACGACGACATTCGTGCAACGCGGCCTCGGCGACGTTTTGCTTGCCTGGGAGAACGAAGCCTACCTGTCGCTCGAGGAACTCGGGCCGGACAAGTTCGAGATCGTCACCCCTTCGGTATCGATCCGGGCCGATCCGCCGGTTGCCGTTGTCGACGGCAATGTCGACAAGAAGGGCACGCGGAAGCTTGCCGAGGCTTATCTGAACTATCTCTATTCAGACGATGGACAAAAGATTGCGGCTGCGCATTATTACCGTCCGATCAAGCCTGCAGCCGCCGACCCGAAAGACATTGCCCGCTTCCCCAACCTCAAGCTCGCCTCGATCGACGATTTTGGCGGATGGAAGGTGGCGCAACCTAAATTCTTCGCGGATGGTGGCATCTTCGACAAGATCTACAAGCCGGGACAGTAAGACTAGATGCAGGCACCAACCCGTAGGCGGTGGCAATTCAGGCAACCGAGCGTCATTCCAGGATTTGGAATGGCGCTCGGTTTTACCTTGATATGGCTTATCCTCATAGTTCTCATTCCGATTTCAGGCCTGCTGCTGAAGACGAGTTCGCTCGGCTGGGGAGCCTTCTGGTCGATCGCGTCAGACCCTCGGGTTCTCGCGGCGTTGCGAATGAGCTTTGGCGGCGCCCTGGTCGCTGCCGTCGTCAATGCAATTTTCGGCGTCATTCTGGCCTGGGTGCTGGTCCGCTACAATTTCCCCGGAAAGCGGATCATCGATGCCGTCGTTGACCTGCCCTTCGCGCTGCCGACGGCCGTCGCCGGTATCGCGCTGACCACACTCTATTCGCCGAATGGCTGGATCGGCCAGTTTCTTTCGCCGCTCGGCATCAAGGTCGCTTTTACGCCTGTGGGCGTTGTGATTGCACTGATTTTCGTCGGCTTGCCCTTCGTGGTGCGCACGGTACAGCCGATCATGGAAGAAATCGACCGCGAGGTCGAAGAGGCTGCAGCAACGCTCGGCGCTAACCGCTTCCAAACCATCACCCGGGTGCTATTGCCGGGGCTGGCTCCTGCCGTGCTCACCGGCTTCGCGCTTTCCTTTGCGCGTGCGGTCGGGGAGTATGGATCTGTGATCTTCATTGCCGGCAACCTGCCCTACGTGTCGGAAATTGCACCGTTGCTGATCGTCATCCGGCTCGAGGAATATAATTATGCCGCAGCGACCGGCATCGCCGCGATCATGCTGATCATCTCCTTCGTGATGCTGCTGGTGATCAACCTCATCCAGACCTGGAGCAGGCGGAGGTACGGCTATGGCGCATGATCCAACAGCGCCGCCTCATGAGGTGACGTCTGCCGTCACCGAGGGCCGGTTTGCCCGCCGGACGCTGATCGCAATCTCGCTCGTTTTCCTGGCGCTGATCCTGCTGCTACCGATGGCGGCCGTTTTCGTCGAAGCGTTTCGCAAGGGCGCTGGCGCATTTTTCGAGGCGCTGCAGGACGAAGAGACGTTTTCTGCCATCAAGCTGACGCTGATTGTCGCTGCCATCAGCGTGCCTCTCAATCTGGTGTTTGGCGTGGGTGCGGCCTGGGCGATTGCCAAGTTCGAATTCAAGGGCAAGGCGTTCCTGACGACGCTGATCGACCTGCCGTTCTCGGTATCCCCGGTCATCGCCGGATTGGTCTTCGTATTGCTGTTCGGCTCCAACAGCCTGCTCGGCCCATGGCTTGAGGCAAACAATATCAAGATCCTTTTCGCGGTGCCCGGCCTCGTGCTGGCGACGATGTTCGTTACCTTTCCGTTCGTTGCCCGCGAACTGATCCCGCTGATGCAGGAACAGGGCACGGCCGATGAAGAGGCCGCCCTTTCGCTCGGCGCCAGCGGTTTCCAGACCTTCTGGTACGTGACGCTGCCGAATATCAAATGGGGACTGCTCTACGGCGTGCTGCTCTGCAACGCCCGCGCCATGGGCGAATTCGGCGCAGTCTCGGTAGTGTCAGGTCATATCCGCGGCGAGACCAACACCATGCCGCTGCAGATCGAAATTCTCTACAACGACTACAATTTCTCCGGCGCTTTCGCCGTGGCAACGCTGCTTGCGCTGCTCGCCTTGGTGACGCTTATTCTCAAGACGTTGCTGGAAATGCGCTTCAGCGAGGAAATCGCTGCGAGCCGGCGTCACTAAGGAAGACTGATGGAAGTTCGCGTTCAAAACATCCGCAAGGATTTCGGCCGCTTTCCGGCCCTGCACGACGTCACGCTGGACATCCGCTCCGGCGAGCTGATTGCGCTGCTGGGGCCCTCCGGCTCCGGCAAGACGACCTTGTTGCGGCTGATCGCCGGGCTGGAGACGCCGACGGAAGGCGAGATCTATTTCGGCAATGAAGACGCCTCGATGAAGACCGTGCAGCAGCGCAATATCGGCTTCGTCTTCCAGCACTATGCGCTATTCCGCCACATGACGGTGCTCGACAATATCTCCTTCGGCCTCAAGGTGCGCCCCTCGGCGCGCCGCCCGGCGCGATCGGAGATCCGTCGGCGGGCGCTCGAACTGCTCGATCTGGTTCAGCTTTCCGGCCTCGAAAAACGCTATCCAGCACAGCTGTCCGGCGGCCAGCGGCAGCGCGTGGCGCTCGCCCGCGCCATGGCCGTCGAGCCCAACGTGCTTTTGCTCGACGAGCCTTTCGGGGCGCTCGATGCGCAGGTGCGCAAGGATCTGCGCAAATGGCTGCGGGAAATTCACGACCGGACGGGCCATACGACTGTCTTCGTGACCCATGATCAGGACGAGGCACTCGAGCTTGCGGACCGGGTCGTCGTCATGAGCCAGGGTGCCATCGAGCAGATCGGCACGCCCGACGATATCTACGACACTCCGAATTCGCCCTTCGTCTTCGGCTTCATCGGCCAGTCGAACTGCTTGAAGGTGCAGTTGACCGATGGCGAGATCTGGTTCGAGGATCGCCCGCTCGGACTGACGGCCGCAGGCGAGCCCGACGGTACGGCCAATCTCTACTTTCGGCCTCACGACGTCGAACTGCGCGATGGATGCGGCGGCTGCATAGCGGGGCTGCTTACCGCCAGCCGTCGCGTTGCAGGCACACGTCATATCGAAATCGATATCGGCGCCGGTCATCCCCGGGTCGAGATCGAATTACCACCCGAAAAAGTTGGCGAGCTCGACCGTAGCCGCATCGCCTTCAGGCCGACACGCTGGAAACTGTTTCGCGATAAGGTTTGACGCCGGCGATCAGACGCTTGCTGCGGCTATTGGCTCTGCCACCAACGTCGTCTTGATGGGCAGATGGTCGGAAGCCATGCGCGCCAGAGGGGTGTTATGGACCTCTATTGCCGAGATCAGGCCGCTCTTGTTGGCGATCATGCGATCGAGCGCAAGGATCGGCATATTGGCGGGGAAGCTTGGTACCGCAGCCGGCTGAGGACCGAACGCCGCGTGAAACGTGTGTAGCGATGAGCGGTTGCCCAGACGCCATTCGTTGAGATCGCCGAGCAGGATGGTCGGCGTTTCATCGTCCCTGGTCATGATATCGACGAGGACACGCGCCTGCTGCGCGCGTGAGCGACGCAAGAGGCCGAAATGGGCGGCTATGATGCGCAGGGCACTGCCGTTCGACAGCTCGATCTCCGCCACCAGCGCGCCACGTGGCTCGAGACCTGGCAGCTTGATCTGATGGACATCTCGGACCTTTCCCTGCTTGAACAGCACGACATTGCCATGCCAACCATGGGCCTTCGCGACCCCTTCGACCGGCACGGCGACCAACCCTGTCTCACGCTCGAGCCTGGACAGATCGAGCAGGCCGGTGCGTTCGCCAAACCGGCTGTCGGCCTCCTGCAAGGCCATGATGTCCGCATCGATTTCCTGGATGACCCGCAGAATGCGATCGGGATCGAAGCGTCGATCCGAGCCGACGCATTTATGAACATTGTAGGAGGCGATTACGGTGCCCGGCATACGTTCATGGTCGGTCGCATGGGCGTGCGTGCGATGGATCTTCCGGTTCCGGATGGAATGCAAAATGCTTCTGCGCAGGCTTTGGTGGTTTTTCGTATGCATTTCACTCGACCAGCTTGCAGGCGACCGCGATGTCGCTTCTCCCGACTATAGGGCCGGCCGACGCGACCGCCAGTCCCCAATGCCCGTTTGGCGCTAAAGAAAAGGTGATCCGAGCCAGAGGACCTTTTCCAGCAACCGCACCAGGAACGGTCTCTTGCGCAGCGCATGCTGCTCGACCTGCTCCGAAGTCGACAGGACTTCGCGGATATGGTCGCCGATCTTCTTTGCGAAACTCCGGTCGATGACCTCCATATCGACCTCGAAGTTCAGCCGCATCGAACGAGGATCCAGATTGGACGAGCCGACATAGGCCCAGACATCGTCGATCGACAGCAGCTTTGAATGATTGAAAGCGCCTTTCGCGCGCCAGATACGGCAGTAGTTCTTCAGCATCTGATCGAACTGCGCTGTCATGGCGCGGTCGACGAGCACCAGATTATTGGCCGCAGGCACGACGATATCGACCGTTACGCCGCGTCGCGCTGCCGTGATCAGGGCGCTGATCAATTCGCGATCCGGCAGAAAATAGGGGGACATGATCAGGATCGAGCTGCGGGCGACTGAAAACGCGCCAATCAGCATCTTGTGGTTAGTCTCGAGGCTCCGGTCTGGACCGGATGAGACGATGCGCATCAGGATCGGTGCATCCGGATCCCTCTGCTGCTCTGCCATTCGCCATTCATCGCCCTGGAGGATTTCCCCGGTGGCAAAACGCCAGTCTTCGGACGCGGTGTGGAACAGGTCTGCGACGGCCGGACCGGTGACGCGGAAATGCGCATCGTGGGCAGCCTGTTCGCCGGCAAACTCTGTCGTGAAGCCCTTCCGGATGTTCATGCCGCCGGTTAACGCTACGCGCCCGTCGACGATCAGGATCTTGCGGTGGGTTCTGAGGTTGGCATAGGGCAGCCGGAGGCCAATGATGACATTGCCGTTGAAGACGTCGACCGTAACCCCACCCTCCTTCAGGTGGCCCATGATGCTTGGCACCGAATAGCGGGCGCCGACGGCATCGATCAGCACGCGAACAGTGATTCCGCGCCGGACGGCAGCAATCAGCGCATCGGCGATCCTCAGCCCGATGGGATCGCGATCGAAGATGTAGGTTTCGAGGATGATGCTGCGCTCCGCGGCATTGATTTCCTCCAGCATCGCCGGGTAGGCGACATCGCCGCCCTCCAGCATCTTGATGGAATTGCCACTGGTCATGGGATGGCGGGTGACGCGATCTCCCAGCACCTTCATCGCGCCAAAACGCTGCCCATAGGCAATCCGCAGCGCCTCGCTGTCAGCTTCGAAGATCGCCAGTTCACTGCGCGTTTCCTGCCTGAAAAGCATGTCTCGCTGGGATGTCAGCGCCGCCCGCCGGATGCGGTTGATACCCGCGACCGCGTATAGAAGCGCACCGACGATGGGAGACAAGACGATGAGAGCGACCCATCCGATGGCGGCACGCACGTCTTCCTTCGTCATGGCGGCATGAATAGCCGCAGTTGCACCCATGGCAACCGACAGAAAGAGAAGGATATGGGGCCAGTAGGCAATGATAATGCTGAACATCGGGCGACTATAACGGTGCCGGAATTGTGCGCAATCGAAGGGTTGAGGGGAGCGGGGTGTAGAGGGGCGGTTTTGCACTGCAAAAAACGAGGGATTACGTTTTTGAATTGAACAAGCGCCATTGCCGGCTCATATTGATTTTGCGGCAATGTTGATGCGACCTGATGTTCGCGACGAGCGGGTTTCCCTGGTCCCAATATCGCCCCAGTTCTGGCAGCGCCATCGCGACGCTGCGACCCGATATCCAACAGACGTGTCAGCGGAGCTGGAACTTTGCATTTCCCAAGAAGTTAAACTTTCCAAGCTGCCAAGGAGAAAAGCGATGACGGAATCCCGAGACGAATGGATTATGAAACGCGCTTACGCACTCTGGGAAGAGGAAGGCTATCCAACAGGGAGAGACTCAATCCACTGGGAACAGGCGACCAAGGAAAGGGCCGTCATGGAAACGACGGCGCCACACGGCCTTGCCGTGAAGCCGAAAGCAAAGACCACCTCTTCCAAGGCGGCAAAAGCCAATGGGTCAACACCAGCGCCAGCCCTTTCGCCGAAGCGGTCGACCAAGAAGGATGTGACTGCGAAAGCGTAGCCCCACCTCCGTAAACTGCACGGTCATCCGTTAAGCACCAGTTTTTCAGCGGGTCCGAAGGTCTGCAGCGGCGACCCAAACGACCCAATGACATGGCGAGATTCGATGACTTATGAGTTATATTACTGGGACGGACTACAAGGCCGCGGTGAGTTTGTCCGCCTCGCCTTGGAAGAAGCTGGCGCTGACTACGTCGATGTGACCCGCGCCGACGGTCCCGGCCGGGGAACGGGTGCCATGCTGGAGATTATGAAGCGTGAAAAGCGCCCCCAGATTCCATTCTCACCGCCGTTCCTGAAGGATGGCGAGCTCTTCGTGTCGCATGTTGCCAATATCCTTCTTTATCTGGGGCCGAAGCTCGGCCTGGCGCCGGCGGGAGACGAGCAACGGTTTGTTGCCAACGGCTTGCAGCTGACGATCACGGACCTCGTGTCCGAGGTTCACGACACGCACCACCCAATCTCCACATCGCAATATTACGAAGACCAGAAAGACGCGGCAAAGCTGCGGGCGGAAGCTTTCATCCAGGAACGCATTCCGAAGTACCTCGGCTATTTCGAGCGTATCCTGAAGGCGAATACTTCCGGCCCCACATACAGCGTGGGGCCATCGCTGAGTTATGTGGACCTGTCTCTGTTCCAGGTCGTCGAAGGCCTGACTTATGCGTTTCCGCGCGCCATGAAAGGCTACGCCCCTCGATATCCTTTGCTGATCGCGCTTCGCGATGCTGTCGCCCAGAGACCCAACATCGCACGTTACCTGCAATCCGAGAGGCGCCTCCCGTTCAACGAGGACGGCATATTCCGACACTACCCCGAGCTGGATCAGGACATCGCGTAGTCGCGAAAGGGATGGAGACAGATTTTGGCAAAACAGCCCCGATACTGGAAAGGCTATTTGAAACTCTCCCTGGTGACCTGCCAGGTATCGCTGACGCCGGCGACGACGGACAATGCCAAGATCAGGTTCAATGTGATCAATCGGAAGAGTGGAAACCGGCTGGAAAGCCACTACATCGATTCCGGCACCGGCAAGCCTGTGCCAGACGATCAGCAGGTGAAGGGTTACGAGCGCGGCGACGACGATTACATCTTCCTCGAGGACGAGGAGATCGAGGCTGTCGCCCTCGAAAGCAATCGCGCCATCAGTATCGACACCTTCGTGCCAAAAAACTCGATCGACTGGATCTACTACGACGCTCCGCATTTTCTGGCGCCTGAGGACAAGGTGGGTCTGGAAGCCTTCTGCGTCATTCGGGAGGCCATGAAGGCCAGCGGGGTGGTCGGGATCGCGCGCCTTGTGCTGAACCGGCGCGAGCGTGCTGTGTTGCTGGAGCCGAGCGGCAACGGCATTGTCCTCTGGACGCTGCGTTATGGCGACGAGGTGCGTGAGCCGGACAAATCCTTTGCAGTGGCAGAAAAGCCGGAAGCAGAGGCACTTGTCCTGATGAAGACGCTGATCGAAAAGCGCAAGGTGGACTGGTCTCCCGAGTTGACGCTCGACCCTATCCAAGACAAACTCGCAGCATTGATCAAGGCGAAGAAAAAGGGACGCGGCAAGAAGCCGGCACCTGCTTGCAAAGAAGCTCCCGCGACATCTGGCAACGTCATCAACATCATGGATGCGCTGAAGAAGAGCATCGAAGCAAACCAGACACCCAAGGGGCGATAACTCGGCCAAAGAACTGATTAGCCGGCTTTCTTTGTCTGCGCTGGCGCTTTCTTTGTCTTTGCCCCGGGCTTGGGCTTCGCCATGCCCGCGCTCTCGCGCAAGGCCTGCATGAGATCGACGACCTTCTCTTCTTTTACTGGCGGCTTCTTCGGCAGAGGCTTGCCCTCCACCTTCGCCTTGACCAGTTCCACCAATGCCTCTTCGTATCGGTCGTCAAAGGCGGAGGCGTCGAAGGTGCCCTTCTTGGTATCGATGATGTGGCTTGCCAGCTCCAGCATTTCCCCTGTCACCTCGAGCTCGGGTATATCCTCGAAGGCATCGGCCTCGGAACGGACCTCGTAGTCGAAATTGAGCATCGTGGCGACGAGACCTTTTTCATAGGGACGAACCAGCAGCGTCCGGTACCGGCGGAATAGGACAGCGTGGGCGAGAGCGGCAACCTTTTCCCGATTCATCGCTTCGATCACCAGCGCCAGGACCTCGCGATCATCGTCACTGACCGGGATCAGGAAATAGGGTCTGTCGAAATACAGCCGGTCGATATCGTCCCAGCCGATAAAGCTTTCGATCGACAGGACCTTATCACTTTCGGGCACTATCGAGGCGAGCTCGTCGCCTTCCATGACGAGGTACTCACCATCGTCCAGCAGGTAGCCTTTGATCTGATCGTCCCGCTCCACGGGCTTGCCTGTCTCGCTGTCGACGAACTGGCGCTCGACGCGATTGCCGGTCTTGCGATTGATGATGTGGAATGAAAGACGTTCGGAGGACGATACCGCAGTGTAGAGCCCTACCGAGCAGCTTAGTGCGCCGATGGTCAACTGCCCCTTCCAGCTTGCTCGTGCTGTCATGATCAGTGTCCGCGACGACGGTTGTCTAAGGCGACGATCTTTTCGACAGCAGCCAGCTCGTCACTGCTGGCAGCGGGCACGGCATCGCCAGCGACCGCCTCCAGAACCGCGCTCGACAAGGTGCCGTTATGGATGAGCCATTCCAGCGCCTCGCGGGTTTCACGTTCCGCCTTTAGCTGCGCGTAAAGCGCGACTATCAAACGATCGCGGGGATCCGGCTGCCTGGAGGCCTTGCTGTCTTGGACGTCTTTCATCACTACCTCCACAACGCATTGTTCAGGTTGCAACTGCTGCAGGGGCAAATGGTTCCTGGAGCCAAGACCTACTATGCCGATGGACTGCTCTCTTCACTGCGCCTGATCAGAAAATCGAGCAATCGGTTTTCGTCAGCCCGAAGACCACGCAGGGGTTCGACGAGGGGCGCGAAGACCTCTTCGTCGAGAGAATGCTGCTTGTCTGCAAGAGCAATTATCGACGGATGTATGTAGCTCGAACGTGAAATTGCCGGCGTGTTGTGGAGCACCTCGGCAGACGCCTCGGACATTTCCTTGACCGTCGGCCGCATGCCTTTTTCCAGCGCATTGCGGGCGGAGGTGAAGGCGGCGAGCGAGCCACCCCAGGTTCGAAATGTCTTTGCCGAGACGGAAAGGCCGGAGATTTCTCCGAGGTAAAGATTGAGGCGGCCCGAATCGATTGGTCTCAGCAACCCGTGTTCGTCTTTCCAAGCAAACAACTGGCGACCGGGCAGATCGGCGATCTCTTCCAGCATCCTTTGCAGACGCGGATGTTTCAGGCTCCGCTGCACCCTCTTGCCACCCTTGGCGATGAACCGAAGCTCGATACGCCCGCCGTTGAGTTTAAGGTGGCGTTTCAGAAGAGTGGTCGCGCCATAGGTGCCGTTTTCGCGCGCATAGCTCTGATTGCCCACGCGCAGATGGGCCTCGTCGAGCAACGTGGCCAACGCAGCAAGGACACCGTGGATGTCATCCATGCCACCATCGAGGTGACGCAGGACGGCGCGGCGCATTTTCGGTAATGCCTGACCGAATTCGATGAGCTGGTGGAATTTCTCCACGCTCCGGTGCGACTGCCACTCCTTGTGGTAGCGGTACTGCTTGCGTCCGCGCGCATCCATGCCGGTTGCCTGCAGGTGGCCGTTTTCCTGCAGGCAGATCCAGACATTGTCATAGGCGGGCGGAAGACCGAGCGACGCGATCCGCTTGCGATGGACCGCGTCGTTGAGCACGCTGCCGTCCGGCAGCCTGTAGGAAAAGCCTGTGCCTCTTCGATGGCGGCGTATACCAGGTTCGCTGTCGTTCACATACACAAGACCAAGATCTGTGATCGATATTTCGCTCATCGAAGCTGCCTGCTATTTCCTGTCGGGTTGAGCCTGACGACCAAAGTGGAACCAACGCTTGCGCTCGGCAGTCTTCGGCTGATCCGGCTCATCGGCTTTCGGTGCGAATACCGCGACACTCGCGGCGTAGACGACAACCGTGTTTTCAACCTCATGGGTTTTGAAGGTTTCTTCCGTGCCAGTATCCACGACGCGGCACCATTTTTCACCCTCCCCCAATTCAGGAAGATGGAATTCACAGTCGCCGCCCGCATTGAACACCATGAACAGGTCGTCGAGGACTTCGCTATCGGTAGCATGGACACTCTTACCGATGTAGACACCCAGGACGCGCAATTCGCCATCATCCCAGGCGCCGTCGTCCATCTGGTTGCCGTCGGGCTTGAACCAGGCGATCTCAGCGCGACCGTCTTCCGAGGTGTCACCGGTCAGAAAGCGCTCCTGGCGAAGGACGGGATGAGCCTTCCTGAAGGCGACGGCCTTTTGGCAGAATTCGAGGAAGGGATCTTTCAGACCGTTCCAGTCCGTCCAGCCGATCTCGTTGTCCTGGCAATAGGCGTTGTTGTTGCCACCCTGGCTGTTGCCGACTTCATCGCCACCGACAATCATCGGCACGCCCTGGCTCAGCATCAGCGTCATGATCATGTTGCGACGGCGACGGGCGCGGGCAGCGTTGATCTCGGGATCGTCTGTCGCGCCCTCAACGCCCATGTTGTCCGAGTGATTGTCGGAATGGCCGTCATTGTTGTTTTCGCCGTTGGCCTCATTGTGCTTCTCGTTGAACGACACGGTGTCCATCAATGTGAAGCCGTCATGGGCGCTAAGCAGGTTGATAGACGTGGTAGCGCCACGGTCGGAGTGGTTGAACTGCCTTGCCGAGCCGGCGAGACGCGTCGCAAGCTTTGAAATCTGACCGCCCTCGCCTGTCCAGTAGGTCCGGACGGTGTCGCGGAACTTGTCGTTCCATTCGCGGAAGGGATAGGGGAAGCCGCCAACCTGATAACCGCCCTCGCCGATGTCCCACGGCTCGGCAATCAGCTTGACGCCGGCGAGGACCGGATCCTGGCGAATTGCGTCGAAGAAGCCGCCCTGGCGGTCGAACTCCATTTCCTCGCGGCCGAGCGTGCTCGCCAGATCGAAGCGGAAACCGTCAATGTGCATGACGCCGACCCAGTAGCGAAGGCTGTCGAGCACCATGCGCAGCACCATCGGATGCGACACGTTCAGGGTGTTGCCGGTGCCCGTGGTATCAAAGGTGTGGCGCTGATCGTCCGGCGACAGGCGATAATAGCTCTGGTTGTCCAGCCCCCTGAAGCTCATCGTAGGTCCGCGTTCGGAACCCTCTGCAGTGTGATTGTAGACGACGTCCATGATCACTTCGATGCCGGCGGCGTGGAACTTGCGCACCATCGTCTTGATTTCGGTGATCTTGTTGCTCGACATGAAGCGGTTCATCGGCGCGAAGAAGCCAAGGGTCTGGTAGCCCCAGTAGTTGCGGAGGTTCTTTTCCTCGAGGTAGCGGTCATCGACGAAGGACTGGATCGGCAAGAGCTCGATGGCAGAAATGCCGAGCTTTGTCAGGTGCTCGATAATCGGATCGCTGCACATGCCGAGAAAGGTGCCGCGCAAGGCGTCAGGAACATCCGGGTGGGTCATCGTCATGCCGCGGACATGGGCTTCGTAGATAACGGTTTCCGTCCAGGGGCGCCGGATTGCCTTGTCTCCATCCCAGTCGAAATCAGAATCCTGAACAACGCCCTTTACCATGAACGGACCGCTGTCACGCTCGTCGAACGAGAGATCGCCATCCTCGGCGCCAATCGTATATCCGTAGAGCGCGTCATCCCACTTTATGTCACCAATGATCTGCTTGGCGTATGGGTCGAGAAGCAGCTTGTTGGGGTTGAAGCGGTGGCCATTGGCTGGATCGTAGGGGCCGTGAGCGCGGTAGCCGTAGACCGTGCCTGGGCCGAGGCCGGCGATATAACCCGACCAGATATCGCCTTCCCGCTTTGGCAGCGCCATGCGGGCTGTTTCCGTCTTGCCGTCATCCGTGTAGAGGCAAAGTTCAATCTTCTCGGCATTGGCCGAAAACACCGCAAAATGCGTTCCGGCGCCGGTGTATTCGGCGCCGAGTTCCGGCTTCATGAAGTCTAGTTCCGAGAATGAAAAACTCATAAGGATAGGTCCGTTCTTGGGTTGGTTGTCAGATCAGGCAAACGCGCCCATCGCTTTGTCGAGCACAGGCGCTGCGGCATTATGCGATGAAATATCGACAAGGAGATGATGCACCGTTTGCAAAATTTCTGGATCGGCAGGCATTACGATGCCGACAATTTAAACGTTAAGAAGATGCTTAGGTTCCCGCGAAAACGCACAAAGCCGACCTTACGCGCGCGCGCCGAAGGTCGGGGCCGGGTTTTCGGTGATTTGGTTTTCGCCTGATGGAAACTTTTATGGAAATTGCTGGCTTCGCACGGAGGAAAAAGTGTGGTTACGTTGTCGGCAATGGGGAATTGGTATAAAAACGAGCATGAAAAGCGATCTGCTTGAACTCAAATTCTGGGGCGTCCGGGGAAGTATCCCGGTTTCCGGCCCGGAATTCGAGCGTTACGGCGGCAACACGTCCTGCATCGAAATCAAATTTGGCGACAGGCACCTGCTGTTCGACGCTGGCACAGGCGTGCGCGAAGCGTCGGCTGCGCTGCGACAGGGCGGAGTCACGGACATCGACCTGTTTTTCACCCATTCCCACTACGACCACATCATAGGCCTGCCCTTCTTCGAGCCCATCTACAATCCAAACGTCACCGTCAACCTGTGGTCGGGACATCTCGCCGGCAAGACGACCACGAGAGGCATGATCGACCAGTTCATGCGGCCGCCATGGTTTCCAGTCGAGCCTGATATCTGCCGGGCGACACTCGGCTTTCGCGATTTCAAACCCGGCGACGTGATCGAGCCCCATGCGGGGATCGTCATCCACACCGCGCTGCTCAATCATCCAGGCGGGGCCGTCGGCTACCGCATCGAATGGGCCGGCCGGATCATCGCCCTTGTCTATGACACCGAGCACCGCGACGACCAGATCAACGAAGCGGCTCTGGCCCTGATGCAGGGGGCCGATCTGGTGGTCTACGACACGACCTATACAGAACCGGAAATGACGAAATATCGCGGGTTCGGCCATTCGACCTGGGAAGAAGGCGTCAAGCTCGCGAAGATGGCCGGTGTCGAGCGCATGGCCCTCTTTCACCATGCTCCATCGCGCACGGACGACGAACTGGACGCCATGCAGGCAAAGGCTCGCGAACGTCTTCCTGGCGCATTCGCCGCGTTCGATGGCCAGACGGTGACTGTTTAATCCAATAGCTCGCCCAGCGGATGCCAGCGCGCGGCGTCGCTGGTAGCCGTCACTTCGAACAGCTTTTCCATGAAATCCCAACAGGCTTCGTCGTGCACGAGATGATGGGTCAGAATTCCGATCGGCTCATCGCTGCCGTCCATGCGACGTGCGAGTTCGGCGACCAGCAGATCCACGAGGTCCGCGTGAGGGCGGCAACGGCCTGCTGACCAATCCATGATGTCGACATGGGTATTGATCAATTCGATAGGGCTGGCGATGTCTGCCTTGCCATAGACGGATGCGGCGCGAAAGCCGAGAGGCTTCAGTTCGGGCAGCAGTGTCTTGTCGATGCGGTTCCATGGCGGGACGAGCACTGGATCGAGCCGGGCGGCATAGAGCGCTCGGAGTTTGGCCAGACCGTCACCGAGTTCTCCAAGCACGACGTCGGCCGGGCGATCCAAACCGAGTTCGCACTTCTTGCCACCGCTGCCGGCATGGTTTTCGTGGCTCCAGCCGTGAACGGTCACGGCGGCGTGGGTCTCGCCCTCCAACCTGTCTGCCAGCGGCTGGCCGGTGAAGGCGGGAATGACGGCAAGGCTTAGCGGCACCGAGGCATGCCTTGTCATGTCCAGCAGCCTCTCGAGCGCCGGCGTCGGTTGGATAGCATCGTCATCGCGCAGCCATAGCCGAGCGCTGCGGTTTGCATCGGACATCCTCTCGAGTACGTTGCCCAATTTTTCCCAGTGCGGCTCATCGCGCATATCGTTCTCCCAGATGCTGGTGCAAGAGCGCGTCCAGCCGGCTCGATGCGGCCTCCAGCGACCGTTCGGCAAAAATGAACTGACGCGCGGCGGCCCCCATCTCCCGGCTGCGCTGGGGATCGTCGAGAAGCTCGGCAATCGCTGCCGCAAATGCCTGCACATCCCCATCCGGCGTCAGAATGCCAGTTTTGCCGTTCACGACGACTTCCGGAACACCGGCCGTTGCCTGGGCAACGACGGGAAGACCTGCTGCCTGGGCCTCGAGATAGGCGAGACCATAGGCCTCGCCGCAGCCCGGCCAGACATAGATACCGCCGCGTGAAAGCTCGACGGCGAGTTCGTCAACATTTTTCTGGCCGAGCCAATCGATGCGCTGGTCACCGAACGTTGCGAACATTGCCTGGACGTCCGGACGTTTGGGGCCATCGCCAATGATCGTCAGCGTCCAGTCCTTCTCGCGGATCAAATCGAGCGCGCGCGCCAGCATCGCGTAGCTGTCGAGCTTGTCGCCATCGCGCATCATCGCGACAGTTATCAGCCGGTGGGGCGCCTCTGTCGCGGGCGACGCAAACTGCGCCGGGTCGATGAACGGGGGAAGGTGAGCATACACACCCTCGGGAATGGCTTTCATCAGGCCGCACCGATCGCGCTCGGTGAAGCAAAAATTGACGGCAGCCTGGCGCACGGCATCAGCAACAAGACGCTGGTTTTCGCGCCAGCCCTGCTCATCCCGGCGCCCGGAATAGGAGGCTTCGGCGGTGACATAGGGGATACCGAACACACGTGCCACAGCCGGACCGATCTGGTCCGGCGTCTTGTAATAAGGATGGTAGGTGAACCAGAGCTGTGGCCTGGTTGATGTCGGCATTGCCACAAGGCGCGCGATCTCCTCGCCGGCCTTTGTCGTCATTTGCGCGCGCAAATCCGGATCCGGCGTTGCCGTGAAACTGCGTAGTTCGGACACAACCTCGACGCTGTGGCCTGCCATTTCGAGCGCTGCGATCAGCTGCCTCGCCATCAGGCGGTCGCCAGAGGGGACGGCATGGTGGGGCGATTTTAGCGGCGCATAGAAGGCAATTTTCATGGCATCGCCAGTTTGTTGACGTTTCCCCTGTCGCGTTGCCGTCGAACGGCGTGGAAAACCCATAAAGCCTTCGTGAACGACAGGATGATGCGACCTTGTATTGCGGGGTGATCCTCGACAGCTTCCCGGTTATTCGCTAGATAAACCATAGACAAATGTGGCATGTCGATATTCATGGCCGGTTTTGGTTAGCCTATCAGAGCGCATTTGTGAACAGCCATCCAGAGGCGGATTGAAACCATAGCGGCGCGACATACCCTGCTTTCCGACCGATCCATCCGGAGAGCCAGACTGGGCTCGGGTCTGGTCGTGTTCCTGTTCGTGCTGATGCATATCAGCAATCACGCGCTCGGGCTGATCTCCGTTCATGTAGCGGAAAAAGGTCGCCTTATCTTCCTGCTGATATGGCGCAATCCCATCGGCACCGGCCTTTTCTACGGTGCGGTCGTCATCCATGTCCTTCTGGTGTTCCGGGCGCTGTATCTTCGCAGGACGCTCCGGATGCCGGTCGGCGAGGCCTTCCAGATTATCACCGGGTTGCTGGTGCCGCTGCTGCTGATCGACCACGTCGTCGCCACGCGGGTCGTCTACAGCCTCTACGGCTTTGCCGACACCTACCATTCCACCGTCCGGTCCCTATGGGTCAACTCGCCCTACGTTGGCATGCGACAGGCGATCGCACTGGTCGTGGTCTGGGTGCATGGATGCATCGGGCTGCATTTCTGGCTGCGATATCGCCCATGGTACAGCCGCCTCGCACCTGCCCTGCTGGCGTTCGCAATCCTCCTGCCGGTGCTGGGTTTGCTCGGTTTTGCGGCGATGGGCCGCAATATCGCCTACCAGATCGCCCATGAAGTCCCCAACGGCTATCCCGGCGGCTATTACGGGGCCCGGGAGGCTGCAAGCGTCGCAGGCTCCGCACCCCGCGGCGTGTCGGAGGCGCTTGCCCCGTACCGGTTGGCGCTCTACGGAATCCTCGCTGTCTCGATCATTGGACTGTTCCTGCTGCGGGCCAGACGTCGATGGAGCGAGCGGGCGCACCAGATTACCATTCGCTATCCCGGCGGCGAGACCATCGAGGTGCCGCGTGGCTTTACAGTGCTCGAAGCCAGCCGCCTCGGGGGCATTCCGCATTATTCGATCTGTGGTGGCAAGGGGCAATGTTCGACCTGCCGCGTCCAGGTGCTCGAGGGTGGCAAGAACCTGCCGCCGCCTGATTCCCTCGAGCAGAAAACCCTGACCAGGATTGGTGCGGCACCTGAAGTCAGGCTCGCCTGCCAGCTGCGCCCGCCCCATAACGTCACCGTCGTGCCGATGCTCGTGCCTCTCGCCGAGACGGCCATTCCCACCTTCAGCCAGGCGGCAAGCCCGGGTCGGGAGCGCGAGATCGTCGTTTTGTTCTGCGACATCCGCCATTTCACAACGCTTACCGAATCGCGTCTGCCGTTCGATATCGTGTTTCTGCTCAACCGCTATTTTTCCATCGTCGGGCGCGTCATCGAGGAGCAAGGCGGCCGTATCGACAAATTCATCGGTGATGGCGTGATGGCGCTGTTCGGCCTTGGCACTACGCCGGAGATTGCCTGCCGGCAGGCGCTGAAGGCTGCAGCTGCGATTGTCGTCGAGCTCGACAAGCTGGCGGCGGAACTGGCGGATGAACTCTCAGCGCCCCTTCAGATCGCCATCGGCATCCACACCGGGCGGGCCGTTGTCGGATCGATGGGCTATGGCAACGTGAAATCTCTGACGGCAATCGGCGATACGGTCAACGTCGCGAGCAGGCTCGAGAGCGCTGCCAAGGAGTTCGAGACCGCGCTTGTATTCTCGGAGCCGGTCGCGCTGCTCTCCGGTGTCGACACTGCAGGCATCGAGAGCCGTGAGATCGCCGTGCGCGGTCGTGCGCAGCCGCTGCAGGTCTATATCGTGCCGAAGAGCGAGTGCCGCCGCTTTGCATGAGCGGGCGGCCGGTGTAGGGAAGGCGATGATGAGCCCTCTCCTTTGGATACGCAAAAACTACAAGCGACGCCTGCGCAAGCTGCGCGACCGTCTGGCGACGCGCCTGTTCGACATGCCGTTCGGCCGCAAACTGCTGATCGGCGGGATAGGGTCGCGGGTTTTGACGCTGACGGTCGACTGCGGCGATCACATCATGAGCGTTTCGCCATCGGACTATATCGGCCGCAAGGTGTTCCGGAAGGGGCATTTCGAGCGCGACCATGTAGACCGCCTGCTGGCTGTATTGCGTGAGCGCGGATTGCAGCGCCGCGGTGACGTGTTGCTCGAACTCGGCGGAAATATCGGCACGCAGACCATCTACTTTGCCCTGAGCCAGGCCTATCGCCGGATCGTCACGGTCGAGCCGGATCCGCGCAATGTCAGGTTGCTCAGCTGCAATATCCAGCAGAACCAGCTCGAAGACCGCGTCACGCTGGTCAATTGCGCTGCAGGCGACCGCACTGGCAACCTCGAATTCTTCCAGCATCACAGCAACCATGGCAAAAGCAGCGCCATCAGCAAGGCCGGCGGATCCTTGAAGATCTCCGTTCCGGTCAGGCCGGTGGCGCAGATCCTCGAAGAGGCCGGCGTGGCGGTCAGTCAGATCGGGCTGATCTGGATGGACATCGAAGGCTACGAGCCGGTGGCCTGTCGCTCGATGCACGCCCTGATGGCTCGGCGCGTGCCGCTTTACATGGAGTTCACGCCGGCATTCTACGGGCCGGAGCAGGCTGCCGACTTCAAGCGGCAGCTGGCAGGCTTCTACCAGACCTGCATCATGTTCAGCGAAGATCGTCAGATCGACATGCAGGTCGACGAGTTGCCGGTTACCGGCGAACAGTTCGATGTGCTCTTTTA
Source organism: Rhizobium sp. rho-13.1 (assembly GCF_007000305.1). Classification (NCBI taxonomy): domain Bacteria; kingdom Pseudomonadati; phylum Pseudomonadota; class Alphaproteobacteria; order Hyphomicrobiales; family Rhizobiaceae; genus Rhizobium; species Rhizobium sp. rho-13.1. Next base: position 219,293 of record NZ_SCFL01000002.1, on the reverse strand, counting down.
CGGCTGAGTCTTATCTGCGGCGATAGATAAAATAGCGATCCTCGTGGATGCCATCCGGCAGCGGAAGCGGCTGCAGGTCGGCGTGGACAAGCGGCAGGCCGCTGACTGCCACGCCACCCGATCTCAGCACACCGGCCATCAACTGGGGCAGCCAGCGCAGCGTGATCTCGTCCTTGTCAGGGTAGCCGGTGCCGATATCGGCGTGGGCGAGTGCCGCATCCACACCGAGAAATGCCTGGGCCGTCTGCTGGATTTCGCCAAGCACCAGATCTTCCGGCGCCGGCATCGAATGGGCGGAGGCATTGGCGGCGCGGTCGAAGGCAATGATCCGACGCCCGGGAAAACGCTCCCTCAGATGATCGAAGGTGCGACCGTTGCCCAGCCCCAACTCGAGGATCGGGCCTTCGAGAGCGGCGACATCTCTGGTCAGATGATCGAGTATGTCGCGCTGGGCGCTCAGGCGTCGAATGAAACTGTCGAGGCGGCTCATGGTCGGGAATTTCCAGGGTTGGCAATTGAGTGTGTCCGCCTAGCAGGTCAGGACGGCCCCGTCGACAGGACAACGACGTTTTCGGTCTGTCGCGTCGCGTGCAACTCATCCGTCACTGCACTCGTTCAACATAAAGGGATATGATAGGGATGGATTATGGACGATTTGACACATGATGCGTTCTTCAGTGCCCTGCCGGTCTTCACCCGCTTCGAAGGGGTGACGGACGACGGCAACTATCGTCCCCTGCCCGACGACTGGTATCTGGCTCTTGCCGATATTGTCTCCTCGACGGAAGCGATTGCAGCCGGTCGCTACAAGGCCGTCAACATGGCCGGAGCCAGCGTCATCTCCGCCGTTCTCAACGCACTCGGACGCGCCGACTATCCTTTCGTATTCGGCGGAGATGGGGCGTGCATCGCCATTCCGTCGAGCGGCCTGGACCGCACACGCCAGGCGCTGGCCTCCGTGCAATCCTTCGTGGCCGCCGACCTGCACCTGAGCCTGCGATGCGCGCTCGTGCCGATGGCCGACATCCGGGCACAGGGAATGGACGTTCGGGTGGCGCGTTTCAGCCCGACGGATTTCGTCTCCTACGCCATGTTCGCTGGCGGCGGCACGACCTGGGCCGAGGCGCAGATGAAGGCCGGTAACTACGGTGTCGAAGCCGACCAGACGCAGATGCGTCCGGACCTGACCGGTCTTTCCTGTCGCTGGAACCCGATCGAGGCGCGCAACGGCGAAATCGTCTCTGTCATCGCGGTACCGGATGTGCGCGGCCATGGTTTGGAGTTCCAGAGCCTCGTCGCCGGCATCATTGCAATCGCCGCCGAGCAGGGTCGCGATGGCCATCCGGTGCCGGTCGACGGCCCCGAACTGGGTCTGGCGCTTGGCGGGGTGGCGGACGAAGCGCGCGCGACGGCCTCGGACAGACGGATCCTGCGCCGCAAGCTCGCCATCGCCGCACAGATCGGCCTGACCATCGCCCTGCACAAGCTTAGGCTCACGCTGGGGTCCTTCGATGCACGCCGCTACAAGCGGGACGTCGCGGCCAATTCCGATTTCCGGAAATTCGACGACGGCCTGAAAATGACGATCGACCTCGATGCCGACCGCCTCGCGCGACTGGAGAAAATCCTGAAGGAAGCGGAAGCAAAGGGTATATGCCGCTACGGATTGCACCGGCAGGCCTCGGCACTGATGACCTGCTTCGTGCCGACGCCCCTGTCGCGCGACCACATGCATTTCATCGATGGCGCCAATGGCGGCTACGCCATGGCTGCCGCGGATCTTCGTGCCAGCCGCAGTCTGGCGCCGAGATGCCCGCCGGAAGCTGGTCGACTATTGCATCGGGCCCGGTCTGACACTGTTCGTCAGGAGGAATAGTGTTTTACGCGACAGGCTTTACCGTGCCCATTGCCTCAACCTGAAATGTTCTTATCTGCCTCCGTAACAGTTGCCCCTTGCACCCGGCAACCGACGCCACTCCAGAGAACCGCTTGCATGACGAACTCCTTTCCCAGCGTCTCCGACATTTTTCTCGACAAGGTGGCGGAGTGGTTGACGCAGGCGGCGCTGACGGGCGAAAACCTCGAGAACGTCGTGCGCGGCTTCTGTGACCGTATTTCCGCATCCGGCCTGCCGATTGCCCGTGTGCATCTGACATTTTCGATGCTGCATCCACTCTATGATGCGCTGGGATTCACCTGGCGTCGCGCCAGCGGGCTGACGATCGAAGGTTATCGCCACTCCGGCGAAAAGCCGGAGCGGTTCCTGCAAAGCCCCTATTACCATCTGCTGACCAGCAATCTCGACTATATGCGCCGCCGCATCGACGGCGACGGGCCGCTTGACTTCCCGATCTTCGAGGAACTGCGCAAGGAGAAAGTCACCGACTACATAGCCTTCGTGCAGACCTTCGGTGACGGCTCGGCGCAAGGCATGATGGGTTCGTGGGCAACGGATGGCGCGAGCGGCTTCAGTGAAGAGATGATCGGTGCCCTGTTGCGGATGCAAAACCATCTGGCGCTGGCAGCCAAGATGGCGGTGCTCGGCAAGCTCGCCAACAACATGCTGACCACCTATCTCGGAGGCGATGCGGGCAGACGCGTGCTGAACGGCCAGATCCGGCGCGGCGACGGCGAGACTATCCGCGCCGCTTTGGTGATGGGAGACATGCGTCAATCGACGGTATTTGCCGAGAAAGAGGGGCGCCAGGCGTATATCGACACGCTGAACGCGTTCTTCGACGCGATAGCCGCGCCGTTCAACCGGAACGGCGGCGAAATCATGAGTTTTCTCGGGGACGGATTTCTGGCGGTGTATCCCTGCGACAGGCACAGGGACCCGTCGAAGGTTGCCTGCCGGGCAGCGCTTGCTGCCGTCGCGCAGGCGCAGATGCGTGTCGCGCAACTGAACGAGGATCGCCTGTCCAGAAAGCTAAACCCGATCCGCTATGGCATCGGCTTGCATGTCGGCAATGTTATGTTCGGCAACGTCGGCCTCAGGGACCGGCTGACATTCTCCGCGTTCGGCTCCGCCGTCAACGAAGTGCAAAGACTGCAATCGCTGACCAAGAAGTATTCCCGCGAAGTGGTCGCCAGCAAGGCATTCGTTGGCTATAGCGGCGGCGATTGGGTAACGCTCGGCGAAGAAAAGCTTCGCGGCGTACGGCAGAAACTGACTGTACTTCACCCGAAGCCTGTTGTTACATCGCAGGGTGATCAGGATGTTTTCTACGATGCCGCGACGGACGGGTTATCCGAGGCAGAGCAAGTTATTCTTCTGCATCGCGACGCCAAGAAACAGGATATCCGGCGGCAACCCGGAAAAATCGTCCAGTAGAGCCAAGCATAAGCTCCTTCGCGCCATTCTGATAGGTATCTGAAGACGAAGCAGATTTCTGTCGGGAGACTGGAACCGGCGAACTGGACACCCGTTATAGCCTACGTTAGTGTGCCGGCGCGGGTCACAGGTGATACGGGGAAATTCTTTTGCATGGCGCCTGAGACGGACTTGCTGCGTATCGAAAATCTCGACGTATCGTTTTCGCTTTACGGCGACAAGCTCTCCGTCGTCAAAGGTGCCAGCCTTCGGATCCTACCGGGCAAGGTGACCGCACTGGTCGGCGAATCCGGGTCCGGAAAGTCGATCATAAGCCAGGCAATCATGGGCATTTTGCCCACTCCGGCTGTTGCATCCGGCAGGATTTTGTTCACCGACCCAAAAAACGGCGTCACCACCGACATCTTGAGCCTGTCGCGCGACAGCGCCCCCATGCGGGCTCTTCGCGGCGGGAGGATGGCGACTATTTTCCAGGAGCCGATGACGTCGCTGTCCCCGCTTCACACGGTTGGAAACCAGATCAGCGAAGCGCTTCGGATACACAGCACCGCGACCAAGGAAGAACAGCGCCTCAAGACCGAGGAAATGCTGGAGCTCGTGGGCTTTCAGGACCCCAAGCGTACCTTCAACATGTATCCGTTCGAGCTTTCCGGCGGGATGCGCCAGCGAGCGATGATCGCCATGGCGCTGATCTGCAGCCCGGCGCTGCTGATCGCCGACGAGCCGACGACGGCGCTAGACGTGACCATCCAGGCACAAATCCTCACGCTGCTCCGCGATCTGCAGAGCAAGATGCAAATGGCGATGCTGCTGATCACCCACGATCTCGGCGTGGTCGCGAATATGGCCGACGAAGTGGTTGTCATCTACCACGGCGAGGTGATGGAGGCCGGTCCCGTCGAGACTATCTTCAGGAACCCGCAACATCCCTATCTGAAGGGACTGATGTCCGCCGTACCGCATTTCGACATGAAGCCCGGTGAGCGGCTGAAATCGCTGCGCGACGTGCCTGTCAACATCGATACATTCTCCGCAAAGCGCAAGAGCGAGCCGGCAGGACCGGAAGTGCTGCTGACGGTCCGCAATCTTGCCAAGACTTACAAAACAAAAAAGCGCGGTCTGTTCGACAGGGGAGCCGGCTCCGAGATGCGTGCTGTCGACAATGTTAGCTTCGATATTCGTCGGGGCGAATGCCTGGGACTGGTTGGCGAAAGCGGCTGCGGCAAGACGACGGTCAGCAAGATATTGATGCGCGCCGTCCAGCCGGACAGCGGTACCGTCGTTTTCAACGACGGCCACGGCGATGTCGATGTGCTGGCTGTGAGCGGCGACGAACTGATGGAATTGCGCACCAACATACAGATGGTGTTCCAGGACCCGGTTTCGTCGCTTTCGCCGCGCATGACGGTGCGCAATATCCTCAGCGAGCCTCTGGAAATACACGGGCGCGGCGATAGCGCCGGCCGCAAGCAGAAAGTCTCGGCGCTGATGCGCGCGATCGGCCTCGACGAACGCTACCTCAGCCGCTATCCACACAGCTTTTCCGGCGGGCAGCGCCAGCGTATCGGCATCGCCCGGGCACTGGCTCTCGGTCCGAAGCTGCTGATCCTGGACGAACCGGTGTCGGCGCTCGATGTCTCCGTGCAGGCGCAGATTCTCAACCTGCTGAAGGACCTGCAGAAGGAACTCGGGCTCACCTACCTGTTCATCTCGCACAATCTGGCGGTCGTCGATTACATGGCCGACCGCATTGCCGTGATGTATCGCGGACGCATCGTCGAGATCGCCCCCAGGGGCATCATATTGCGCGACCCCGTGCATCCCTACACCCGGTCGCTGCTGTCAGCCGTCCCCTTCCCCGACCTCGATCGTCCCCTCGACTTTGCAGGGCTGCAAGCGGTCGGCCCGAGCTCGAAGCGGGATTGGGGTCCGAACTTCGCCGAGGCCGAAGGCGAAGAACTTGCCTACGCAGATCTCGGCGATGGCCATTTCGTTCGCGCCCATCGCGACGCCAACATCCAGGAATTGCGCACGTGGTAACCCGTCGGACGTTCCTTGGTGCAATTGCCTCGACCATGCTGCCGACGTTTTCGGCGCGCGCTGCAGATCGCGATATTGAGCCGGAATATCTTCGGCCATGGCTGGATGCAGCCCAGATGCCAGCTATGGCCGACCGCCTGCCGGACCGCCCTCGGGTTGTCCAACTGAAGGCGATGGGGCGCCAGCCCGGCCAATATGGCGGCTCGGTGCGGACCATCATCGGTGGGCAGAGCGATCTCCGGTTCATGACGATCTACGGCTACGCGCGACTGATCGGCTATGACGAGAAGTTGCAGATGCAACCGGACATTCTCGAATCCTATGACATCGAAGACGACCGGGTCTTTACCTTCCACCTCAGGCCCGGCCATAAATGGTCGGACGGCGCGCCGTTCACCGTCGACGATTTTCGCTACTGGTGGGAAGACGTCATCCTCAACAAGCAGCTCACTCCGGGCGGCGGCGCCCTGGAACTGAGGCCGCATGGCAGCCTGCCGAAGTTCGAGGTGATCGATTCCCTGACGGTGCGCTACTCCTGGGACAAGCCGAACCCCAATTTCCTGCCGATCATCGCTGCCCCGCAGCCGTTGGTGCTTGCCGGCCCCGCTCATTACCTCAAGCAGTTTCACAAGAAATATCAGGACGAGATCAGGCTGTCTTCGCTCATGAAGGAAAATCATGCGCGCAAGTGGCAGGAGATGCACATCAAGATGGGTCGCGCCTACCGTCCGGAAAATCCGGCCCTGCCGGTGCTGGATCCCTGGCACAACACCACCGCGCCACCGGCCGAGCAGTTCGTTTTCGAGCGCAACCCGTATTTTCACCGGGTCGACGAGAACGGGCGGCAGCTTCCCTATATCGACCGCTTCGTTCTGAATGTCAGTTCGTCGTCGATAATTGCTGCCAAGACCGGTGCCGGCGAAAGCGACCTGCAGGCGACCGGCATTGATTTCGACGATTATGCGTTCCTGAAAGACGCCGAAAAGCGCTACCCGGTGAAGGTCAACCTCTGGAAAATGGCGCGCGGATCGCGCGTGGCGCTGCTGCCGAACCTCAATTGTGCCGACAAGGTCTGGCGCGAAGTGTTCCGCGACGTCAGGGTACGCCGGGCGCTGTCCATGGCGATCGACCGTCACGAGATCAACATGGCGGCTTTCTATGGCCTAGGTGCTGAAAGTGCCGACACCGTGCTGCCCGAAAGCCCGCTTTTCAAGCCGGAATACGCCAAGGCCTGGGTGAACCATGACCCGGCCCAGGCCAATGCCCTGCTCGATGCTGCTGGCCTCGACAAGCGCAACGCAGACGGCCTGCGCCTGCTGCCCGACGGGCGGCCGATGGAAATCACCGTTGAGACAGCGGGCGAAAGCACGCTCGACACCGATGTGATGGAGCTGGTCACCGACCACTGGCGGAAGATCGGCATTGCGGCCTTCACGCGCTCCTCGCAGCGCGACATCTTCCGCAGCCGGGCGATGGGCGGGCGCATCATGATGTCCATCTGGTACGGGCTCGACAATGGCGTACCGACGGCAGACATGAACCCCGGCGAACTGGCACCGACGATGGACGACCAGCTTCAATGGCCGCTCTGGGGCATGTACTACCTGTCCGGCGGAAGCCAGGGGGTTGCCCCCGATGTTCCCGAGGCTGCGCAGCTGAACGAACTCCTGGCACAATGGGGTATCGCGGCCTCATTCGAGGAACGGACGGAAATCTGGCAAAAGATGCTGGCCATCTATACCGAGCAGGTATTTTCGATCGGATTGATCAATGGCACCCTGCAGCCAATCCTGCACTCCAGGCGGCTGCAGAACGTGCCCGAAAAGGCGCTCTACGGTTTCGATCCGACATGCTTCCTCGGCATCTACATGCCCGATACCTTCTGGCTGACGGAGGACCATCCCCGTGCTTAGATATATCGTCTGGCGCATCGCCGTCATGGTCCCGACACTGCTGGTCATCTCGATGCTGGTATTCACCATCATCCAGCTGCCCCCGGGCGACTTCTTCGAAAGCCAGATTGCCGAACTTCAAGCACAGGGCGAGACCGCCAACCTTCAGGAAATACAGGAGCTTCGCAAGGAATACGGCCTGGATAAGCCGGTGGCGGTCCAGTACGTCTACTGGGTGGCCGGCATGCTGCATGGCAATTTTGGCTATTCCTTCGAGTATCAGCTACCCGTCTCCCAGGTGGTCGGCGACCGACTGTGGCTGACTATCCTCGTGTCGTTCACCACTATCCTGCTGACATGGCTGATCGCGTTTCCCATCGGCATCTATTCGGCGACGCATCAGTACAGCTGGAGCGACTACAGCCTGACGTTTCTCGGGCTGCTCGGGATCGCCATTCCGAACTTCATGCTGGCGCTCATCCTGATGTATTTCGCCAATGTCTGGTTCGGCGTCTCCATCGGCCACCTTATGGATCAGAAATATCTGTCCCAGCCGATGAGCTGGGAGAAGGCGAGTTCCATCCTCTCGCATCTGTGGATCCCCGTCGTCATCGTCGGCACGGCCGGTACCGCAGGCATGATCCGGAGGCTGCGCGCCAACCTGCTTGACGAGATGCAGAAGCAATACGTCATCACCGCGCGGGCCAAGGGTCTTCACCCGCTGCGTGCGCTGATCAAATACCCGCTACGAATGGCCCTCAACTTTTTCGTCGCCGATATCGGTTCGATCCTGCCATCGATCATCTCGGGCGCTGAAATAACAGCGATCGTCCTGTCGCTGGAGACCACCGGGCCTATGCTGATCAAGGCGTTGCAGAGCCAGGACATGTATCTTGCCGGATCGTTCCTGATGTTCCTTGCCGTCCTCAATGTCATCGGCGTGCTGATTTCCGACATAGCCCTTGGCTTTCTCGACCCCCGTATCCGCTTGCAGGGCAGGAGCATCCGTTGACCTCATCCTTGCCAGAACCCGGGGCGCCGATGCAGCATTACGTCTCGACAGCGCCATTCGACCCGATGCAGTTCGAGGCGATGTCGGCGGGCCAGACGCGCTATCACATGGCGTCGCAAAAGCAGCTTATGTGGTGGAAATTCAAGCGCCACCGGGTGGCGGTCGCCTCCGGCATATTCCTGCTTTTCCTCTACGGCGTCGTTATAATCGCCGAGTTCATTGCTCCCTATGGCCTGCACACCCGCAATGTCGACTTCATCCATGCGCCGCCCCAGGCGGTCCACATCTTCCATGACGGAAAGCTCGTGGCGCCTTTTGTCTACGGTCGCACCATGTCGCTCGATATCGAGACGCTGCGCAGGTCCTATACGGATAAGCCTGACGACGTGCAGCCGATCCGCTTCCTCTGCCGTGGGGATGCCTATAATTTCTGGGGCGCCATTCCCTCCAACATCCATCTGGTCTGCCCGGCTGTGGGCGGGCAGATGTATCTGCTGGGAACGGACCGGCTCGGGCGGGACGTATTCTCGCGGATCATCTACGGTGCACGTATCTCGCTGACCATCGGCCTGATCGGCATATCGATCAGCTTCATCCTCGGTATCGTGCTCGGTGGACTTGCCGGTTATCACGGTGGCTGGTTCGATCTTCTCGTGCAGCGGGTTATCGAAGTGCTGCAATCGCTACCGAGCCTGCCGCTGTGGATGGCGCTGGCGGCGATCATGCCGGTGACGTGGAGCCCGATCCTGGTCTACTTCGGGATCACCATCATTCTCGGCATTCTCGACTGGACCGGGCTTGCGCGCGCCGTCCGCTCAAAACTCCTGTCCTTGCGCGAAGAGGATTATGTGCTGGCGGCACAGTTGATGGGCGCCAAATCGCGACGCATCATCGGCCGCCATCTCGTACCGGGCTTCATGTCGCATCTGATCGCCACCGCGACGATTTCGATCCCGAGCATGATCCTCGGCGAAACAGCCCTGAGCTTTCTCGGCCTTGGCCTGCGCCCACCCATCACCAGCTGGGGTATCCTGCTGACAGAGGCCCGAAGCGTCAGCGTTATCGCTTTTTATCCTTGGCTTCTGTTCCCGATGATTCCGGTAATTCTTGTGATACTTGCCTTCAATTTTCTGGGAGATGGCTTGCGCGATGCTGCCGATCCCTACAAATAGCGTGTGGTGCGGACGCAAAACAGCGCGCACGGCGCATGACGGCATTGGCTCCCTCTTGCAAACTAACTGCGAAAGACGTTTGGACTTGAGGTTTTGCCCATGAAACGGCGCGTTGAAGATGCACGCATACTCATGTACAGCCATGACACGTTCGGGCTCGGACACCTGCGCCGCTGCCGGACGATCGCGCATTCGCTGGTTGGCGACTATCGCGGGCTGAATGTCCTCATTATTTCGGGCGCAACCATCGCCGGGGCATTCGACTACCGTGCCCGTGTCGACTTCGTCCAGGTGCCGAGCGTCATCAAGCTCAAGGACGGCGAATACACCTCGATGTCCGGCGACGTCGACCTGAAAGACACGCTGAAGATGCGCCAGGCGATCATCCGCCAGACGGCCGAAAACTTCCAGCCGGACATCTTCATCGTCGACAAGGAACCGCTCGGTCTCAAGGGCGAAGTCGAGGAAACGCTGCAATATCTGAAGGCGCGCGGCACGACGCTGGTGCTCGGCATGCGCGATGTGATGGATGCGCCGCATCTGCTCGATGCCGAGTGGAAGAAGAGCAACATGCTGGAGAAGATCGACCAGTACTACGACCGGGTGTGGGTCTATGGGCCGCCCGATTTCTACGATCCGCTTCTCGGCCTCGACGTTCCCGCCGGTGTACGACGGAAAATGGACTTTGTCGGCTTCCTGCAGCGCAGCGTGCCGCAGGGCAAGAAATCCGAGCATGTGCCAGATGAGGACTACATTCTGGTGACAACAGGCGGCGGCGGCGATGGCGCGGATCTCGTGCGAGATATCGTCAACGCCTATGAGAAGGATCGCTCGCTGCAGTACAAGACGCTGATCGTGCTCGGACCCTATATGCCGGCCCGTGAGCGGACCGAACTTGTCGAGCGTGCCAACAAGATCAGCTGTCTCGAGGTGATCGAGTTCGACAAGCGCATGGAAGAACTGATCGATGGTGCGACGGCCGTGGTCGCCATGGGTGGCTACAACACCTATTGCGAAATCCTGTCTTTCGACAAGCCGGCGCTTATCATCCCGCGGACGCGGCCGCGCGAGGAACAACTGATCCGCGCCCAGCGGGCGAGTGCACTGGGACTTGTCGACATGCTGCTGCCCGAGGAGTCCGAGGACGCATTGCAGTTGTCGGCAGCCTTGAAGAAGCTGGTCAATCGTGCACCTCCATCGAAGAGCGGTGAGAAGAACATGCGGCTCGAGGGTCTCGTCAACATCTCGCAGATCGTCGGCGAGTGGCTCGACGGGCGGGAGAGCTATCCCTCGCTTTCCGTCGTCGGTGAGTAGAGCGCAGCCATTGCCTATCCGAAAAAAAATACTGGTCGTCCTCAAGGGCTATCCCCGGCTGTCTGAAACGTTTATTGCCCAGGAGCTGCTTGGGCTGGAGCAGGCGGGCTTCGACCTGACGCTGATCTCGATGCGCCGTCCCACCGACAAGAAGCGGCACCCGGTCCACGACGAGATCAAGGCGCGTGTCGTCTACCTGCCGGAATATCTGCACGAGGAGCCGTTGCGCGTCGTCAAGGCGCTACTATCGGTCAGGCACCGACCCGGCTTTCGGCCGCTGCTGCGCCAATTCTGGGCCGACCTGAAACGTGACCCGACGCGCAACCGATTTCGCCGCCTCGGCCAGGCCATGGTGCTTGCGCATGAGTGGCCTGACGGAGCCGAGTGGCTGCATGCCCACTTCATTCACACCCCCGCCTCCGTCACCGCCTATGCAAGCATTCTCACCGGCACCCCTTGGACCTGTTCGGCGCATGCCAAGGATATCTGGACGTCACCCGACTGGGAACTGACCGAAAAGCTCGGACAGGCCCGTTGGGCCGTGACCTGCACTCATAGTGGTTTTGACCACATGCGAACTTTAACGCCATTCAAGGAGCGTGTGCACCTAAGCTACCACGGTCTCGACCTCGCCCGTTTCAGCCCTTCCCAAAGTCAACATTCCAACCGCAACGGCAGCGATCCCGCTGCACCGGTGTTGCTGCTCAGCGTCGGCCGCGCCGTCGAGAAAAAGGGCTACGACGTGCTGCTGCGGGCGCTGGCGCTGTTGCCTGAGACGCTCCACTGGCGCTTCGAGCATATCGGCGGCGGTGACCGGTTGCCCGAGCTCAAAGCACTGGCGGACAGTCTCGGCATTGCCGACCGCATCATCTGGAAGGGTGCGATGGCGCAGGATGAGGTGCTGGCACACTATCGACGTGCCGATGTGTTTGCGCTTGCTTGCCGCGTTGCTGCCGACGGAGACCGCGATGGGCTGCCGAACGTGCTGGTCGAGGCCTCCAGCCAGCGTCTCGCCTGCATCTCGACGCGGGTTTCCGGCGTTCCGGAACTTTTGATCGACGGCGAGAATGGGCTGCTGGTCTCTTCCGAAGACCCAACCGGCCTGGCCCGGGCTCTGGAAACCGCAATCCGCGACCCCGCCCTTCGCCACCGTCTGGGTTTGGCTGCCGAGCGGCGGGTGCGCGAGAACTTCGACTATCATTCCAGCATCCGACACCTCAGCCGGCTGTTCGAGGAGGAATGGCAAAAAGACGACAACCGGAAGCAATCGGCGTGAGCGGACCAAAGGTATTCTTCTACGTTCAGCATCTGCTCGGCATTGGCCATATCGCCCGTGCAAGCCGCATCGCGAGTGCGCTCGCGCGTCGCGGCTGCAGCGTTACGCTGGTGACCGGCGGTTTGCCCGTCGCTGGATTTCCGGGTGACGACGTAACCTCCATCGCCCTGCCTCCGGTAGTGGCTGCGACGTCGGGGTTTTCAGGACTTGCCCACAAGGATGGCACGCCGGTCGACCAGGCGTTCCTGGACGACCGGCGCGACCGGCTGCTTGCGACCTTTCATGCGACGCGACCGGACGTCGTCATCATCGAGGCCTTTCCCTTCGGCCGTCGGCAAATGCGGTTCGAATTGCTGCCGCTGCTCGACGCCATCGAGACGGCAAAGCCGCGGCCAAAGCTTTTCTCCTCGGTGCGCGACATCCTGCAGCAGCAGAAGAAGGCGGGGCGCGACGCTGAAACCGTTGCCACGCTCGACGCCCATTTCGACGGCGTGCTTGTGCATGGCGACCCCCGTTTCGTACGTCTTGAGGAAACGTTTCCATTGGCCGCCGATATCGCCGGCAAGATACGCTACACCGGACTTGTGGCACCGGCGATACCACCGGAGCCGGTCGAGGTCTTCGATATCGTCGTGTCTGCTGGCGGCGGCGCGGTTGGGCGCGATCTCGTCCGCGCCTCTCTCGACGCGGCGAGACGCGTGGCGACCGACCGGCGCTGGTGCCTGATCGCGGGTCCGAACATGCCCGAGGCGGACTTCATGGCCCTTCAGAACGAAGCTCCGGCCAATACGCAACTGGTTCGTTTTCGCAGCGATTTCCCGTCGCTGCTGCGGGGGGCCGAGCTTTCGATCTCGCAGGCGGGGTACAATACGGTCTGCGACCTGCTGGTGACCGGCTGCCGATCCATCCTCGTGCCGTTCACCGCCGGTGGTGAAACGGAGCAATCTGTCCGCGCCGAACGGCTGGAGGCGCTCGGGCTGGCAACAGCCTTGCCGGAGGCAGGGCTGACGGCGGAGATGCTGGAACAGTCCGTTGCAACAGCACTGCAGAAACCAAAGCCGGCTTCGCATTCCATCGACCTGGATGGCGCCGAAAAGACGGCTGTTATCGTTCAAGATGCCGCCTGACCGTTGCAGCTTTGACCTCGTTTTGCAGACTGTTGTGATATAAGCTCGAAGGCGGGGAATCGGAACGGATCGCCGCCATGGCATTTCGCATTTCGAGCGACAGGGAAAAGCGGCATGCGAGAGAGCAAGACGAGCGTGGCGACCCCCGAATTTAGAAGCATGCGGTAAGCAATGGAAAAAAGCCTCGCCAAATATATCTGGTCGAACACGCGCCTCGAGCAGATATGGATCCTGCTCGTCGTTGCCGCGTCCATGGTGCCTTACTTCCTGTCCTTCGACCTGCCAAAGCAGATCGTCAACGGCCCGATCCAGGGTAAGGGCTTCGAGGGCGAAGGCGCCACGCAGTCCTTCATGCATATCGCCTACGACATCCCCTTTGTCGGCCATATCGAGGTATTCAAAGGCCTGAAGCTCGACCGTTTCGAGATGCTGATCGCCCTCAGCCTGGTGTTTCTGGCCCTGGTGGTGCTGAACGGCCTCTTCAAACTCTACATCAATACCTACAAGGGCAGGCTTGGCGAGCGCATGCTGCGTCGCATCCGCTTTGAGCTTGTCGATCGGGTGCTGCGTTTTCCGCCTTCGCATTTCAAGCGCGTCAAGGCGGCTGAAATCGCGACGATGATCAAGGACGAGGTGGAGCCTCTCGGCGGGTTCACCGGCGACGCTTTCGTGCAGCCCGCGCTGCTCGGCGGTCAGGCGGTCACCGCTCTGATCTTCATCATCATGCAGAATTTCTGGCTCGGTATGATCGCCGCCAGCATCGTCGCGGTGCAGGCGGTCGTTATTCCCCGCATGCGCAAGCGACTGCTTGAGCTTGGCCGCCAGCGCCAGCTGACGGCGCGCGAACTTTCTGGCCGAGTTGGCGAGATCGTCGATGGCATCGGCACCATCCATGGCAACGACACGTCCAACTTCGAGCGGGCCGATATTGCTGCCCGGCTGGGGCTGATCTTCTCGATCCGCTACGACCTCTATCAGTGGAAATTCCTGGTCAAGTTCATCAACAATTTCCTGGCCCAGGTCACGCCGTTCCTGTTCTATTCGATCGGCGGGTTTCTCGCCTTGCAGGGGCGCCTGGACATCGGCCAGCTGGTCGCGGTCATCAACGCCTACAAGGATCTGCCGGGACCGCTCAAGGAACTGATCGACTGGGACCAGTCGCGTCAGGATGTCCAGGTAAAGTACAATCAGGTGGTCGAGCAATTCAGCGTCGACCGACTGATCGACCCTCGCATCCAGGTCATGGACCCCAAATCTCCGGCACGGCTGGAGCATGCGCTTGTCGCCACCAACCTGACAATCAGCGACGACAGCGGCGCCCGTGTTCTCGACCATGTTTCGCTCGAGATCCAGCCCGGCGAAACCGTGGCGATCGTTGGTGAGAGCGGCAGTGGGGGTGAGTATCTGGCCGAGGCCTTCGGACGGCTGGTCTGGCCGGACAGCGGCAAGGTGACCGTCGATGGGCACGACATCCTGGAATTACCGGAATCGGTGACCGGCCGACGGATCGCCTATGCCGGCTCGGACACCTACTTCTTCCACGGAACGTTGCGCGACAACATTCTATATGGCTTGAAGCATGCCCCGCTGACGACCGTCACCTATGAGGGCGAGGCCGCGGTGCGCAACAAGTGGGCGATTTCGGAGGCCAAACGCGCCGGCAACCCGTCTCTCAGCCTCGACAGCGACTGGGTCGACTACACATCTGCCGGGGCGACCGGGCCGGACGACCTTTACAGCGTCATCCGACCAGTGCTCGATTCGGTGCTGATGTCGCAGGATATTCTCGACATGGCGCTTCGCTCCACGGTCGATACTGAGACGCACAAGGACCTGACCGAACGGATCGTCGAACTGCGCCATGCGCTGATCGAGCGGCTGAAGGAGCAGGATCTCGACGGGCTGGTCGTGCCGTTCGAATTCACCGCCTACAATACGCAGGCGACGGTGGGTGAAAACCTGCTGTTCGGCACACTGAAGCGTCCGCTGATGACCAACAGGAAGCTCGCTGCACATCCCTATTTCATCAAGCTCTTCCAGGACAGCGGCCTGAACAGCGAACTCTACGACATGGGCATCGAGATCGCCGAAAACACAGTCGAGTTGTTCAACGACCTGCCGCCGGACCATCCTTTCTTCCAGCAGCTCACTTTCATGACGGCGGACGACATTCCCGACTATCAGGCGTTGCTGCAGAAGCGGGGCGGCCGCAACTTCGAGACGGCGACGCCCGAAGAGCGGGCATCGATCATTCGTCTCAGTTTCTCCTACATCGAGCCACGCCACCGCTTCGGTCTGCTCACCAAGCAGTTGATGAACAAGATCGTCGAGGCACGTACGGAGTTTCACAAGCATATCCCGGCCGATCTGAACGCTGTCATCGAACGCTACGATCCCGAGCGCTTTACGGCTTCGGCCACATTGATGGACAACGTGCTGTTTGGGCGTATCGCCCACCAGCAGGCCGATGCGCCTGAGCAGATCCATGTGATCATGCGCGATCTTTTCGACAGGCTCGGCCTGCAGGACAGCGTATTGGCAATCGGCCTCGATTTCGACGTCGGCTCCGGCGGCAAGCGCCTGACCAACGTCCAGCGCCAGAAGCTGAACCTTGCCCGCGCGCTGCTGAAGCGCGCCGACTACCTGATCTTCAACAGGCCGCTGGTTGCGCTCGACCATCGCATCCAGGACCAGATCGTCCGCACCGTTCTACGCGACATCGAAAACAGCGACCACAACCCGGCTATCATCTGGGTTCTGTCGAATGTCGCGCTAGCGGAGCAGTTCCACCGCGTCCTGGTATTTCAGGGCGGCACGCTGGCTGAAAGCGGCACAACCGAAGATCTTTTGCAGCACGACGGGATGTTCAAAGAACTTTTATCGTTATAGGCTATCTGGCGGCTGTGATCCCGGGGTTGAACGCGCATGCTGTTAAGAGATGAAGTCGAAATGTTGCGGCGAGTGCCGATTTTCGCACGCATTGCGCCGGCGAAGCTGAAACTGCTCGCCTTCACCTCCGATCGCGTCAGCTACCGTGCTGGCCAGATACTTTTCCACCAGGGCGATCTCGGCGACGCTGCCTATGTCGTGCTGGCAGGAACCGCCGATATCCTAGTCGATACGCCGACCGGTGAGATCAAGGTCGCCGATGTCGATGTCAATTCGATTGTCGGAGAAATCGCCATCCTCTGCGACGTCTCCCGTACTGCGACCGTAAAGGCCACCTCGAATGTCGAGGCACTGCGGATCAGCAAAGAGCACTTCCTCAAGCTGCTCTCCGACTTCCCCGAAATGGCCGTGGATATCATGAGGGTGCTGGCCGACCGCCTCAACCACACTACCGCAGAGCTGACGGCCGCACGCAGCCAGCCGGCATTGCAACCGGCACCGACCCACTAGACGGAGGCGCCCTGCGGCCACCCCACATCGCCAGTGGACGGAACTTATTTTGCTTCCGCAAGTTTGCAGGTCGAGGCTTCACCGAGAGGCTAACGGCGTTGTGTGGCCGGTTAATTCGTTTCCTTGCGGCCTTAAATCGGCTCCCGGGAAGCCAATTTGCTGACTGCGCCGCCCGACGGCCTTCCCACTCTGCCAGGTATCCAATGACTTTGCCCAATTCTACCTATCGCATCCAGTTTCGCGACGGCATGACTTTCGACCATGCCCGGAAAATGGTTCCTTACCTCCGCCAATTGGGCATCAGCCATCTCTACGCGTCACCGATCTTCACCGCCACCAAGGGTTCAACCCATGGCTACGACGTCACCGACACCAACGAGATCGATCCCGCGATTGGCGGCCGCGAGGGGTTCGACAAGTTGTCCGAGGCGCTGCGGGAGGCCGAAATAGGCCTGCTGGTCGACATCGTTCCAAACCATATGGCCGCCTCGCTGGAAAATTCGTGGTGGCGCAGCGTCGTCGAGTGGGGTGAGGAAAGCCCTTTCAGCCAGCATTTCGACATCGACTGGAGCCGAAAGCTGACGTTGCCTATCCTCGGAAAGCCGCTGCAGGATGCGTTGGAGGCAGGCGAACTGACGCTGACTGTGGACGCGGATGCGGGCACGCTCACTGTTGCCTACTACGAGCAGCGGCTGCCGCTGGCGCCGAGTACCTATGCCGCCGTGCTGTCGCGACTTGATCTCCCGGTCGTCGCTGCAATGTGCACTCTGGCGTCTGATGCAGATCCACGGCGGGAGACGGAATTTCACCAGAGCATGCGCGACATGCTCTCTGGCGAGGCGGCAGAGATAAACAAGGCGCTAGCGCAGAAGTTCAGTGACCCCGCTTCGCTCCAGACCGTGGTGGATGAACAGCCCTGGCGGCTGATCTATTGGAAGGACGCGCCGCGCGAGCTCAGCTATCGTCGCTTTTTCGAGGTGACCGGTCTTGTAGGCTTGCGCGTCGAAGACCCGGCTGTTTTCGACGATGCACATCGGCTGACACTCGAACTGGTGCGCAATGGTGCCGTTGATGGATTGCGGCTCGATCATATCGACGGGCTGGCAGATCCCGCCGCCTATCTCGAGCGTCTGCGCAGTGCCGTGGGTGAGGATACCTATATCGTCGTCGAGAAAATCCTCGCCGAAGGAGAGACGCTGCCAGAGGCGTGGCCGATCTCCGGAACCACCGGCTATGAATTTATCACTACCCTGCCCGACGTTCTGGTGAACACGTCCGGAATGAACGCAATCACCGATACCTATCGGGAAATTGCCGATGGTGAGCCGGAATTTGCCGAGGGCGCGCTGGCGGTCAAGGCGATGCTTGCCCGGAAAAACTTCGCTGTTGAAACCAACAATTTGCTGCAGCTGCTTCTGAGTGTCGGAGCGATCAATGGCGACGTGTCCGAGCAAGCGGCACTGGAACAGGCGCTGGTGTCTCTGCTTGTCGCCTGCCCGGTGTATCGGACCTACGGGACGGATGGCGCCCTCGACGCGGCCGATGGCGCGATGTGGAGCACTATCGTGGAAACTGCGGGTGGCTCGTCCGAAAAGGCGGACCACGCCGCGTTGTCCTTTGTCGACAAGGTATTTCAAGGCAATGTGGCACCGGAGGCCAAGGCGGATGCGCTCGAATTCCGACGCCGCTTCCAGCAATTGACGGGGCCTTTGACGGCGAAGTCTATCGAAGACACGATGTTCTATCGATATAACCGCCTGATCGGCCTGAACGAGGTCGGCGGCGAACCTGCTGCCACTGAATTCGGCCTCGAACGCTTCCACCACGAGATGGCTAAGCGGATGGAGACACAGCCCGCCGGCCTGTCCGCAACCTCGACACATGACACGAAACGCGGCGAGGACGGGCGGGCGAGGCTTTATGCGCTTACCGAAGCTCCGGAGGCATGGCTGGATGGCGTGGAGCGCTGGCGCAAGCTCAATGCCGCCACCGTCGCTTCCCTGCCGGGTGGCGCCGCGCCGGAACCACGGCTCGAATGGATGCTGTATCAGGCACTCGCCGGTGCCTGGCCAGCAGACCTCGCGCTCGACGCGCCTGCTCCGGCCGACTTGCTCGACCGTTTCCTTGCCTATGTCGAGAAAGCGCTGCGCGAGGCCAAGCAGCGCACCAACTGGGGCGAGGAGGATGGTGCGTACGAGGACGCCGTAAAGGCTTTCGCGGCCAACCTGCTTGCGAGCGACAATGCGGCTTTTCTGCAGGACTTCCGCAAGACGCTGCAGCCGTTCGTGCGGGCGGGCCTGTTTAACGGCCTGACACAGACGCTCATCAAGCTGGCAGCTCCAGGGATACCCGACATTTACCAGGGCGCCGAGCAACTGGATCTCAGCCTCGTCGATCCCGACAATCGCCGCCTGCCAGACTTTGCACGCCTGGGTGAGGACCTGGCCGTGCCCCTCCAGACACGCGATGAGGGCGCGCTTGCCCGGGGACTCTTCAAGCAGCGCCTCGTCCAAAAGGGCCTTGCGCTGCGCAAGGCTGAGCCAACGCTGTTTGCTAAAGGCGATTATCAGCCATTGGCCGTCACCGGTGAACGCGCCGACAACGCCATTGCATTCCTGCGCAGCCACGAGAACAAAATGGTCGTCGCCATTGCTCCTCGGCTGGTTTACGGACTCGGCGAAGGCGAATGGCCGTGCGGCGATTACTGGGGAGACAGTGCGATCGCCTTGCCCGAGCGCGCTGCCGGCAGAGTGCGAAATGTCATCGACGGTACGGTCCACGAGACAAGCCAGCCCCTGAAACTGGCAGCCCTGCTGGCCACTTCACCAGTGGCGCTGCTCGTCTCCGAGTAGCCGCAGCGAGCGAGGGGCTTCCTAGAGCAGGCCCCTCGACGCCAGATTGCGCATGAGCTTTGCAATGCCTGAAGTCCAGGGCGGGCAATCTGTCGACAGCATGACGCGGTTGCGCAGTGCGCCCAGCTTGTCGTTCGAAATCGTCACGACATCGCCGATCTTGTGGGTAAAGCCCTGCCCCGGCACGTCGCGGTCCTCGACCGGCGCGAAAAGCGTCCCCATGAACAGCACCATTCCGTCGGGATACTGGTGATGCCGCCCCATTGTTTGGGAGACAAGATCGAGCGGATCACGGCTGATCTCCTTCATCGAACTCTTGCCGTGCAGCACGTAGCCGTCCTCTCCCTCTATTGTGAGATCGAGGTCGGCATTGCGGACGTCGTCGATGGAATAAGTATCGTCGAACAGCCGGATGAACGGCCCGATCGAGCAGGAAGCATTGTTGTCCTTGGCCTTGCCGAGCAACAGGGCAGAGCGGCCCTCGACGTCACGCAGGTTGACGTCGTTGCCGAGCGTTGCGCCCTTGACGCGCCCCCGGCTATCGACGACCAGCACGATTTCCGGCTCTGGGTTGTTCCATTTGGAAATGGGGTGCAAGCCGACATCGGCACCGTGACCCACGGAGGAGAGTACCTGCGCCTTGGAGAAGACCTCGGCATCCGGGCCGATGCCGACTTCCAGATATTGCGACCAGACACCGTCCTCGATCAGAGCCGCCTTGACCTTGGCGGCCTCCGGCGATCCCGCCTTCAGATTGCGAAGGCTGTCGCCGATGATGGATGTGATGCGGCCGCGAATGCTGTTCGCCAGATCCGGATTACCGGCAGCGCGCTCCTCGATCACCCTCTCCAGCATCGAGCGCGCGAACGTGACGCCGCAAGCTTTGACAGCCTGCAGGTCGATCGGCGCCAGCAAGGTGTGGGGCGAATTGGCGTCCGCCGAAAACAGCGCCTCGAGGCTGCCGACAGCTTCGCCCGCCTGCGTGCTTAGAAAAGCGACGGGATCGTCCATCTCAAGAAGGGCGGAGACGGTCGGAATATCTCGTGACGTGACGTCATAGACAGTGCCGTCGCGGATAACGACAACGGATGGACCATCCTTGGCCGCATCCCAGGTGCGCCCGATGAAGCTTCCCGCTTCGAACATGCCGATATCGCCTGCCATTTTGCCGTCTCCTGCCCTGATTTTTCTGAATGGCGCGCTGCACTCCCGGGCATCACGCAATCTCGAGGGCATGTTCTTCATCCACGCTGGCTTGTCAATTGTCGCCGGAAAGGCACGCGTGGCAGAAGATTTCATTCGCGACCGGGGCCCTCAGCGCACCCACCAATACCCGCAAAACGATGTTCATGTTGCTTATGTAGCGCATTTGGCTATTTCATGCGCATGGTCCCTCGTTCTCTGATTCGGCATGTCGCGCCGTCACGCATGACAAAAGGTGTCTATGGCGCGCTGTGGCTCACGGCGGCGCTGGCGATATCCGGCTGCGCGTCGAAGGATGGGATCCGGATTCCCGGTCCCGCGGAGACGGTGACGAGCGACAAGGCTTTCGCGCTGCCACCTCCGGGCGGTCCGTCGATCGTCAATGTCGTGCAGCACTCCTACAACAACGCCGTCCAGCAGGACATCTACCTCTTTACCTCAGCCGCAACCTCGGGGCAGAACGATCTGCAGGTGACGTTCTTCGGGCCGGTCGGTCTCGACTACGACAACCGCAAGGGCCTCGGCTATGCCTCGATCCGCGACAGCACGGTCGACAGGGATATGCGTCGTGCGTTGCCTGGCGTGGCGATGGTTCGGTCCGGCATCTACGTCCAGAACAACTACGGACCGTTCGGCTATGCCACGGGCAAAAGTGCACAGGGCGACACCTGCCTCTATGCGTGGCAGCAGGTGCGCTCCAGCGACAATGCTCGTGGTGCTTTTCAGAATCGCGGTACCGTGCAGGTCCGGCTGCGACTTTGCGACACACATGCAACCGCCGAGCAATTGCTTCGTGTCATGTATGGCTACACCATCACAGGCACTTTCCCGGCTCCCGGCTGGAACCCGTATGACAGCGCTCCACCGGTCGATCCGACGCTTGGCCGCACCGGTAATCCGATCTACCCGGTGGTATCGCCTACGAGCGCCGGCCAGTTGCCAGCCGCTTTCCAATTGCCGGCGACGTCACCTGGCATCGCACCGCAAAGCCCGCGCAGCGTAGAACCGCGCGCAGCACCGCGTCCGGTCGCGCAACAGCAGCCACCCGCGCCGGCGCCCAGAGGGCCGGTCGTTCCGTCGCCGATCGGCGACGACAAAAGCAGCACGACAGCAGCTCCGGCGGTCATTGTGCCTGCTCCTAACTAAGGTCTTGCGATTATATCGATCAAGAGACGAGTAGCATGAACGGTTTGTCAACCATCCGGTGTCACGGTGCTTGGTGTCGTCGCCATGATCGCGTCGTGCTTGAGTGTTGACTTGAGGTAAAGGAATAACCATGCGCAAAGCCGCCAGTATCCTGATCTGGATGATCGTCGCGGTATGCGTAATTACCCTCATCACCCTGCCGATCAGCCTCCAGACGCAATTGATCGTCAGTGTCACGGTGGTCATCATCATGGCGCTGATCAAGCTGTTCCAGGGCGAGGGAAAATGGCGCCTCGTAGCGCTCGCCTTCGGAAGCTCGATCATTCTGCGCTACGTGTTCTGGCGGACGACCAGCACCTTGCCGCCAATCAATCAGCCTGAAAACTTTATTCCGGGCTTCCTCGTCTATCTCGCCGAAATGTACAGCGTGATGATGGGCGCGCTCAGCCTGTTTGTCGTTGCCATGCCGCTGCCGCCACGACCCTCTCGTGCCGCCACCGAGGGCAAGTTTCCGCATGTCGATGTGTTCGTGCCGACCTACAACGAAGATGCGGCGCTTCTCGGCAATACGCTGGCGGCGGCCAAGGCCATGGACTATCCACCCGAGAAGGTCACCGTCTGGCTGCTCGACGACGGCAGTACACTGCAAAAGCGCAATGCCAACAACATCCTCGATGCGCAAGCCGCTTCCCTCCGCCACATCCAGTTGCAGGAACTGTGCGAGCAACTCAGCGTTCGCTACATGACCCGCGATCGCAACGAGCATGCCAAGGCCGGCAATCTCAACAACGGCATGCAGCACTCGACGGGCGAGCTCATCGCCGTCTTCGATGCCGACCACGCGCCGGCACGTGATTTCCTGCTCGAAACCGTTGGCTACTTCGACGACGATCCGAAGCTCTTCCTGTGCCAGACACCGCATTTCTTTCTCAATCCAGACCCGATCGAGCGCAATCTGCAGACGTTCGACCACATGCCGAGCGAGAACGAGATGTTCTACGGCATTATCCAGCGCGGTCTCGACAAGTGGAACGCCTCGTTTTTCTGCGGCTCTGCTGCCGTCCTCAGGCGCAAGGCGCTGGCTGAAACCAACGGATTCAGTGGCGTCAGCATCACCGAGGACTGCGAAACGGCGATCGAGCTGCACTCGCGAGGCTGGAACAGCATCTATGTCGACAAGCCGCTGATCGCGGGCCTCCAGCCGGCGACCTTTGCCAGCTTCATCGGCCAGCGCAGCCGCTGGGCGCAGGGCATGATGCAGATCCTGCGTTTCCGCTTCCCGCTCTTCAAGCGCGGGCTCTCCCTGCCGCAGCGGCTTTGCTACATGTCGTCGACGCTGTTCTGGCTCTTCCCGTTCCCACGGACGATGTTCCTGTTCGCGCCGCTGTTCTATCTTTTCTTCAATCTCGAGATCTTCACCTCGTCGGGCGGCGAGTTCCTGGCCTATTCGCTCGCCTACATGGTCGTGAACATGATGATGCAGAACTATCTCTACGGCTCGTTCCGCTGGCCTTGGATCTCAGAGCTTTATGAATATGTGCAGACGGTGCACCTGCTGCCGGCGGTGATCTCGGTCATCCTCAATCCGCGCAAGCCGACATTCAAGGTGACGGCCAAGGACGAATCCATTGCCGTCGCGCGCCTTTCCGAAATCAGCCGACCGTTCTTCGTCATCTTTGGGGTTCTGCTGGTAGCTTTCGGAATGGCGATCTACCGCCTTTACGCCGAGCCCTACAAGGCAGACGTGACGCTGGTCGTTGCCGGCTGGACCTTGCTCAACCTAATCATGGCCGGCTGCGCTCTCGGCGTTGTCTCCGAGCGCGGCGAGCGGTCTTCGTCGCGGCGGGTGCGTGTTAACCGACGGTGCGAATTCGGCGTCGACGGACGCTGGTATCCGGCTTCTATCGAGGACGTATCCGTTCATGGTGCGAGGCTGCACGTCTTCAGCAAGACCTTCGATCCGCTGGGAGTGGACACTCGCGCGACGATCAAGTTCAGGCCCTACAGCGGCGCCCAGGAAGAGACATTGATCGTCACCGTGCGCAACACCCAGCCTAGCGGCGAAATCACGGCGATCGGCTGCCTCTACAATCCACAAAGCGCGCTGGATCACCGCCTGATCGCGGATCTGATCTTTGCAAACTCAGACCAGTGGACGCAATTCCAGCTCTCCCGTCGCCGCAATCCCGGGCTGATCAGGGGAACGATCTGGTTTCTCGGTGTATCGGCCTACCAGACGAGCCGCGGGCTTGTGTATTTCTTCCGCAGTTTCAAAGGCAAGCCCGAGGAGCAGATCCAGCCAGTGAAGGCGGGCGCACAATGAGGCCGGGTCGTATCGCGGTCGTAGCCGCGCTCGCTACAACATGGCTCGCGCCATTTGCCCTCGCGCAGACGACGCCCTTCGACATGACGCCTGAGCGGCCGAAGGGTGCAGCACCCGCGAGCCCATCGGTTCAGCCGGCACCCGCCGCGCCTGCCGCGCAGCCGGCCATACCGCCCTTTACACCCGTGCCGACCACCGCAAAGCCACCACCCGTGCCGACCGCCGCGGCCCCGCCAAAAAGCGCAGGTACTCCGGTTGGCAAGCCTGTCACGACCGAGCGCTTCAGGCGCTTCCTCGTCCCGGCTTCGGATCTTGGCCTGAACGGCGAAATCGACAAGAAGACATGGTCGATCTATCTGACACCGGCGCAAGCGGCCGCTCCGGTCAAGCTCAACCTCGCCTATCAGAACGCTATCGTCGTCGCGCCCGAAGCGTCTCAACTGACTGTTCTCATCAACAGCCGTTCGGTCGGATCGACGCCCATACGTTCTTCCGAAAAGCCGGAAGAGCTCAGCTTCGACGTGCCGCCCGGGCTGTTGCAGGCAGGCTCCAACCTGGTGAGCTTCGAGATGCAACAGCGCCACCGGACGGACTGCAGCATCTCCTCGACCTACGAACTCTGGACGGATATCGACCCGAGCCGCACTTATCTGAGTTTTGGCGGTACGGAAGCCGCGCGGCTGGTGAGCACCGATGGTGTCCGCGCGGTGGGCGTCGACGAAAAGGGCGCGACTGAATTCGACTTCGTCGTGCCTGGGCTTGCCCAGCCTGGCACCACGAAACCGCTCATGCGACTGGCGCAGGGCCTTTCGGTACTGAGCGGCATGCCCAACCAGTCCTTCAACTTCCAGACCGCCGGCCTGCCAGCCTTGGCACCGGGCAAGCTCACTGTTCTTGTCGGGACGGCAAGCGAACTGCAGCCACTCTTTCCGTCACTGCCACCGGCGGCACAAGTGGCCCCTGTGGCAACGTTCGTCAACGATCCCCGTAGCGGCGGACCGGTTCTGCTGGTCACGGGTCCTTCGTGGCAATCGATAGACACCGCCATCGACAGCCTGGTCACATCGACTGACCGGGCAGTGGACAACCGCCGCGACGTACTGGCGACGCAGCGATGGCAGGCACCCGATGTGCCACTGATTTTCAGCAATACTATCCTGCCGTTTTCGCAGCTTGGCGTCTCCACGACACAATTTACCGGACGCCGATTCCGCACAGATTTCGGGATCGGCGTACCGGCCGATTTCTATGCCAACGCCTACGGCGAGGCGACCATACTGCTTGACGCTGCCTATTCCCCCGACGTCCTGCCCGGCAGCCATATCGACGTATTCGTCAACGGAAGCGTTGCCTCGACCGTGCCAATCACCAACAAGGGCGGTGGCATTTTCCGGCACCTGCCGATCCGTGTTACGCTCCGACACTTCAAGCCCGGGCTAAACCACGTTGCGGTGGAGGCCGCCCTTCTGACGAGCGCCGACGCCGCCTGCGCTCCGGGCTCGAACGCATCGGCAACGCCACATTTCGCGCTGTTCGATACATCGGAATTCCGCATGCCTGACTTCGCCCGCGTCGGCCAGCGTCCCAATCTCGCGGCAACCGGCGGCACCGGCTATCCCTACGGCCTGATCGAGAATGTTCTCCCGGTCTATCTCGACCGGGTGGACGCCGATACGCTGTCCGCATCGGCGACCTTCCTCGCGAGGCTGGCCCTGATGGCTGGCCGACCCATTCCCATCGAGGTCGCAACCTCGCCCGCCGGGATCGGCGATCGCAACGCGCTGTTCATCGGCCCCATTTCGCAGATCCCGCCGACAGCACTCACGCAATTGAATATCGCGCCGGCAAGCCAGGTCAGTTGGAGACCGAATACGGCTGGAAAGCCGGCAGATGTGGATACCGGCGCAACGTTCGAGCAGTGGCGGTCCATGGTCAGTGGCGGAAGTTGGACCGGGCAGATCTCCGCGTTCGAGGAATGGATGCGGCGGAATTTCGATATTTCCTTCAGCTCCCTGCGGTTCGCACCGAGTGCCGAGGCAACGTTCATGCCGAGCAACGCTGCGACAATCATGGTCGCGCAGGGCGCCAGTCCGGATGGCAACGGAACCTGGACCATCGTCACCTCGCCAACGGCTGGCGACTTGCGATCCGGCCTGACTGCTCTGTCCGCAGAGGACACGTGGCCGGAGCTTTCCGGTCGCATCACGACTTATGCGGCAGCAACCAAGAAGATCGAGACGGTGCCGGTGGCGCGGTTTGCCTTCGTGCCGACGCAAGATTTCTCCTTCTCCAACTACCGGCTGGTTGCCGCCAACTGGCTGTCGACCAACATCCTTTCCTACGCCTTGCTCTTTGCAGCCCTGACGATGCTGATGGGGCTTGCGACTGCCGCGCTTCTATCCAATCTCGGACGGCGCCGATGACTTTGAGGCAGGTCGCCGCCTGCGTCATCGGAGTGCTGTTCTTCTTTATCTGCGACAACCCGGCCGGAGCACAGGAGCCGATGATACAGACGCAGTCCTGGCAGGCGTACAAGGCGAAGTTTCTCGATCCCTCCGGTCGCATCGTGGACGACGGAAACGGCGGGATCAGCCACAGCGAGGGACAGGGCTACGGACTGCTGCTCGCCTACCTCTCCGAAAGCCCCGCAGATTTCGAGCAGATCTGGTATTTCACGCGAACCGAGTTACTGATCCGCGATGACGGGCTTGCCGCCTGGAGCTGGAGCCCCGATAAGACCCCGCATGTCGACGACATCAACGATGCGACCGATGGCGACCTGCTGATTGCCTACGCGCTGGCGCGCGCTGGCGCGGCCTGGGGCCGGGCAGACTATACGCAGGCGGCAACGAAGATTGCGGCGACGCTGCTCGACAAGGCGGTCGTCGAAAGCGGCGGCCGGACATTGCTGCTGCCGGGCGTCTCAGGCTTTGCGGCGGCCGACCGTGCAGATGGACCGGTGATCAATCCGTCCTACTGGATCTTCGAGGCCTTTCCTGTGATGAATGGCCTGGTGCCATCGCCGAAGTGGCAACAGCTTTCGGATGACGGCCACGTCCTGATTTCGCAGATGCAATTCGGAAAAGAAAAGCTGCCGGCAGATTGGGTGAGCCTGAAGAGGCAGGCTAAGCCCGCTGAAGGCTTCGTGCCGGAGTTCGGCTATAACGCAATCCGGATTCCGCTCTACCTAATGCGCGGCGGCATCGACGACAAGGATCTGCTGGGTCGGCTGCAGTCTGGAATGAGCGCTGCCGACGGCTCTATCCGGCTTATCGACCTCAACAACGACAGCGTCAAAGCTACGCTGGACGACCCCGGTTATCAGATTATTAACCATACTATGGCCTGTATGCTTGCGGGGACGAAACTCCCAGCGTCGGCCAAATCATTTGTTCCGACTTTGTATTTCCCGTCCACGCTCCACTTGCTGGGGCTTGCCTTTGTTGCGGAAAAGCATCCGGAGTGCCTATGAGACCGTCACTAGTCCTGTTGTCGGCGACGCTCATCATGACGGTGGGCATAGTCGGACTCAAGGACCGCTCGCAGATCGCCGACAGGGTGTCAGACCTGTTGGGCACGAACACGCCTGGTGAGATACCCCAGCTGATGCGCATGGGGCGTATCACCGGCCCTGACTTTCATCCCTTCGACAGGCCGACGACAGAGCCGGAACTGGGGCGCGATGTGGATACTGCACAGGCCGTGGAACTCGCCCAGAATACCGCAGCTTCCGATGCGCCGGCAACTGCCGCCGACCAGCCTTCCGCGGTCTCGCAGGCCGCATCTCCGCCACCGAACCCGCCTGCCGCTGCCCAACCGGCGATCGACGAGAGCGCCCTGCGGTATTTTGCCAGCCGCGGCGACAAGGCGCGGCTGCAGGCCGAAATCTCCAGGCTGCAGGCCCTCTATCCGACATGGACCCCACCGGCCGATCCGCTGGCCGTGCCACAGAACCAGGACAAGCAGCTGGAATCGATGTGGCAGCTCTATTCGGAGGCACGCTATGCGGAGGTGCGCAAGGCAATCTCCGACCGTCAGGCCGCCGAGCCGGGCTGGCAGCCACCTACGGACCTGACCGAGCGCCTGAATGTCGCGGAGGCTCGCACCCGCCTGATCAACGCTTCAGATCTGAAGCAGTACGAGACCGTCGTCAGCGTGGCCTCCGAAACCCCGAGCTTGCTGACCTGCAGCGAAGTCGATGTGCTGTGGCGGGTGGCGGATGCCTTCGGTCACATCGACCGCCTGACCCGTGCGCGCGACGCTTACATGTACGTCATGAAAAACTGCACCAATGCTGCCGAGCGGCTGGCGACGATCCAGAAGGCCTCGGCGCTGCTGCCTTACGGCACCATGCAGGACCTGATGGCGCAGGAAAAACCAATGGCCGATGGGACGCGGGAATTCGAGAGTATCCGCGACGACCTCGCCCGCCGTTTCGTGGCCGAGGCCAATGCCGACCCCAAACTCGTGATTGCCCCCGAATATCTGAGCCGCCTCGAGCGCCTGAGCGAGACGCAAGGACTGGCGTCCGATGCGCTGCTGCTCGGCTGGTACAACTATCCCCGGGGCGACCTCACGAATGCGGAAAAGTGGTTTCGTCTTGCGCGCACCAAGGAGGACACCGCGTCGGCATCGCAGGGGCTTGCCCTGACCCTGATTGCCCGCAAGTCTCCGGAGGAGGCCGAGGAGGTCATGTTCAAGTGGCGTGACGACTCCAAGGATGCGAATGCCACCTACCTCGCGGCGGCAGCAAACCTCTTGGCAATCGACCCACCGGTTATCCTCAAGGTCGACGTCCTGCAGCGGATCGCTGGCGCGGTCCTCAAGGCCCGCGATGTGCCCAGCGCACAGCAGTTCGGCTGGTATGCGCGCGGCCTCAACCAGCCACAGACGGCGGCACAGTGGTTCCGGACGGCGCTCGGGTGGAAGGCAGACGATGAGCCTTCCGCCTACGGCCTGACCATCACCCTTGCCCAATTGAACGACAAGGCTGGCGTCATGGATGTCCAGCGTCAGTGGGCCGGGCGATCCGAGCGGATCGCCATGCTCCGCGACATCGGTGCAGCCCCAAGGCAGGCCCGTGTCGATGGTGGCGAGACGCAGGCGATCGAAGCTGCGCCCCAGGGCACCAGACGGCAGCCACCGGCACCGGTTCGCGAGACAAGCTATCTCTCGTCTGCCCCGCGACAGGAGGCTCAGGTCGTAAGGGTAAGGGAAGCCCGCAGGCCTGCTGGCACCGGCTGCACGACGACCGTCGATCCCGCCATGCTATCGCCAGAGGCGGCACTCCCCCGCGCCTGGTGCCTGATGAGCAAGAAGCGGCCGGCCGAAGCAGCGGCAACCTTTGAAATTGCGCTTCGCAGCCCGCTGCCGAAGGATCGCCAGGACGCCGCGTACGGGCAGAGCCTCGCCTACCTGCAGCTCAATCTCGCCAGCAATGCCGCCGTCTCCGCAATCAAGGCGCCGCAGAGCCGCGAGCGGGCGCTGAGCCTGCAAGTGGCAATCCTCACCAAGCGCGCCTCGTCCGCCTATGACGAAAAGCGGTATCGGGAGGCCATTCTTTATCTCGACCAGCTCAACCAGATCCAGCCCGAGCAGATCGGCCTGATGGTGCTGCGCGGCTACGCCTACCTGAACCTCAAGCGCTATTCCGATGCCATCCGCATCTTCGAGGCTGCAGCCGCCACCGGCGACCATGATGCCATCACCGGCCTGACCAATGCCCGAAACGAACAGGCGCATCCCTCGAACTGATCGTCGTCGGGTGAGACCTACTCGAGATCAGGCGATGACGGGATAGCCTAGCGACGCGGCATCGCGTGCCAGTTCGGCGAGACGCTGGTAGGCGCTTTCGGGCAGGACCTCGAAACGTCGAAGCGACAGGACTTCCCTGACTTCAACGAGTTCCGTTGCCAAAGCAACCTCATCCAGAACGAGCCTAATTGCCGCTATCTCGTCGTCCGTCGTCCTGATCGACGTGATGAAAGGCAGGCCCGGGCCCTCCGGGGTCTCGGCAAGGATGCGTACATTGGCAAGCCGATCCGGATCGAAGCGGAGCGTGTTGCCGAAGGTGACGCAGTCGATAGCGGCCACGTCGGCCTTGCCGGAGGCGACGGCTTCGATGCTGGCGAGGTGGCCACCGGTCTCGATTACGGAGCCGAAAAATCTGCCGTCTCGCGCAAGCGGTGCGATAGCTGCGCGAAAAAGGTTGCTGCCGGAGTTCGAGCCGGGTTCGTTGATGGCCGCAGTCAATCCGCGCAGATCTTCCAGGCCCGTGGCAGGACTGGTTCCGGCGACGATGATCTTGCTGCGGTTGAGAGGTCCGTTGCAGCCCGGCAGATCATAAACGGGGGTTGCGAGCAGGCGGACACGACCAAGCAGCTTGGTTACGAACGGGAAGCCGCAGGTCTGCGCCACCAGCAGGTCTGGACGCAGCCAGGCCTGATCGTAGACCACAAGCCTGTCCAGATCGTCCGGGACACCATCGAGCCCTAGCTGGCGCAACCGATTTCGGAGATAGACCCATAGTGCGTCGTTGGCAGCAGCAACCGGGGCTGGCGTGGTGTACATGGCTAGGCTTGCAAGGCGCATGGTGCATCTGTCCGACGGCTTCAGGAGCAGATGTGATACACGCCGTTCGAAGCCCTTGACCAGAGGAAACCGTTGCCGGCTACCCTGGACACTCCGGGAAGCAGCTACGCTTCGGCGTTAGAGCGGATAATGGCTTGCAATGTCGGCGCGGGGATGCCCGACCATTCCACGAAACCCTCGAAACGTCTGCGAATTTTTTCGACATGGTTCTGGGCGATGTCGGAAAGCTTGTGGTCGAGAAACGGATTGTCGAAGCGTTGCAATGTCGCGACCACATAGGCCTCCGCCTCGACCTCCATTTCCTTTCGCGCAAAACCCGGAACGACTTCGGTCTCGTAGAGCGACAGGAGGGCGCCTCGGGTTTCCGGATCGCCAAGCATTTCGCGCACGGTCATCGCTTCCGTGCGGCCCTGCTCGATCCAGCGACTGGCGAGATAGGTATGGCCGAGGTTGAGGATGAAGAGTTTGAGTTTCTCGTAAGGCTCGATGTCATCAGCCACGACGATATCCGGATGGACGCAGGGCAAGGCCTGCCCCGGCATCCTTTGTATCGCCCAGAGAGCGTAGGGCTCGGCAACTGCGCCTGCCGGTGACAGCGACTCGGAGACGATGCGGTCAACCAGGGTGTTGCAGAAGATTACTTCCGTAGCGAGCCACGCATTGAAGGTGTCGTCCGCGTACCAGCGGGAGGCAAGTCCGGTCACGATAGCTCGCAACGCCTCGCCATTCCTGCTGATCAGCTCGCAAGGCAGGATTGTCAGACCTGCCCGCCCTGACCCGAACCGACGATGCAGCAAAACCGTCAGTTTTCCGGGGAAGGACACCGGCATATCCGCCGGGAGCGTCGCGGGCTCGAGGGAAATATCGTATCCCCGGTCTGCGGTGTTGCAGATAACCAGTTGGACTTCCTCGACAAACACGCGCTCGACCTCTGCCCAGTCTGCAGATGCGGAGAGTGCCCGCCTGACGCTAGTCACCTGCTGTAAGCGGTCCACCGGGCGGCCCTCTTCAATGCCACGGATATGGACAGGAAAGCCGCTTTCGACGGCGAGCCCCTTGAGGCGCTCGGCGCGCTCGCTTGCACCTGTCGTCTGCACGACGGTAATGGGCCCGAGGGCTTCGCCTTTCTCCATCGCCTCGCTGACGAAGAGATCGGCATGGGCCTGGAGAAAGCGGCTGGTGCCGAACTGCATTATGGGGGTCTTCACTTTGGGTTTCCTTCCTCGCTCGGGGCCTGCGGTATCGATTGCAGCAATGTCTGCCGGGCAGACCTCAGGTGATGACGGCAAGCCTCATCGATACGACCGATGTCGCGCGATTGCAGGGCGTCGATATAGGCCAGATGCTCGGCGATCGCCCTGGCATTCCGTTCCCGGGCCTGTGCCTTGTTCCACTGGTAGTGGTAGTGAAAGACGATGGCGATGACGTCGTAGAAATCGGCGATGAAACGGTTGTTCGAGGCGCGCTGGATCAGCAGGTGAAATTTCTCGTCGAGTTGTGAAAAGTCACGATATCGTTCGTCAAAGTCGGCAAGCAACTCGTCGTGCTCCTTGCGGATGGCGGCAAGGCTTGCCCAGGCCGGATGATCGGCCGGCAGCCGCCCGAATTCCGCTGCCGAGTGCAGCTCGAACATTTCGCGGACGTCAGCCAGTTCCAGCGCGAACTCGCGCGTAAAACCCTTCAGCGTCCAATGGCTGTTGGGGCGTTTCTCTATCAAGCCGAATCGCGAGAAGCGAATGAGGAACTCGCGCACGCTGGTCGTGCCTGTGCCGATTTCGCGGGCGAGTTCCAGCTCGTTGATCTGCATGCCCGGCTGGGCTTCGTCCGATAATATGCGCAGCATGAAGCTGCGCTCGATGATGTCGTGCAGCGAGTTTGTTTCCTGCTCGGGAAACAGATCGGCTGCCACAGGCGGCCGGAGAACCGTCTTCTCGCGTTTGTTCCACTGGATGATACCGACCTCGCTCAGCCGCAGGAGAATTGCGCGCGCAGTGCTGCGACTGATGCCGAGCTGGGCCGCGATATCAGGCTCGGACGGCAACGCGGCATGCGGGACAAGCGTCGCCGCATAGCGATTGAACGCTTCCTTGAACACCGTATTTTGTCTGGCCATGCCGACCCCCTGCTGCCTGCACGACCCCGCGCAGCTCGGCCACCTCTTAGGGCGGCAAAGCTTGCTTGGCCAGTGTAGCGCGCCTTTTCACAAGCGCTTGTTGTTGGCGCATTCTCCCTCGTCAGCGGCATATTCCCCGTTGACTTCAAAATGTTTATTGTAGATAAAAAACAAAATCAATGCGCGATTGCCAATGCAGCAAGCGCTTGGACAGGGAGACGAAGTTGAACAACCAGCCTTGGATCATCTTGTCCAACGGGGACAATGTCGCCGTTGCGACTGCACCGATCGCAGCGGGAACTGCGTTTAGCGGACTGCTGACGACGCGCGAAAAGATCGACCCAGGCCACAAATTCGCGCTGAAGGATCTTGGCTTGGGCGAAGCTGTGGTCAAGTACGGACAGGCAATCGGCCGCACGACGGCAGAGATCAAGGCCGGCGATCATGTGCACAGCCATAACCTCCATTTCGAGAACGACCGGCTTTCCGTGACGGCAGCAGCGGCGCCGGAGCCGGCAACCGAGGCTGAAAAGGCCCGGACGTTCCAAGGCTACCGCCGCGCCGACGGACGAGCGGCAACGAGAAACTATATCGGCATCCTTGCCAGCGTGAACTGTTCCACCACGGTTTGCCGAGCCATCGCAGAAGAGGCAAACCGGACGCTGCTGCCGCACTATGATGGTATCGACGGGTTCGTACCGATCGTCCACGATCAGGGCTGCGGAATGAGCTCGACCGGCGATGGCATGCATATCCTGCACCGGACACTGGCCGGCTACGCGCGTCACGTCAATTTCGGTGGCGTGCTGATGATCGGGCTTGGATGCGAGGTCAATCAGCTGACGCTCTACGGTCAGAGCGGTGCCGGTGCCAGCAAGCGTCATTTCAACATTCAGGATGCCGGTGGTTCGCGCCGTGCCGTCAATCTTGCCATGGGCGTGCTCAAGGAAATCTGCGAGGAAGTGGGCACCGCTCGCCGCGAGCCGATCTCCGTCAGCGAGATCATCATCGGCCTGCAGTGCGGCGGCTCGGACGGCTTTTCCGGCATCACCGCCAATCCTGCACTGGGGGCTGCGGCAGATATCCTAGCTGCTGCCGGCGGCACCGCCATTCTGTCGGAAACCTCGGAAATCTACGGCGCAGAACACCTGCTGCGCAGCCGGGCGGTGAGCGAAGAGGTCGCTGCCAAGCTCGATGCCAAGATCACATGGTGGGAAAAGTATGTCGCCTTGCACGGCGCATCGCTCGATAACAATCCGTCGCCCGGCAACAAGCGCGGCGGCCTGACGACTATCCTCGAAAAGTCGCTTGGCGCCGTCGCCAAGGGTGGCCGGTCACCGCTAACAGACGTGTATGGCTATGCCGAACGGGTCACCGGACGCGGCTTGGTGTTCATGGATACGCCCGGTTACGACCCCGTATCGGCAACCGGACAGGTTGCCGGTGGCGCCAACATGATCGCGTTTACCACTGGACGTGGCAGCTGCTTCGGATCGCGACCTGCTCCGTCATTCAAACTGTCCAGCAACTCCGCGCTCTACAAGGCGATGGAAGAGGACATGGATATCGACTGCGGCACGATTGCCACCGGCGAGACGACCATCGAGGCCAAGGGCCGCGAGATCTTCGAGCTGATCATCGAAACGGCATCGGGCAAGAAAACCAAGAGCGAAGCCTTCGGCTATGGCGACAACGAGTTTGTGCCTTGGCATTTGGGTGCGACGCTTTAAGACTGAAGATCTGCAATCGTCTGAGGAGAGATGATGAACAGGAGGAAAATCGGCAGGACGGCGCTCGAAGTCACCGAAATCAGTTTCGGTGCCGCGGCGCTCGGCGGTCTGTACCGCGCCTGCCCACGCGATCAGGCTATGGAGACATTGCAGGCGGCATGGGATAGCGGCATCCGCTACTTCGACGTCGCACCGTGGTATGGCCTCGGCCTTGCCGAGCGCTATGTCGGGGATTTCCTGCGCGACAAGCCGGATGGCAGCTACGTATTGTCGACCAAGGTCGGCCGATTACTCCGGCCGGTGCCGACCGGGACGGTCCCCGACTACAGCTATGTCGACCCGCTCTCCTTCGATGCTGACTACGACTATTCCTACGACGGCATCATGCGTTCGGTCGACTTCAGCTATGCACGCCTCGGCCTCAACCATATGGACATCCTCTACGTCCACGATATCGGTGCCTACACCCACGGGCGGGCCGCAAACGAACATCATCTCGGACAGTTGCTCGGCTCCGGACTGAAGGCGCTGGAGCAGCTGAAATCTTCAGGTGCCATCTCCGCCTACGGTCTCGGCGTCAACGAAGTTCCGGTCTGCCTCGACGTCATGCGCGCCGCCCCGCTCGACTGCATTCTTCTGGCCGGACGCTACACGCTGCTTGATCGCTCGGCAGTAGCGGAACTGATGCCGCTCTGCCGGACA
Organism: Rhizobium sp. rho-13.1; assembly: GCF_007000305.1. Lineage (NCBI taxonomy): Bacteria > Pseudomonadati > Pseudomonadota > Alphaproteobacteria > Hyphomicrobiales > Rhizobiaceae > Rhizobium > Rhizobium sp. rho-13.1. The sequence continues at coordinate 184,067 of NZ_SCFL01000002.1, read as the reverse complement.
GCGCAGACCTCGCTTGTCATCGGCGGAGTGTTCAACTCCGGCATCCTGGCAACGGGGCCGGTTCCCGGTGCAAATTTCGACTATATGCCGGCGACGGAAGAAGTGATCGAAAAGGTCGCAGCGATGGAAGCCATAGCCTCGAAAAGCGGTGTTCCCCTGGCGGCACCGGCGCTGCAGTTTCCGCTGCAAGATCAGCTCGTTGCGTCGGTGCTGATCGGCACGGGAAAGGCTGCAAGCCTGCATCGCAATATGGAAAACTTCGCGCAGCCGGTTCCGGAGAGCATCTATCCGCAATTCGAGCCCTACGTGCTGGTGGCACCGCCGCTGGGAGAAGATGGTGTGCGGGTGTAGCGCTGCACAGATTACCGGGCCGAAAGCGCCACAACGACTATTTGGAACATATATTCCATCTTGACACCTTCGTGGAATTTATGTTTCGTTGAGACAACTGGCCGTGGGGAGACGGCCTTGGAGAGGGAGGAAAAGGTACGGACGCCGTCCGTTTTTCAAAACAGTTCGAGCCACCATTGGCGGACACGCCGGACGCGGGCTCCCTTTCGCGTCAAACAATCACGAGACTACCGAAAAAGGTCGTCCGCATGCGTTCAGCGGCGCGATTTATCTGGAGGAGAACGCACCTGAGAGGAGAACTCACATCATGAAATCCATTCTTTCCCGCCGTGCATTTGCCGCCCTTGCCGGCGCTGCCGTCCTTGCCACAGCGATACCTGTCACGTCCTTTGCAGCCGAAGTGACGATCCCGATCATCGTCAAGGACACTACGTCCTTCTACTGGCAGATCGTGCTCGCCGGCGCCCGCAAGGCCGGCAAGGATCTCGGCGTCAAGGTGCCGGAACTCGGTGCCCAGGCTGAAACAGACGTCAACGGCCAGATCAGCATCCTGGAAAATGCCGTTGCCGGGAAACCCGCTGCAATCGTGATCTCGCCAACCGAATCCAAGGCGCTCGGCAAGCCTGTCGATGAAGCCGCCAAGGCGGTTCCGATCATCGGTATCGATTCCGGTGCCGACTCCAAGGCGTTCAAGTCGTTCCTGACGACAGACAACACCCAGGGCGGACGCATTGCTGCCGACGGTCTTGCCGCTGCCATCAAAGGCATGACCGGCAAGGAAGAAGGCGATGTCGTCATCATCACCAACACACCTGGTGCCGGCTCCCTCGAGCAGCGCCGCGCCGGCTTCCTGGATGAAATCAAGACCAAGTATCCGGGCCTCAAGGTTGTTGCTGACAAGTATGCCGACGGTCAGGCGACCACTGGTCTCAACATCATGACCGACCTGATCACGTCTAACCCGAAGATCGTTGGCGTCTTCGCCTCCAACCTGATCATGGCGCAGGGCGTCGGCCAGGCAATCGCTGAAAACAAGCTCGGCGAAAAGGTCAAGGTCATCGGCTTCGACAGCGACGACAAGACGATCGGCTTCCTCAAGGACGGCGCCATTGCAGGCCTCGTGGTTCAGGACCCCTACCGGATGGGCTATGACGGCATCAAGACCGCACTCGCCGTCTCCAAGGGTGAAAAGGTCCCCGCTACGGTCGACACAGGTGCCAACCTCGTCACCAAGGCAAACATGAGCGATCCGAAGATCGATGCGCTCCTGAACCCGAAGCTGAAGTAACAGCCATCACCGGAGGCCGCGCGGACACCCGCGCGGCCTTTCCACCCAAAGACAAACCGACTTTGAAGAAATGCGAAAAGCGCCTTTGAAAGGCGTTTGATGCAGTGGAGAGGATAGGACCATGGCCGGATTGGAAGAGGTCAGTCATCGCCACGATGACAACGCCGCCCTCAAGGAAGCAAACCGTGTTCCGCCGGGATCACCCATTCTCGAACTGAAGGCGCTTCAAAAGAATTACGGCTCGGTACAGGCCCTGAAGCCCGCGACACTGACATTCCTCGCCGGCGAAATCCACGCCATCGTCGGGGAAAACGGCGCCGGCAAATCGACCCTCATCAAGCTTCTGACCGGCGTCATCGGCAGGACGTCGGGCGAAATCGTGTGGTGCGGACATCCGGTCGCGCTGGCGACGCCGAACGAGGCGATCGAGCGCGGCATCAATGCCGTGCATCAGGAAGTCGTGCTGTGCCAGCACCTTTCGGTCGCAGCCAACCTGTTTCTGGGCGACGAAGTCAGCCGCTTCGGCGTGATGCGCAAGAAGCAGATGGAGACAATGGCGCAGACGGTGCTGAACGACCTCGGCTTCGGACTGCCCGCCGCAGCGCCGCTGAATTCACTGACGATCGGCCAGCAGCAACTCGTTGCCACGGCGCGTGCGGCGATGCGTGGTACGCAATTCCTGATCTTCGACGAACCTACCGCCTATCTGACGCGGCAGGAATCGGCCCAGCTTTTCAAGCTCATCCGCCGCTTGCAGGCCGAGGGCGTCACCATCGTCTATATCAGCCATCGCATGGAAGAGGTGTTCGAGCTGGCCGACCGCGTATCGGTACTGCGCGACGGGACCCACGTCGGCACGCGCCTTATCGGCGAGACGAACGACGAAGAGCTGATCACCATGATGATCAACCGCTCCATCGAGCAGATCTACCACAAGGAAGAAATCCCGATCGGCGAGACGATCCTCGACGTTCGTGGCCTATCCGGGCCGGGCTTCAAGGATGTTTCGCTGACAGTCAAGGAGGGCCAGATCGTCGGCCTCTACGGGCTGATCGGCGCTGGCCGCAGTGAATTCGTACTCGGCCTCTATGGCCGCGAGAAGACAACTGCCGGTGAAATCCACTGGAAGGGCAGCAAGGTCGACATCAAGAACGAGCGGAGCGCCATGGCGCTCGGCATTGCGCTTGCCCCAGAGAGCCGGCGCGACCAGGGCCTGTGCCTCAATCTGCCGATTGGCCTCAACATCAACCTGCCGGTATTCCAGCGCCTGAGCATGGGGCCTGTCATCAACCGCAGCAAGGAGGCTGCCAATGCCGACAAGCAGATCCGCGACCTCAGCATCAAGACGCCTACCCGGCGCGTGCCCGCCGCCAGCATGTCGGGCGGCAACCAGCAAAAAGTGGTGATCGGCAAATGGCTGAGCCACGGCGCCAAGCTGTTCATCTTCGACGAACCGACCGTCGGCGTCGATGTCGGCACCAAAGCGGAAATCTACCGGCTGTTCGCAACGCTTCTGAAGCAGGGAGCGGGCATCATCCTGATTTCCTCATACCTGCCGGAAGTCTACGAGCTGGCAGACAGGCTGCACGTCTTCCGTAGCGGCCAACTGGTGGCAAGCCATGATTTCCATGCCGCATCGCACGAGGAAGTCCTCGGCGAAGCCATCGGCGCGTGAGACATAAAGATTAAGGGAAGAATTCGATGACAGTTACTCCTACAGAAACCGTAGCGCCCGTCCCCCGCAAGCGGATGAACATGCTCTTCAGCCTGACGCTGATCGGATTGCTGTTTTTCCTCTGGCTGGTGCTGGCCTTTGCGACCGACAGCTTCTGGACGTCGCTGAATATCAGCAACCTGCTGCGTCAGGGCTCGATGACCGCAATCCTGGCACTCGGCCAGACATTCGTGATCATCACCTCCGGCATCGATCTCTCGGTCGGCGCCATCGTCGGCTTCGCCGGGGTCATCATCGCCTGGTTGTTGCAGGCTGGTTTTCCGGTCTGGGTGTCGATCATCATCACGCTGCTGTTCGGCACGGCGATCGGCGCCTTCCACGGCTTCGGGATCGTCCGCATGGGCTTGCCGCCATTCATTATCACGCTGGCGACGCTCACTTCGCTGCGCGGCATAGGCCTGCTCATCACCAACGGCTCTTCGATCAACATCACCAATGAAGCCTTCAGCAACTTTGCCCGCGCGGATTTCCTCGGCGTGCCGAGCCTGTTCTGGATGGTTATCATCATGGCTGTGCCGGCCTTCGTCTTCCTGCACCTCAGCCGCTGGGGCCGCTATCTCTTTGCCGTCGGCTCCAACCCGGAGGCGGCGCGCCTTTCGGGCGTCAATGTCAGGGGCATGATCTACCTTGCCTATATCCTCTCGGGCACTTTTGCAGCCTTCGTGGGCATTCTGCTTGCCTCGCGTATCGCTATCGGCAATGCCACCCAGGCCGACGGTTGGGAGCTGCAGGCCATTGCCTCGAGCGTTATCGGCGGCACAAGCCTGTTTGGAGCCGTGGGCACGGCCTACGGCCCCCTGATCGGCGCCTTCATCCTCGCCACCATCAACAACGGTGCCAACCTGCTCAACCTGAATTCCTTCTGGCAGCGCGTCATCACCGGTTTCCTGATCATCCTGATCGTCTATTTCGACCAGCTGCGCCGGCGTCGGGGTTAATTCCCGGGCCGTCCTGAGACTTACGGCGCCAGCAGGGCATCCTCGTCGGTCGCGACCTGGGATTGCCGCTGGCGCCGCAATACTGCACGCTCTGCCCGGACCCTGGCGGCAAGCAGCAGCGAGAGGAAGAAGCTGTCGAGGCTGGCATTGTATCCGACACGGCCCTCCACCATGCCGCCGACGATGATGAGAAAGGCGCCGATTGCGCAGAGCCGCGCCTCGAAGGTCCTTTTCTGGAACGGCAGGACGAAAGCTACGTAAAAGAGCGCGGACACGAACAGAAACAGCCCGACCACGCCGCCGTCGCCGACTACTGCGATGAAAATGTTATGCGGCTGGCGAATGGAGCCAAGCGCGGCCAGTTGGTAGAACAGGTCTTCCGTCACCGGAGACACGGAGGTAAAGGCCCCGGGACCTTGCCCCAGGAACCAGTGGTCTACCACGCGGGCGAGATAGGCCATCCAGATATCCGTTCGTCCCGTCAGCGTGGCATCGCGACCGAATGCGCCGGTAATCGGGACCCAAAGGAAATAGACGCCCACCGCCAGCAGCAGGACCGTGCCGATCAGCGCCGCCGATCCGATAAAGGGCGACAGCCGCGACCTCGACATGGACATCAGCAGCACATAGTAACCGATGGCGGCAAAGGCGACGGCAAGCGACCCCTTCGAGTCCGAGCCGACTAGGCAGATGGCGGCAACCAGAAACAACAGCAGGCTTTTCCAGCGGCCGACGGCCTTCGAGAAGAAAAAGGCGAAGACGGCGGCCCACATGGCAAGGGCGCCGAGATAGTTCTTCTGCTGGAACGCTCCCTTCCAGACGCTGGCGCCGCCGTAGACCTCCGTGCCGGCTTTCGGGACAGCGATGACCAGCACGATCGACAGGATGAGGATTACGGTCAGATAGAGTGACATCACCCGGGCCATGAGGTTGGCAGGCAAGAGCAGGCCGATAATGGTGCCGCTGAGCGCCATCAACAGCCAGAAGATCTCGATGCGAAACGAGTTGATGAACGAGTAGCCCTGGATGCCGGAGATCATCCCCATACCGACAAAAGGCAGGAACGGCATCAGTGCCGTGCCGACAGCTTTGTAGGAATGGGAGGTGAAATAATAGAAGATGGCGATGCTGATCGACAACCAGACACCATAGCGGAAGGGCACGCCGAAGGGCTGGACGCCCTCCAGGTCTTCCTGCGTCAGATCCACCCCGCCCCAGTACCAGGCACCGGAGAACTGGATCAGGCAGAGAACGAGCAGCACGACCAGCCCGAGCCTTACCAGCACGGGCAAGTCGCGCTCTTTCATCGAGACCGGTGTGTAGACGTCTTCAGCCATGTAGGCCTGCGTCATTTACTTGCTCCCGGGTGTGGCAACCCGTCGATCTGGTAGGCAGCAATCTTGTCGATCTGGAAGGCGGCAGGCAGCGGCGTTTCCGCATCCGCCACACCGACCATCTTGCCGCCGATTGCCAGGTTGACGATCATGTACATCGGTATGTCATAGCCGGGTGGTGTTGTCAGGACCTGTACGGGCTTGCGATCGATATACCAGGTCAGGCGATCCGGCTGCCAGAGCACACCGAAGGTATGGAAACCCGTGGTCGCCTGCGCAAAAGGCACACGGCAGCCGGAATGCTGATAGGCGCCGGTACCGCCGGCCTTCCAGTGGGCGGTCATCACCATCTTGTCGGACTGCTGGCCGACAACCTCGAGAATATCCAGCTCAGGCGGCCATTTGTTCTTGTCGGTCGGCAGCAGCCAGAAGGCCGGCCAGAGCCCCTTGCCAGCCGGGATCTTGGCGCGCATTTCGAAATAGCCGTAGGTCTGGGAGAACGACTGGCGGGTCGTCAGCACACCCGAAGTGAACTGGTAATTGTAGAGCGCCTGCTTGAACTGATCGGGGGTACGGTCGCCTATGATCGAGAGCACGCCGTCCTTGATCTTGAAGGGATTGATACCGACCGGCTTCTGTCCCTGCCCCTTGTAGCCCGGATCGACGTAGATTTCCTGCTCCTTGTTGCCCTGCAACGTGCGCTTTGTCATCCAGCTGTAGTCGCCATCGTAGTGCGGCGTCCATTTCTTGTCGGAAAGGTCCAGCTTGTCGAAATTGTCGAAGAAGGTGCGGGTGAGGTGCACGTCCGGCACGTCGCCGGTGGCGGTCGCCGGCTGGCATGTCGCGGTCGCCGGCTTTGAGGAAACGGGCAAAGTTATCGTCTCCTCCGCGGCCCAGGCCTGGGCGCCAAAAGAGACGAAGAGCAGACCGGTGGCGAAAGCTTTCAGAGGGCTGTGGCTCATGGGGTAATCCTCGATGATTTTCGACTTCAGTGAGGCATCAATTCCGGTGCAACACGGCGGGCAAGGACAACGGATCCCGACGCAGTCAGATGGCCATAGTCCCACTGCATCGGCACGCCGGAGTCGGTGGTCGTCTGACATGTGGCTGTGCCGGGCGGGCAGAGCAGGTCATAAATCGAAACGTAGGTCGCACCTGTTGTCTTCAGAGCAGTGGCGAACTGTTCGTCGATAGTCTTCATGGCGGGCACCCGCCTCTCCTGGGCAAGGTCTGCCGATCCCCAGAGCGCCTGCGTGGTCAGAAGGCGCGCCAGTCCGATCTTGTATTCCGGGATCGGCCCGAGAACGTAGACCCGGCTGCCGAAAGACTTGAGCCGATCTATGGTCGCAAGCAGGTCCGGCAGGTCGGTTGCCACCCAGCGTGCCGAGATGATCACGGCCTGAGGATGCTGTTTGCCGAGCGTGTCATAGATACCTTCCATAAAGGCGCGACAATTTTTAAGCCCGTTGCCCGAGATCAGCGGCTTGCAGCCCGACGACGTCGCTTGCATCAGATTGACGTCGGTCATCGTCTTGCTGAGACCGCTCCACCAGTGGGCACCGTGGCTGTCACCGATCAGAACGTAATTCGGCTTTGTGTCCGAAAAGCGAAGGCAGGACTGCGTGTCGTAATCGGCCGGCGTCTGCAATTCGCCATCGAGGAAACAGGTACCACGGCGGTAGGCAGCACGGTCATCATATTGCAGGTAGGTCGCCAGCCGGTCGACCTCGGGCGAAAAGCGCAGCGGCAGGCCGGACGCCACGATGCACCAGAGGCCGAAGACGATACCGAGCGCCGAAATCGCGAAATTCGCGATCCACAGCCGCCTTGGCGGCACGGCAACACGATCACGGGCAGGCTGCTCGACGAAACGCCAGGACACATAGGAAAGAACCGCCGTAATTGGCGCGACGATGACAATGTCCTTAGGCTCGAGCGGCCTCTCGACAAACAGATGATAGAAGACGGCAACCGGCCAGTGCCAGAGATAGAGCGAATAGGAGAGCAGGCCGATGAAGACGATCGGCCTGAGCGACAGGAGCCGGCTGACAAGGGTTGCCGGACCGGAGCCGGAATAGATGACCAGCGTCGCCCCGAGCACCGGAGCAAGGGCTGTCATGCCCGGAAAGGCCGTCGTCGGCTTGTAGAGGAGACCGGCGGCAAGGATCAGAAACAGACCCGCCGCGCCGGCACCCTCGCGCAGGATGCGCTGCGGAAAGACGGGGATCTTTGCCAGCGCCAGCAGCGAACCGGCCAGCATCTCCCAAAATCGCGGCGGAGAGAAATAGAAGGCCGCTGGCTGCTGCGTGTGCATCAGCCAGAGCGCGAGGCCGAAGGAAAGGACAGCCATGACGGCGATAGCTGCAGTGACGAAACGCGGCAGGAAGCGATAGAGGCCGAGCAGGAGCAGCGGAAAGAAAATGTAATATTGCTCTTCGACAGCCAGCGACCAGGTGTGCAGCAGCGGCTTGGTCTCGACATCGCTGAGGAAATAGCCGCGAAAACCGTAGAAGTAGAAGTTGGAAGTGAAGGTCAGCGTCGAAATGATGCTTTTCGAGTAGTCGATCAGTTCCGACGGGTAAAGCAGCACGAAGGCGGCGACGGCCGACGCCACCAGCATGAAGGCAAGCGCAGGAAAGATGCGCCGTACGCGCCGCTCATAGAATTTGATGAAGGAGAACTGGCCGGCCAGCATCTCGCGGCTGATGATGCTGGTGATCAGATAGCCGGAGATGACGAAGAATACATCGACCCCGACAAAACCGCCGCGAAAAATACCTGACTGAAAATGGTAGAGGATCACCGACAAGACAGCGACGGCACGCAGGCCATCGATATCGCCGCGATATTTCACATTGCTCATTCCGCACTCGTTCCTTGACGTTGCCCAGGGCCCGATCTCACGATCGAGCGCTTACCCTCACCACGTCCGCTCGAATGAATAGACATCGGCATCGCTGCGCACGCGCAGCACCTTGGCCGGCAAGCCGCCGACAATGACGTCGCTCTCCGGAAGTCTTTTCGTGACCACCGCACCCATGCCGACGATCACCCGGTCGGCCACACCGCTGCCTGGGGCGAAGCGTACGGCGGTGCCGAGGAAACTCTTTTCGCCGATGACGATGTCACGGTTCATCGTGCCCGCGCCGTGCGTCAGGAATTGCGAGGCAAAGCCTGCGACCCAGGTGCCGTCGCCGATGGAGATGCTGCCAAGAATATCGAACAGGTGGCTTTCGTTGATCAGGCAATCGCGCCCGGTCTCGAAGCTGCGGGCATAGCCCATATGCGCCTGGCGCGGATCGGCAGCGGCGTCACCGCATTCGAAGCGGTTCCACCGGCCGATAAACGTGCCTTCGCCAAGCGTCACCGAAATGGGGCCCACGAAGCTTGTGCCGCGGCGAATGATGACATCGGGTCCGCAAGAAAAGCGGTCGACAGCGATGATCACGCCGAAGCCGATGCTTGCCCCCCGGCCCAGGCTGTAACCCATCAGCATACGGTATGCTCCCGCGCGCAAAGCCTTGTGAGGCAAGCGCGAGATGAGCATGGCGAGAATCTTGCGGGATCGGTTCATGCTGTTTCCTTGAAACTAGGCAACTTGCGGATCCAGGACCCGGCCGCTGATTGTCGCGATGGCTGCACGTCTTTCCGCGATGGGCAGCGGGTTCGTCGATTGGATGTGGACGGCAATATTTTCCGGCTCCATGGCCGCAATGATCGCCTCGACGTCGATCACGGCATCCGGCGACCAGACGGAGTTTGCGAGCTTCATGTCCTTGATCGGGCGCGGTTCGGCGACGGCGGCGATCTCGACGACGTATTCGCCGTAGAGAATGTATTCCGAGACGGTCTTGGCCTTGGCGATGGCGCGCTGCCAGTCCGGGCCCTTTGCCGACTGGATGCGTCTAATGAGCCCATCGAGGGTAGCGCGATCCCAGGGGATCAGCTGGCCGATATAGTTGAAATGCTCGGTCTCCCGGGGCTTGCCGACGCCGAGAAGCTCGTGCGCCGTCTTTCTCCAGAGCCGGTGCGTATCGAGATCGCGACCCCTCACATGCTGCTGCAGGATGAGCTGGCCACCGCTTTGCAGCGCTTCGAGCGAGAACGGGCGTACCAGGAAGACATCGCTGTCGGCAAAGATGAAGACGTCGGCCTTGGTAAGATCGCCCGCGCAGAGCTTGACGATCTGCTGCACCAGCCAACCGCTTATCCGTCCGACGCCGGGCAGATAATACTGCTCGCGGAGGCGCAGCGTCTTGCCGAATGGCAGCTTGATGATAGTCGGCACGGGAAGCCTGATGAACCCGTGTGGCCGCAGGATGCTTTCGCGCGCCATGACCCGGCGACGCGGCCCTTGCAGCGAGGCGAACAGCTTCATGTCGCTTTGGGGCACGATGACCAGGTGCTCGAAGTCGAACTGGCAGAAAGTATCGATGCTCCGGCAGAGGTCGACGGCGTTCTCGAAATCGTTGCGATAGGACGGCGTGATGATGGCGACCTTGGCGTTAGTCATGGATGGCTCCCGATAGCGTGTGGGTCGTGGCCGTATGAAGATAGCGAGCGCACGTCATCTTGGACCCACCGCCGGAACGTCGAAACTCTTGAGCGCCTTCGGCCCCCAGAAGCGCCGGTGCAGCCAGCCGGTCATTGGCCGTTCGAGCAACAGGTAGACGAAGGCCGCCACGAACATAGCAAAGCCACCGGCGACGAAGATGTAAAGCCAGGGGCTGTGGATGCCGATGCGCGGTGCAACAAGCGCCACCAGGTTGATCGAGAATGGATGCGACAGGTAAAGCGCGAAGGATGCATTGCCGCCAAACACCAGAACGCGCATCAGCGGCTTCAGGGCGTTGTCGAGCTTTTCATCGAGCAAGGCAGGTCCGGCGCAGGCGACGAAGGCGGGAAGCCCCATCCAGAGCGGCCGCCAGAGACCGCCGAGTTCGGTCAGGCCTGTCGACTTGAAGACCACCATCAGCAGCATGCCGGCGACGAACAGCGACCAGCCGGCCAACGCGCCGAGGCGGACGCCGCGGTCGCGCAGATGCGCCAGCGCGATGCCGAACAAGAACTCGAAGACGATAGGATTGGCCCAGAAAGCAAACGGTGGCGTTTGGACAACGTGAAAATACGGCAAGCCGCCGAGTACCAGGAGCGCCGCGATGACCCAGGTCATGCCCCAGCCCTTGCTGAAGAAAAGGCCTATCGCGAAGACGACATAGAACAGCATCTCGAAATTCAGCGTCCAGCCGAGGATCAGGACCGGATAGAAGTGGCCGTAAGGATCAGGCAACGGAATGAAGAGGAACGAGCCGACGATCTGTTCGAGAGACGGGCTGCCGTAGCGGATCGAGCTTGCAAACACCACCATGGCGCAGAGCATGGCGATGGTGAAGAACCAATAGGGCGGCGCGACACGGACGATGCGGCGCAGGATGAACTGAAGCGGCGCGCCCGGCTTTCCGAAGCTGTTGCGCGACAGGTGGTACATAATGAAGCCGCTGATGATGAAGAACAGGTCGACACCGCCGGCCCAGAAGACCGGATCGAATGGCTTGAAGTTTGCCGTATCGACAAATGACTGATCCATCACTTCGTGCTGGAGATGGCTGATCAGCACCATCATCGACGCCACGAGGCGAAGCACCTGAATTTCCTGGATTTGCTTCTTCTGGGGCTGCTGCAAGTGGGAAGAACCCTTCTGGGACTAGAGGGAGGAACGGGCTGGCGAAGGCAGGCCAGCCACGACGGCGCCGCGCTGGCGCATCGCCTCGTGATAAATTTCCAAGGTGCGCTCGCCGATGCTGGTCCAATCGCCGCCGGCGGTAATCCTGATCTCGGGACGGCGTTCGATGGCATCGGCAAGGGCTGCCGCAAGCGCATTGGCATCCGCCGGTGGCACCAGCGCGCCGTTGGCCTCCTGCATGTCTTCGGCAAAGATACCGACGTCGGATGCGATCATCCATTTGCCGGTCGGCTTTAGCAGAAAGTAGACACCGCTGGCATCGATCTGTCGGTAGGGAAAGAGGAAGCTGTCGGCCTCCTCGAAAAGCGACGCCATCTGGGTTTCGTCCAGCCGGCCAAGGCGCAATTCGACGACATCCTCCAGACCGAGGGCCGCAATACGCTGGCTGATCGGCGCCATGTCCATATGAGCGGCGCCGGCAATGACCACGCGGGCACGCTGACGGAGGGTCGGCGGCAATTGACCGAGCGCCTCGACCAACACATCCAGGCCCTTGTAGGGCTTGATCTGCCCGAACATAACGAACGTCCAGCGCGGATCGCGGATTGCACCCGGCGCAAGAGGAGCAGGTTCGACATTGAGCGTCAGCGGGCCATGCGGGACGATAGAGACCTTACCTTCGGCAATGCCGCGCGCAATCAGGTTCTGGCGAGCGCCGCGAGTGTGGACGATGACGTGGTCCGCAGCAGCAATCGGCATATCGAAGCCAGAGTTCTGCAGAAAGGAGATTTTCTCGCCATTGAATGGTACCGTGTCGTGGACGGTCATGATGACCGGGCAAACACGGCGCACAAGGCGCATCGCCAAGGCATCGAACAAAGGCAGGACGGCCCATTGCACGTGCATGACCGCCGGGCGGCGACGGTGGACATGGGTTACCAAGCGAACCAGATCGACGATGTGCGACAGGCCTTTGGCCAGACCGCGCAGCTTGTTCCATTTCGCGGGGATAGCTTCGACGCCGCGATAGAATGTAATGCCGATATCGGCGACGGTGATCTCGGATTGCTCCCCCTTGCGCAACGGCCGCGCTGCCCAATAGGGCGCGACACCGACAGCGCGCAGACCCCGCGTCAATCCGGCGTCGTAGGCCGGCGTGAACAGCGAGGGGTCGATCAGCAAGGCCCGCACGGGCGTTTTTTCCGTCACGGAATTCAAACAGCTTCTCCCAGCCCACGATAGGCCTTGTCCGGCTGCCACTGGGTTTCCCGCAGCGTCAGGATCCCGGTGATGAAGCCAAGTGCCCATGAGGCATGCATTGTAAAAGCGGCGGGCCCGGCCAGCAGGCCGCAGGCAGATCGCTTGTTGAAGGCGATGGCAACCGAGGTCACCGCCAGTACGAAGACATAGAAGGCCGGCACCATCAGCAGCAGTGGAAACAGCGGGCTCAGAACGATTGCCGCAGCGCAGGCACTCATGAAAGCCGGAACGGCGAACTGGCGGATCTTGAACGATGTCGGGTGACGGCGAACAGTGCGGGAGCGACCCTTGCCGTAATTGAAATACTGCCTGGCAAGTTTGGCGAATGTTGCTCGCGGCTGGTACTCGATGCGGATATCGGTATCGAGATAGATCTTGCCGCCGAGCGCGCGCAGCCTGCAATCGAATTCCGCGTCCTCGTTGTGGGTGAACGTCTCTTCATATCCGCCTGCGCGGCGAAAACTTTCCATCAGCATAGCGGCATGATGGCCGTGATCGACGAAACGGCTCTGGCGACCGCCCCGGTGCGCAGATCCACCTGAGCCTATCGGCGAGTCCGAAACCCAGGCAACGGCGCGCTGCAGGCAGCCGTTTCCGACTGAATCCATCGGCACGACGACGGAGTCTGCTTCGACCCCTTGCAGGCTATTGACCAGTGAGCGGAGAAAGCCCCTCGGGTAAGACGCATGTGCATCGCAACGAACCAACACGTCCTTATCCTGTCCAAACTGGCGCACGACGAGGTTCACGCCGGCGCTCTGGAGACGCTGCGGATTGTGAACGAGCGAAAGATGATCACGCTGCTTTTCGAGGCGTCGAACGACCTCCACCGTGCCATCCGTGCTTCCGCCATCTGCAATTACAAATTGTATATTGCAGTCGGGAAGATCGACGTAAAGCTGATCCAGGACAGCCTCTATATGAGCAGCTTCGTTCAGCGTCGGAATAGCAACCAAAACACTTCGAACCATCTAAATTCCCATCCCGCTTGGTTTCTCAGGTGGTGTTCCGAGGGCTTACGCATCGACATCTTCGACAGGCCTGCACCGAGAGATATGCTATTGATAATAATAGCATATTCATTGAATAACCGGCCAAAGACCCGCACTTAGAAGCGGACTGTAGAGGAAAATTTACCGATTTGCCATAGCCTAATGCTGCATTGCACTATAGACTGGACCCAGGCTAGGACGACAACCTTGACAAACGAGATTGCACTAGATGGCTGATATTGTGATCGGCATTCCCACTTTTAAGCGGCCGGAACTGCTGCAAAAACTTCTGTCGAGTTTGGTTAACGAAATTAACCAGAGCGTATGGCTGGTTGTAGCGGACAACGGATGTTCCGACGATACGAAGGCAGTTGTCACTGCCTTTGCGGCGGATTTTCCGCGTTGTTTTTATGTCCCAATTCCGGAGCGTGGGCTGGCTCCGGTGCGCAACGGGCTGGTGAGCGCGGTGACCGATCTTGTGCCGGATTGGCGCTGGCTGGCGATGCTCGACGATGACGGCTACGTGTCCGAAGGCTGGCTGGCTCGTATCGTCGCGTGCGGCGAAACCTTTGATGCCCATCTCACCGGCGGGCCGGTCGAGGGAGTGCTGCCCGAGGGCGCAAACATTCTCGCCCGCAACAGCATTTTTGCCCGGCGTCGGCGCTGGAAGACCGGCCTGGTGGATTCACTGAACACAACACAAAACCTGCTGATCTCGCGAAAATTACTGACGCTTGCACCGGCACCTCTGTTTCGCAACGAATACAGTGCGTCCGGGGGCGAGGACTACGATTTGTTCCGCAGGGTAAGGCAGAGCGGCGGCCGGATCGCCTGGTGCGACGAGGCGGTCGTCTTCGAGCCGACACCTGAAAACAGGCTGTCGCATGGCAGCGTGCTCTCGCGATATTATACGACCGGGATCTACATGTCGCAGATCGATCGGTTCTACGACGGGCCGCGCAAGACATACACCACAGCGTTCAAGGGCTTTGCTTCTTCGTTGCTGCGAACGATCGGCGCCGGATTTCGCCGTGACCGGAACGCGGTCGCACAGGGAATGCTTTCAACGGCGCATTATGCGGGACGGGCCGTCGGCCTGCTCGGCGGAAGCACCGCGCGATACACTTAACGTCAAGGAGAGACCGTGACGACACCTGACACACATGTGAGTACGAAGGGGCCCCGCGAGGGTCTGGCGGTTGGCCTGTGCACCTATAAGCGCCTGCCATCGCTGATGAGGCTTCTCGATCACATTGCCATCAGCGCCAAGGCACTGTCGTCGCCGCCGCAGATCATCATCGCCGACAATGACGGGCAGGATCCCGCTGTTGCTGCGAGCGTTGCCGCATTTTCCGCGCAATCGGGACTGAAGGTCCACTACAGGATCGAGACACATCCAGGCATTTCGGCAGCTCGCAATGCCGTTTTCGACGAAGCCGAAAAGCTGAACCTGCGGTTCGTCGCGATGATCGACGACGACGAATGGCCGTCGCCGGAGTGGCTCAGCGAAATGCTGAAGGCACAAGCGTCCGAGGGCGCTGCCGTGGTCGGCGGTCCGGTGCGCCCGGTATTCCCGGACAACGCAGCCCATCTGCGCAAATATTCCCGCTACTGGTCAGTGGATAAGCAGTTCCTGAACGGCAAGCCGTTCGTGTTCTGCACCTGCAACTTCCTGATCGACCTGCAAGCTGTAGCGGCCATCCCGAGGCCGCTTTTCGATGAGGAATTCGGACTTTCGGGCGGCGGCGACACGGTGTTCTTCCGTGGCCTGTTCTTTGCCGGCATGAAGATGGCATGGTCGGAAGAAGCCTTCGTCTATGAGGAAGTGCCGCAATCTCGCGCTTCCATCGCCTGGATGCGGCAGCGACGTTTTCGCGTCGGCAACCATGCCGTCCGCTGGGAGAGCCTCGGTGGCGGCGGGCGCAAAAGCCTGGCGAAGACACTCGGGCTGACAGCGCGGCTGGTTCTCTATCCTCTCCTGCAGCGCGAGCCTGAATCTCGAATGCTGGGCTGGATGCTGGAATACGACAAGGTTCGCGGTCGCTACAATGCACATTTCGGTGATGTCTTTGTAGAATATGCTAGGCCGAAGCCCGACGAAGCCAAGTCGTCTGACACCCAGAAACCGGAAGACAGCGGCAGGGTTTGCCGCTGATGCAGCGAGGACGGGCTGACACGCCCGCCTGTTTTAGGACCAAGCAAGGAGCCGGGAAGGCATGCTGAAACGACTGATGACGTTTGTCCGTCATCTCGAGAGCCGCTTCAAACTGATGACCTTCGTTGGCGCCCTGATGCCGACGGTGTCGGCACTTGCCGTGCAGCTAGTGGCCTTTGCGGTGACGGCACGCGGTCTGGGCGTCGAGGCTTTCGGCTCCTACACGGCGATCCTTGCCGTCACGGTCGTCAGCGTCGAACTCGTCGGCTTCGGCGGCGCCGACCTGCTGGTTCGGGCGGTGTCGCGCGAACCTCAGAAATTCTCGTCCTATTTCGGCAACCTCCTGCTTCTTGCTGCAGCCACGTTCCCAGTCGTCGTTGCCGCCGGTGTGGTCGTTGCTGTCAGCTTCATGCAGACGCAGATCGAGATTTGGCATGTGCTGGCAATCATTGTCGGCGAAGTGGCGCTCAACAGAATTGCCGCGTCCGTCGAGCTGATCATGGTTGCGCATCGCCATACCGTAAGGGCGGGCTGGATACGGCTGACCACAGCCTCCGTGCGGATGCTGCTTGCACTCGTTTATTTCGGCCTTCTGGGGCTGACCGATCTAGGCGGCTGGATAGAAGTCGCGTTTGCACAATGCGCAGTGACTTCGCTTGTCTACATCGCGCTCGTGGTGAAGCTCTACGGGCGCCCGGATTTCATGCTGAAGCGACAGGAGTGGAAGGCCGGCGGCGCATTCTGCGTCAACCAGGCGGCCCGTGCATCGCAGGGAAACTTCGACCGCATCATTCTCGGCCGTTTCGCCGATGCGGCCAGCGTCGGGATCTACGGCGCCGCCTCGCGCGTGCTGGCGCTCGGGCTGTTCCCCCTCCAGGTGGTCACCCGCATCACCTATCCCAATTTCTTCGTTCACGGCAAAAGCGGACTTGCTGCGAGCCGCAGCTATGCGCTGAAGATTACGCCCATGCTCTTCGGAGTGGGCATTGCCTCCAGCATCGCAGTCGCTGCCGCCGGCTACCTTGCGCCCTTTGCGCTCGGCAAGGACTTTGCCAGCATGGCGAATATCTCTGCGATGCTCGGGCTGGCCCTGCCGCTGATCGCCTTGCAATATCCGCCGGCCGACGCGCTCACCGGTGCGGGAAAGCAGGGCATTCGCGCCTTCATCTCGCTCTGCGCCACTTTCGGTTTCGGACTGTTAATGGCACTCGGGGTGAACATTGCCGGCGTTCCCGGCCTGGTGATGGCGTTCCTTGCAAGTCACGCCTGCCTTGCGGGAGCGATGTGGCTGGCAGCCTTCCTGGTCGAGGACAAGGCGACGCCCGAGTTCGCCGCGACAGCCGAGGAGAACGCCGCTTGAGCGATAAAGTCTCCCGTATCCGCACACGGCACGCCGCTTGCTTTACTAATCCTCTGACAGGAGGATTTTCTGCATGACCTCGCAAGCAGCAGCGATAGCCGTAGCCAATGCAGACGCGGCGCCAGCGACCGACGTTCGCGGTGGAAACGCGCCGAAGCAGCGCCGTGCACGACTGGAGCAACTGGATGGCCTTCGCGGCATCCTCGCACTTTTCGTCGTGGTGTATCACCTGCAGGATCCGTTCGCGCAGGTCGCGAGCACCCTGACGGCTTATCTGCCGATCCTGTCGCAGGCCTGGTTTTCGGTAGACGTGTTCTTCATCATGAGCGGCTTTGTGATGATGTACGTCTATGGAACGGCATTCTCAGATAAAGTGCGCTGGGCGGACTTTCGCGACTTCTTTGCGGCCCGCATCGCGCGCCTCTATCCCGTGCACCTGTTTGCCATGGGCATCCTGGTACTGGCGCTGCTGCCGTTCATTCACGCCAAACCGGATTTCACCTCGATCGATGGGCGCTACTCATGGAATTCCGCGCTCGCGGCATTTTTCATGCTGCATGGTCCCTGGATCGATCATCGGACATGGAATTTTCCGTCCTGGTCGATCAGTGCCGAATGGCATGCCTATGTGATCTTTCCGTTCGTGGCGGTTCTTGCCAGCCGGTGGAGCGCGCGTTTTTCCGTGGTGATCTTGACGCTCTGCTGCCTCGGCGCGTTCGCGCTCTACAACATCGACATGCACACCGATCAGTATCCGACCAACTCGCCCGTGGTCCTGCTGCGCGTGCTGCCGCTATTTGTTGCCGGGATGGCGCTGTTTCGCCTCAATCTCTCCTATAGTCACTTTTTGTCCGCCCGATGGACCGTCTGGGCAGTCATCGCCGCGCTTCTCGTTATCTTGAGCGTTCCGTCCATCGCCTCGTTTTCAGTGCTGCTGGCGCCGGTTCTCGTCCTCGCCGTCCTGCAATCTCCGGGGTCCGCGCTTGTGTTCACAAACCGACCTGCCCTGTTTCTGGGCAAGATTTCCTACAGCTTGTATATGACGCACGCCCTGGTCAGCATCGTGGGGATCAGCTTGTGGATGAAACTGGCACCGCTAGTCCTGGGCATCGATCCGACAATGCCCGTTGCAAGCTGGCTATGCTTCCTGGCGGCGATCGTCGCTGCCGTGATCCTGGGCTGGCTCACCTGCCGATTTATCGAGATCCCGTTCCGCAAGACTATCCTGAGGAGGTTCGTCTGATGCCAACTGACATCGAGCTGCCATGTGTTTTCGTTATCCCGAGCCTGATGCAGGCGAATAAAGAGTACCGCGATCTATGAATGCTTTGTTTGTAACCGACAGCGTACCTGCGATGAAGGACTGGACGTCTTCCACGATCCAGTCGCAAGCAGGATTGTCATTCTCCACGCCAAATCCCACTCCGCCGATCGTCTTCCATGGTGCCACTGGCAAAAAGCTGAAGTGGCGCGGCCGGTTGCTCATCGAATTTATAAATAAAGCCTGCTATCGATCTGCCCAGGGGGCTGCTTACGGGGGGATGAAGATGGGATTGGGCATGAAGACCACTATCCGTATACGTCGAGGCTCCGTTGTTGCGCTGATGGTCATGCTATCCAGCTGCACGTCGCTCCCTCGCTCAGGACCAGATGCCGGCCTGATCGACACCCAGGCACTCGTCAAGGTTTCGTCGAAAGACCGCAAGGTCGGCATCGACTACGCACTGGTCGACCTCAACCAGAACACATTGAAATACTTCGACGGGAAAGCAAGTTCATCGCTGAAGGCAACCTTCGGCACTTCGCGTTCCTCTGCTCCTGACATCCCGCTTGGCTATGGCGACGTGGTGCAGGTGACGATCTTTGAATCCCAGGCAGGGGGCCTGTTCATTCCCGCAGATGCCGGCAGCCGCGCCGGCAATTTCGTGACCATTCCAAGTCAGACGATCGACCGTGGCGGAACGATCAGCGTTCCCTATGCCGGACGCATCGTCGCTGCCGGCAAGCGCAAGGAGCAGGTCGAGGCGGATATCGTCAAGAAGCTCTCCAGCCGGGCAATCGAGCCTCAGGTGGTGATCACGACGGTTACCAGCAACTCAAGCCAGGTCTCCGTTCTCGGCGACGTAAACGCACCGGCAAAGGTAGAACTCAGCCCGGCCGGTGAACGCGTGCTTGATGCCATTTCTCAGGCCGGTGGCCTGTCGACTGCGGCGATGGAAACAAACATCACCCTGCAGCGCCGGGGCAAGACCGTCACCGTTCCTTACGAGACACTGCTGAAGAACCCGTCCGAAAACATCTTCGTGTCGCCAATGGACACCGTCATTGCCGATCACCATCCGCGTAGCTACGTCGCCTTCGGTGCGACCGGCGCCAACGGACGCTACACCTTCGACGATGAAAACCTGACCCTGGCGGATGGTCTGGGCAAGGCCGGAGGCGCGCTCGATACGCAGGCAAATCCGGCGCAGGTGCTGCTGTACCGCCTGGTCGACAAGACGTTGCTGCGTCAAATGGGAGTCGACACCACGCACTTCCGCGACGAACTGGTGCCTGTCGTTTTCCGTGCCAACTTGCGTGATCCAGCCGGCTTCTTTGCTGCTCAGAAGTTCGCGATGGAGGACAAGGATGTCATCTACATCTCCAACTCCGACTCCGTCGAACTGTTGAAGTTCCTCGACATCGCCAACTCCGTCACATCGACGGCGGCGGGGACGACGAGCGATGCCGTTACGACGCGCAAATCGATACGCGAACTATAGACCGACAAATTTGCCGGGCCGCCTGAAACGCGGCTCGGCAAGACCGGCCAGACCCAGGGCTTTTGCCTCTTTTATGTGCTCCTCCGGCGTGGCCGGAGGATGAAACGCTCAGCCACCGAGAGTAGGAGATCGCTCTTTGCTATCACCCAAAAAGTCCAACACCGACAGCTGGGCCGGCTTCGACCACGACGAGATTTCCGAGATCATCGATCTCGACCGCATCCTTGCTGCCGCCCGGCGGCAATGGAAGGTCGTTGCCGCTGCCATCGGCGCCTTTATCGTGCTGGGTATCGTCTACCTGCTGCTGGCCACGCCGCAGTATACGGCAAACACCAGCGTACTGATCGACCATGGCACGTCCACCATCGTCAACCAGATGACGGACACGACCGTGCCACCGGGGTCCGTGGACGAAGAAGGCAACATCCTCACCCAGGTCGAAGTGCTTCGATCGGACACGATTGCGGTTGCCGTTATCCAGAAGCTCGACCTCTTGAACAATCCCGATTTCGTCGGCAAGGGCCCCTCCTGGATCAGCAAGCTCATCGGGTCGATCAAGATCAAATCCTGGCTTGGGCTTGGAACACCCCCAGTTCCTGTCGATGAAGCCGAAGTCAAACTGGAGAATGCTGCAGCCCAGATCGAGCGGAACATGCTTGTCGAGCGCGTCAACCGCTCCTTCGTGCTCTCGATCAGCTACACATCGCCCTCGCCCAAGCTCGCCCAGCAGATCGCGGACGGCATCGCCGACGCCTACCTCGTCGACAAGCTGAATTCGAAATACGACGCGACCCGGCGTGCCAGCGACTGGCTTCAGGACCGCATCGAGGAACTGCGCAAGAAGTCGCTCGCATCCGACCTGGCCGTCCAGAAATTCCGGGCCGACAACGGACTGGTGGAGACCAGTGGCCAGCTTGTCAGCGACCAGCAGCTGTCACAGCTGAATACTGCGCTGACGACTGCGCAAGGCGACACGGCAGCCGCGCAGGCAAAATATGACCGCGTCGAATCCATCATCCAGTCCAAGAACATGGATGCTGTCGTCTCCGATGTGCTGGGAAGCACGACGATCAACGACTTGCGCAAGAAGTACCTCGACGCCTCGAAGATGCAGGCGGACATTGCCCGCCGGCTTGGGCCTGATCACGAGCAGGCGGTGCGTCTGCGTGGTGAAATGCAGGAATACCAGCGCCTGATGTTCGAGGAGCTCGGTCGTATTGCCCAGAGCTATCGCAACGACCTCGATGTCGCCAAGGCGCGCGAGAAGTCGTTGGCCGACAGCGTTGCCTCGGCGACGACGGTTTCGGCGACGGCCAGCGATGCGCAGGTGCAATTGCGCGAACTGGAGCGGACGCGCGATACCTACCGCGATCTCTACCAGAGCTTCCTCACCCGCTACCAGCAGGCTTCGCAGCAGGAGTCGTTTCCGATCACCGAAGCCCGCGTGATCACCAAGGCGACTTTCCCTATCGGCGCGAGCAAGCCTAAGAAGATCATCGTGCTTGCACTGTCGATCATCCTTGGCGGCATCGTCGGTGGCGGCATCGGGGTGTTCAGGGAATTCCGTGACCGCTTCTTCCGCACCGGCGACCAGGTGCGCGACAGCCTGCATCAGGAGTATCTCGGCATCGCGCCGATCGTCAAACCGGTGACTGCCGCCGAGATCGTGCAGGATCATCCGCGCAGTATCAGGCAGGTGAACGGCGTTTCGAACTATGTTGCCGAGCATCCGCTTTCAGCCTTCGCGGAGACGATGCGCAGCGCCAAGATCGCAATCGATGTCGAAAGCGGCGAGCGAATGGCCAAAGTCGTCGGCATCGTGTCCAGCCTTCCGGGCGAAGGGAAATCGACGATCTCGATGAACTTTGCGCAGTTGCTTGCGATGCAAGGTGCGCGAACACTGCTGATCGACGCCGACTTGCGCAATCCTGGTGCCACCCGGAGCATCGGCCGGCATGCCGAGGCCGGCCTGCTGGAAGCACTTTTGGAACGCAGACCCATCCAGGATCTGCTGCTTATCGACCAGAAGACCAAGCTCGCCTTCCTGCCCGCCATCGTCAAGCGGCGCGTGCCACACTCGTCCGAACTGCTGTCGTCACCGGCGATGAATGCGCTGCTCGACATGGCGAGGGCGAACTTCGACTATATCGTTATCGACCTTCCACCGCTCGGACCCGTCGTCGATGCGCGGGCAATCAGCCCCAACATCGACGCCTTCCTGTTCGTCGTCGAGTGGGGCAAGACATCGCGCAAGGTTGTCCGCAGCATGTTTACCTCGGAACCGGCAATCGCCAGCAAGTGCGCAGGCGTCATCCTCAACAAGGTCGATACGGAGAAGATGAAGCTGTATCGTGCCCACGGCTCGAGTGAATATTACTACTCGCGCTACACGTCATACTACCACGACAATTGATCCTTGCGCGGCCGGGCCTCAGTGCCCGGCCCTTCGTTTGGCGAGGACATTTTCCCGCCACACGGTAAACATCCCGGCTGCGACCACGATTGCTGCGCCAACCACCATGTTTGCCGTCAAGACCTCCCCGAACACGACGACCCCGATGATGGCGGCGTAGACCAGCTGCAGATAGGTCAGCGGTTGGATGACGACGGCATCCAGCAGGTCATATGCGCGGATCAGGCAGTAATGGCTCGACATGCCCGTCAGGCAGAGCAGCCCCATCCAGATCCAGTCATGGGGCGTCAGCGGCATCCAGAAGAACGGCCCGATACAACTCATGGCGATGGCGCCAACCACGCCGGTGTAGAAGAAACTGGTCATCGACGCGTCCTGCCGGCTGACCAGGCGGGTGACGATGACGTAGAACGAGAACAGCAGGGCGGAGGACAACGGAACCAGAAACCGGACGTCGAAAAATCCGCTTTCCGGCTTGAGGATCAGCAACACACCGAGAAAACCGACGAAAATCGCCGTCCAGCGCCTCCAGCCGACTTTTTCTCCGAGGATCGGCACCGATAGCAGCGCAACGATCAACGGGCCGGAAGAGAAAATCGCCTGGGAACGGGCGAGCCCCACCATCGCAAAGGACTGTATGACGATGACGATCTGCGCCGCAAGAAGCAGGCCGCGGAGGATCTGCAGCCACGGGCGCCTGGTGCGCACCGTCACCGCGAGACCGCCGCGTGAACGGGCGGCAAGGGCGATGGCAAACAGGGCGAATGTCCAGTAGCGGATCATTGCCACCAGAAAAGGAGGATAGGCGCCGGCCAGATGCTTCGATATGCCGTCCTGGATGGAAAAAAGCGTGATAGCGACGATCGTGAAGATATAGCCGCTCTTGGTGACGTTCATGATTACTCGCGGCAAACATTGGAAATAGCAGTGGCGGGAAATCGGCCGCTACAGAACCGATTTCAAGGCTGGAGTTTAAGCGAGATCCGTTCTGGATCATAGTTATTTGCGCCAGTCGAGACACAGGGGACTGCGCTATTCCCGGTCGCGAAACCGTCTCTGGTAGGCAGGGTCGTAGAGCGCGCTTTCGCGAAAGTCGTCGGATGCAAGCGACCGCCCGACAAAAATCAGCGCGGTGCGCTCTATTGGCTCGGCCGCAACTTTTGCTTCGATATTATCCAGCCGGCCGCGCAGGATGCGCTCGTCGGGCCAGGACGCCTTGACGACGATCGCGACGGGGCAATCGGCGCCGTAGTGCTGCATCAGTTCCTCGACCACCTGAGGCAAGGCATGGATGGCCAGATGAATGGCAAGCGTCGACCCCGTCACGGCAAAAGCCTGCAATGTCTCGCCCGATGGCATCGGCGAGGCACGGCCGGAGACGCGGGTCAGCACGAGGCTCTGCGCCACGGCCGGTATGGTAAGCTCGCGACCGAGCGCCGAGGCAGCCGCAGCAAATGCCGGAACGCCGGGGGTCATCGTGTAGCCGATACCGCATGCGTTCAGCCGGCGGATCTGCTCGGCGACCGCGCTCCAGACCGACAGATCGCCGGAATGCAGGCGCGCAACATCCTCGCCTGCCTCATTGGCGCGCCGGAATTCCGTCTCGATTTCATCGAGCGATAGCGGCGCCGTATCGATAATGCGCGCGTCCGGCGGGCAGTATGCAAGCAGGTCCTTCGACACCAGCGAGCCGGCATAGAGGCAGACCGGGCACTTTGCGATGAGGTCGCGGCCGCGCACGGTGATGAGGTCGGCGGCGCCAGGTCCGGCGCCGATAAAATGGACTGTCATTGGGCGATCTCTGTGGTTTCAGGCTTGGTCCAGCACCATTGCATCACCGGCATCGCCGTGCGCCATCCGTGCATCGTGCCGATGGGTGTGACACGGGCGATGTCGATCCTTGTCAGCGATCCGCCGTGGCGGGCATATTCGGCAAGCAGCACGGCTTCCATCTCGGTGGTTACGCCATTGGCAACGAGCCGGCCTCCCGGTTTCAAGGCTGCCTTTGCAGCCTCCATCACCCCGGGCTCACTGCCGCCGCCGCCGATGAAGATCGCATCTGGCTGGGCCAACCCGGTCAATGCTTCAGGCGCCGTGCCTTCGACCAGCTGCAGCATAGGCACGCCGAAATCGTCGGCATTCCGGCGGATGCGCGCGGCACGGTCCCGCACCGCCTCGATGGCGATTGCCCGCAGGCTCGGATCGGCCAGCAACCATTCGATGGAGACCGAGCCAGAGCCGGCGCCTATATCCCAGAGCAGATCGCCGTGACGGGGGGCCAGCGCCGACAACGTCATCGCCCGGATCTCCCGCTTGGTGATCTGGCCATCATGGCTGAACAGGGCGTCGTCCAGGCCTTGCGCCAGCGGCAATAGCCGTGCATCCCGGTCGGCGACGACCTCGACTGCCATCACATTCAAGGCGTCGATATCCTCGAGTGAAAAGCTTGCTGCCTTGTGCAGGGTTACCCGCTCGCGTGCTCCGCCCATCGCCTCCATCAGCGTCAGCGTCGAACGACCGAAGCCGAGCCTTGTCAGAAGTGCGGCTATCGCTTCCGGACTGGTGGCATCAGAGGTCAGCGCGATGATCTTTCGGCCGGGATGGAGATGGGGCCGGAGAAGATCGATGGGACGGCCATGCAGCGACAGGAGCGTCGCCGATTGCATCGGCCAGCCCAGCCTTGCTGCTGCCAGGCTGAAAGCCGACGGCGCCGGGATGACGTACATTTCTTCGGGCGGAATGAAGCGCGAGAGGGTGGCGCCGATCCCGAACCAGAAGGGGTCGCCCGATGCTAGGACGACGGTAGGCATTCCACGCCGGGCAAGCAGGTGATCTATCGAGCGCTCGAACGGGCTGAGCCAGCTGTGGGTTTCGCCGCCGATCAGTGGCGCCACCAGTTCCAGGTGGCGGGCCCCACCGTAGACGATCGGTGCAGAGGCGATCCGTTGCCTTGTTTCCTCGGTCAAGCCGGCTGGACCGTCCTCGCCGAGGCCGATAAGGGTGAGCCATTGCGTTGGCAACGAAGAAAGCGTCTCAGACATGGGCAGGACTCGCATCCTTATTCTGGGTGGCACGACGGAGGCGCGGCTGCTGGCGGAGACGCTGGCGAAACGCGATGGCATCGACGTGCTGCTGTCGCTGGCCGGACGGACGAAGGATCCCCTCCCCCAGAATGCTCCGGTTCGCACCGGCGGGTTTGGCGGCAGCGAAGGTCTGTGTGCGTTTCTGAAGGCTGAGGCCATCGATCTCGTGGTCGATGCTACCCACCCCTTTGCCACGCAGATATCCGCAAACGCCGCTACCGCCGCGACGATAACGGGCACTCCGATCTTTGCCCTCAGCCGCGAGGCCTGGCAGCGGGTTGCCGGCGACCATTGGCACGAGGTAGCGGATGTGACGGCCGCCCTTTCCGCGCTCGGACCCATACCACGCCGCGTATTTCTGGCCGTCGGCCGGCAGGAGGCGCATAGGGCTGATCTCTTCCCGCAGCACTTCTATCTTGTGCGCAGCGTCGATCCCGTCGATCCGCCTCTGCTCGCACCGGATGTCGTCAGCATCCTGGAACGCGGGCCGTTTGACCTTCACGCCGAACTGCGCCTCATGAAGCTGCACCTGATCGATTGCGTCATTGCCAAGAACAGCGGTGGAAGCGCCACCTATGCCAAGATCGAGGCGGCAAGGCTGCTCGGCATTCCCGTGCTGATGATTGCCCGCAGCGCGGCCACCAACGTGGCATCGGTCTTTTCGCTCGAGGCTGCGCTCGCCCGGATCGATCATTTTGTCTCCGTGGAAGCAAAACGCGGCGTGTAAACCAGGTCAGGCAGGACCGGCCGCCTAACGATCTTCGTTTCCGGCGATCCGATGATGACGCAAGTCGCCATGTCTGCGACCGACGCATCGGCATCCGACAGCGGGACAACGGACAGCCTTTCGTCAGGGCGTCCAGCCGCACGGCCGAAAATCACGGGTATCGTCAGCGGCAGGGCCAGGCGCAAAATCTCGAAAGCGCGACCCAGCTGCCAGGGACGTGCCTTGCTGATCGGATTGTAGAGCGCGATGACGAAACCGGCCTGCGCTGCAAGCGTAAGCCGCCGCTCGATCAGATCCCATGGCTTGAGGTTGTCGGACAGCGACATAGCACAGAAATCATGCCCGAGGGGCGCTCCAAGACGCGCCGCCACCGCCAGCATCGCAGTGATGCCTGGAACGATCACAAGGTCGATATTGCGCCAGTGTTCCGGCCCATTGTCGATCGCCTCGCAGACGGCGGCGGCCATGGCGAATACGCCGGGATCGCCGCCGGAGACGACACAGACTGTCGAACCTGCCGCAGCCCGCTCCAGCGATACCCTGGCGCGATCGATTTCCTCGCGGTTGTCGGAGGCGATCCGCAACTGGTCCGGCCGCAGCGAGAGCCGGTCAAGATAAGGGCCGTAGCCGAAGAACTCGGTCGAGGCCTCGACGGCTGCCATGGCCTCCGGCGTCATCTGCCCCGGGTTGCCCGGCCCCGTGCCGATTACATAGAGGCGGCCGGTCATGAACCGCGTTCCCAGCCGGGCACCAGGATCAGCGAAAAATACGGCGCCTCGCTGTCGTCGCGCTCGATCATCTGCGTCACCGACTGATTTCTCATCGTACCGCGCTCGACATAGACGGCATGGTGAAGCCGACCGGAGGCGGCAAGCGCACGGCGGATCTTGGGCAGGTTGCGGCCGACCTTCATGATAACCGCGGCCTCGGTATCCACCAGACGGCGAGCCAGCTCTGCCTCCTCCATGGTGCCAGGCAGCACCGACATCACATCGTCGCCTTGGACGATGGGCATGCCGGCCAGCGACCAGCAGCCGGACATCGCCGTGATGCCGGGGATGACTTCGGTCGGGTAAAGGTGCGCGAGCCTGACATGCAGGTGCATGTAGGAGCCGTAGAACATCGGATCGCCTTCGCTGAGGACGGCAACGGTGCGTCCGGCGTCGAGATGTGCGGCGACCGCCTCGGCCGACAGATCGTAGAATGCGGTAATCTGCCGCTTGTAATCCTCGTGATGTCGGTCGATCTCGGTGGTGACGGGATAGTAAAGCGGCAGCATCGTGACGTCCGCCCGCAGCAGGTTATCGACAACCGTGCGTCCATTGCCATGGCGACCGGCCTTGGCAAAATAGGCGACGACATCTGCCCGCTCAAGAGCCTTTACGGCCTTGACGGTCAGAAGGTCGGGATCGCCGGGACCGGTGCCGACGCCGATCAGGCGACCGGTCGAAACAAGGGTCATAGGCCGCCTCGCGCCAGGGCGTTGACGGCTGCCGCAGTCATGGCGCTGCCGCCAAGCCGACCACGGACGATGCCATAGGGAACGCCATAGGAATATTCCGCCAAAGCATCCTTCGATTCCGCAGCGCCGACAAAGCCGACCGGCATGCCGATAATCGCCGCCGGTCTCGGGGCGCCGTCGCGCAGCATTTCGAGCAAATGGAAAAGAGCCGTCGGCGCGTTGCCAATGGCCACAACGGAGCCGCCCAGGCGTTCACCCCAGAGATGCATGGCAGCAGCCGAACGGGTGTTGCCGCTATCCTTCGCGAGGCCAGGCGTGCGCGGATCGCGAAGCGTGCAGATGACATCGTTCTTGGCGGGCAGCCGGGCGCGGGTGACGCCCTGCGCCACCATCTCGGCGTCGCAGAAGATCGGCGCGCCGGCAGCAAGCGCCGCACGGGCCGAGGTGACGAAATCGGGAGAAAACTGGAAATGAGCGGCCGCTTCGACGAGGCCACAGGCATGGATCATCCGAACGGCGACATCGGCTTCGTCATCCGAAAAGCGCGACAGGTCTGCCTCGCTGCGGATAATCGCGAAGGACTTTTCGTAGATCGCGTCGCCCTGATGGATATAATCGTAGTCAACCATGCCTATTCCTGTCTCAACGCGGCGACGGTCGCGTCGCTGCCAAGCCGTGTAAGGCAGTCCCCGACCGATTCGCCAGCCGCTTTCGTAGCTGCGACCATTCGTGCCAGACTCTCCAGGGCGGTTTGCAGTCCGTATTCGTCAACGGAAACGGCTGGGGGGCCCGAGGCTTTCTCATTGACGCCGATGCCAAAACCGGAAGGCATGCCGACGACCGCAAGGGCACTCGCGGCGGGGTGGGCGCAGCCTTTTGGACAGCCTGAAAGGTGAAGCACGACAGAGCCATCCAGCAATTCGGGGACCCAGCCGACCACCTTGGCCGCCAGATGTTTGGTACGGTATGTGCCTGAAGCACACCCGCCGGCGCCGGCGCAGGTGGCAACGGCGCTGGCCGGAGTACTGGCGTCGGTCCAGAAACCGAAGTCCGCAGCCTGTGCTTGTATCTCGGCCATGATATCGGCCGACGCGCCCAAGAGCAGAAGCGCGTGGTCGGGTGCCGTCCGGATTTCGGCAATGCCCTTCGCCTCGGCGATATCAAGAAAAGCAGTCAACTCGACGGCGTGAATCTGACCGAAAGCCAGCTGCAGGCCAAGTGCGACCGACGTCGGACCCAGCGGATGGATGCCGACACAGGACTTTGAAGATTGGATATCCAAAGGGGCATTGGCGAGCGTCTCGTTTTCGCCACGATAGCTCTCGGCCAAGTCACGGCCGCGCGCGCGGGGGCCACGTGCATCCAGGCTCTTCAGCAGATCGAGGACCGCCGACAGGGCCTGCTCGTCGGGACCGAGCAACGCGGGGAGAGCCTCGGTACGCGTGCCCCCCACGGCCACCTGCCATAGCGGCCTTGCATCGGCGCTCGGTATTGCCGAGAGGCGGATATCGGCGGTGACATGATCGAGAACCAATTGGCCGCCGCCATCGACGATGATCGACAATTTTGGGGCGAGCACCAGTTGCGCAGGAAGACTCGCGAGGGCCTCGCCGAGGCGTGCGGCCATGCTGCGCGCATCGGCGATTTCATCGGGATCGAGGCCGGACAGCGGTGGCGTTTCGATCGTCAGGCCGGTAACGGGCACGATGCCGGCACCGGCTATGTCGGCTTCGAGGCGCGGCACCGTCTCCCAGGCGAGGCCACGCAATTGCAGGTTTCCACGGGCGGTCACCTCGATCAGGCCGTTTCCATGTCTTGCGGCGGCGCTGGCGACAAGGCGAAACTGGGAGACAGTCAGGCCCGCAGTCGACGGCCGGAGCCGGACGAGCAGGCCGTCGCCGGTCTGCATGGGGGTGGCCAGCGAGGGGCAGGCACCGCGGACGAGGCGGGACGGCAACGACACGTCATGGCCAAGACCGACGCGCGGCACAGCGAGACCCGGTTCGGCCATCGTTTGCCCATCTATCGCCATATCCACACCCTTTCCTGTTGTCTCCTTACATCATCCCGTCCTTGAGGCAAACAATTTGGCAGGCACGGCCGGGCCTGCTCAGTCGTCGAAATCCTGCCCCTTGCGGAGCAGGTAGATATCCATGATCCAGCCGTGCCGGGCACGGGCGGCAGCGCGGGTCTCGACAATCGTCTGCGCCACTTCGTGAAGACGACCGGAAAGGACGATCTCGTCCTTGCTCCCGAGATAGGCACCCCAATAGATATAGGCATCGGGGTCGTCGAGCCTGGCAAAGGCCTGCTCGCCGTCAAGCATGACGACCGCTGTGCCTTCCAGTTCAGGAAAGCGCGCTGCCAGTCGTCGCCCGGTGGTGATCTCGACCGGCTTGCCGACCAGATTGAGGGGGATACGGTGGCTGGCCGTCAAGGCCTGAATGCTCGTAATGCCGGGAACGACGCTGTAGTCGAGGGCGACATTGCCCCGGGCCATCACGCGCTGCAGGATGCGGATGGTACTGTCATAAAGGCCCGGGTCTCCCCAGACGAGAAGCGCGGCACGGCCATCCTCTGCCGTCGCCTCCGACAGCATTTTCTCATAGACCAGGGCGATGTCGGCATGCCACGCATCGACGCCCTCGCCGTAGGATCGGTCTTTCGTCTGGCGCACGGGCACATCGTAGGCAATCACGGGAGTTTCCGGACGTGTCAGGTAGCGGGCACAGATTTCACGGCGAGCATCGGCGAGCCCGCTCTTGGCGTCTCCTTTTTCGGCTATGAACACGACGTCTGCGGCGTTCAGGGCGTTGATGCCCTGAACGGTCATATGCTCCGGATTACCGGTGCCGATCCCGATCAGATACAGATGTCTCAAGACATGCTCCTGCCGCCGACCTGCCTGGTGCGTCGGCTCCCGCCCTGTTTATGAGCGACGCCATCATGTCGCAACGGTCCCAATTGCGAAATCGATTGTCGCCAGCAATATCCTGCGTTCGGGCCGACATCTGCTAGGCTATCTGCAAGGTGGTTGACCCATGCGCGCGGCCGGTACAGACACGATATATTTCTACATATTTTTCAGATCATTAAGCTCCAAACATGCGGAGAATCAATGAAACCCCGTACCTATGGACTCGTGCTCGTCACCGTCGCGACGGTGATGTGGAGCAGCGCCGGGCTATTTGTCCGCATGCTCGATCTGGATGTCTGGACAACGCTGGGCTGGCGTTCGGTCTTTGGCGGGCTGACGCTGCTCATCATTTCCTTGTTCGGACGGCGCGCCGCGCCACCGACCGCAACCACGCCTTATGGAATGTACGCGCTGCTCGGGCTATTTTCGGCGCTGTCGATGTTCGGTTACATGGCATCGCTGAAATTGACGACCGTTGCCAATGTCCTGTCGATCTACGCCACGGTGCCATTCATCGCAGCAGGGCTTGCCTATCTGCTGATCGGCGAAAGGGTGGAGAGGCGCGTTCTGAGTGCCAGTTGCGTCGCTTTTCTCGGCGTCCTCGTGGTCGCGGGCTTTGCGGCGCGACTGACAGATCTCGCAGGCAACGCACTCGCCCTGCTGATGACGGTCACCTTCAGCATCCTCCTGGTCATGGCGCGCAAGCACCCCTCGTTGCGGATGGCACCGGTCAACGCCCTAGGCTCCGGCCTCTGCGTGCTGCTCTGCCTGCCGCTGATGTCGCATGCATTACCGAGCCCGTCGGATCTGGCGATCCTCGCCCTGTTTGGATCGACGACCTCAGGGATCGCCTACCTGCTTTACATGACCGGCGGCCGTTATATTCCGTCGGGCGAAGCCGGTTTGATCGGATTGATGGACGTCGTTCTCGGCCCGCTCTGGGTATGGCTTGCCTTTTCGGAATGGCCAGGCAATTCGACGATTGCGGGCGCCAGCCTGATACTGGTGGCAGTGGCCTGGTATCTGTGGAGCGGCCTTCGCAACTCCACAGCGCGCAAGGCCGCCATTGCCCGGGCCAGCCGGCCGTTTTGATGTTCTATCTGCAATATGTATCGGACTAGCGGCGGGCAACTCTCGCCGCCGCTAGCGCCGCCGTCATGCAGGCGACAAGCAGCAGCAGATTGAAACTGATGACGCCCGACCAGCCGTCTGCAAGCCAGAAATAACCGCCAAGCGAACCGGCAATGCTCGAGCCGAGGTAGTAGGATAGCAAGTAGAGCGACGAGGCGTGGCCCTTGGTGTCGCGTGCCAGCCGTCCGACCAGGGCACTTGCCACCGAATGGGCTCCGAAGAAGCCGATGGTGACCAGTACGATGCCGACGATGATCAACGGTAGCGATGACGACAACGTCACGAGGCCACCGATTGCGGCAATCAGGATGCCGACCGGCATGACGCGGAAGTGCCCGAAGCGGTCGCCCAGCAATCCAGCTGCCCAGGAGGCGGCTATCCCGAACAAGTAGGCCGTGAAGATCAGGCCAAGCTCCGTCTGGTTGAGATTGAATGGAGCGGCGACGAGGCGGAAGCCGGCGTAGTTGTAGACCGTGACGAAGGATCCCATGATTAGGAAGCCGATGGCAAACAGGCAGGGAAGCGCCGGGTTGCGGAGATGGCCGAGCCAGGCGCTCACATGGAATGCCGCATTGAAGCCCTTACGGGGCGTAAAATTACGCGAGGCCGGTAACAGCAGGAGAAATCCGACCGCAGCAGCAAGGCCCAGCATGCCGACCGTTGCCAGTGCCGGGCGCCAGGAGAAATTTTCGGCAATCATGCCCGTCATCACGCGGCCTGCCATGCCGCCAAACGCATTGCCGGCAATGTAGAGGCCCATGGAAGCGCCAAGACCGCGCGGATCGATCTCTTCCGCCAGGTATGCCATGGCGACGGCCGGAACACCGCCCAACAAAAAACCTTCCAGGGCACGGATGACCAGCAGGGTCTGCCAATTGGGCGCGATCGCACAGCCGAGTGTGCAGAGCGCTGCACCGAGCAGCGAGGCAAACATCAGGCTGCGGCGGCCGACACCTTCGGAGACCGCTGCGGCGATGAAGATGGCGAAGGCGAGAAAGCCTGTCGACAGCGACAGCGACAGAGAGCTTGCAGCAGGAGTGACTCCGAAGTCGTTGGCGAAAACCGGCATCAGCGGCTGCACGCAATAGAGCAGCGAGAAGGTCGAGAACCCCGACAGGAAAAGCGCAAGGCTGGCGCGCTTGTATTCGGGCGTACCGCGAACGAGAAACTGCGGCGCCTCTGAAGTTGCAACGATCTTCAGTGCGGGGCGTGTGGCAGCGAGAGGTTTTAGGGGAGTGACAAGGGACATGAGCACCAACCTTTTCTTGTCCCTGATCTAGTCAAACCGCCTTCATGTGTCCAATATATGAAAGAGACGTTTTCAATCTGTTTTGGAGATAGCGATGGAGTTGCGTCACCTGCGCTATTTTCTGGCATTGGCGGATGAAGGCAACTTCACACGTGCAGCTGGGAAACTCGGCATCGGCCAGCCACCGCTCAGCCAGCAGATCCGCGATCTGGAAACCGAAATCGGCGTGCAGTTGTTTCACCGTGTGCCGCACGGTGCAGAATTGACCGCTGCCGGAGAGGCCTTCCTGCCGGAGGCGCAGGCGGCGATCGATGCGGCTGAGAGGGCAAAGCTCTCGGCTCAGCGCGCAAACCGAGGGGAAACCGGGCGCCTGTCGCTGGGCTTCACCGCGTCCTCCGCCTTCAATACCCATGTCAGTGGCGCAATACGCCAGTTTCGCAAACGCTGGCCAGAGGTGCGCCTGTCGCTGACAGAGATGAACAGCAAGGGGTTGATGGAGCGGCTGATGCGCGGCGAGATCGATGCCGCGTTCATCCGGCCCGGCCTCGAAAATCCGCGCGAAGTGCGTCTCCGGATGCTTGCCGTCGAGAGCATGGTCATCGCACTGCCGACTGGGCATCGACTGGCCGCCGCCCCGCGCCTGCCGCTCTCGGCGCTTGCCGAGGAACAGTTCATTCTCTTTCCGCGCGTCGCGGGCCTCAGCCTTTACGACGACATCGCCGCCGCCTGCCGCGAAGCGGGGTTCGAACTCGTGGTAAGCCAGGAGGCACCGCAAATCCCGTCGGTGGTCAACCTGGTGGCGGCCGATCTCGGCGTCTCGATCGTTCCAGCCTCTATCGCCCAGATCAAGCTCGACGGCGTCGTCTACCGCGAAATCGACGGCCCGCCTCTCGTGGCACGACTGGGCCTGGCGATGCTGAAGAGCCAGCGATCGCCCGTGACCGACAATCTGATGAGCCTGCTGCCGGCTCTGTAGACGAGCCGTATTCTGCCAGCCCTTGGCCTGAGCGAACCCTCGACGTCATCTGGCAGCCACGCCGATCGGAGGCGGCAACGTCTGACCGATAAGAATTGATCTCCGGATTTCAGACGATTTTTTTCTGCGGTTCTTGCCGGAAACGGCTCTTGCCTGCATAAGGAGGCATGGGACTTGATTCAAAAATATTCGACAGCATCCGGACAAAACGCAAGCGGCCTGCCTCGCAACCGGACGATTCCGGGCCGAAATGCCATTGGGACGGTTGCGACAAAAAGGGCACGCATCGCGCACCGGTCGGCCGCGAGGCAGAAGGAGAATTCTTTCTGTTCTGTCTCGAGCACGTCAAGGAATACAACAAGGGCTACAACTTCATGTCCGGCCTCTCCGACGCGGAGATAGCCCGGTATCAGCGGGAAGCCGCGACCGGCGGGCGGCCGACATGGAGCATGGGCGTCAACAAGGGTGCGCAGGACGCGCCGGCGCAGTCCGAGGTGAAATCGGGCGCGGCACAGGCCTATAAGTTCAAACGCCCCGCAGCCAAGCGCAACAGTGCCGACCGATACGAGCCGCAGGTGCGCGGTCGCAAGCTGAAGACGCTCGAGGCCAAGGCATTCGAGACGCTCGGCCTGCCGCAGACGGCAACGGCTGCAGAGATCAAGGCGAAGTACAAGGAACAACTGAAGCTTCACCACCCGGACGCCAACGAAGGCGACCGCGGCTCCGAGACATACCTTCAGGCCGCGATCGAGGCCCACAAGATCCTGAAGCTGAACGGTTTCTGCTGATACGACCCCGGGGGCTTTGACGCTACCAGTCTCTTCCCCGTCCGTGGCGGAGATTGCATGTTGCCTGTCGAAGCCCTAGGTGTTCTGAACAACCCAGGCGACAGGTTCAGGCGATGGTTCTTTCGGGCAAACGCATCCTTCTCATCATTTCCGGTGGTATCGCGGCCTATAAAAGCCTCGACCTTATCCGTCGCTTGCGTGAACGCGGCGCGTCCGTGCGCCCGGTGATGACGGCGGGAGCGCAGCAGTTCATCACGCCGCTTGCTGTCGGAGCGCTCGCCGCAGACCACGTCTACACCGACCTGTTTTCCCGTGAGGACGAACAGGATGTCGGCCACATACGCCTGGCGCGCGAATGCGACCTAGTGCTCGTGGCGCCGGCCACCGCCGACCTTATGGCCAAGATGGCGAACGGCCTTGCCGACGACCTTGCCTCCACCATCCTGCTGGCAACAGACAAGCCTGTGCTCGTGGCGCCGGCCATGAACCCGAAGATGTGGTCGCACGCAGCAACGACGCGCAATGTGGCCACCCTCCAGGGCGACGGAATCCGCTTTATCGGACCGATGGAGGGAGAAATGGCCGAAAGCCGCGAGGCCGGCACCGGACGCATGGCGGAACCGCTGCAGATCGTCGCCGCCCTCGAAGCATTGCTCCAAGACCGACCATTGCCGCTTGCAGGCCGCACCGCAATCGTCACATCAGGCCCGACACACGAGCCCATCGATCCGGTCCGCTATATTGCCAACCGCTCGTCAGGCCGCCAAGGCCATGCCATCGCCGCAGCTCTGGCTGATCTCGGCGCCCACGTGACTCTGGTATCCGGCCCGGTGTCGATCCCCGATCCATTGGGCGTGCAGACGATCCATGTCGAGCGCGCAGAGGACATGCTTGCGGCTGTGGTAAAGACATTGCCGGCCGATATCGCCGTCATGGTCGCCGCGGTAGCAGACTGGCGCGTTGAAACTGCCTCTGGCCAGAAACTCAAGAAGGTCGCAGGCCAGCCGCTGCCGAGCCTGTCGCTGGTCGAAAATCCCGACATCCTGAAGACGATCGGCCATCATCCTATGCGCCCGACTTTCGTCATAGGTTTTGCGGCAGAGACGCAAGATATACAGGCCAATGGCAAGGCCAAGCTTGCCCGCAAAGGTGCCGACCTGATCGTGGCGAACGATGTTTCGCCGGGTACCGGCATCATGGGCGGCGATCGCAACAGCGTGACGCTGATCAGCGCTGAGGGCACGGAAGCGTGGCCGGAGATGAGCAAGGACGAAGTGGCCGCAGAGCTGGCGGCACTGATCGCCGAGCGGTTCAGGCCGGAATAGCCAACGCGACCGATTTTGCGACTTCACGCCTTTCGGGGTGGAACACGGCAACATCGACACCGGCAGGCGTGATCGTCACGGCGCTGCCGTTCGGGATCTCGGCCCAGCTGTCGATGTCGTCGTTCAGCGGTTCAGACACAAGGCAGTAGCCCTTGCCGGCGCCGAGCGGAGCGGCATAGAGCGTCGGCGCCTTGCGATCCGTGGCATAGCGGATGGCATAGAGCGACTTGCCATCGGAAAAGGCGGCGGTGAAACGCACCAGAGCCGTACCGGTGATGTGCTCGGCGAGGCCTTCGACGAAGCTGATCGTATCGGCCATAGCCGATATCGGTGTCTGGCAAAGGCCGAACTGCAACGCCAGCAGAAACATCAGCTCGGAATCCGTCGTACCGGAGCGGGCATTGAAAAGCTCGTCGTCGAGCATGGCTTCCATCGGACGGCGCAAACGCTCGAAGTCGTTAATCTGGCCGTTGTGCATGAAGGACCAGTTATCCCACACGAACGGATGACAGTTGTCGCGCCGCGTGCCGCCGCCGGTGGAGGCGCGAACATGGGCCAGAAACAATGGAGAGCGGATCTGCCGCGCCATGCTCTTCAGATTGCAGTCGGACCAGGCTGGAAGAATGTCGCGATATCGGCCGGGTTCAGGCCTGTCGCCATACCAGGCTATGCCAAAACCATCGCCATTTGTCGCTGTCTTGGCGCGGGTGGCGCAGTGCGATTGCTCGATCAGAGAGTGGGCCGGTGACGAGACGAGCTCCTCCAGATAGAGGGGGTCTCCACAGTAGGCTGCCCAGCGACACATGCTTTTGCTCCGATTCTCGCCTGTATTTACTCCGGCGGAAGAATGTCGAAATCAAGGACGATTGTTAAGCGGAATGGATAACAAAACCTTAATGATTCCGCAGCTTGCCGTTGAGCATGACATATTTTTGACGCAAGTCAGATCACGATTTTGCAACGCAGCAATTTCTTTTTGTGAACGGTGCGTTCTTGAACCCAAGCTCGCTGCATTGGCGGGTTGGTTGTATGACAGCATGGTCAACCAAATGAGGAGCCTGCGATGTCCATCCGTCCCGTCAAATATGAAAGCGTGGCCACGCCGACCATGGAGGGCGCGGGCGTCAAGCTGCATCGCGTCTTCGGCTTCGGAGATCCTTCGCTCACCGACCCCTTCCTGATGATGGACGACTTCCGCAACGATGTGCCGAGCGATTACATCAGGGGCTTTCCCTGGCATCCGCATCGCGGCATCGAGACGATCACCTACGTGCTGGCGGGCACGGTGGAGCACGGTGACAGCCTCGGAAATCGCGGCGACCTCAATGCCGGCGACATCCAGTGGATGACGGCTGGCAGCGGCATCATGCATCAGGAAATGCCGAAGGGCGACTTTGCCGGGCGCATGCACGGTTTCCAGCTCTGGGCGAACCTGCCGTCGGCGTTGAAAATGACCGCGCCGCGTTATCAGGACGTCAAATCGACGGACATTCCCCTCGTGATCGACAATGACGGCACGGCTGTCCGGATCATCTGCGGAAACTTCTGGGGCAAGGCCGGACCGGTCGATGGCGTTGCAGCCGAGCCGATCTATCTTGATGTCTCGGTCCCACCCGGCGTCAGGAAACGGCTGCCGGTGGACACCTATCGCAACGCATTTGCCTATATTTTTGCCGGTTCCGGCACCTTCAGGGATGCCTCCAGGCCGTTTGGCATCCGCATTGAAAAGGAAGTCGACGGCGAAGAACTGAACATTCGCGACATGTCCGGCAATAGAACGCTGGTGGTGTTCGACAGCGGCGATGAAGTTACCGTGCAGGCAGGTGACGAGGGCATCCGCTTCCTTCTGGTTTCCGGCAAACCGATACAGGAACCCGTCGCCTGGCATGGGCCGATCGTCATGAATAGCCGTGAGGAAATCATGCAGGCGATGAAGGAACTGCAAAACGGCACGTTTATCAAGGCCGCTCACTGAAACGACATACATGGCTTGACGGCCGGCCGTACGCATATTAGTCATAAAGTCATCCGATGACTTTATGACTGGTGCGATCATGCAACCTCTCCCCCGAAGCAACCTCGCCGAGACCGCGGCCAACATCATACGCGGTGAAATCCGCGCCAATCGTTGGTCTGTGGGCGAAAAGCTGCCAAACGAGACCGCGCTTTCGGCGATGCTGTCGGTCAGCCGGGGCACGATCCGCGAGGCGGTGCGCGTTCTCGTCTCGCAGGGATACCTCGAAACGCGGCAGGGATCCGGCACTTACCTGCGCTCGGCCATCGACAGGACCGATATTCTCGACATGGCGCGGCGCGCGAGCCTGCGCGACCGGTTCGAGGCGCGATGCGCGCTGGATGTCGAAGGTGCGCGGCTGGCAGCACTCCGGCATACGCCGGCAGTCATTGCCAACCTGCGCGAGTTGCTGGCTTTGCGCGGCACCCATCAGGGAAGGGGCGATACCGGATTTATCGCCCGTGACCTCGCCTTTCACCAGGCTGTCATCGCCGCCTCCGGCAATGATGCGATGATCGACATCTATGCCTTCTTCTCGGCCTCGATCCAGCAGACCATCGAGGCCAGCATAGGCGACGACGTGCCGGAACCCGATCATCTGGCCCATGCAGCGATTGTCGACGCCATCGAGACCGGCGACCCCGACAAGGCCGATGCATCGGTGCGGAGTTTCATGGCACCCGTGATTGCCGCTCTCGATCGGAGCCTGTTCTCGTGACCGTGTCCCTCTCGCGTGACACGCTGGCCGCCGAAACTGCAATGCTGGTTGACGCCGAAATCGACGATGCTCCGCAGCCGATCGCAAGCGCCAAGGGCTCGCGTCTGCTGCTTGGCATCAGCCTGGTACTGATCGCCTTCAATCTGCGCGGACTGTTTTCGAGCGCATCGGCGCTGCTGCCGGAGATCCGCAGTACATTCGACCTGTCGGCAACAGGCGCCAGCCTGCTGACCACCGTGCCGGTCCTCTGCCTCGGCCTGTTTTCGCCGCTGGCGCCGAGACTGGCGCAACGCATGGGCGCCGAACGGGCGCTGCTCGCTATCCTTTTCCTGCTGACGCTCGGCATTGCCCTGCGCGGACTGGGCTCGATCCCGCTCATGTTTATCGGCACGGGGCTGGCTGGTGCCTGCATCGCCGTTGGCAACGTTCTCCTGCCGGGCCTTGTCAAGCGCGACTTCGCGGACAAGGCGGCGCTGATGACGGGCCTCTATACCATGGCGCTCTGCGCCAGTGCAGCCTGTGGCGCAGGCCTCAGCCTACCGGCCGAACGCCTTTTCGGCGGATCCACAGGCGCTGCTCTTGCCGTCTGGGCCGTGCCCGCACTGGCGACCGCTTTGCTGTGGTTGCCGCAGGCGATGTCGACGAAGAGCCGAGCGCGCAAGACGGCGTTTCGCGTCGAGGGGCTCTGGCGCGATCCGCTGGCGTGGCAGGTGACGTTGTTCATGGGTCTGCAGTCGGCGCTGGCCTACAGCGTATTCGGCTGGCTGGCCCCCATCCTGCGGGAACGGGGCCTGGACGGCATCACTGCCGGGGGTATCGTTTCGGCATCGGTCATGGTGCAGGCTGCCTCATGCCTTTTCATGCCGCATCTGGCTGTACGCGGCAAAGACCAGCGGATCATCAACGTTGCACTTTGCCTTTTTGCGGTCGGCGGATTGCTCGGGCTCTTGTTCGCGCCGCTGTCGACCGTCTGGCTCTGGGCTGTGCTGCAGGGTATCGGTCAGGGCGGATTGATTGCGGTTGCCATGACGGTTATCGTTCTTCGATCGCCGGATGCCCACATCGCCGCCCATCTCTCCGGCATGGCGCAATGCGTCGGCTATCTGCTCGCCGCTATCGGGCCTCTGATCGTCGGCCTGATCCGGAGCTGGACCGGAAGTTTCGGCCCCTGCGCTATCCTGTTCGTGGCTATCGGGCTCATCGCGGCCGTCAACGGCTGGGGTGCCGGCAGGTCGAAATATGTGCGATCGAAGAGCGTGCCGCTGGCTACGTGATAGTCACCTTTCAGATCCCGGAGCGCGCGCTCATCGATGGACACTGTGGCGCTCCGGCGGTTAAGTGCTATGCTGTACGAGCCATCAACACGATGCTGCAGCGCAACAAAAGAATGGTCGTTCACCACAATTCGGCCTTGCCTTGAGGCGAACGCGCCATAAATAGGTAGCCATGTCTGAGCAAATACAACCCGCAACCGAAGCGACCGTTGCGGCGGTGATGGAAAGCACAGCCCTTTCGGCTTTGGCAGCCCATCCCTCCGAATGGGCGCTTTTTCTCGATATCGACGGCACGCTTGTCGATCTGGCGGAAACGCCGAGTTCGATCACCGTCCCCTCCTCCCTTCCCTACGATCTCGATGCGCTGTCGAAAAAACTTGGCGGCGCGCTGGCACTGGTAACCGGCAGATCGCTATCGTTCGTCGATCCGCTATTCTATCCATTCCAGTTCCCCGTTGCCGGCCTCCACGGAGCGGAGCGGCGCGACGCTGCCGGCAATGTCCAGCGGGTCACCGTCACCCCGGCCTTTACCGAAATGAAGCGCTGCATGACCGAAGAGGCAAGCCAGTGGCCCGGCGTCCTCGTCGAGGACAAGGGTGCTGCAGTGGCTGCACACTACCGGCTTGCCCCGGAATGCCAGCATCTGGTTGAAGCCATGATGGAGCGCTACTTCCGGGAAGCCGGGCCTGAGTGGTCGCTGCAGCGCGGCAAGATGGTCGTTGAAATC
This sequence comes from Rhizobium sp. rho-13.1, assembly GCF_007000305.1. Classification (NCBI taxonomy): domain Bacteria; kingdom Pseudomonadati; phylum Pseudomonadota; class Alphaproteobacteria; order Hyphomicrobiales; family Rhizobiaceae; genus Rhizobium; species Rhizobium sp. rho-13.1. The sequence continues at coordinate 143,405 of NZ_SCFL01000002.1, read as the reverse complement.
CGCCCGGCGCGCGCCGGCAAGGGCGATGCAGTCACCGCGTTCCTGAGCGAGGCGCCTTTCAAGGGAAGGCGCGCCTTTGCGGCCGGCGACGATTTTACCGACGAGGCAATGTTTCGCACCGTCAATCGCATCGGCGGGCAATCGCTGTTCATCGGCCTCGACAGCGTCGAGACCCAGGCACGCAACCGCGTCGCCTCTCCGGCCATTCTTCGCCAGATTCTGGCACAGCTTGCGTCCTGACCACATAATACCCGACCGAACTTCTGAAGGGATTTTCCCATGGGCCGTCTTATCATTGTCTCCAACCGTGTTCCCGTGCCCGAAAAGGGCGGCGCCGCACCGGCAGGCGGCCTCGCGGTTGCCCTGAAGATTGCGCTCGAAGCACAGGGTGGCGTCTGGATGGGCTGGTCCGGCAATTCCAGCGGCGATGCCGAGCCAGGCCCTCTGACCATGAACGAGCAGGGCAAAATCACCTACGCGCTCACAGATCTGACTGATACCGACGTCGAGGAATATTATCACGGCTTTGCCAATCGTGTTCTTTGGCCGATCTGCCATTATCGGCTCGATCTGGCCGAATACGGACGCAAGGAGATGGCCGGGTATTTCCGCGTCAACCGCTTCTTTGCGCATCGGCTGGCGCCGCTGATCCAGCCGGACGACATCATCTGGGTCCACGATTACCATCTCATCCCGCTGGCTGCAGAGCTGCGCCAGATGGGGTTCAAGAACAAGATCGGCTTCTTCCTGCACATCCCATGGCCGCCGGCCGATGTGATTTTCACCATGCCGGTGCATGAGGAAATCATGCGCGGGCTCTCTCACTACGATCTTGTCGGCTTCCAGACCGACCATGACCTCGAGAACTTCGCCGGCTGCCTGCGTCGGGAAGGCATTGGCGACGAACTCGGCAAAGGCCTGTTCAGCGCGCACGGACGGACATTCAAGGGCGGGTATTACTCGATTGGCATTGAGACTGCAGCCTTTGCCGAATTCGCGACCAAGGCGGCCACCAACGTCATGGTCCGCAAGGCGCGACAAAGCGTCGAAGGCCGCGATCTGATCATCGGCGTTGACCGGCTGGATTACTCGAAGGGCATTACCCAGCGTATCGACGCATTCGAACGTTTCATCACCGCCGACGCCGCTCATCAGGGCAAGGTCACCTATCTGCAGATCACCCCGAAATCGCGCTCGGAAGTGCCTGAATACGAGCAGATGCAGCGCATGGTCGCCGAGCAGGCCGGCCGCGTAAACGGTGCCATCAGCACGGTGGACTGGGTGCCGATCCGCTACATCAACCGTTCGATCCCGCGCACAGTGCTAGCCGGCCTCTATCGGCTTGCAAAGATCGGCCTCGTCACGCCGCTGCGCGACGGGATGAACCTCGTTGCGAAGGAATATGTTGCCGCGCAGGATCCTGAAAATCCCGGCGTGCTGGTGTTGTCCCGCTTCGCCGGCGCCGCGCGGGAACTCTATGGTGCAATCATCGTCAACCCCTACGACGTCGAGGCGACAGCCAATGCCATAGCGAGGGCCCTGGAGATGCCGCTCGAGGAGCGTCGCCAGCGCTGGCAAGGCATGATGACGCATCTGCTCGAGCACGACGTCGTGCGCTGGTGCGACGATTTCCTGAAGGATCTTACCGAGCAAGACGAAGCCGCCTGAGCTCGGCAGCGCGAGTGGGCCGGCCGCCGGGCAGAGGCTTGCATTCATCGGATCGTCGCGTGCACCAACTCGCCGGCAATCGTCAGCGAGACCGGCGCTCCCGGCGTGGATAGTCTTGACGTGTCGACGAAGGATGCCTTTGCCGTTACGGCGTAGGCAAGCTGCTGTGCCGCTGAGAAGTCGAGATCGGCCTCTAGCATGCGGGCATTGACGGTAACAGCTTCCGCCCTGCCGGGCGAATGAAGGACGATCCCTAGACGTAAAGCATCGCTGTTGACGGAAATCGTTTCCGCATGGCCGGAGAGGGCGACGTCTGCGGCCTTCGATTCTATCATCACGGCCGAGAACTGCCCGGCAAGTCGGGCGCTCAAAGCCTGCTGATGGATCGCGACCGCCGTATCCTTTTTGACATTCAGATTGATGTCGTAGCTGCAATCGGAAACGCCGAACCAGGTAGATACGCCGACATCGATGTGCAGCAGCGTGCCCTCGATCCACATTCGGCTGGAAGAACTGCAGTCATCGTAGGACCAGATCGAATTCCATCGCGCAAACCAGCCCGAGCGATGGCGCATGAGAGTTGCCTGATAGGGTCGATCCGGCGCGGTGGTGATGTCGATGGAACTGGCCTCGCCGCCAATGGCCACGGCCGTGATACCGGAAATATCCAGCGGCAAGCCCCGCGGCTGTGTCGCATTGCAGCCGGTCGCTGCTGCGAAAAGGACAATGACTGTCAAAAGAAGTCGCTTCATGATGTGCTCCCGGTCCCATCAGCGGGCCGAGCGCAAATTCGCGAAAATCACTGTCCGTCGCGACCTCGAACGCGATGCGGGTCGACCTCGATCGCCATCCGGGGCATTCTGACGTTTTGATCCAGTTTCAGCAGCCAGAACAACGCACCATGATTTTTATCCCGTTGCCCTTTGTCGAGACGCTCTTTCTCCTCACACTGCTGCTGCAGATGCATAGGCGGAGCGACGACGGCCTGCGCGACCAGCCCCTGTTTGCATTGCTGATCGGAGCCTACGCAATGCAATCGGTGCTGATCGGCCTGCGCTGGGGATACGGGATTTCCGCGGTGCTGCCGTTCCAGGCCGTGCTGGCCACCGTGATCGCGACCCTGGCTTTCTTGAGTTTCTACGATCTGGCGAGCGAAGGATCGATCTTTCGAACATGGACGACGTGGCGACATTGCCTGCCGACAGCCACAGTTGTCCTGCTGCGGATCGTATGGCCGGAGCCGGTGGGCCTCGTCATTATCCTCGTTTTTCTCGGCTATGGCGCTGCGCTGACATGGCTGTGCCTGACGGGGCCGGACGGTCTCGTCTCCTCCCGCCTAGACGGCGCGCTCAGGTCCTATCGCTCCCTGCAGCTCACCGCAGCAGCCGTGCTCATGTCCGCGGTTGCCGACATCGCCATCAGCCTTGATTTCTCCTGGAGCGATGGCAGCCATGCCGGCGAAGTGGTGGCGGTGGGAAATGTGCTTGCATTGCTGGCGCTCGGCGCCGCAGCATCGGTTGCAAGCTCCGGCGCCACAGTGCACGACCGCGGCGAAACCGAACCGACGGCCGCCATAGCCGGGTCAGCGCCGGAAGACGTTGCGGCAACCGCTGCCGCTGTCGACGCCCTGATGCGGACGAAGGCGCTCTACAGGGATACGGAACTCAATCTCGGGCGGCTGGCGCGGAAGCTGAATTGCCCTGCCCGCAGCGTCTCGATAGCGATCAACCGGGTGCACGGCGTCAGCGTGTCGCAATATGTCAACAACTTCCGCATTGCCGAGGCGTGCCGGTTGCTGTCAGAAACCGACGCGCCGGTGACATCCATCATGTTCGATGCCGGATTTCTCAGCAAATCGAACTTCAACCGCGAATTCCTGCGCATCACAGGAACCAGCCCGACGCTCTGGCGATCGAAAAATCACGCCGCCTTGATGGCGTGATATTCCTTGATGGCGACCATCTTGATGGCCGGATAGCGTTCGGATTCGTATCGCAGCGAGAAACCGTCCTGCGCGAGGAAGACAGGGTCGCCGTCGAGATCGCGGGCAATGTCGCCACGCTTGGCAGTGACGAACTTGTCCATGTCGGCGGGTGCATCGGCAGACACCCAGCGGCATACGGAAAAGCGCGACATTTCGAAGGAGACCGGCAGGCCATATTCCCCCTGCAGGCGCTCCTTCAGGACGTCGAGCTGCAGCGCGCCGACGACGCCGACGATAGCCGGCGAACCATCTTCCGGGGAAAACAGCTGCACAACGCCTTCTTCGGCCATCTGCTGCAGCGCTTCCTTCAGCTTCTTGGCCTTCATCGCATCCTCAAGACGGACGCGTCGCAGGATTTCCGGGGCGAAATTCGGCACACCCTGGAACACCAGATCCTCGCCTTCTGTCAGCGTATCGCCAATGCGCAGGGTGCCGTGGTTCGGAATGCCGACGACATCGCCGGCAAAGGCGGTGTCGGCGATGTGGCGCTGCGAGGCGAAGAAGAACTGCGGCGCGGACAGGCTCATCTGCTTTCCGGTGCGCGACAGGCGCGCCTTCATGCCACGCGCAAGCGTACCCGAGCAGACGCGCACGAAGGCAATACGGTCGCGATGGTTCGGGTCCATGTTCGCCTGGATCTTGAAGACGAAGGCGGTCATCTTCGGATCGGTGGCATGCACCGTCTTGATATCGGCAACCTGGTCGCGCGGCGGCGGCGCCATCTCGGCCAAGGCATTGATCAGGTCTCGCACACCGTAATTGCGCAGCGCCGAGCCGAAGAATACCGGTGTCAGATGACCTTCGAGAAAGGCCTCGCGCTCGAACGGCCGACAGGCATCACGCGCGAGATCCAGTTCGTCGATCAATGCCTGACGCTCGTTTTCCGGCAGCCGCTCGGCCACTGCCTGCGGGCCGTTTACGGGCGTGGTGTCGGCCTCTTTGTCGTTGCCGCGAACCTCGTTCTTGGCAAGGTGATAGGAACCGCAAAAGCTCTTGGCGCGGCCGATGGGCCAGGTGATCGGGGCGGTATCGAGCGCCAGCTTGACCTCGATCTCGTCGAGAATTTCGAAGATATCGCGGCTTTCGCGGTCCATCTTGTTGACGAACGTTATGATCGGGATGTCGCGAAGACGGCAGACCTCGAACAGCTTCAGGGTTCTGGGCTCGATACCCTTGGCAGCATCGATGACCATGACGGCGGCATCGACGGCGGTCAGCGTGCGATAGGTGTCGTCGGCGAAGTCTTCGTGGCCCGGCGTGTCCAGCAGGTTGAAGACGACATCGTCATATTCGAAGGTCATCACCGAGGTGACGACCGAGATCCCGCGTTCGCGCTCGATCTTCATCCAGTCGGAGCGCGTCTGGATGCGATCCTTCTTCGCCTTGACCTCGCCGGCCAGCTGGATGGCGCCGCCGAACAGCAGCAGCTTTTCGGTCAGCGTCGTCTTGCCGGCGTCCGGGTGGGAGATAATAGCAAATGTGCGGCGGCGGGAGACCGCCTCGGCGAGACTTTCGGCCATGATGTCGGATCCTGTGAATTGCCGCGTATCTAGCGACTCCGTGGATAACTTGCAAATCGGATTGACCCGAACCATCGCCAAATTGCTAATGAGGGCATGAATATTCGCACAGACAACCGCCCGAGCTTATCCCTCGTTCGCCTTGCCAACGGCCTCGGCCTCGATCTGCCGTCCTACGAAACATCCGGTGCCGCCGGCATGGACCTGAGGGCTGCGATCGACGACGGCGAGCCGCTGGTGCTGTCGCCGGGCATGCGCGCGCTGGTGCCGACGGGCTTCGTATTTGCGGTGCCTGATGGCTACGAGGCGCAGATCCGGCCGCGCTCCGGCCTGGCGTTCAAGAACGGCGTCACCTGCCTGAATACGCCGGGAACCATCGACAGCGACTACCGCGGCGAAGTGAAGGTTCTGCTGATCAACCACGGCAACGAGGATTTCGTCGTGACGCGCGGCATGCGCATCGCGCAAATGGTGATCGCGCCGGTCACGCAGGTTCTAATCGTCGAAACGACGGATGTCAGCGAAACCACGCGGGGCGCCGGCGGCTTCGGCTCCACCGGCGTCTGATACCACGATGCCCGTCTGTTGATCGCTAATTGACCGGGCAACCGTCGGCGACATCATCGAGGCCTTCAGCCTTTGCCTCGAATGTCGCAGATGGCCCGGCTCCGCTGGTTTTGATCCGGACGACGTAGAGGCTGTCGAAATCCTTGCCCTTCCACTTCTTCGGCATAGCCGCCGGATCGCCGCCATTGTCTTTCAGCAACGCGGCGACGAGATCCTGGATCTCGTTGTGCTCCCAGGCCACAAAGACCAGTGCCGAGCGATATTTCGGCGCAGTCAGTGCTGCCTGCAGCTTGGCAATCTCGTCGTAGCCGAACGTGGTATCGACTGGCAGTCCAGCGGCGATCGCCGTTGGCTCGATCGTCGCCAGCGGCCTGACATAATCATAGAGAATGCCGTCATCGACTTTCTGCTTCGAAGGATCGGGCGCAAAGACGGCATCCGGCCCGCCGAATTGACGGGAAAGCACGGCGGGTAACGCCAGCGACCTGTTGAGGCCCTTGCAGCTCAATTGGCCGAGCCCTGCTTCAGGTTTTTCACCGTGGCGCAGGAAGACGATCGTCTCCTCTCCCGGCGGAGAGGCAGCGCGGACGGGACCGGCTGGGGTCATAGTTATCATCATAAGGAGCAACGGAACGAGTGCCCGCAGTTGCGGCACTGGTCGACAGAACGATAGCATTTTAGCATCCATGAGTGTTTTTCGTGCTGCAGCGACAGGCATCCTGCCGATGGTACTGTGCTGCGTTTTACCAAAAGCCTTTGGCGGAGATTTTTATGCCAACTTCGTGGCCTTGGTTGGACAAACGCACTCTGGCCTAGTGCCATGTTTGATCCTATTCTCCCGCCAATAAATACCAAGGGAGAGTTCCATGTCCGACACCCGTAAGCCAGGCCGCGGTCGCATCTATGCGTCGATCACCGACACCATTGGCGACACGCCCATCGTTCGCCTCGACAAGCTGGCCAGGGAGAACGGCGTCAAGGCCCACCTGCTCGCCAAGCTGGAGTTCTTCAACCCGATTGCCTCGGTCAAGGACCGTATCGGCGTGGCGATGATCGAGAGCCTGGAAGCCCAGGGGAAGATAACGCCGGGCAAGACAACGCTGATCGAGCCGACCTCCGGCAACACCGGCATCGCGCTGGCCTTTGCCGCCGCCGCCAAGGGCTACAAGCTCATCCTCACCATGCCGGAGACGATGTCGGTGGAACGCCGCAAGATGCTGGCGCTGCTGGGCGCCGAACTGGTACTGACCGAAGGCGCCAAAGGCATGAAGGGCGCCATCGCCAAGGCGACGGAACTGGCAGAAAGCATCGAGAACGCGGTCATTCCGCAGCAGTTCGAAAACCCGGCAAACCCCGAGATCCATCGCAAGACGACCGCCGAGGAGATCTGGAACGACACCGAGGGCGGCGTCGATATCCTGGTCGCGGGCATCGGCACCGGCGGTACGATCACCGGCGTCGGCCAGGTGCTGAAGTCCAAGAAATCGAGCCTCAAGGTTATCGCCGTCGAGCCGGCCGAATCGCCGGTGCTGTCCGGCGGCGCTCCCGGCCCGCACAAGATCCAAGGGATCGGCGCCGGCTTCGCGCCAGCCATTCTCGACACCGAAATCTATGACGAGATCATCACCGTCGCCAGCGCCGAAGCCCTCGAAACCGCCCGCCACGTCGCCCGGCTCGAAGGCGTGCCGGTCGGCATCTCCTCCGGCGCGGCGCTGTTTGCAGCCATCGAGATCGGTAAACGCGAAGAGAATGCCGGCAAGACGATCGTCGTGATCATCCCGTCCTTTGCCGAGCGCTACCTGTCGACAGCGCTGTTCGAAGGCCTCGGCGGCTAACTTTCTTCACTTTTCAAAGAACAGAAGGGCGGAGGCGCCCTTCTCAGTATCTGCGGCTCAGGCGACGGCTGGCAGGCGCGTGCCGGCTATGCGGTAGGAAATCGCTTCGGCCAGATGGATCCGGCCGACAGTCTGCTTGCCGTCGAGATCGGCGAGCGTGCGCGCCACTTTCAGGACGCGATGGTAGCCTCGGGCGGAGAACTTCAGCTTCTCGGCGGCATCGCGCAGCAATTGAAGGCCACCGGCATCGGGTTCGGCCAGAACCTCGATCATCGATGTCGAGCAGCGCGCATTGGTCGACACGCCGCGCATGCCGGCTTGCGAGAACCGCTCCTGCTGCCATTCCCGCGCCCTTGCGACACGTCTGGCGATATCGGCGCTCTTCTCGGCCGGCATCGGCCGGATAAGGTCGGCGGCGGAGACGGCCGGCACATCGATGCGGATGTCGATGCGATCCATCAGCGGTCCGGAAATTCGGTTCTGATAGTCCGTCATGCAGCGCGGCCCTCGGGCGCAGCTGTGGCCGGGTTCGCCAGCCATGCCGCAGCGGCAAGGGTTCATCGCGGCAATCAGCTGGATCACAGCCGGATAGCAGACGCGGTGATTGGCGCGGGCTATGATGCATTCCCCGGTTTCCAGCGGCTGACGCAGCGCATCGAGTGCCTGCGGCGAAAACTCCGGAAACTCGTCAAGGAAGAGGATGCCATGGTGGGCGAGCGAGGCCTCCCCGGGCCGGGCACGTATCCCGCCACCGACCATCGCCGCCATGGTGGCCGAATGATGCGGGGTCCGGAATGGCCGGCGGTCGGAGAGCTTGCCACCCGACAGTTGCCCGGCAATGGAATGGATCATCGAGACTTCCAGCAATTCGGCAGCCGACAGCGGCGGCAGGATCGATGGCAAACGGGCAGCCAGCATCGATTTTCCCGACCCTGGAGGGCCGACCATCAACAAGTTATGGCCGCCGGCAGCCACCACCTCGAGAGCACGCTTGGCGCTCTCCTGACCCTTGATCTCGGCAAGGTCGCCGAGATTGGCCGGGGCGGCGCGGATGGCAGGTTCGGGGCGCGACAGGATCTGCGTACCGCGAAAATGATTGGCGAGGGCAATGAGACTGCGGGGCGCCAGCAGTTCGATGTCGGCACCCGCCCAAGCCGCCTCCGGGCCGCTGTCGGCAGGGCAGATCAGCCCCTTGCCCATGGCATTGGCGCTGATAGCCGCCGGCAATGCCCCGGACACCGCCGCAATCGTGCCGTCGAGATTGAGCTCGCCGATCACCATGAAGTCCGCCAGCGCATCGCCGGGAATGGCTCCCAGTGCCGCCATCAGGCCAAGCGCGATGGCCAGATCGAAATGCGATCCCTCTTTTGGCAAATCCGCCGGAGCAAGGTTGACCGTCACCTTTTTCGGCGGCAGCGCCAAGCCCGAGGCATGCAAGGCCGCCTGAACGCGCTCGCGGCTCTCTGCAACCGCCTTGTCCGGCAGCCCGACAATGTTGATGCCGATCTTGCCCGGCGCGATCATCACCTGGACCTCGACCGGAACCCCTTCTATGCCCTGAAATGCAACCGTGCTGACCCGCGCTATCATGCGCAATCCCCTATGCCGCAGTCTTTTCGTAAAGACCCGCAGCGATTGCAGCAGGCTAAATGCAATCTGGCATAGAAGATGGAATGAAACAAGAACAATTAATGAACAAGCACAGCCTCCCGCTGCAGCCAGGTTGCAGCGGGTTGCGGGGGCGGAACATATTACCGCTGGCGATTGAAAGTCGGGGTCTGTGTTAAGCGCGCTTGCGCTCGATGGCGTCCCAAAGCAGGCTGGCGATATCGGCACCGCCGAAACGCTTGACCTCACGAATGCCGGTCGGCGAGGTGACGTTGATCTCCGTCATGTAGTCGCCGATGACGTCGATGCCGACGAGCAGGAAGCCCCGCGCCTTGAGGGCCGGACCGATGCGGGCGCAAATCTCTTCTTCGCGCTTCGTCAGATCGGTCGCCTCGGCGCGGCCGCCGGCATGCATGTTGGAGCGGCTGTCGTGCTCGGCCGGCACACGGTTGATGGCGCCCACCGGCTCACCGTCGACGAGGATGATGCGCTTGTCGCCCTTGCGGACATCAGGCAGATATTGCTGGGCGATGAAGGGCTCGCGGAACAGCTGGCCGAACATCTCCAGCAGCGAAGACAGGTTGCGGTCATCGCGCGTCGAGTGGAAGACGCCGGCGCCGCCCTTTCCGTAGAGCGGCTTCAAGATAATGTCGCCCATTTCTTCGCGGAAGCGCCGGATTTCATCGGCATCGCGGGTGATCAGCGTCTTCGGCATCAGATCTTCGAATTCGGTGACGAAGATCTTTTCCGGCGAATTGCGGACCCATGCGGGATCGTTGACCACCAAGGTCTTCGGATGGATGCGCTCCAGCATGTGGGTGGAGGTGATATAACCCATGTCGAAGGGTGGATCCTGGCGCAGCAACACCACGTCCATCGTCGAGAGATCGATGCGCTCGGGCGCGCCGAGGTCGAAATGGTCCCCCTTGATGTCGCGCAGCACCATCGGTTCGGCTGTGGCATAGACCTTGCCGTCGCGCATGCTCATGCGCTCCGGCGTGTAGTGGAACAGCTTGTAGCCGCGCGCCTGCGCCTCGAGGCTCATGGCGAAGGTGCTGTCGCCTGCAATATTGATGCCCGACACATGGTCCATCTGGACCGCCACATTCCTGATCGTCACTATCGCTATTCCTTGCTCGATTTCTCGACAGATGTAGGTCGGCGGGCTTTCGAAGGCAACGGCTAATCAGGCAGCCGTCGGACTACGCATCAGTCTCAGCGTCCGCCTCATCGGCAGCTCAGAGAAAACCTGATATGTCACAGGCGATGATGTCGTGGTCGGAAAGCGGCTTGCCGTCAGCATCGAGCGACGTCACCAGCCGGCTGCCGGATATCGCAAGACCGCGGCTGAGGAACCAGTCGAGTTTCATGGCCCGGTCGGGAAAACGGGTGATCAGGCTTGGCCGGGTGCTGGCCTGGTCGAGCGGGCCGCCATGGCGCTCGAAGCCCCGGGCCGCCGCCATGGCAAACAGCGTGTCGGTCTCGAAGTTGCCGCCAGTGTGGTTGCCGGTGTTCAGGTCGCCGCCGATGAGGATCGGCAGGCCAGGCGCATAGGCCTCGACGGCATCGATCAGCGCCGCCACCTGGCGTTCGCGGTAGGGACCATCTCCGACGCTCTCGAGGTGAACCGAAACGGCGACGAAGGCCCCGGCCTCCGTATCGATCGTCGCACCGACTGCGCAGCGCTCGCCGATACGCGGCTGCTCCCTGGCATTGGAAAACCAGAGCGATTCCCCGGGCAGCCGAAAGACGAAAACATCCCGAAGCGGCGTGGCACCCAGGATTGCGTTGCCGTGAAAGCCTCTCGCGTTGGTGCTGTCGGTGCAATAGGAGCGCTCGATCTCGGAACCGAGACTGAGTTCCAGAAATTCGAGACCGTAGGCATAGGCCATGCCGAGTTCGGTCGCAATCAGCGCAGTCGGATCGGCCTGCGCGGTGCGAGCCATGCCATCGTCCATCTCCGATAACAGGACCAGCGGTGCCCCCAGCGCCTTCAGTTTCTCGGCGGAGGCCTGCGGGAAGAGGCAGCGCTCCATGTTCCATGCCGCGACCGTAAACGGAAAAGCCAATGGCGCAGCCGGGCTCTTTCCGCCGGTGCGCGCAGCGTTCATGCAGGGCAGCGATGCGATCGTCGCCTCGCAAACTGCCGGCGTCTTCTGCAGTGTCAGAAAGTGCTGACGCTGCTCTTCGGACGGTACCTCGAAGGCGGAAACGGTAGTGCGGATCATGATCGGGCTGTCCTCGGCGCATGGTGGGGGTCGCCGCGCCTTAGAGGCAATATATGACAGTTGCATGATGGGCCGGGTTCAGAAAGCGTCGCGGAAATGCCTCGGCCAGCGGCCGGGCAGGATCGCAACAATATCGTAGCGCTGCGACAGGCGCCCGAAATCCGGCTGCTGGGCAAGCCACAGGTCGCTGGCGGCACGGATGCGGCGCTGAGAGGAAAATGAGACGGCGTCGATCGCCGCCTGTTCGCCGTGCCTTGCCTTGACCTCCACGAACACAGCAAGATCGCCCTTACGGGCAACGATATCGATTTCGCCAAGGACTGTCTTGTGGCGGATGGCGACGATGCTGTAGCCTTTGCAGGCGAGATAGAGCGCGGCGAGGTATTCCGAGAGATGCCCCCGGCGCCAGGCCTTGCGCCGTTTCCGGCGCTCGCCGCTATCGTCCATCGACCCTCGCCTTCATGGCGAGCAGCCTCTGGTAGAGATCCCGGCGCGGAAGGCCGGTGATCCGGGCCGCTTCGGCGGCCGCCTTGGCGGTCGGCATCTCACGGGAGAGATCGAGAAGGATTGCCTCGACATCGGCCTCCGGCGTGGCGATCTCCGGCGGCGGCCCGATCACCAGGACGATCTCGCCCTTGACGTTATCAACGGAATGATAATGCGCTGCCAGTTCGGAGAGCGTGCCGCGACGAAATTCCTCGAAGGTCTTTGTCAGTTCGCGGCAGACAGAGGCTTTGCGGTCGACACCTAGCACATCGGCGGCAGCAGTCAGGGTTGCGGCGATGCGATGGGGAGATTCGAAGAACAGCAGAGTAGCCGGAACCGAGGAGAGTGCTGCCAACCGGTCACGGCGGGCCTTGTCCTTGACCGGCAGGAAGCCCGCAAAGAAGAAGGCGTCGTTCGGAAGACCGGAGCCAACCAGGGCCGCGAGGGGGGCCGAGGCGCCCGGAATAGGCACGACGCGGTAGCCGGCATCGATCGCCTGCAGCGCCAGCCGGTAGCCGGGATCGGAGACCAGCGGCGTACCGGCATCCGACACCAGCGCCACGGACCGACCGCCGGCCAGTGCTGCCAGCAATTTCGGACCCGCCTCATCGGCATTGTATTCATGGTACGCGTAGGGGCGATTGTGGATACCGTAGCGATCGAGCAGCACCCGGGTGACGCGGGTATCCTCGCAGGCGAGCACGTCGGCTCCGGCCAGCGTTTCCAGCGCCCGCAGCGTGATATCGCCGAGATTGCCGATCGGCGTGGCGACGAGATAAAGCATTGGCTCGAGCGGGCGGGCCGGCACGGTCACGTTGTGCAACCTGAAACTACGCCCCTTGGCGACTTCGCTCGAAATCTCGTCGTCCATGCCCTGATATGCCCTTCCTGAAGTTGGGTCTTTATGGGCGAGGCGCACGGCTTCGGCAAGGGAGCGTGGAATCCTGTGTGCTTTGAAGACGAAATGGGGGAAATGAACCCGGCGTCGGCGCTATACCTCTTGCTTTCACATGCGGATTTCTGCCACTTTGCCGGTCCACTCCTCCGGGCCGGACCCGGGCGAGAATTTTTTGGGCATCGTCTCGACGCCCGGACAGTCACGGTCGAAAGCGGTAGCATCCATGCGTATTACTATTGAGCGGTCCCACCTTTTGAAATCGCTGAACCACGTCCATCGCGTGGTGGAGCGCCGCAACACTATTCCGATCCTGTCGAACGTGCTTTTGAAGGCAGAAGGCTCGACGCTGGACATGAAGGCGACCGACCTCGATCTCGAAATCACCGAGGCGACGCCAGCCAATGTCGAGCAGCCCGGCGCGACGACCGTTCCGGCGCACCTTCTCTACGACATCGTCCGCAAGCTTTCCGACGGCTCCGAAGTTTCGTTGTCGACCAATGCCGATGGCGGGTCCATGACGGTCGCTTCCGGCCGCTCGAAGTTCACCCTGCAATGCCTGCCGCAATCGGACTTTCCGGACCTGACCGCCGGCACGTTCAGCCACAAGTTTCCGCTGAAGGCGGCAGAACTCAAGATGCTGATCGACCGGACGCAATTTGCCATCTCCACCGAAGAAACCCGCTATTACCTCAACGGCATCTTCTTCCACACCATCGAAAGCGGCGGTGGGCTGAAGCTGCGCGCCGTTGCGACCGACGGTCACCGCCTGGCGAGGGCCGATGTCGATGCGCCTTCCGGCTCCGAGGGTATGCCCGGCATCATCATTCCCCGAAAGACGGTGGGCGAACTCCAGAAGTTGATGGACAATCCCGACGTGATCGTCACGCTGGAAGTGTCCGATGCCAAGATCCGCCTGTCGGTCGGCAACATCGTGATGACGTCGAAGCTGATCGACGGCACCTTTCCCGATTACCAGCGCGTTATTCCGGCCAACAACGACAAGGAAATGCGCGTCGATTGCCAGACCTTCGCACAGGCTGTAGACCGCGTCTCGACGATCTCTTCCGAACGCGGCCGCGCCGTGAAGCTGGCGCTGACGGAGGGGCAGCTGCTGCTCACCGTCAACAACCCGGATTCCGGCAGCGCCACCGAAGAAGTTGCCGTCGGCTATGAAACCGAACCGATGGAAATCGGCTTCAATGCCAAATACCTGCTCGACATCACCGCGCAGCTCTCCGGCGACGAAGCCATCTTCCTGCTGGCGGATGCAGGCTCGCCTACCCTTATTCGCGATACGGCCGGTGACGATGCGATCTATGTCCTGATGCCGATGCGGGTCTAGGCAAGACAGGCACCGGCGCGAGGATGGGCCGAGCGATGCTTCGCCCCCCTTTTCGTGACGGGTCTACGAGATCGAGGCGGGCAGAGTGCCCCTCTCCGCTTTTAAATGCTCGTGGAGAATACCTATGGCGCTACGCCTGAAGGAACGTCTGGGAAAGAAATTCGACGAGGAAATCCGTTTCTTCAAGGGAATGATGCAGGGGCCGCGAACCGTCGGCTCGATCGCCCCGACCTCGACGATCACCGCCCGCAAGATGGCAAGCGTCATCAATCCGCACTCCGGTCTGCCCGTTCTAGAACTAGGACCTGGAACCGGTGCCATCACCAAGGCAATTCTCGCGCGCGGCATTGAACCCGAGAAGCTGATCGCGATCGAGTACTCGACCGACTTCTTCAACCATCTGGTCAAGCGCTACGCCGGCGTGCATTTCATCAACGGCGACGCTTTCGATCTCGACAAGACGCTCGGAGTGCTCAACGGACAGACGTTCGATTGCGTCGTTTCCGGTATCCCGTTGCTGAATTTCCCGATGCAGGCGCGCGTTGCGCTACTGGAGAGCCTGCTCGACCGAATGCCGCCGGGCCGACCGGTGGTACAAATCTCCTATGGTGCCGTCTCGCCGATCATAGCCCGGCCCGACCGCTACCACATCAAGCATTTCGATTTCATCGTCCGAAATATTCCGCCGGCGCAGCTCTGGATCTACAGCCGCGGCTGATCCCGGGAGCGTCAGATGTTTGGTCTCTACATTACGCATCCGCAGGTGCAGATCGACCCCGATGTTCCGGTGCCGCAATGGGGACTTTCGGATCTCGGTCGTGCGCGCACCGGGCAAGCGGCCGCCCAACCGTGGGCAGCAACGCTCGGGCGCATTGTGTCCAGCGATGAAACCAAGGCCATCGAAACCGCAAACCTGCTGGCAACCGCGGCCGGTCTTACGGTCGAGATCGTTGGCGGCATGCACGAAAACGACCGGTCTGCCACCGGGTTCCTGCCACCAATGGCTTTCGAGGAAGCGGCCGACTGGTTCTTCGCCCATCCGGATGAGAGTTTTCGCGGCTGGGAACGGGCTACCGATGCGCAGGCAAGGATTGTCGGGGCAGTTGATGCGGTGCTTGACGCTCACGATCCCAGCACGCCGATTGCGTTCGTCGGCCATGGCGGGGTGGGAACCCTGCTGAAGTGCCATCTGATGGGCCGGGCAATCGGCCGTGACGGCGACCAGCCGGCAGGTGGAGGTAATCTTTTCGCCTTCGATCTTGCGAACGGGTCTGTCGCATGCGACTGGACGCCAATGGAAGACTGGCAGGGATGGGTTGGACGATGACGACAGAAACAGCACGCGACCGGCTGATCGTCGGCCTGGATGTACCGAACCTGAAAGAGGCCGAGGCGCTGGTCTCGACGCTCGGCGACGACATCCTGTTCTACAAGATCGGCTACCAGCTGGTGTTTGCCGGCGGCCTTGAGTTTGCGCGCGAGCTCGCACAGAGCGGCAAGAAGATCTTTCTCGACATGAAGCTGCTCGACATCGACAACACCGTTGCATCCGGCGTCGAGAACATCGCCAAAATGGGCATGTCGATGTTGACGCTGCACGCCTACCCGAAGGCAATGCGGGCTGCTGTCAAGGCTGCGGAAGGCTCGGGCCTCTGCCTGCTCGGCGTCACCGTCCTGACCTCGATGGATGGCGACGACATGCTGGAGGCCGGCTATTCGTCCAATCCGCATGCGCTGGTGATGCGGCGCGCCGAACAGGCCCGTGATGCCGGCATGGGCGGTATTGTCTGCTCGGCCGAGGAATCCACTGCAGTTCGCGCCATCATCGGACCGGACATGGCGCTGGTAACCCCTGGCATTCGCCCCATAGGCAGCGACGCCGGCGACCAGAAGCGGGTGATGACGCCCGCCGATGCGATACGCGCCGGCTCCAGCCATCTCGTCGTCGGCCGGCCAATCGTCAAGGCGCCCGATCCGAAGGCTGCGGCCCGCGCCATTCTCGACGAGATGCTGACGGCGCTCTGGCCCGCCAACCACTGAGATTTCAACGAGGAGGAAAACCATGGCCAAGGGATACTGGATCGCACGCGTCGACGTCCACACACCGGAGCGCTACGGCGAATACATTGCGGCCGCAAAGCCGGCGTTTGAGCGCTACGAGGCGAATTTCATAGCGCGCGGCGGAAAATTCGTCGAACTGGAGGGGACGGCACGCGGTCGCAACGTGGTCATCGAATTTCCATCACTGCAGCACGCGGTCGATTGCTACAACTCACCGGAGTATCAGGTCGCAGCCAAGATCCGCCAGGAAATTGCCACCGCAGAGATGGTCGTGGTCGAAGGCGTTTAGCCAGCCAAGGTTTGGGCGAAAAGGCGTAGCCTCGGAATCTGACGAATTGATTGCGCGGCAAAGAACATCGAGACTTTGCGGTTACCGATGGTCCGGCGCATCGCGCTGGCCGTTGTTCAGATAGAGGCCACGCGACCGCTCCAGATGCTTCAGCACCGAGGTTTCGGCCGCGTCGGCATCGTTGGCGGCAAGACATTGGAGGATTTCCTCGTGCTCGACGAGGGTGAATTTCTCCTTGCCGGTCCAGATCAGCATGTCGGTGTGATATTCCTTCAGCCAGGCGAGCATGGCCTCGCTCACAGCCACGAAGATCGGATTGGCCGAGATGCGGGCGATCCGCGTATGAAACTCCATATCGGCCGCGATGAAGGCATCGGCATTGCCGAGGCTGGCGCGCTGGCGATCGATAATGGCCTGAAGATCGGCAATATCCTCCGGCGTCGCCTCGGTCGCGGCCTGGCGAGCCATTCCGCGCTCGAAGAAGATGCGGGCGCTTTTCAGATATTCGAGCGTCGCGGATGATTGCGACAGCATGATCTTGGCGGTCAGGTCCACCTGCTTGAAGATCGTCTTTGCCGTCAATTGCAGCACGCGGGCCCGTTCGCCGTGCGAGATCACCACAAGTCCCATGCTCGCCAGCGACTGCATGGCCTCGCGGATAGCCGGCCGGCCGACGCCAAAGCGCTCCATTAGATCGCGCTCCGACGGCATTTCGTCGCCGGGTGCCAGTTCACCACTGGTGATCATCCTTTCCAGACGGGCAAAGACCTCGTCGGACAGCTTGCGGCGGACGATGGGTTCGTTCGGTTGGTCCATGGATTCTTTCCGGCTCATCAAGACCCTCCCTTATGCACATTTCCCATCGTTTGGGAAAACGTCAATCGCGGAATGCATAGCCGTTCATCCCGACCGCTCACAAAAGTTTCTATTGCCTCAATGGAATACTCATTATACCAGTTGAGTAGTTGACGTCAGTCTTTTCCGGGATTGGCGAGAGGAGCAACCGAGATTTCATGCAGATAAAAGTCACCTACCGCATCGAAACGCCGGGCAGCATCGAAGCCATGGCGGAAAAAATCGCCAGCGACCAATCGACAGGCACGTTTGTTGCTGTTCCCGGCGAAACCGACGAGCTGAAGGCGCGCGTTGCCGCCAGGGTGCTGGCCATCCGGCCGCTCGAGGATGCCGCGTTTCCTAGCTGGCCGGAAGCGGCTGCCGGACATGGCCCGATCCGCCGCGCCGATGTCGACATCGCATTTCCGCTGGACGCTGTTGGCACCGACCTCTCGGCGCTGATGACCATTGCCATCGGCGGCATCTTTTCGATACGCGGGATGACCGGCCTGCGGGTCGTCGATGTCGATCTGCCGGAGCCCTATCGGGATGCCTATCCCGGCCCGCAGTTCGGCGTGGCCGGCAGCCGCCGGCTCACCGGCGTTTACGACAGGCCGATCATCGGCACCATCGTCAAGCCGGCGCTGGGCCTTCGTCCGATGGAGACCGCAGCCCTGGTCGGCGAGCTGATCGAATCCGGCGTCGACTTCATCAAGGACGACGAGAAGCTGATGAGCCCGGCCTACTCGCCGCTGAAGGAGCGGGTCGCGGCCATCATGCCGCTAATCCTCGATCACGAGCAGAAGACCGGCAAGAAAGTGATGTACGCCTTTGGCATCTCGCACACCGACCCTGACGAGATGATGCGCAATCACGACATGGTTCTTGAAGCCGGGGGCAATTGCGCCGTCATCAACATCAATTCGATCGGCATGGGCGGCATGCTGTTCCTGCGCAAGCGCTCCGGCCTCGTGCTACACGCCCATCGCAACGGCTGGGACGTGCTGACCCGCCACCCGGGCATCGGCCTGGATTTCAAGGTGTGGCAGAAATTCTGGCGGCTGCTCGGCGTCGACCAGTTCCAGATCAACGGCATCAAGGTCAAATACTGGGAGCCGGACGAGAGCTTCGTCGAATCCTTTGCGGCCGTGACCACGCCGATGTTTTCAGAGGTCGATTGCGCGCTTCCCGTCGCCGGCTCCGGCCAGTGGGGTGGCCAGGCGCCTGAAACCTATCAGCGCACTGGGCGCACCACTGACCTCATGTATCTTTGCGGCGGCGGAATCGTCAGCCACCCCGGCGGCCCGGCGGCCGGCGTGCGGGCCGTTCAGCAGGCATGGCAGGCAGCAGTCCGCGATATCCCGCTTGCGACCTATGCCACGGGCCATCCGGAACTTGCCGCCTCGCTGAAGAAATTCGGGGGCGAAGGGGAATGACCGTGCCTGCTCGAAGCGATCTGCTGCTCTCCTACTATGGCGACGACCTGACAGGTTCGACCGACGTCATGGAAGCGCTGGCTTCCAACGGCGTCGATACGGTGCTGTTCATGGACCAGCCCGATGAGGCGCTGCTTTCCCGATTCAGTTATTGCCGTGCCATCGGCCTAGCCGGCACCAGCCGCAGCGAGACGCCGGATTGGATGGAGGCTCATCTGACGCCTGCATTCAGGTGGCTAAAAAGCCTCGATGCCGCCATCTGCCATTACAAGGTCTGCTCGACCTTCGATTCCAGCCCCGAAGTCGGCAACATTGGCAGGGCGGTCGAAATCGGCAAATCAGTCTTCGATCAGCCCTTCGTTCCCCTTGTCGTCGGCGCACCGCAGTTGAAGCGGTTTACCGCGTTCGGCAACCTGTTTGCCGCCTACCAAGGCGAGGTGTTCCGCATAGACCGCCATCCTGTCATGAGCCGGCATCCGGTGACGCCGATGCGGGAGGCTGATCTCCGGATTCATCTCAAGGCTCAAACGAAGCTTTCAACAGCGCTAGCCGATCTTGCAGTGCTATCGTCGGTCGATGCCGACCGCCGGATCGATACGCTCGCCAGCGATTGCAGCGGCATGCTGCTGTTCGACGTCGACAGCGCCGAGAGCCAGGCGCAGGCCGGGAACCAGCTTTGGCGGATCAAAAGGGACGGAGGCTGGTTCGTCGCCGGTTCCTCGGGCATCGAATACGCGTTGCTCGCCGCCTGGAAAAAGACGGGTCTGACGACAGGGACGAGCGTCTTTCCGCTTCCCGGCAAAGCTGACCGGCTCGCAGTCGTCTCCGGTAGCGTTTCTCCGACGACGGAGCGGCAAATCCGCCATGCAACGGCCAACGGCTTTGATGGGATCGACCTGGACCCACTGGAATTGCTCGGCGAAGGTGGCAGTTCTGCCATCGAGCGCGCGGTACAGAGCGGTCTCGCCAGCCTGAAGAGCGGCCACAGTGTCATTCTCAACACCGCCCTCGGACCATCGGCCGATCGTGGCGGCGATATCGACCGGATTGCCGGAAGCCGCCATCGGCTCGGACGCATCCTGGGCGGCATCCTGCATCAGCTGGTCGCCGAGGAAAAACTCGGTCGGGCCGTGATCGCCGGAGGCGACACGTCGAGCCACGCGCTGAAGGAGCTACATGTGGACGCGCTGACGACGCTGCTTCCTCTGCCGCAGACCCCGGGGTCTCCGCTATGTGTGGCGCATGGAAACGACACCGCGACAAACGGCCTGCAGATCGCGCTCAAGGGCGGCCAGGTTGGTTCTGACGGTTACTTCGCCCAAATCCGCGATGGGCTCGCGGCCTGATTGCCGCCAGATCACCCACTTACTGATATACTCATTGACTCATTATACCAGTTAGATATAGTCGCCTCACCAAACAGATTGGGTGAAAAACATGACTTCGATTGCACTCTTCGGCGCCGGCGGCAAAATGGGTTATCGGCTGGCCAAAAATCTCAAAGGTTCGCGGTTCGACGTGCGTCATGTCGAGATCAGCGACGCCGGCAAGGCGCGGCTGAAGGATGATCTCGGCCTCACCTGCCTTGATGTCGACGCGGCCCTCGATGGCGCCGATGTTGTCATCCTGGCGGTTCCGGACACGCATATTGGCAAGGTTGCCGCCGGCATCGCAGACAAGCTGAAGCCTGGTACGATGGTGGTTGCGCTCGACGCTGCAGCGCCTTTCGCCGGTCACTTCCCCGAGCGGCCGGATCTCACCTATTTCGTCACCCACCCCTGCCATCCGCCGATCTTCAACGACGAGACGGAGATGCAGGCGAAGAAGGATCACTTCGGCGGCCTGTTCGCCAAGCAGCACATCGTGTCGGCGCTGATGCAGGGCCCGGACGAAGCCTATGGCCTCGGCGAGGAAATCGCCAAGACGATCTGGGCGCCCGTCATGCGCTCGCACCGCGTCACCGTCGACCAGATGGCAATGCTGGAGCCGGGCCTGTCGGAAACGGTGGCAGCTTCGCTGCTCGTCGTCATGAAGCAGGCGATGGACGAGTGCGTCAAACGCGGCGTTCCGGAAGAAGCGGCCCGCGACTTCCTGCTCGGCCACCTCAACGTGCTCGGCGCCGTGATCTTCGGCGAAGTGCATGGCGTGTTCTCCGATGCCTGCAACAAGGCCATCGAGTTCGGCATTCCGGCGCTGATGCGCGACGACTGGAAGAAGGTTTTCGAACCCAAGGAGATCGCTGACAGCATTCAGCGCATCACCTGATACCAGGGAGAGCACCCGCTCTCCCTTCTTCGACAGCCCTGTCCGGGAAACGGGGCTGATTTTCACATCTGGGAGGATAATCATGAAACTGACACGCAAGCTCACCATCGCGGCCTTTGCCGGCGCTCTGGCACTCGGCACAGCCTTACCCGCGTTTTCGGCAGACCTCATCGCCATCATCACGCCGGCCTTCGACAATCCGTTCTTCAAGGCAGAGTCGGTCGGCGCCGAAGCCCGCGCCAAGGAGCTCGGCTTCGACACACTGGTGCTCAGCCACGACGACGACGCCAACAAGCAGTCGCAGCTGATCGATACAGCCATCGGCCGCGGCGCCAAGGCGATCATCCTCGACAATGCCGGCTCCGAAGCCTCGATCGCTGCCGTCAAGAAGGCCAAGGACGCCGGTATCCCCTCCTTTCTCATCGACCGCGAGATCAATGCCACCGGCATCGCCGTCTCGCAGATTGTCTCGAACAACTACCAGGGCGCACAACTCGGCGCTGAGGAGTTCGTCAAGCTGATGGGCGAAAAGGGCAGCTATGTCGAATTGCTCGGACGGGAAGCCGATCTCAACGCCGGCATCCGCTCCAAGGGCTATCACGACGTCATCGATGACTATCCTGACATGAAGATGGTCGCCCAGCAGTCGGCCAACTGGAGCCAGACGGAAGGTTATTCCAAGATGGAAACCATCCTGCAGGCCAATCCGAAGATCCAGGGCGTCATCGCCGGCAACGACACCATGGCCATGGGCGCGATTGCAGCGCTGCAGGCTGCCGGCCGCAAGGATGTCATCGTCGTCGGCTTCGACGGCTCCAATGACGTCCGCGATTCGATCAAGGCGGGCGGCATCAAGGCTACGGTCATGCAGCCAGCCTATGCGCAGGCTCAGATGGCGGTCGACCAGGCAGCGGCCTACATCAAGGACAAGACCGCGCCGAAGGAAGAAAAGCAGCTGATGGATTGCGTGCTGATCAACGCCGCGAACGCCGACAAGCTCGAAACCTTCGCCCTGAAAAACTGATCTCACAGGACTGACATCGACGGAGAGCGACAAGATCCGCTCTCCGTCACCTCGATAGACGGTATTTGATACGGGCGGAGTGCATGCCAATGGTGAGGATCAAGGGCGCGTTGCTGATGGCGATGCTGGCTGCGGCAGCCTTGCCGGGCTGCAAGATCGTCAAGACGCAGACAGCCGCTGAAAAAGCTGCCGAAGCTGCGAAGACCGACTTCAATCCTGGCGACAGGGTCGAGGCGATCTGGCAGAGCAAGGCCCTGCCCTCCATCGAAAAGCGAGCCGGCGACTTCAGGCAGGTGATGACACTTATTGCCGCCAACCCGGACGACGCCGGTGCCAAGTTCGGTCACCGCGAGAAGGAAGGCAATGCGCCCTGGACCTACGTGGTCAAGTTCGAAGGCAAGATCAGCGCGGCCGAAACCACATCTCGGGCAGCCACGATCGATGTCGACATCGATGGCGACGGCAAGGCGGATATCAAGGTGCAGATCGGCCCGGCCATCCGCGGCACCGCGCTGCGCGACAGTCTCGACATCGTTAATTTCAACGAGTTCAAGAACCAGATCGAATGGGCGCAGTTCGGCAAGTCGTTCAATGAAAAGGTCAATGCTACCGTTCTCTCGGCGCTGCCGCGCGATGCTCTACCCGGCAAGACCGTGAAGGTCACCGGCGCCTTCCCGCTGCCGACATCTGGCCAGCTACCGCTGGTGACACCCGCAACACTTGCTATCGGCCAATAGCATGGAAGCGCTCACCCCGGACGATATCATCCTGCGGCTTGACGATGTGACGAAGGTCTATTCCGGCATCGTTGCCGTCAAGCGCGCCAATCTGGAACTCAGGCGCGGCGCGGTTAATGTGCTGGTTGGAGAGAACGGCGCCGGCAAATCGACGCTGATGAAGATCATCGCCGGCGTCGAGAAGCCGACCATCGGCCGCATCATCCTGGACGGCAAGGCGATCCATTTCGACAGTCCGGCCGATGCCCAGGCGAACGGCATCGGGATGATCTTCCAGGAACTCAATCTTTTTGCCAACCTCACGGTCGCCGAGAACATCTTTGCCACGCGCGAGATCACCCGCGGCATCTTCGGCATCGACCACAAGGCGCAGGTCGCCAAGGCCAACCAGTACCTCAAGAAGCTGGATGCCGGGATCGATGCGGAAACGATGGTCGAGGACCTGCCGATCGGCCAGCAGCAACTGGTGGAAATCGCCAAGGCGATCTCGCTCAATGCCCGCATCCTGATCATGGATGAGCCAACCTCGGCGCTGTCTGCGGCTGAAGTCGATATCCTGTTCAAGGTCATCGCCGAACTGAAGGCAGAGGGCGTGGCCATCGTCTATATCTCTCATCGGCTGGAAGAACTGATGCGCATCGGCGATTACATCACCGTGCTGCGCGACGGCCAGATTACCGGCCAGGCGATGGTGAAGGACATCGACACCAAATGGATCGTCCGGTCGATGATCGGTTCGGACGCAAAGGACTTTGCCAAAGCCGATGGCCACGCGATGGGCAAGGAGATGTTTCGCGCCGATGGCATCACCATGCCACGCGCCACCGGCGGACTTGCCGTCGACAATGTTTCGCTCAGCGTCCAGGCCGGCGAAATTCTTGGCATCTACGGGCTGATGGGGGCCGGCCGCAGCGAGTTCTTCGAATGCATCATGGGGCGCCACCCGCAATCGACCGGCAGGATCCATATTGATGGCAACGAAGTGCGCGAGCGCGACACCACGCGACGTATCCGGCGCGGACTGGCGCTGATCCCGGAGGACCGGCAGCGCGAGGGCCTGGTCCAGATACTGTCGATAGCCAGCAACCTGACACTGGCAAGCCTCGGGCGTTTCTCAAAATTCTTCCATATCAATGCCAGTGCAGAGAAGCAGGCGATCCGCGAAAGCATCCGGGAGCTTTCGATAAAGGCACCCAATCCGGATTTCGAGGTGACCTCGATGTCAGGCGGGAACCAGCAGAAGGTGGTGATCGGCAAGGCGCTGATGACGAACCCGAAAGTGCTGCTGATGGACGAGCCCAGCCGCGGCATCGATGTCGGCGCCAAGGCGGACGTCTTCCGCACCATGCGGCGGCTGGCTGGCGAAGGGCTGGCCATCCTGTTTTCGACCTCCGACCTCGAAGAGGTCATGGCGCTTTCCGACCGCATCGCAGTGCTCAGCAACGGCAAGCTGGTGGCAATCTTCAATCGTAACGACGCAACGGAAGAGGCCATCATCGCCGCTTCGGCCAAGGGACACGGACATACAAGGGAACTCGCATCATGACAGCGGACACCTCCTCTTCTACACCGGCTGTCAAGCGCTCGAGCGGCTCGGCTCTGCTGACAATCATGAAACTGCGCACCTTCATCGCGCTGTTTGCCGTGTTGATCTTCTTTGCCTTCGCGGCCCCGAATTTCACCTCCACCGCCAACATGATCCTGATGTCGAAGCATGTGGCCCTCAACGCCTTCCTGGCGATGGGGATGACGTTCGTCATCATCACCGGTGGCATCGACCTGTCGGTCGGCTCGATCGTCGGGCTCTGCGGGATGGTAGCGGGCGCGCTGATCCTCAACGGCGTCGACCTGCCGATGGGCTACACCGTCTATTTCAACCTGTTCGAGATCGTGCTGATCACGCTTGCCGTCGGCATTGCAATCGGCCTGATCAACGGATTGCTGATCACCAAGCTGAACGTCGCGCCATTCATCGCCACGCTCGGCACTCTCTATGTCGCCCGCGGCCTGGCGCTGCTGTCGTCGGATGGACAGACGTTTCCAAACCTCTCGGGCCGGCCTGAATACGCGACAACCGGCTTCGACTTTTTCGGTGCCGGCCGCATTCTCGACTTGCCCGTCTCCATCTGGATCCTGATCTTTCTGGCACTGGCTGCCGCCTACGTCGCCCGCTCGACACCCATCGGCCGCCACATCTTTGCAGTCGGCGGCAACGAGCGCGCCGCCCGGATGTCCGGTGTGCGGGTCGATCTCGTCAAGATCTTCGTTTACATGTTTTCCGGCCTCTGCGCCGCTATCGTCGGCATCGTCATATCGTCAGAGCTAATGGCGGCGCATCCGGCGACCGGCGAGAGCTTCGAGTTGAATGCGATTGCGGCGGCGGTTCTGGGCGGGACGTCGATGTCGGGCGGACGGGGCACGATTGGCGGCACCATTGTCGGTGCCTTTGTCATCGGTATCCTTTCAGACGGCCTGGTGATGATGGGCGTTTCGTCCTTCTGGCAGATGGTCATCAAGGGCCTGGTGATTATCATCGCCGTGGTCGTCGACCAGGCACAGCGGAAATTGCAGCAGCGGGTGACCCTGATGCAGATGGCAAAGGCGGGCTGAGAGATGACGGAATTGCGCGGTGCCCTGATCGGTTGCGGCTTCTTTGCGGTGAACCAGATGCATGCCTGGGGTGATGTGGCGGGGGCTAGGATCGTAGCCATCTGCGACCGGGATCCGGAGCGGCTCCGAGTTGTCGGTGACCAGTTTGGCATTTCGCGGCGCTATAGTGATGCGGCGGCACTGTTTGCCGATGGTGGTTTCGATTTCGTCGATATCGCCACTACCGTGTCCAGCCACCGGGCGCTGGTGGAGATGGCGGCAAGCCATAAGGTGCCGGCGATCTGCCAGAAGCCGTTTTCTAAAACACTCGACGATGCCAAGGCTATGGTCGCAGCCTGCGGACGGGCCGGCGTCCCGCTAATGGTGCACGAGAACTTTCGCTGGCAGACACCTATCCAAGCGGTGCGCAAGGTGCTCGATTCGGGCGTGATCGGCATGCCGTTCTGGGGACGACTTTCGTTTCGATCCGGCTATGACGTCTTTTCCGGGCAGCCCTACCTGGCAGAAGGCGAGCGTTTCATTATCGAGGATCTCGGCATCCACACGCTCGATATTGCCCGCTTCCTGCTGGGAGACGTCAAGGCGATGACGGCGCGCACGCAGCGCGTCAATCCCGCGATCAGGGGGGAGGATGTCGCCACTATGCTGCTCGACCACGAAAGCGGCGTTACCTCGATCGTCGACGTCAGCTATGCGACGAAGCAGTCAGTCGAGCCGTTCCCGGAAACGCTGGTCGAGATAGACGGCAGCGCGGGTTCTCTCAGGCTTTTGCAGGGCTACCGGCTCGAAGTCACCGGCGCCGATGGCACAGAGGTCAGCGATGTCTCGCCGAACCTGCTCTCCTGGGCATCGCGGCCCTGGCACAATATCCAGGAAAGCGTGCTGGCCATCCAACAGCACTGGGTCGAGCAACTGGCGACAGGCGGCGAGACCTCGACCTCGGGAGCCGACAATCTGAAGACTTTCGCGCTCGTCGAAGCTGCCTATGAGAGCGCCGCCACCGGCAGGACCGTCGATGTCGGAGCGATGCTGAAATGACCGGCGACAGGAGGCAGGATGATGCCTTTGCCCTCTACGGCACTGACCGGAGTGATGCCCCGCCCGTTCGCCTATTGGCCGGGCGTCTGACGGTGGATCTGGCCGGCGGCAATCTTCGCACAGTCCGCTACGACGGCGTAGAAGTGCTCAGGGGCGTCGCCTTCCTGGTGCGCGACCGCGACTGGGGGACCTACGGTCCCCGTATCGAGAACCTCGTCATCGATCAGCAAACGGACGGTTTTGCGGTCAGCTACTTAGCCACATGCGATGGTCCTGATGATGCCGACCTCCGCATTCTCGTGACCATCTCAGCCGATGCCGGCGGACAGCTACGATTTGATGCCGAGGCTGTCTCGAAGAGCGGCTTCGAGACCTGCCGCTGCGGCTTCTGCATTCTCCATCCCATTGTCGGCCTTGCCGGTCGACCGGTGACTGTCACCCATGTCGACGGCAGCATGGAGACGTCGACCTTTCCCGACCTCATCGAGCCCTGGCAACCCTTCCTGGAAATGCGCGCCATCAGCCATGAGGTGATGCCAGATGTGACCGCCGAATGCCGGATGGAAGGCGACACATTCGAGATGGAAGACCAGCGCAACTGGTCGGACGCCTCGTACAAGACCTATGTGCGGCCGCTTGCGCTGCCATGGCCCTACCGGATCGCAGCCGGCGAGACGGTGCATCAGCGCGTCGTGCTGACCATCACGGATCTCAGAAAAACGGCTCCGTTAAAAAGCGTATCACCAGATGCAGTCATCCGGCTGATTTCCGGCCCTGCGTCCGGGAAAATGCCTGCCGTCGGACTGGTCGTGACGCCCGAGGAAGCGGCTGCGACGCTCGGGGCGGGCATGCAACTCAATGCTGTCGGCGCGCAGGAGTTGCTGTTCCACTTCGATCCGCTGGCAGGTCACGGCAGAAGCGCGTTTGCAGACTTTGCCGACATTATCAACCTGCACCACGGCCGGACTACGCTGGAGATCGCGGTTCCTTGCCGTGCGGCCGTGTCAGACGAGCTGTCAGAGATTGCGGGATGGATGCGCGATGCCGGCTTTTCGCCAGACGCCGTCGTCGTCTCGCCCTCCATCGACCGGCAGTCGACGCCTCCGGGAAGCCCGTGGCCGGATTGCCCGCCGCTGGAGACGGTTTACAGCGCTGCCCGCGCCGCGTTTCCCGGAGTCCGTCTTGGCGGAGGCATGCTCAGCTATTTCACAGAGCTCAACCGCAAGCGGGTACCGGCCGAACAACTCGACTTTATCACGCATTGCACCAATCCAATCGTTCATGCCGCAGACGATCTCAGCGTCATGCAGACGCTCGAAGCGCTGCCCTTCATCACCCGGTCGGTCCGGGCGATCTATGGGAATAAACCATACCGTATCGGCCCTTCTACGATTCCCATGCGCCAGAACCCCTATGGGAGCCGGACGATGGATAATCCATCTGGCGCGCGGATGGCGATGGCCAACAGCGACCCGCGCCACAATGCCGATTTTGCTGCGGCTTTCGCGCTTGGCTATGCGGCGCGTGTGGTGGAAGCCGGGCTCGAGTGCCTGACCCTTTCGGCGCTGACAGGTCCATTCGGGCTGATCGCCGGCCGGGGCGAACCTGTTGCCGAAGGCGGCATGCGACCGCTGCACAGGGTCGTCCATGGCCTGGCGGCGCTCTTCGGCGGTCGCTGGATCCAATGCATTTCAAGCGCACCGGACAAGCTCATGGGGCTTGAAGTCAGTGCTCCAGATGGCAAAAGGCTGTTGTGGATCGCAAATCTCACGCCCTATGTCCAGACGGTCGAAACGGGTACCGGAAACGTAGAGTTGCCGCCTTTTGGAATAAGCACGGTCGGATCGCCGGGTTAGGCAAAGATCGGTGTCGGTGGCGGCCGCATACGGGCGCTGAATGGCTGGCGCTCACGGCGACCTGAAGCCTCTCGCGCCTCACCCGTGCGTGACCAAGCCTTGTCGAGTGCCTTGCCGTCGACATCGGGTAGAAAACAGCAGCGCTGATGGCACGGCAGGCCCTTCACCTCGCGTGGCGATTCGGCTAAGACCTTTGCGATCAGCACCATAGCCTTTCGAGGAATTTGCCATGACACTGTCCAACCTGCCGCCGCTTGTCACCGTGTTCGGAGGGTCCGGTTTCGTCGGGCGGCATGTCGTGCGGGTGTTGGCGAAACGCGGTTATCGCATCCGTGTCGCCGTCAGGCGTCCAGATCTTGCAGGCTTCCTGCTGACTGCCGGCAATGTCGGACAAATTTCTGCCGTACAGGCCAACCTGCGCTATCGCGACTCTGTCGACCGCGCCGTCGAAGGCGCGCAGTTCGTCGTCAACTGCGTAGGCATCCTGTCGGAGAGCGGTCGGAATACGTTCGACGCCGTGCAGGAATTCGGCGGCCGGGCGATTGCCGAGGCCACCCGCGCAGTCGGTGCCAAGCTTACCCATATCTCGGCGATCGGAGCCAACGGCGGTTCAGCCTCTTCTTATGGCCGTACCAAGGGCAAGGCGGATGCCGCAGTGCTGTCGATCGTGCCGGATTCAATCATTCTTCGGCCGTCTATCGTCTTCGGACCGGAGGACGGCTTCTTCAACAAGTTTGCCGATATGTCGCGCCTGGCGCCTGCCCTGCCCCTTATCGGCGGCGGTAAGACGAAGTTTCAGCCGGTCTATGTCGAGGATGTTGCCGAGGCCGTAGGCCGCGCGGTCGATGGCAAGCTGACACCGGGTACGATCTACGAGCTGGGCGGCCCCGAAGTGCTGAGCTTCCGCGAATGTCTCGAGACTATCCTCAAGGTCGTCAACCGCAAGCGGCCGCTGGTGTCGATCCCGTTCGGCGTCGCCTCGATGATCGGCAGCGTCGCCTCGATGATACCGTTGATCACGCCACCGATTACACCAGACCAGGTGACGCTGCTGAAGGTCGACAATATCGTGTCGCCGGAGGCAGAGGCTGAAGGCCGGACATTGGCTGCAATGGGCATCCGCCCGACCATGCTGACCTCGGTGCTCCCCTCCTATCTGGTGCGCTTTCGCCCTCACGGGCAATTCTCCGGAACCGGCAAAGCGGCCTGAGGTTCATAAAATAAATTTTAAATGCCCTCGACGCCGTTTGCGATTTCGCAGACGGCGTCTTTAGTTTGTGGCCGGAAAACGGCCTCTTTCGGGCTTTTCGAGCGGTTGTCCACCGCGCAGCGTTGCCCAAAAGACGCAGCGCCGGAATACTCGAATTAACGGGAAATTCAGCAGGAACCTTTATTGCTAATTTCCATTCCACTGATTAACAAAACCGCGCGACGGACGACGTCCCCAAGGGTCTCAACGCGCACTATTCATTGCGGAAAGGTATTTTTAGATGGGCAAGTCAATCGCACTTCTCTTCGTCTGTGCGGCTCTGGTTATCGTTGCCGGTTCATTCATGGCACCAAACAGTGTTGCCGCACTCAAGGGCGAGTGCTCGCCTGCTTATGGCGTCGATCCATGCAGCACCGGCTCCATCGATTCCGCATCGATCGCCCACTGACAACGAAAAGAAGCCGGCGCATGACCACCGGCTTCCTGACTTCTACCCCCCGGAAATAGCTAAATCAAAGCAATCGCCCTATCGCATCCGCGCCATCAGGCGCGAATGCTGGAAGTCTTTGATCAGCGAACGATGCCACCTGCCACCAGACCGAGCAGGATCGCGCCGAGAATGATGCGATACACGGCAAACACCGTGAACCGGTTGCTCTGGATATAGGAGAGCAACCACTTGACGGCGACGAAGGCAACGACCGTCGAGACGATGAAGGCAATCGCCAGAGCGCCCCAGTCCTCGCCTGCCGCTCCGCCGTCCTTGAATGTCTTCAGCAACTCATAGCCACTGGCCGCATACATCGTCGGAATACCGACCAGGAAGGCGAATTCGGTCGCGGCGGCACGATTGCCGGTACCGGCGAGCATGGCAACGAAGATCGTTGCACCCGAGCGCGACGTGCCGGGAAAGATGCCAGCGACGATCTGGGCGATGCCGACGAGGATCGCCACATACCAGGTGATGCTCTTGTATTGTGGCCGACGGGCTGCAGCCCACTCGGCAAAGATCATCCAGATGCCGCCGACGATCAGCGCCCAGGCGATTGGCGTAACTGTTTCAGGCAATTCGAAGCCTAACTTCTTGACGATCAGCCCGAGCACCGCAGTGATCAGGAACGCGACGATCAGCTTGGCGGCATAGGATCGGTTGCGTGGATCCCGCCAGCCGAGCACCAGATCCATCAACCGGCGCCAGTAGATGAAGGTCACGGCGAGAATGGCGCCAGCCTGGATGACGATATTGAAAAGTTCCGACCGGGCGCCGAGCCATTGCTCGGCGATGATCAGGTGGCCGGTGCTCGAGATCGGCAGAAACTCGGTGATACCCTCTATAATGCCAAGAAGCGCAGCATTGATGTAGTCCATGAATAGTCTCCAGTTGGGATTCGCTCGATTGGAGGGGTGGGCGGGGGCAAAAACGGGGTCCGTTTTTATCGATATGATGCGCTGTCGATAGGGCCGCCTATCGGCCCTTGATAGTTTCTTCAGCCATCTTGTGTCCTATGTCAAAGGGCGGGTGGTCCGATTGGCTTGTGTTGCCGGGACCAAACTTCTATAGCTGCAACAAACAAGTCATGACTAGGGCAGCCACACGACAAGCCACGCCCAAGCCCTTCATCAATCCCATAGTTCAGAGTTTACATGCCGACTCTCTATCATCATTCCATGTCATCCGCGTCTCGCTTCGTACGACTGATCCTGTCGGAATACGGGTTCCACGCCGATCTGATCGAAGAACAGACCTGGGAAAAGCGTCATGATTTCCTGGCGCTCAACCCGGCCGGGACACTGCCTGTCTATGTCGACGACAGCATGCGGGCATTGTGCGGCGCTACCGTCATTTCGGAATATCTCGACGAGACGCATGGTGTGCTGAAACGCGATCGGCGCCTGCTTGCCGAAGATCCTTTCCAGCGCGCCGAGATCCGCCGGCTGACGGAATGGTTCCTCCTGAAGATGGAGCAGGACGTCACACGGCCTCTCGCGCGCGAACGGGTCTACAAACTGCAGATGACGGCTGCCCAGGGCGGCGGCGCTCCCGATTCGAAGATGATGCGCACCGCCCGCGCCAATATTCGCCAGCATCTGAAATACGTGACCTGGCTTGCCGGTTCGCGCCAATGGCTGGCCGGCGAGCGGATGAGCTACGCCGACCTGGCGGCCGCGTCTTCGATCTCCGTGCTCGATTACATGGGCGAGATCGCCTGGGCCGAGGTGCCGATCGTCAAGGACTGGTACCAGCGCCTGAAATCGCGGCCTTCCTTCAGGCCCCTGCTCACCGAGCGCGTCCGCGGCCTTTCACCGGTCTCCCATTATACCGACCTGGACTTCTAACGGGGCGCGCCATGCCTGAGGCGACCGAAAATCCGCCGACAAGGCCCGACAAGGCGGCGGCCCGAAGCCGGAGCCTGAAGACATTCCTCCAGGAGGAAGCCCTGCGACTGGGCTTCGATCTCTGTCGGATTACCGGTCCGCACTCCATTCAGGAGGCCGGCCCGCGGCTCGGCATCTACCTCGACGAGGGTTTTCACGGAACGATGGACTGGATGGCGGAGACACGGGAGCGTCGGGCAAGTCCGGCTGCCCTCTGGTCAGACGTACGCTCGGTAGTCGTATTCGGGCTGAACTACGGGCCGGACGAAGATCCACGCGGCATCCTTGGCAAGCCGGACAAGGCTGCGATTTCGGTCTATGCCCGCAACCGCGATTATCACGATGTCATCAAGGGGCGGCTGAAGGAGATTGCCACCCGTTTCGCGGCGCGCTCGAAGGAAGACGTCAAGGTCTTCGTCGACACCGCACCGGTCATGGAAAAGCCGCTGGCGGCAGCAGCCGGGCTGGGCTGGCAGGGAAAACACACCAACCTTGTCAGTCGTACGCATGGCTCCTGGCTGTTTCTAGGGTCGATGTTCACCACGGCAGACCTTGGCAGCGACGAGCCGGAGAGCGATCATTGCGGTTCCTGCACCGCCTGTCTTACGGCTTGCCCCACCGATGCCTTTCCAGCTCCCTACCAACTCGATGCGCGCCGCTGCATTTCCTACCTAACGATCGAGCACAAGGGGCTGATCGACAGACAACTGCGGCCGCTCATCGGCAACCGCATCTACGGCTGCGACGATTGCCTTGCCGCCTGCCCCTGGAACAAGTTTGCAGCAAGTGCCTCCGAGATGAAGCTGGTGGCACGGGAGGATCTGCGGGAGCCGTCGATCGCCTTCCTGCTCGGCCTTGACGACGCAAGCTTCCGCAGCTTTTTCAGCGGCTCGCCCATCAAGCGCATCGGCCGCGACAGGTTTACGCGTAACGTTCTGATCGCTGCCGGCAATTCGCGCGACGGGACATTGATCGAGCCATGCCGGCGGCTTGCCGACGACAGCGCGCCCATCGTGCGCGGCATGGCGGCCTGGGCCCTGGGTCGACTGATGACGGCTGGCGAGTTTGCGCTATTTGCGGCAGAAAGGCCGGACGATCTCGACGAAGAGGTGCGCGAGGAGTGGCGCGCTGCAAGGATGATGTCATGCACACAATGATTTTCGGCTGCGGCTATTCCGGCACAGCCATCGCCAAAAGCTTTTCGGGCCCGCAAAACACCGTCGTCGGTACGACGCGCGCCGAGGAAAAGCGCTTGGTCCTTGAACGGCAAGGCATTTCGGGCCTGGTGTTCGACGGCGAAAAGCTGGAACCGCGCCTTCTCGACGAAATGAGGAAGACGACCCACCTCGTGCAGTCGATTGCGCCCGGGCAGGCGGGGGATCCACTGATCCGGCTGGCGGGCGAGCGCATCGCGACGCTGATGCCCGAGCTGCAATGGATCGGCTACCTTTCGACCGTCGGCGTCTATGGTGACCACAAGGGTGCATGGATCGACGAGGATACATCGATAAGGCCCGTGTCCGGCCGATCCGTCGAGCGGGTGGCCGCAGAGGACGGATGGATGTCCATCGGCGACAAACTCGGGGTGCCGACAGCCGTGCTGCGGCTCTCCGGTATCTATGGTCCGGGCCGCAACGCATTCTGTAATCTCGAAAAGGGTACAGCACGCAGGCTCGTGAAACCGGGCCAGGTATTCAATCGCATTCGCGTTGAAGACATCGGCGCCGCCAGCCGTTTCCTCGCAGATCGCGGCATTGGCGGCATCTTCAATGTCACCGACGACGAACCCGCCCCACCGCAGGACATCGTGGCGGAAGCGGCAAAGCTCATGGGCATTGCCCCGCCGCCGGAAACACCGTTCGAGACGGCCGAACTATCCCCCATGGCGAGATCCTTCTATGGGGAGAACAAGCGTGTATCGAATAGCCGGCTGAAGGCGCTGGGCTTCCACTTCAGCCATCCCGAGTACCGCGCATCGCTTGCCGAACTCTGGTCATCCGGTCGCTGGCGCGGCTGAAATCGCGTTCGCCCATGGGCGAGCGAATGAATTCTTTCGCGTCATGATTGAAGAGACCCGCATTTTCTCTCAAGCGCAACGCACGCGACATCGCTGGAAAATTCATGGATCGCATGCGATCAAAGGGTTGAATTTTCCTACTTAGAAGCTTTTCTGGATGAAAAGTGCTGACAGCAAAGGTTAACGGCCTCTAAATTTGCGCAACTAAGGCAACGAATATGACGCTCGCGCAAAAGAAATTTCAGAAATATCGTGATCTCCCCGCCCGCGCCTGAGCCGGCAGAATAATCATCTGATTTCTCGCTGATTCCATTCATTTTTTTCCAAAAAACAGACAATTTGATTTACATCTTCTTTTATCGGCTTCACAACGAATATTACAGACTGTAATACTCCGTGATCGATTGCAGCACTTTTTCGCCATTTTTCGCCGGATTTAAGCCCCTCGTCGTTCAAGCACGGCGCTCAACAACGTCGAGGGTAAATCTGTTTTGAATATTATCTCCCGCATTCTAGCGATCACCGCAACTATATCAGCTTGCGTTGTTATCAATCCTATTACAGCATCGGCAGCAACGGGCTGTGGAGGCGCATCCTGGTATGCAGCACATTCCAAGACCGCTTCCGGCGAACGCATGAATGCTTCGACGCTGACCGCTGCCCATCGCTCGCTGGCCTTCGGGACCCGTATCCGCGTTACCAACAAGAACAACGGCAAGACGGTTGTCGTCCGCGTCAACGATCGCGGTCCATTCATCCGCGGACGTGTCCTCGACCTCTCCCGCGCTGCCGCACAGGACATCGGCATGGTTGCTTCAGGCACCGCCAGCATCTGCTATTCGGTCGTCACCTGAGCCACGTGTCTGCTCCAAAGCTTGCTCTCCGCGTAAATCGCGGCTACCTAGCCGCTTGAGACAGCCCCTTGCTGGCAAACCGACGTTGGTCGAGTACGTCACGGGGACCTAGAGATATGCGGGAGAAGAGTACATGCGTCTGGGCGGCAGGCTTCAAGGGGCCATTGAGATCCTTGCCGACATCGAGGCCCGCAAGCGACCTGTCGCCGACGCGCTAAAGGACTGGGGATTGGGTCACCGTTTCGCCGGATCGGGCGATCGGGCTGCAATCGGAAATATCGTCTACGACGCACTTCGCATGCGTCTATCCCATGCCTACCTCATGGACGATGACGGCCCTGCCGCTCTTGCCCATGCCGTTTTGTTTCGCCAATGGGGCGTTACGCCCGAAAGCCTGGCGTCAGAGACGGAGGGCGACCGCTTTGCGCCCGAACCGCTGAGCGATGCCTCGGTTGCCGCATTTGCAAGCCGCTCACTCGCCAATGCCGAAGGCTATATCCAGGGCGACATCCCTGAATGGACGCAGGCGTCGTTCGAAACGGCATTTGGTTCCGACTGGCTGGCCGAGGCAAAATCGCTGGCCGAGCGTCCCACGCTCGATCTCCGCGCTAATGCACTCAAGTCTTCCCGGGAAAAGGCTGCCAAGGCGCTGGAACGGGTGGGCGCCCACCCCGCGAAGATCGCCCGATACGGCATCCGAATTGCCGCAGGCGAAGGTGCTTCCCGTCTCCCTAACGTCACGGCTGAGCTTTCGTTCCAAAAAGGTTGGTTCGAAGTCCAGGACGAAGGCTCGCAAATCGTTGCAGATCTGGTCATGCCGGCGGAAGGCGATCAAGTTCTCGACTATTGCGCCGGCGGCGGCGGCAAGACACTCGCAATGGCTGCTGCGATGAACAACAAGGGCCAGGTGCATGCCTACGATTCCGATCGGAAGCGACTAGCGCCCATCATCGAGCGTCTCAAGCGCGCAGGCACCCGCAACGTTCAGGTGCACGACGACAAGACCAGTCTTGCCGCACTCGTCGGTCGCTTCGACAAGGTATTGGTCGACGCTCCCTGCACCGGGACCGGCACTTGGCGGCGTCGGCCGGACACTAAATGGCGATTGACGCAGAAGAACCTCGACGAGCGGATCGGCCAGCAGCACGACGCCCTGTTACAGGCATCTGAATATGTCCGGCCGGGCGGTATTCTTATTTATGTGACCTGCTCGGTACTTCCGGAAGAAAACGAGGCTCAGGTCCAGCGCTTTACCACCGACAATCCACAATTCGAGATCATCGAGTCGCTGAGTTCGTGGACAGCGCTGTTCGGTGCTGACGCACAGCAGCCGCGCTCGTCGGATGGCAAGACGATCACGCTGACGCCGGCCTCCACCGACACAGACGGCTTCTTCTTCTGCCGGATGCGTCGCAATCCGTAATTCAATCCACCCGCAGCGGATATTGATGTCGCGGCGGGATGGCATGATGCAGAACGGCAATGGCGATCAATGCCAGCGCGCCGACCACGACGACGGTGAATAACAGACCCGCCGAAAGGTGGGAGGCGAAGGCCACCAACGGCACCGCGCCGGCCGGCGGATGGGTAACGCGCAGCAATTGCATGGCTCCGATCGCTACGCCCACAGCGATGGCCGCCGTCCACCAGAGGCCGGGCGCAACGGCCATGGCGAGGCTGCCGATGGCGGCGGCAATGAGATAGCCGCCGAACACATTGGCAGGCTGGGCCAGCGGGCTTTTCGGCTGTCCGAATATCAGCACGGCCGTGGCGCCGAACGGTGCGATCAGCAGCGGAATTCCCGTCATGATCGCCAACGCCCCGACGGCAAGCATGCCGACGCAGGCGCCGATACCGGCCTTTAACTGCCCGTGCCAGTGGCCCCTGGGCTCGTGGCGGTGAATGAAGTGTCTTAAATGGCGATGGATCATAGCAGACTTCTAAAGTTTCGGCTTGAATAGCGTTTTGCGCCGCAACGCCCTGCTTTGCAAGCAAAGGCATTTCGCATTTCGGGCATCCTAGGGACAGGCCACGCTTAAATTCATTCCAAACTAGAGTGTTTGACACCACTTTATTTTTCGGCCATGAAGCCATCGCCCCAGTTTCCGATGGCGCAGACAGTCGCTGTAGAGGATTACGATATTGAAAATCAGATTTTACGCCGCCCTGGCGCTCGCCGCTACCTCCATGACCGCCTACGCACTTCCAGCCCGCGCTGCCGTCGATGAGGCTGCCATCGTCAAGCATTATGCAGACGTCGCCCATGCGAAGTACGAGGATTCGCTGACGCTCGCAAAGGCGCTCGACAAGGCCATCGATGCGCTGATCGCGACGCCGAGCAAGAAGACGCTCGACGCTGCCCGCGCTGCCTGGATCAAGGCCCGCGTTCCCTATTCGCAGTCGGAAGTGTACCGCTTCGGCAACAAGATCGTTGACGACTGGGAAGGCGACGTGAACTCCTGGCCGCTGGACGAAGGTCTGATCGACTATGTCGACAAGTCCTACGGCACAGAAAGCGACGAAAATGCCCTTTATGTCGCAAACGTCATCGCCAACAAGACGATCAAGATCGATGGCAAGGACGTCGACGCGTCGCATCTGACGCCTGAGTTCATCACCTCGCTGAACAGCGCAGGCAAGGTCGACGCGAATGTCGGCACCGGCTACCACGCCATCGAATTTCTGCTGTGGGGCCAGGACCTGCACGGCACCGGCCCGGGTGCCGGCGAACGTCCAGCCACGGACTACGACGTGAAGAACTGCACCGGCGGCAATTGCGATCGCCGCGCCGAGTATCTGAAGTCGGCATCGACCAAGCTGGTTGCCGATCTCCAGACCATGACCGACGACTGGGCGCCCGATGGTGCTGCCACCAAGGAAGACGAGAAGGACCCGAAAGCCGGTATCGTTGCCATCCTGACCGGCATGGGCTCGCTCTCCTATGGCGAGCTGGCTGGCGAACGCATGAAGCTCGGCCTGCTGCTACACGATCCGGAGCAGGAGCATGATTGCTTCTCGGACAATACCTACAACACCTATAACAACGACATCGTCGGCATCCAGTCGGCCTACACCGGCAACTACACGCGCATCGACGGCACCAAGATGAAGGGTCCCTCGCTACACGAGCTGGTGGCCGAGAAGGACAAGGCCGTCGATAAGGAAATGATGGCCAAGTTCGCCCTCACCCAGAAGGCGGCCGATGCCATGGTCAAGCGTGGCGAGACCGTCGAGAAGTACGACCAGATGATCGGCGAAGGCAACGCCAAGGGCAACGCCGTTGTCCAGAGCGTCATCGACGGGTTGCTGGATCAGACCAAGAGCATCCAGCGGGTTATCGCTGCGCTCGACGTCGGGACGGTCAAGCTCGAAGGTTCTGACAGCCTCGACAACCCCGGCTCCGTCTTCAAGAAGTGATGAAGGAGGGCGGTGGCGCGATACCGCCGCCCTTTCGTCCGTTATGAAAGACCATTCTGGCCGTCGCATTTTCACCGTCACACTGCTGGCTGCTGCGCTTGGCTGCAGCGGATTGCCGGTGGCTGCCGACGGGATTGACGCTCCTGCGGTCCGCACCGACCTGACGCCGGAGCAATTGAAGCGCGTGCAGGCCGTGACCCGCCCGACGACGGACTTCTCCCGGGCAGAGACCTACGAGACGATGGAAAGCGGCGCCGGGACGTCGACTGCTGCCGTCAACGATCAGGCCTTCTCCCAGCCTCCGACCACTCTCGATCCGGCACGCGGGCTCGATTTTCATCTCGGCAATGCGCTGTTCCGCCAGCTCTGGGTCTCCTCGCCGTCATCGACCCAGGCGGCCGATGGCCTCGGGCCGCTGTTCAATGCCCGCTCCTGCCAAAGCTGTCATATCAACGACGGCCGTGGCCACCCGCCGGAGACTTCGGGCAGAGCTGCCACCATGTTCCTCCGGCTGGCTCGGCCAGCAAGAACGGCCGAGGAGCGCCAGGCCGTGGCGGACTCCCGTGTCGTCAACTTTCCCGACGCGACCTATGGCACCCAGCTTCAGGACACGGCAGTGCCCGGGCTTGCCGGCGAGGGCCAGGTCGCTGTCGCCTACACCGAGCATTCTGTCACCCTGGCAGGTGGCGAGACGGTATCGCTGCGACAGCCGCGCTATTCCGCCACCGATCTGGCCTATGGTCCGCTTGAGCCAGATACAACGCTCTCGGCGCGCGTCGCCCCGGCCATGCTCGGGCTCGGGCTGATCGAGGCCATTCCGGATGCCGATATCCTGGCGCATGCCGACCCAGACGACCGCGACCATGATGGCATTGCTGGCAAGGCGGCGATCGTGCGGGACAACAGGACCGGCAAGCTTGCGCTCGGACGCTTCGGCTGGAAGGCGCAGAATGCCACGGTGCGCGACCAGTCCTCGGCTGCCCTCGAAGGCGATATCGGCATATCCAACCCCGACAGGCCGAACGCCTATGGCGATTGCACCGCCCGGGAGCCGCAATGTCTGGCCATGCCGGATGGCGTGCAGAAGCGCCTCGGCCCGACGGAAGCGCCTGAGGCAGTGCTCGATCTCATGACGTTCTATTCCGAGAACCTCGCCGTGCCGGCCCGCCGCAAGCCCAGCGATCCGACCGTGCTGCACGGCAAGGAGATGTTCTATCAGTCCGGCTGCATTGCCTGCCACACGCCGAAATTCGTCACCCGCAGCGATGCCGGCACCGAGGCGCAGTCCTTCCAGCTGATCTGGCCCTATTCCGATTTCCTCCTCCACGACATGGGCGACGGTCTCGCCGATGGTCAACCTGTCGGCGTGGCGAGCGGCAAGGACTGGCGCACGCCTCCGCTGTGGGGCATCGGCCTGACGAAAACCGTCAGCGGCCATACCTTCTTCCTGCACGACGGCCGGGCGCGCAGCCTGACCGAAGCCATACTCTGGCATGGCGGCGAGGCGACAAAAGCGCGCGACGCATTTGCAACCCTGTCGAAAGACGATAGGCAAGCCCTGATCACCTTTGTGGAGTCCCTGTGATGCGCCCTTGGAAATTTCTCGCTGCTGCCCTGCTGATGACAAGCGCTGCTATGCCGGCCGGTGCAGAGACGCCGGCGCCCGGCCCCATGAACGACGCGGCGGTCCCCGGCGTTATGCAGAAGGCCGTCGATGACGTCATCCGCCCCGGCTACACAAGGATGCACGCGTCCTCAAATGCGCTTTCGACCGCGATAACAGGTCTTTGCAAAAATCCCTCGGTGCAGGCGGAAACGATCGCTAAAGCTGCCTTCACCGACACCATCACGGCGTGGTCCATGATCGAGATCGTCCAGGTTGGACCGGTTCTCGACAAGAACCGCTTCGAGCACATCCTGTTTTACCCCGACCGCAAGGGCATCGGCATGAAGCAGGTGCAGGCGCTCATCGCCAAGGCCGACGAGAAGGACACCACAATTGCCGATGTTGCCGCCAAGAGCGTCGCGCTGCAGAGCCTGACGGCGCTGGAATACGTGTTGTATGGCAATGGCTCCGAGACGCTTGCTACCGATAAAAACGGCTTCCGATGCCGCTACGGTGCGGCCATCGCCGGCAATATCGCGCAGGTCTCCGGCGATATTTCAGCCGAATGGGACGACCCGAAGGGCGTACAGGCCTCCTGGAAGACACCGGGCAAGACCAGCGACGATTTCATGGACAACAAGGAAGCCATCACCGCTCTGCTCGGCATCCTTGTCCACGGGGCTGAGAACGTCCGCGACCAGCGGCTGGAGACCTTCTACAAGGGCGACCCTGCGGCGGCCCGACCGCACATGGCCATCTACTGGCGCTCCCGAAACACCTGGCCCTCGGTGAAGGCCAACCTCGAAGGCTTGCAGGCTCTGTGGCAGAAAGCTGGCATGACCGACCTCCTGCCGCCGGCCAAGCATGACATCGCTGCGAAGATAGACACGAGACTGAGCCAGTTGATCGCCACCGCAGGCTCGATCAATCCCGATATCGAAGCCGCCATCGGCGACCCCACGGAGCGCGGCAAGATCGATACGCTGCTCGCCGAAGCCCGGTTGCTGGCGACCGATCTCTCAGACGGCTATGGCGTGGACATCGGTCTGTCGGCCGGCTTTTCGTTTGCTGACGGAGACTGAGGCCTTGCGCAGCGCGCTCATCGATCGCCGACAATTCGTCAAGGCTGCCGGGATCGGTTTCCTCGCATGCCTCCGGCCAGACGCGCTGATGGCGCTGGAGCGGGCCGATGCGGTCTATGCATCCGGCATCCGCGCAGCCGACGGCTCCTTCGCCGTGGCGACCGTGACCGAGCGCGGCGAGATCGTCGATCGCGTGGCCCTTCCCGCCCGCGCCCACGGCATGGCCTTTTCGAAAGCGACCGGCCATACCGTAGCCTTCGCCCGCCGCCCCGGCACCTACGCGATGATTTTCGATCCTTTAGGCAAGGCCGAGCCTATCGTTATCGCCGCCGCAGAAGGGCGCCATTTCTACGGCCATGGGACATTTTCTCCGGACGGCCGGTTGCTCTATGCCAGCGAGAACGACTTCGACAACAACCGCGGCGTCATCGGCCTCTACGACGCCCGCAATCGGTTCTCACGCATTGGCGAATACCAGACCTTCGGCACCGGGCCGCACGACATGACGGTGTCGGACGACGGCCGTCTCATCGTCGTCGCCAACGGCGGCATCGAGACCCATCCGGAATTCGGCCGCACGAAGCTCAATCTCGACCACATGGAACCGTCGCTGACGCTGATTGACGCGGCCACCGGAGCATTGGTCGAAAAACACGGCCTGCCGGCGGAATATGCCCAGGTGTCGACGCGTCACGTGGACATAGATGCCAGTGGCAGGATTTGGTTTGCCTGCCAGTACGAGGGCCCGCGCAATTCGCTGCCGCCTCTCGTCGGTCACTTCGCAAAGGGCGAGGATCTGACGTTCGTGACGCTGCCCGACGACACGACGCGGGCACTCGGCAACTATGTCGGCGCCATTGCCGTCAACCGGCATGAACATCTGGTCGGCGTTACCTCGCCGGTCAACGGCACAGCCGTGACACTCGACGGCCGCACGGGTGTCGTATTGAAAGTCGAGAGCATCGACAATGCCGCCGGTATTGCGCCCGGGGCGGATGGCTTTGCAGTCTCCTCCTACGACGGCACTTTCGGTGGTGCCCGTAGCGATGTTGCCTGGGACCAGCATATCGTGAGGATCGGCCGGCCGGTGTAGCCGGTTGCCTCGGGCAAACGAGTTGCCCCAAACTCAGCCAGCTGCCGCATACTCGGCCTGCTCTGCAGCAACTGCGGCTGCCGCCGTCTTCGCCGCCGCACGCAGCCACGCATCGCCGCGCGCATCGAGATCGGCGAGGATGGCCGGGATGACGGACGCGTCGTTCGAATGGCAACTGGCGATCTCGAAACCCATGAGGTCGAGCATGTTCGGCATAAGCAGCATGTCGAGATCGCCATCGACCTCGATCTTGCGGCTGTTCGGCGAAAGGCGGCGAACAAGGAGGTCTCCCGTGATCCTGTATTGCGGATCGGGAGAACGGGCCCGGCCGTCAGCGATAATTCCGGCATGAATGGCGGTGTTGGCGGGGTCGTGGCGCAGCGACCAGGCGGACATGGCGAGCGCCTTGACTTCCCTGAGGACCGGGCCACCGCGCCAGTAATCCACCATCGCTACAAAGCGTGGACGACCAAGGCTTCCCGTGCCGGCAGTGCGGGGCTTGATAACAAAGTCACGCGTATGCTCTGGCATCGAACCATGGAGCACTTCCAGGTATTTTTGCCGCGGCGGTGCGGTGCAGGCCGGCAATTCTGTAAATTTCTCCCAGAAATCCTTACGCTCGCCATTGGACAACATGACGGCCTTTCGCAGCCACTTGTAGTCCCGCTCGAGGATAACGGGCATCGACCTACCTAGTCCGCGTCGGTAGCCGGCAAGGATAGCAGCGGCAATGGCAGTGGTAGAGGGCGAGCTTGCCTTGCGGGCAAGAATGGCACTTGTCGTCAAGCGAACGAGATCGAGCACATAAGGCATGGTCGCTGCATCATCGAAATCGTTGGCTCCCCATACCAACCGGCCTTCGCAATCGCGCCACGTTCCGAAGTTTTCAAGATGGGTATCGCCGATCGCCAGCACCTCGGGCGCCGACGCCAGTTCGGGGCAGAGGTCGAGGATGGTTTCAGCCCAGCGCCAGTAGGTGGCGCGAAGGAACGCGAAGCTGCCGCTCTTCATCTTCTGGTGCTTCAGGGCGAGATCGGCCTCTACAATTTCTCCCGGCAGCGCCGTCCGCAGCCACGTCTCGTAGGATTCAGTCGACTGCAAGATGCTAGCCATCACACTTTCCATTCTAACTTCGGTCAATTTTCAGAGCCACACGCAACCGTGCAGCCGGGAATGCATACTGGCAAGGTATGACGCTTGGCGGACAGGCGGCGCTACCTTATGTTGGTCGCCATGAACAAAGCATCGACCTATATCGTCTTCATCGTCGCCGTTCTCGGGATAGGACTTGCGATCGGCTTCTTCAATCTGCCTGGTGCCTGGTACCAGTCGCTGGTCAAGCCGCCGTTCAATCCGCCGAACTGGCTGTTCGGCCCTGCCTGGACCACGCTTTACGTCCTCATCGGCATTGCCGGTGCACGCACATGGCTCATGGGGCCAAAGACGGAAGGCATGAAGCTCTGGTTCGTCCAGATGGCACTCGACTTTCTCTGGTCGCCGTTTTTCTTCGGTCTAGAGAAGCCGGTGATCGCGCTCGTCATCATCCTCGGAATGCTGATCGTCATCCTCGCCTTCATCGCCAACCGCTGGCAGCGCGACAGGATTGCGGCGCTGCTGTTCATCCCCTATGCCGCCTGGGTTGCCTTTGCGATGGTGCTGAACGCTTCCATCGCCTATCTCAACTGAAATTGCCCTGTCGCCGCTTGTCTGACACCGGCAGCCATGCCACTTTCCCGTGACCAACGAGGGCATGGCATGAACGATGGCAGCAGCGGCGATTTCAGGCAGCGGATCCGCGACAGCTTCGAGAAGCAGGCAGCGATGGAAACCATCGGCGCCGAGCTCACGCGTGTCCAGCACGGCATGGTCGAGATCGAACTGCCCTTCGACATCAAGCTGACGCAGCAGCACGGTATCCTGCATGCCGGCATCATTTCTGCAGCCCTGGACTCCGCCTGTGGGTTTGCCGCCTACAGCGTCATCGATCCGGAGGCTTCCATCCTGACCATCGAATTCAAGGTCAACCTGATGTCGCCGGGCCGCGGCGAGCGCTTCCTTTTTCGCGGCGAAGTCACCAAGCCGGGCACGACGATTATCGTCGCCGACGGTCGGGGCTACGCCATCGGCGACGGACCTGCCAAACTGATCGCCTCGATGACCGGCACGATGATGGTGATCCGCGGCAGGGAAGGAATTTCGGGATGAGCTTCGAACTGAAATCCGTTTCCGGCAAGACGATCCTGTTCGTGATGGCGGCAGAGGCGGAATACGGGCCGTTCCTGCGCTCCCGCATCGAGCCGCTGATGACCGGTGTCGGGCCGGTCGAGGCAGCGATTGCGCTCACCCGGACGCTTGAGCAGCTCGACGCCCGCGACGAACTGCCAGATCTCGTCGTTTCGCTCGGTTCGGCCGGCTCTGCAACGCTGGAACAGACCGAGGTCTACCAGGTCAGCTCCGTTTCCTACCGCGACATGGATGCTTCGCCACTGGGGTTTGAGCGCGGACGCACGCCGTTTCTCGATCTTCCTGCCTCAGTCGAACTGCCGCTGCGTATCCCGGCAGTGCCGACGGCCAGCCTGTCGACCGGCGGCAACGTCATCTCGGGAGCGGAAGCCTATGCCGCCATCGGTACTGACATGGTCGACATGGAGACCTTCGCCGTGCTGCGCGCCTGCCAGACCTACAGCCTGCCGCTGATCGGGCTGCGCGGCATATCGGACGGCATCGTCGAGCTGCAGCATATCAGCGGCTGGACAGAATACCTGCACATCGTCGACCGCAAGCTCTCCTATGCCGTCGACAGCCTGTTTGCAGCGCTTGAGGACGGTGTCTTCTGGTTCTGAAA
Organism: Rhizobium sp. rho-13.1; assembly: GCF_007000305.1. Classification (NCBI taxonomy): domain Bacteria; kingdom Pseudomonadati; phylum Pseudomonadota; class Alphaproteobacteria; order Hyphomicrobiales; family Rhizobiaceae; genus Rhizobium; species Rhizobium sp. rho-13.1. Next base: position 98,619 of record NZ_SCFL01000002.1, on the reverse strand, counting down.
GCCCTGCTGCCAAGGACAATCGGGACAATATTTTTAACGCTTGCCGGCATTGCCCGATTGCATGAAGCAAGGCTTTTCTCTAAAGGCTCGCCATGACCCATACAGTTCATCCAGATACCGTTCTCATCGTCGATTTCGGCAGCCAGGTAACCCAGCTAATCGCTCGGCGCGTCCGCGAAACCGGCGTCTATTGCGAGATCGCCCCTTTCCAGTCCGCCGAAGCAGCCTTTAACCGGCTGAACCCGAAGGCGGTCATCCTGTCCGGCAGCCCGGCATCGACGGTCGACGAAGGCTCGCCTCGGGCACCGCAGATTATTTTCGACAGCGGCCTTCCGGTCTTCGGTATCTGCTACGGCCAGCAGGTGATGTGCATGCAGCTTGGCGGCATGGTAGAGAGCGGCCATCACCGCGAATTCGGCCGCGCCTTCCTTGAGGTAAACCAGGATTGCAAGCTGTTCGAAGGCCTCTGGTCTTCCGGCTCGCGCCACCAGGTCTGGATGAGCCACGGCGACCGCGTAACGGCGCTGCCGGAAGGCTTCGAGGTCATCGCCACATCGTCGAACGCGCCTTATGCTTTCATCGCCGACGAGAAGCGCAAATATTACGGTGTGCAGTTCCATCCGGAAGTGGTCCACACGCCTGATGGCGCCAAGCTTATCGCCAACTTCATCCACAACATTGCCGGCCTCAAGGGCGACTGGACGATGTCGGCCTACCGCGCCAAGGCAGTCGAAGCGATCCGTGCCCAGGTCGGCAGCAGCAAGGTGATCTGCGGCCTATCCGGCGGTGTCGACTCCTCCGTTGCAGCGCTGCTGATCCACGAGGCCGTCGGCGATCAGCTGACCTGCATCCTCGTCGACCACGGCCTGATGCGCAAGAACGAGGCGGCCGATGTCGTCGCCATGTTCAAGGAGCACTATAACCTGCACCTGGTGCATGTGGATGCGTCCGACATGTTTATCGATGCGCTGGAGGGCGAAAGCGACCCGGAGACCAAGCGCAAGACGATTGGCCGGCTGTTCATCGACGTCTTCGAGGCCGAGGCAAAGAAGCTCGGTGGCGCCGATTTCCTCGCCCAAGGCACGCTCTATCCTGATGTCATCGAGAGCGTCTCCTTCTCTGGCGGCCCATCGGTCACCATCAAGTCTCACCACAATGTCGGCGGACTGCCCGCCCGGATGAACATGGCCCTGGTGGAGCCGCTGCGCGAACTGTTCAAGGACGAAGTCCGGGTGCTCGGCAAGGAGCTCGGCCTTCCCGACAGTTTCATTGGTCGTCACCCCTTCCCCGGCCCCGGCCTCGCGATCCGCTGCCCCGGTGGCATCACACGCGAAAAACTCGAAATCCTGCGGGAGGCCGACGCAATCTACCTCGACGAGATCCGCAAGGCCGGCCTCTACGACGCCATCTGGCAGGCCTTTGCCGTGCTGCTGCCGGTACAGACCGTCGGCGTGATGGGCGATGGCCGCACCTACGAATTTGTCTGCGCGCTACGCGCCGTCACCTCTGTCGACGGCATGACTGCCGATTTTTACCACTACGACATGGAATTCCTCGGCCGCGCCGCCACCCGCATCATCAACGAAGTCCGCGGCATCAACCGCGTCGTCTATGACGTCACCAGCAAGCCACCCGGGACCATCGAGTGGGAATGATTTTCGCCCATCCCAGGGTATCCGGCTGTATCCCGAAATACGACATAACACTCTGAAATAAAAAAGAAAATAGTTCAGTACCGTTCGAGGACTATCGGCCGGCAGAGATGGCTTCTGACGTACTCGCTGACGGTATGCTTCCCTCTTGCGAAAGTGGATTTCGTCCGATACCGTCAAGGTCTGAGCGCCTTTGACGGTCTTTTTTTACGCCTAATAGACTGTAAGAAAAAGAGATTTTGCTCAAACGGTGCCCGAAAATGGCCTGACGGTCCTTTTTTCATGGAGGCGCGGAAATGCTTACTGATGCGGCGCTTAAGCATCTGAAGCCAAAAGAGAAAATCTACAAGGTGACGGATCGGGACGGCATGTATGTGCTCGTAAAACCTTCAGGGACCCTCACATTCCGGCTGGATTACCGGTTGAACGGGCGGCGCGAGACCGTCACGTTCGGCAAATACGGTCCGGCCGGCCTGTCGCTTGCTCGGGCTCGAGAGTTGTGCATCGACGCCAAGCGGGCCATCGCCGAGGGGCGGTCGCCGGCGATTGAAAAGCAGCGGGACAAGCGCCGGCTCTTGGAAGCGAAGAGCTTTGGCGAGTTCGGCGAGAAATGGCTGACCACGGCGCCGATGGCGGACAGCACGCGCGCGATGCGCCGATCGATCTTCGAGCGGGAGCTTCTACCCGTATGGCGGAACAGGCTTCTGAAAGAGATCACGCCGGACGACTTGCGTGCCCATTGCGGCGCGATCGTCGATCGCGGTGCGCCGGCGACGGCGATCCACGTCCGGGACATTCTCAAGCAGATCTACAGCTTCGCGATCCTGCACGGCGAGAAGGTCGCCAACCCCGCTGACGATGTCGGACCGGCTTCGATCGCGACCTTCGTACCGAAGGATCGATCGCTCTCGCCGACCGAGATCAGGGTCATGCTCAAGCTGATCGAGAAGGTGGCAACGCTGCCGACCATCAGGCTGGGCATGCGCCTCTACTTGCAGACCATGGTGCGCAAAAGCGAGCTTCAGGACGCCACGTGGGACGAGGTCGATTTTGAGAACGCGGTCTGGACGATTCCTAAGGAGCGGATGAAGCGCTCCAAGGCACACAACGTCTATCTGTCGCGCCAGATTCTGGACATCATGATCGCGCTGAAGACCTGCGCTGGCAATTCGAAGTACCTATTGCCGTCACGCTATGACGCGGATGCGCCCATGTCGCGTGCGACGTTCAATCGCGTCACCTACGCGGTCGTCGAGCAGGCGAAGAAGGAGGGGCTGCCGCTTGAACCTTTCACAGTTCACGACCTGCGAAGGACGGGCTCCACGCTGCTGAACGAGTTGGGCTTCAACAGCGACTGGATCGAGAAGTGCTTGGCGCACGAGGATGGCCGTTCCTCGCGCGGCGTTTACAACAAAGCGGAATACGAGGTGCAACGCCGCCACATGATGCAGGAATGGTCGGACATCATCGACGCCTGGGTCGGAGGCAAGAAGCGCATGCCGGTGCTCATCCCGCCTTCGATGCCGCTGTTTGAGCCAGACCCGGCTCTCGAACAGGGCGCGACCGCCGCTGCCTGACATCAGGAGATTGAGCGCGCCTGATGGGGATCGATCGGCGGGAGGCCAACCAGGCTTCGACCTCCGCCAAATCCCATACGACGCAGCGCGGTGAGAGAGCGAAGCGCTGGGGAAAGTCTCCCCGCAGTTCCATTTCGTAGATGGTGCTGTCGGCAAGGGGCACCATTTCGCGGAGTTGCTGTCGACGGATGGTCCGCTTGATTGGAATGCCATTTCGGTGAGCCATCATCGTCTCCTCAACTCGCCCTCTGGGGGAAATGAGCGCGATAGGCCCCGAAAGGGAAGGGAGGAAATTCAGATGTCGGGTAGCAGGATACTGTGGCGTACAAATAGAAAGCTGTCGGGCCTGGTGATCGATGCACCCATCGCGCTGAAGGCGAGGTCACCAGTTCGAATCCTGTCGGTGCGCCACCTACGCTAGACTGCGACCGCTAACCCGACGATGCGATATCATACGCATGTGCATCCGATCATCCTCCCACGAGGCGCCGCCCCTGCGTAGATGAAACTGATAACTACGTTTCCGCCGGGGCACTATGATGCCCGCCACTCAGGCGCCGTTAGCGGCCAATCCCAACCTAAGGACGCCGATCTTGCTACGCCGATGTTTAGGGTCAGCAGATGGGCCGGACGCGGCTTACGAACTTACAGCCATTTCCGCGGGAGATCTCAGATGAGCGCGAGTCTATTCGATCGGAAATGGCTGTAGCTCTCGCGGCGCCGTGATGCGCTTCATCGTGCCGGAGAAGGTGAGAACCGGCCGGCCAGCGGACGACAGCGTGCCGCGCATGAACACGATCGAGCGGCCCGCGCGCACCACCTCGCCATGGCCCTCGAGCAGCTCGCCCTCATGGGCCGCATCGATGAACTCGGACGAGAAGGAGAGGGTGACGCCGCGCCCGTCCAGCAGGACCTTGTTGCCGAGCGCGAACAGGCAGTAGTCAGCGAACGCCATCAGGCAGCCGCCATGCACCGCACCTGAGCCGTTGATATGCTTCTTCTCCAGGCGAAAGGCGCAGCGGATTTCGCCGTTCTCTTCCTCGCGATGCCAGAACGGGCCGTTGTTGACCTCGAAGTTGTCGCGCGTCCAGGTCCACCAACCGGCGAACTCGCCCGACGTCGCCTGCACGGCGCCATCATGGCGGGGAACGGCATCTTTTGGCACGGCGCTCACAGAATTCTCCCGACGGCAAAATGCGCTTTTGAAACACCCTTACGGGTAACCTGGCCGTCTCTGCTTGACGGGAAAGATGCCGGCGCCTGGAGTTGAAGCCAGCCAGGCGCCGACATTTCGTGGGGGCCGGCGCGAGGGCAGCACTTGGTAGAGCTTGCCTCACGCACCGGACGGCCGCCGTATAGGGCCTATTCTTTCGACTTGTCGGGCGCCTCCCGCAAGTCGACCCCCGTCACGCGCTTCACTTCTGTTATCGAATCATACGGCAAGCCGATGGCTTCATGAGCCTTCCGAATCGCTTCCACGTCCGGTCCAGCTGTAAAGCAATAGGCTTTGCCTTCGTGCAGGTTGACATGCGCGCCAAGGGCCAAGCCGCCTTCCCCTTCGCAAGCCTGCTCAAATCCGCCATAGGTGGCGATAAATTCTGCTTCGCTGAGCTGCTGCTTCGGAAAGCTACCCTTTGCGTGGTCGTGCGTGTCGATGAAGTACTTCATTCTGGGACTCCGTGTTGAGTTTGGCTTGGGCTATCGTGTATATACACGACATTGTGTGAGCGGAAACACTGAGGGAATGGCTCTAGGTCATCGATGATCTCCTTTTGAAGCCCGGCTGTTGTCCCGACGCGTAGTCAGGTCATTCTACGCTTGTGCTACGTGGCGTGAATAACGCGATCGAGAACATCACGGAGAGCGGCCCAATCCGGATCACCCAACTTCTGCCTTAGGCTGCCTTGGGCACGCTTCCAGTGGGGTAGCGCTTCACGCAAGCGCGAACGACCTTTCTTGGTGATCTCGATCGTGCGGCTTCTGCGCCAGCCTTCGAGACCGACTGAGATCAACTCGTCGTCCACTAGCGGACCCAAATTCCTGGTCAGAGTAGACCGATCCATCCCAAGGAAGTTAGCCAGAGAGGTAATCGAGATTGCGCCATCGATTGCAACGGCGACCAAGAGAGAGAACTGGGTCGAACGAAGCCCCACGGGCCGTAGTGCATCATCATAGGCGCGGGTCACGGAGCGCGCCGCCATTCGTACCTTGTGGCAGGCACAGTTCTCCACAATGTCTCGCTCGATCGTCATCCCGGCTCTGCCCGTCGCAATGTGTAGTGCATATACACGATATGAGCATGATCCGATTTGGCGGTCAATCGCTAATGTCGTGACCCCATGCGCTTCTTCGAGGAGGCAATTACAGGGCTTGACTCTCTACCTACTAATATGTAGATGATGCTGCACACACCGTTTGGCGGAGAGGAAATGCATGTCTACTGAACTCTATTGGATGACGCTCACAGTTCTGATGACCGCGCTATTCTGGGTGCCATACGTTCTCGACCGCTTGGTCGTGCGCGGTCTATGGACGGCGCTCATTGACACCAAGCCCGAGGGTAGCGGACCGCATTCGGTGTGGGCGCAGCGCGCAATCAGAGCGCATCTAAATGCGGTGGAAAATCTCGCGATCTTCGTACCGGCAGTGCTGATCGTGGCCATTCTCCACATCTCGACTCCGGTCACGAGAGCGGCAGTAGTACTCTACTTTTTTGCGCGCCTCGCTCACTTCCTCGTTTATACGGCCGGCATGCCCGTATTGCGGACGCCGCTGTTCGCGGCGGGATGGGCTGCACAAATTCTTCTTCTTGTCAGCATTCTGGGGTGGATTTGAATCCCATGAGCAGCCCGCTTCTCCTTATCACAGGCATTGCCGAGGGCCTTGGCACCAGCATCGCAGCGAGCTTTGCAAACGCGGGCTATGATGTTCTCGGGTTGGCTCGAAGCAACAAGGCGGCGGTTTCTATTGGCGGTATTGTTGCGAAGGCGGGACGCGAATACACGCATCTGTGCTGCGATTTGACCAGGCCGGACGGAGTTGCGGAAGCGCTCGGACCACATCTCAACCGGATCAACGTCGTGATCCACAATGCTCACACACTTCTGATCAAGCCGTTCGAACAAACCAACGAGATAGAGTTCGAAGGCGTCTGGCGAGTGACGTGCCTTGGAGCCATGGTCGTCGTGTCGCTTGTGTTGCCAAACATGATCGCTGCGGGGAGCGGTACGATCATTTTGACGGGGGCGACGGCGGGCCTGCGCGGAAACGCCAGGTTTGCGGCGTTTGCCTCCGCGAAGTTCGCGCTGCGGGGATTGGCGCAATCTCTGGCGCGAGAGTACGGGCCTTCAGGCATTCATGTCTCACACGCCGTTCTTGACGGCCTTGTCGACGAACCGCAGACCGAGCAGCGATTTGGGCCGGCCCAATCGAAGAGGATGAACCCCGATGCAGTCGCCAGAATGTATCTGGACCTTGTTGGCCAGGATTCATCGTGCTGGACGCACGAACTAGACCTCCGGCCCTTTGGGGAAAGGTTTTGAAGGAGCGCGACAAACGAGCTGGATCCAATTTCACGGCGGGTTGCTCTGGCCACAAGCCGCATGCGGGAGCCATAGTTGAGATCCACAGAATGCAGAGGCGGTAAACCAAAATTGCTGCTGGCGGGGTACGATGGGCGACCATGCGATAGCGCCCGTAGTTTGCTCGTAAACCCTGCCGACTTCCGCAGCAGTTTAGGCGTACAGAAAGGATTGTGCTTTGGGTAAAGCGCGGACATCTACATGGAGAGGCGTGAAGCGCAACACCAAACCTGCGCCTGTTCCGAGGTCAGATACAGCGGAAAAAATACTCGATGTCGCGGAGGCCCTGATCCAAACGCGTGGCTGTAGTGCATTCAGCTATCAGGATATTGCCGATGCACTCAGCATCAGAAAGGCCAGCATCCACTACCACTTCGAATCGAAGTCCGATCTCGTGATAGCCGTCATTGATCGCTACGCTGACAGATTTGGCCGGACACTCGAAGAGATCGAGCGCGACGAGTCCGCATCGTCAATGTCCATGCTGGACCACTACACCGCGCCTTACGCGGCGTTCGCCGAGACGCCGAACCGGGTGTGCCTGTGTGGAGCATTGTCCGGGGAAATTCTGGCTCTGCCTCCCGAATTAGGCGCGCGGGTCGCTCGCTTCTTCAATTCTCATCAAGCCTGGCTCACGCAAATCCTGAAGCGAGGCACCGCGCGAGGTGAGTTCAAGTTGCCTGGGCCAGCAGCCAAGACTGCCCGCCTGATATTTGCCGCGCTACAGGGCGCCCTTCTAGTCAGGCGGACAATTGGGGATGCTTCGCAAGTGAAAGACGTCATCCAGGTCTTGAAGGCGCAGTTGAAGGCCTGATGGCTTGGATGCCGGACAATTGAAGCAACCTTCGTATCTGATGGGAACGCCCACGCCAGATTCCGCCGGCATCGCAACTCGCTTGGCTGACAGTTGCCACGCTGGAACCACCGATTGGAGAAGTAGCCATGAGCCGCCCGCCGCTTCCGCCCTTCACCGCCGAAACTAGCGCACAGAAGGCGCGCATGGCCGAGGACGCATGGAATACGCGCGACCCGGCTCGGGTTGCACTCGCCTACACAACCGATAGCCGCTGGCGGAATCGCGGGGAGTTCCTGCAAGGTCGCGAGGCCATCGAAGCGTTCCTTGCGCGCAAGTGGACGCGCGAACTTGATTACCGCCTGATCAAGGAAGTCTGGGCCTTCCGCGAAGACCGCATCGCCGTGCGCTTCGCCTATGAGTGGCACGACGACAGCGGTCACTGGCTCCGCAGCTACGGGAACGAGAACTGGGAATTTGACGAGCACGGTCTGATGCGCTTCCGCATCGCCAGCATCAATGACGTTCCAATCGGGGAGAGTGAGCGCAAATACCACTGGCCCCTCGGCCGCCGCCCCGACGATCACCCATCATTAAGCGAACTCGGGCTTTGAACAGAATCGATGGTGCGTTTTCCCTTCACGAGCCGGCCTCTTTCGATCAAGCCGTGGCGGGCATCCTCTAAGGACTCGTCGCTGAGCACACGTAGCGTTTTTTGTTTGCATCAATACCTACCAACTAGTTGACAGTCATCCAGATGTTCGACATATCCCAGCTGAAGCGGACTGCACCCCCCTTGGGCAATTCGCCCCTGAGCCCGCCCTCTCAACACCAGCGAACCACCTCACACAAACGGAGCATCCGCCATGCTGAAGATCCACGACTATAAGGGCTTTCCCAATCCCACCCGAATCCGTATCGCGATAGCCGAAAAAGGCCTGAGCGATGCGGTTGAGTTCGTCACCGTCGACGTGCCCTCGGGCGAGCACAGGCGTCCCGAGTTCCTGGCCCGGAATCCCGCGGGGGCGGTGCCGGTGCTTGAGCTCGAGGATGGCGTTCACATCGCCGAGTGCACAGCGATCACCGAGTACCTCGACCACCTCAACGCCGAGCCGACGTTGACGGGCAAGGGAGCGCGAGAGCGCGCGCTCATCCACATGATGCAGCGCCGCGCCGAAGCAGGCCTGCTCGATGCGGTCGCGGCATACTTCCACAATGCAACACCCGGCCTTGGCGCGCATATCGAGACCTACCAGAACCCGGAATGGGGCCAGAAGAACCGGGAGCGAGCACTCGCTGGTATGCGCTACCTCGATGAGGTCCTAGGCAAGCAGCCGTATCTCGCAGGGGAGCGGTTCACTGTGGCCGATATCACCGCGTTCGCCGGCCTCGCCTTCGCCGACTTCGCGAGGATCGACATACCAGCCGATCTCGCGAATTTGAGGGCGTGGCGCGCCCGCGTCGCGGAGCGTCCCAGCATTGCTCAGGCCCGTTAGGGAGAGGCCCATGGAACTGAACGCAGACTTCTCTAAGCGCGCGGTAGTTCATGCGGCCAGGCTCCCCTGGACGCCATCGCCCATCGTCGGCGTCGAGCGCCGGATGCTCGACCGCATGGGTGAGGAGGTGGCGCGAGCCACCAGCATCGTGCGCTATGCTCCGCAATCCCGCTTCTCTCCTCACACACACGGTGGCGGTGAAGAGTTCCTCGTGCTCGGGGGCGTATTCCAGGACGAACACGGCGACTTTCCGGCCGGCTCCTACATCCGGAACCCTCCGACGTCGTCGCACACACCGGGATCGCTTCCGGGCTGTACGATCTTCGTCAAGCTCTGGCAGTTCGACCTCCACGACCGCACCAGCCTGCGCCTCGACACCACCACGATGTCGTATGCCCCCGACGTCGAGCGTCCCGGGGTGGAGCTGATGCCGCTGTTCCAGGACGGGCGTGAGAGTGTTCGCCTGGAGCGCTGGGCGCCCCATGCCAAGATCGTCCTGCCAATGCCGGGCGGCATCGAGCTTTTGGTCCTGGACGGCGAGTTCAGCGAGGGCGGCGACAGCTTCGCGGCGCAATCGTGGCTCCGGCTTCCGGCCGGCGCGGAGCTGCGTTCCAGGGCAGGCGCGAGCGGCTGCCGGGTGTGGGTTAAGACCGGCCATCTCGCCTATCCGCAATCTGTTCCTGCCGCGGCCGGCTGAACCGACGATGGGGCTCTCATCGCGGTGAGGAATACACCTTCGATGAGGTGGCTTGAAACGTCGGGCGGTCCGGTGACATCGAAGACTCGCCGGGTGCAATTCTGAATTTTTGAAAGGGACCCGCCATGATCAGCATGCACGCCGGGTGTCTGCCAGCACTAGAGGCCGACGGCATCCGCTACCTCAAGATTCCGGTTGATGCACTGTGAAGCCGTTGAATCGGGCTTGGGGCAATGATGACTATTGAGCTCAAGCACCTCCGTTATGCCGAAGCTGCGGAACGGTGCGGCAGCTTTCGCAAAACGGCAGATTTGTTCGCACTGAAGCAGTCAAACTTAAGTCGAAGAATCAGACATCTGGAGGAGGAGCTCGGGATCACGTTGTTCGAGCGAACGAACGGCGGCGTGCGGCCGACCGCGGCCGGAAGGGACTTTGTCGATGGCGTTCGGCGGGTTCTCAATGAGCTGCAGGTCGTCATTGAGGGGGCAAAGGCTGTCGGACGCGGTGAGGCCGGATATCTGAAGATCGGCTTCTACACCTCCCTCTCGGCCGGCAATCTCAGGGCGAGTCTGGTCGAGTATAGCCATCGCTTTCCACTGGTAGAGATTGCCACTGTCGAGGGGTCCCGGACACGACTGTTCGACGGGATTCAGAACGGCACGATCGACATCGCCGTCGTCACGGGCGAGCCGGCTTCAGATTGCAATCGCTCGATGGTCTTGTGGAGCGAGCGCATTCTTGTCGCGTTGCCCGAAGATCATGCGCTTGCCGTGAACGACATTATCTACTGGACCGACTTGAAGCGCGAACGATTCCTGCTGAGCGAGCGCGATCCTGGTCCGGAGATCCAGGATATCCTCGTGGCCAAGCTCAGCTCGCCCGGCGATATGCTTGACGTCGTGCGGCACGATGTCAGCCCGGAGAACATCAAGAGCCTGGTTGGCGCCGGCCGCGGTGTCAGCCTGATGTGCGAGGCGTGCATGGGGGCCAGCTATGCCGGCGTCGTCTATCGCGAAGCCCGCGACGGCAACGGCTCGACCCGGATCGGGTATCAGGCGTATTGGCGGGATGGCAACGACAACCCCGCGCTCTGGAATTTCATTCGTCTTTTGGAGGAGCGCTGCCCGCCAGCTGCGAACGGGAACGGGCCGCGTGGCGGAGCTTCGCGAACCCCCGATCCGTCGCCATGAACCGTTCGACCATCGGCGCGATCAGCTTGGCGGGCTCGACAGCTTGCCGGCTCTCGCGGCCAAGGATCTCCGCATAGGCGATGAGATCGCGGTGAAGGGCAGCGGGCAATTCCACCGAAATCTTCACCGGCTTGTCGTCTTCGAGCGGTCCGAGCTTTAGCTTGCCCATCGGCTAGCCTCCGTAGGGTTCGAGCACCAGGTCCCGCGTGACGATGACGCGAACGGGAAAGCCCGGCCGGATCGTGAGCGTCGGCGCGACGTTGAGCTGACGGCGCACGATCTGCTGGCCGGCATCGTTGATGGTGTCTTGCCCGCCGTTGCGGATCGCCTGGATCAGGCGGTCGTCGTCGTTGGTGGCAAGCTCGGCCCCGATGCTGAGCAACGTGGATAGTCCCGCCGCCTTCGCCAGCTCCCACCAATGATAGTCGACGCCGTCTTGCAGGCCCGCGTAGCCCTCGACGTCTGCGCCCGGCTGCCGCTCGAGCACAATGGAGCGTCCGTTCGGGAAGATCAGCCGGTTCCAGACCAAGAGCACGCGGCTTTGACCGAACTGAACGCTGTTGTTGTATTGACCGATCACGCGCGTGCCCTGGGGCACGAGCAGGATACGGCCTGTCGGGCTGTCGTAGATGTTCTCCGTCACCTGCGCTGTGATCTGGCCCGGGAGATCCGAATGGATGCCGGTGATGAGCGCCGCTGCGATCACGGCGCCTGCCTGAAGGATGTAAGGCGACGCCGGCGCGGCGACGCGGTCCGGTGCGACGGTGCGCCGATCGGTTGCCGCGTTGAGGAATGCGAGTTGCCGATCCTGGGCCGATGGGGTGGCGGGTGGCGGCGCGAGGCCGAGGCCGGCGAGGTCTGGCGCAGGCGGCGGCGCGATCGTCGCGGCGCCGGGGCCTGTTGAGGCCATGGGCCGGTTCTCGGTGCCGCTGAAGAGCCTGCTGACGCGGGCGGTTTCGATCTCCTGCAGCCGGCGTTGTTCCTCCGCGCTGAGGCCGGGATTGGGCTGGTTCGGCAACGGCTGGCCACGATTTTGCGCGCCCAGGATGGGCCGCCCAAGATCGCCCGGGAGCGGCGGACCGAGTTGGGGAACGCCGCTGTAATCGCGTGGCAGTCCGGCCAGGCCGTCGGCGGTCGACCGATTGTCGGTCGAGTAAAGTTCGTCTGCGGGCCGCCCGGCATCGCGGGTTTGGAGCGCATAGATCAAGGCACCGCCGATGCCGAGGCTCGCCACGAGTCCCATGCCGGCAAGCACCTTGCGCGACAGCCGGGTGACGCGCGGCGCCTCGGCGCGCAGCCGCATCGGGGCGGCCGCGTCACCGGCCGAACCGGTCAGCGGCCCGTCGCTTTCCTCTTTCCGGGTTTCAGGGTCGCTCACGACCTCGGCCTCCCATCAGTGCGCACGATCCGGACGCGCTTCTGGCGATCGCCCGCCCCGAAGCGCAGCTCGGCAGCCGCGAACAGCCGGTCGACGATCATGTAGTTGGCGCGAACGCGATAATTCACGAGTTCGGAGGTGTTGCCCTCCGGGCCGACGATGAACAGCGGCGGCATTTCGCCCTGACCTATGCCGCGCGGAAACTCGATGAAGACCTGGCGCCCATCATCGTAGGCGCGCAGCGGTCGCCACGGCGCACGGTCGCCTTCGATGGCATAGCGGAAATTGATGTTGGCGAGGTCGACCCCGGTGGCGACCGGACTGCTGGCCTCGGCTTGTGCGTTCTGGCGGCGCAGCGCAATGAGCTGATCCTGCGGATACTGCCAGGACACCGATGCCATATAGGTGCGCTCGGTCGAGCGTAGCTCCATATGATAGGTGCGCAGATTGGTGTTGATGATCAGATTCGTCATCAGGTCGGCGCGGGTCGGCTTCACCAGGATGTGGACTTGGCTGGTCGCGCCCGCGCCGCTCACCGTGTCGCCGATAATCCAGCGGACGGTGTCGCCGGCGGCAACCGGGCCGGAGCCGACCAGTTGCTCGCCCGGCTGAAGGGCGATGTCGGTGATCTGGCCGACCGCGGTGTAGACTTGATAGAGCGCGCCGCCGGTATAGGGATAGACCTGCATGGCGTTGATGAAGCCGTCGCGGACCGGCTGCACGCGCGCGGCGGCGTTGGCCTGATTGACGCGCGCTGTCGGATCGGTGGGTTCGGGTGTGCCGCGGGATGGCTCGACGGGCTTCATCTGTCCAGGGAGCGGCAGAGGCCGTGGCAGCTCGACCACGCGCACAGGAGCCGGGGGATTGGCGCTCAGCGCCGCCGGCACGGCATCATCATAGGAGATTTCCGGCGGTTTGTTCATCGTGGCGCAGCCGGCTAGCGCCGACGTGCACAGCAGGAGAACCGCAAATGTGGAAGTGCGAAAAGCCGGGTTTCCGGCTTTATGGAAAGACGGCTTCATTGCCCAAGCTCCCGTGACCAGTTAATGGCATTGACGTAGATTCCGAGCGGGTTGGCGCGCAGCCGATCGGCGTTGCGCGGAACCTGCACGGCGATGGTGAGGATGGCGGTCCAGCGGGTCGTCTCGGCGAGCTGGCCGTTCTCGTAGCGGCGTTCGACCCAGGCGACGCGGAAGCTGTCGGGCGACGCCCGGATCACGCTGGAGACATCGACCGCGATTTGTTGTCTGCCGACCTTGGTGAAGGGGTCGTTCGACCGCGCATAGTCGTTGAGCGCCATCGCGCCATGATCGGTCGTGAAATCGTAGGCGCGCAGCCAGTTCTGCCGGACGATGATGGCGTCGGCTGGGATCGAGCGGACCTGCTCGATGAAGCGTGCGAGATGAAAGGCAATCTGCGGATCGGTCGGTCGATAGTCCGCGACCGCGGGTGCGACGGCCTGTGTCTGGCCGAGCCTGTCGACCTGCACGACCCAAGGCACGATCGTCCCGCGCGCCGATTGCCAGACGAGCGCTGCCGCGAAGCCGGCGGACAGGAGCAGCGAACCGAACGCCATGAAGCGCCAATTCTTCGCCTGGACGCGAGCGGCGCCGATGCGCTCATCCCAGACCTGAGCGGCGCGCTGGTATGGCGTCTCGGGTTCGGGAGCTTTGCCGTAGTGGGTCGAGGGTCTTTTGAACATCAGTGATCGCCTTCGGAGAGATTGACGGAAGAGCCGCCGCCGTGGCTGTCGCCGCTGCGCACGGCATGGGCGGCCGCGGTGACACCGTGGCTCAAGGCTTGAGAGCGCTTCATGCGGCGGGCCCAAGCTGGTGGCCCGTCAGCAGCGGAGGACTGCGCAGGTTCAGATGCGCTGCCGCCGATCGAACCCATGGTCGATGTGCCGCCGGTGGCGGCGAACACGGACTTGGCGCCGTCGGAGAAGCTCGACTTCATGCTGTCGGCGCCGCGCGAGGCTGCCCGGCGGAGGGGCGAAGCCGCCGCGCCCCCGGCTGCGCGAGCGACCCCGCCCAACCCTGACGCAACGCCCGCCGCACCTGACTGGCCAGCGGCGCCAAGGCTGTAAGCTGTCGAAGCGCCACCCGCCATCGCAGCCCCACCGCGCGCGGCGGCCGCGGCGCCGCCCGCCAGCATCGCGCCACCAGAGGCGACGGCGCCAACCGTCGCGGCTCCTGCCGCCACTATACCGCCCGCTGCGAGTCCGGTTCCGACGGCCGCGCCAGCGCCGAGCTGAGGTCCGCCAGAGACGAGGCCGTTGGCGATACCGGGACCGAAGATGCCAAGGCCGAGCAGCGACAGCGCCGCGAGCACGATCGCCATCGCCTGGTCGATCGTCGGCGTCTGATTGCCGAAGCCGGCAGTGAACTGAGAGAACAACGTAGAACCGATGCCGATGATGACGGCGAGCACCAGCACCTTGACGCCGGATGAGATGACATTGCCGAGGACGCGTTCGGCCATGAACGCGGATTTGCCGAACAGGCCGAACGGGATCAGCACGAAACCGGCAAGCGTCGTCAGCTTGAACTCGATCAGGGTGACGAAGAGCTGGACGGCGAGAATAAAGAAGGCGAGCAGCACCAGAGCCCAGGCGAACAGCAAGCAGGCGATCTGGATGAAGTTCTCGAAGAAGGCGATCCAGCCCATCAGGTTGGAGATGGAATCGAGCAGCGGGCGGCCGGCGTCGAGGCCGGTCTGCGCAACGCGGCCGGGGCGCATGAGATCGTCGACGGTGAAACCCGTGCCGGACGCCTTCAGGCCGAGTCCCGCGAAGCTCTCGAAGACGATGCGCGCGAGGTTGTTCCAGTTGCCGATGATGTAGGCGAAGACGCCGACGAACAGGGTCTTCTTGACCAGGCGCGCCATGATGTCGTCGTCGGCGCCCCAGCTCCAGAACAGCGCGGCCAATGTCACGTCGATGACGATCAGGGTGGTGGCGATGAACGCCACCTCGCCGCCGAGCAGTCCGAAGCCGCTATCGATGTAGCGGGTGAAGACCTCGAGGAATTGGTCGATGACGCCGGTGCCACCCATGGATCACCGCCCGCCGTTGGGCGGCGCGGGTACAGGCGCAACGCCAAGGAAGCGGTCGCGGGTATCGGCCCAGGTGCGCAGGCATTCGGTATCGCGCGCGGCGGCCTCGCCCAGCAGTTGGCACCGCCGCTGCGCTTCGCGCAGCGGATCGGTCGGCGTGTCTTCGCTTGGCCGTGACGCCTGGACGGGCGGCTCTTCCTCTTTCCGCGTCATCTCGATCGCCGTCGCGGTGATGGCGACAGCGACGAAGACGATTGCGCCCAGGCGCGCCAAAAGCTTGCCGTCCATGACATGATCCTCTTGAGGGGCCTTAGTTGCCATTCGGGAACATGCGGGCGTTGCCGGGCTGGTAGCCGCTGCCGGGGGTTAGGAAGCGGCGGCGCTGCTCGCGACCCTGCTCGGCCGCCGCAGCGCGCTCCGCTTCGGACAGCGCTTGAGCCCGTCCGTTCGCGGCGACGACGGCCGTGAGATCGGCGAGCTGCTGGGCCTGGAGCGCGAGGAGCTGATTGCCGGCCTGCGCCGCCTGCAAGGCGCCGGTCGCGCCCTGGCTTTGGCCGATGAGCGCCGACATCTCGGCGCGGTTGGTGTCGATGTTGCCGACGACGCCGGCCTGCACCCGCATGGCGTCCTGCAGGCCGCCGACGGTGTTCTGCCAGCGCTCGCGTGCCTGCGCCACGAGTTGCTGGTCGGAGGCGGACATCGACGCATTGCCGTAGGTGGATGTGAAGGCCTGGTCGATCTGCTGGACGTCGTAGGCGATGCGCTGCGCCTGGCCGAGGAGCTGCTGCGTCCGCTGTACGGACTGCTGCAACCGTTGGAGCGAGGAGTAAGGCAGGCTAGCGAGATTGCGCGCCTGGTTGATCAGCATCGTCGCTTCGTTCTGAAGCGAGCTGATCTGATTGTTGATCTGCTCCAGCGCGCGAGCGGCGGAGAGAACATTCTGCACGTAGTTCGTCGGGTCGTAGACGATCCATTGCGCGGAAGCCGGCTGGACCATCACGGGCGACAGCGCCACGGGGACGGAAAGGATCGACGCGGCAAGAAGCGCCGCGCGTGAGCGACGGAAGATCATGGCTGGGTCTCCAGGTTGTTGAGGTTGGGGATGAGGTCGGCGGCCCAGGCGACGCCGCGCAGACGCAGCCAGGCCGACAGGAATCCTTCGCGGCCGTGCTCCGCCACGACGCGCTCGATCGCGGCCTGATCGGTCTTCGCGGAAGCGGCGCAGAGCGCCAGCGCCACGTCGGACAGACCGAGTTCGAAGAGCCGATTGCCCCGCCGGGATTGGCAGTAGTAGTCGCGCTTCGGCATCGCGCGGGCGAGGATCTCGATCTGGCGATCGTTGAGTCCGAAGCGGCGGTAGATCGCGGTGATCTGCGGCTCGATCGCGCGCTCGTTTGGCAACAACAGCCGGGTCTGGCAGCTCTCGACGATGGCGGGCGCGATCGCTGAGCTGTCGATGTCGGAAAGCGATTGGGTGGCGAAGACGACGGAGGCGTTCTTTTTGCGCAGCGTCTTCAGCCACTCGCGGAGCTGACCAGCGAAGTCCTCGTCATCAAGCGCCAGCCAGCCTTCGTCGATGATCAGCAGCGTGGGGCTGCCGTCGAGGCGGTCCTCGATGCGGTGGAAGAGATAGGCGAGCACGGCGGGCGCGGCGCCCGTGCCGATCAGGCCTTCGGTCTCGAAGGCCTGCACGAAGGCTTCGCCAAGATGCTCGCTCTCGGCGTCGAGCAGTCGGCCATAGGCGCCGCCGACGCAATAGGGCCGAAGCGCCTGTTTGAGGTCGTTCGATTGAAGGAGGACGGCGAGTCCGGTGAGCGTGCGTTCGCCGACAGGCGCGCTGGCCAGCGAGGTCAGCGCCGTCCAGATGTATTCCTTCACCTCCGGCGCGATCGTCACGCCCTCGCGCTGCAAGATCGCGACGATCCAATCCGCCGCCCATGCGCGTTCCGGCACGTGGTGGATGCCGGCGAGCGGTTGCAGTGAGACGCTGTCGGCGGCGCCTTCTGTCAGGCCGCCGCCGAGATCGTGCCAGTCACCGCCCATGGACAGCGCGGCCGCACGGATTGAGCCGCCGAAGTCGAAGGCGAACACCTGCGACCCGGGATAGCGGCGAAACTGGAACGCCATCAGCGCCAGCAGCACGGACTTCCCCGCGCCGGTCGGCCCGACGACGAGCGTGTGACCGACATCGCCGACATGAAGGGAAAAGCGGAACGGGGTCGAGCCTTCGGTCCTGCCGTAGAGCAAGGGGGGTTGCCCGAAATGCTCGTCCCGTTCCGGCCCCGCCCACACCGCCGACAGCGGAATCATATGGGCGAGATTGAGCGTCGAGATCGGCGGTTGCCGGACGTTGGCGTAGACATGGCCCGGCAGCGAGCCAAGCCAGGCGTCGGCGGCGTTGATGGTCTCGGCCATCGCGGTGAAGTCGCGGCCCTGAACGATCTTCTCCACCAGGCGCAGC
Organism: Rhizobium sp. rho-13.1; assembly: GCF_007000305.1. Taxonomy (NCBI): domain Bacteria; kingdom Pseudomonadati; phylum Pseudomonadota; class Alphaproteobacteria; order Hyphomicrobiales; family Rhizobiaceae; genus Rhizobium; species Rhizobium sp. rho-13.1. The sequence goes on along the minus strand of NZ_SCFL01000002.1, from coordinate 80,740 downwards.
TTCTCGGCTGCGATGCGTGGATCGGTGTCCCAGACGGCGACCGTTGCGGTGACATAGGCCTGACCGGCATAGTCGGCGCCGAGTTCCTGCAGCGCGAGGTCGGCATCGGCCGCCTTGTTCGCCGCGTCGGTGTCGACGAGCACCGAAGCCTCGTTGGTCATCACCTCCTTGAGGATCGCCATGATGCTCTTGCGCTTGGCGAACCATTGCCGTCGGATCTTGGTCAGCAGCTTGGTGGCGTCGGTCTTGTCGAGAAGGACGGCGCGCGTCGACCAGCGATACGGAAAGGCGAGCCGATTGAGGTCGTCCAGCAGCCCGGGCGTGGTCGCAGTCGGGAAGCCGACGATTGTCAGGATGCGCAAGTGCGCGTCGCCGAGGCGCGGCTCCAGCCCGCCGGTGAGCGGTTGATCGGCCAGCAACGCATCGAGATACATCGGCGTCTCAGGCACGCGCACGCGGTGGCGCTTGGTCGAGACGGTCGAATGGAGATAGGTCAGCGTCTCGCCGTCATCGAGCCATGCACATTCCGGCATGAAGTTCTCGATGAGCTGAAGCACGCGGTCGGTGCGATCAGCGAAGCCGCGCAACGCCTCATGAGGGTCAAGACCGTTGTCGGCCTTGCCTTCATAGAGCCAGCTCTCCGCGCGGGCGGCATCCTCGGCCGGCGGCAGATAGACGAAGGTCAGGAAGTAGCTGGACTCGAAGTGCGAGGCGTCTTCCTCGAAATCCGCCTTGCGTTCGGCGTCGACCAGAGCTGACGCGGCCTCGGGAAACCGGCTTGCCGGATAGGCGCCGGCGCCATGACGCTGCGCTTCGACGAAAATCGCCCATCCCGAGCCGAGGCGGCGGAAGGCGTTGTTGAGCCGGCCGGCGACGGCGACGAGTTCGGCCGGCACCGCGGAGTCGAGGTCGGGACCGCGAAATCGAGCGGTGCGTTGGAAGCTGCCGTCCTTGTTGAGGACGATGCCATCGCCCACGAGCGCGGCCCAGGGCAGGAAGTCCGCGAGGCGGGTTGAGGTCCGGCGATATTCGGCAAGGTTCATCATTGGGGCCTCACGCGCTCAGATGGCCGGGAATGCGCAGGTGACGGCGCACCACGTCGACGAATTGCGGATCGCGTTTGGCTGCCCACACGGCGGCGAAGTGCCCGATCGCCCAGAGGCCGAGACCGACCAGCCAGAGCCGCAGGCCGAGGCCGAGCGCCGCCGCCAGCGTGCCGTTGAGAATCGCGATCGAACGCGGCGCGCCGCCGAGCAGGATGTGCTCGGTGAGCGCGCGATGGACCGGGACGGCGTAGCCTGGCACTTGGCTGGCGCTGTCGATCAGACTCGCCATCAAACGAGCGCTCCGCCGCCGAAAGAGAAGAACGACAGGAAGAAGCTCGACGCGGCGAAGGCGATCGACAGGCCGAAGACGATCTGGATCAGCTTCCGCGCGCCGCCTGATGTGTCGCCGAAGGCGAGTGTTAGACCTGTGATGATGATGATCATCACAGCGATGATCTTGGCGACCGGCCCCTCGATGGATTGGAGGATCGATTGCAGCGGCGCTTCCCACGGCATGGACGAGCCGGAGGCGTATGCGGAGGGCGCCATCATCATGCTGACGACGGTGACGGACACGGCCGTCGCGATATGACGGCGAGCGCGCAGGGCGTAGTGGATCATGCGGGATCTCCTGAGACGGGTTGGGTTGCGGGGATGACGCGGTAGTCGCCGTCCGACTGGAGGCCATCGACGCGGGCGAGTTCTGCGAGGCGACGGGTCGAGCCGCGGCCGGACAGCACCGCGACGAGATCGATGGTCTCGGCGATCAGCGCGCGCGGGACGGTGACGACGGCTTCCTGGATGAGCTGCTCAAGGCGGCGCAGCGCGCCGAGCGCGGTGCCGGCATGGATGGTGCCGATGCCGCCGGGGTGGCCCGTCCCCCAGGCCTTGAGCAAATCCAGCGCCTCGGCGCCGCGCACCTCCCCGATCGGAATGCGATCAGGGCGCAGGCGAAGCGAGGAGCGGACAAGATCGGACAGCGAGGCGACGCCGTCCTTGGTGCGCATGGCCACGAGGTTGGGCGCGGCGCATTGCAGCTCGCGCGTGTCCTCGATCAGAACGACGCGGTCGGAGGTCTTCGACACCTCGGCGAGCAAGGCGTTGGTGAGCGTGGTCTTGCCGGTCGAGGTGCCGCCGGCGACGAGGATGTTGCGGCGGTCCGCGACGGCTTGGCGGAGCACCTCCGCCTGTTCGGCAGACATGATTTCGGCGGCGACGTAGTCATCGAGCGTGAAAACAGCGACGGCAGGTTTGCGGATCGCGAACGCCGGCGCCACCACGACAGGAGGCAAGAGGCCTTCGAATCGCTCTCCCGTCTCGGGAAGTTCCGCCGAAACGCGCGGTGAACCGGAATGAACCTCTGCGCCGACATGATGCGCGACGAGGCGGACGATGCGCTCGCCGTCCGCGGGCGACAGGCGCGCTCCGGTGTCGGAAAGACCCTCGGACAGCCGGTCGATCCAGAGCCGTCCATCGGGATTGAGCATCACCTCGACGATCGACGGGTCTTCCAGGAATCCGGCGATGGCGGGGCCGAGGGCGGTGCGCAACATGCGCGCGCCTCGAAGGATCGCTTCAGATTGCTGGTGAGAAACCGCCATGTCGTCCCCGTGCTGTACGGGACCGCAGATGTGCGGCCCTGGATCGGGGATCAGTAGAAGAGGCAGAAATCAGGGCATGACAACAACCGGAATGGGGTCGTAGTGCTGTGGCGTATAAAGACAGGCCAGCGGCGGAACTGCCAAACTCTTGCGATGCCCGCGCGATGATTATTCCGCGCCCGGGACGCCTACGACGTCTTCCGAAATCTCCTCGCGCAACTTCGGCCCCTTCGCGAGTCGGCGCCCGAGTGCGGCGACGAAGGCGTCGTATCGCTCGCCCGCCTGCGCGCGAGCGGCCGCCTGCGCCGGCTCCGGCAACGGCGGATTGGTGGTGAGCCAGAAGCGGACGAACACCGCTAGCATTTCCACCGAAATGCCGAGATCGCGTTCCATCCGCGTCATGCGTCGATCGAGCTGATCCAACCGCTTGGTGGTCGCGGCTTCCTGGCGCTCGGCAGCGTCGGGCGAGAGGAAGGATGCGATCGCCGCTTCCGCGACCAGCGACCGCGATTGATCGCGACGCGCGGCATGAGCGGCGAGCGCCTTCATGATGTCCGGATCGAGATAGACCGAGAGGCGCTGTTTCTTCGGGATCTTCATGATTGCCACGCTCAGAGGTCCATCCCATCGTTGGGATCGAGCGAGACCTGCCGCGCGACGCCTTGCATGACCTGATTCAGCCGGCCTGCGCGCGCGGCGTCGTCATCGGCGTCGTCGGGTCCATCGAGGTCGAACTCGTTGTCGATCGGCGCCTTCCTCTCGACAGGCTTAACCGCGGTCAGCTCCGGTTGCTGACGCCGTTCGGAGCCGGTCGAGTCGTCGTCGCCGGTACCGTCCTGCCGCGCGGCAGCGTCGAGTTGCGGCCGCGACGGCAATGGCAGGGCGCTCCAATCGTCCGGCTTTCCCGCGGCTAGCCTCGCAAGCACTGGCGGAGGCAGCACGCGCTCCTGAAAGCGGCGGTCCTCGAAGTAGCGCGCCTTCTTCGCGCGGATCGGTGGCGTGCCGGCGACCATGACGATCTCGTCGGCGGGCGGGAGCTGCATCACCTCGCCCGGCGTCAGCAGCGGGCGCGCCGTCTCCGATCGCGACACCATCAGATGGCCGAGCCAGGGGCTGAGCCGGTGGCCGGCATAGTTGCGCATCGCGCGCATCTCGGTCGCCGTGCCGAGCGCATCGGAAACTCGTTTGGCGGTGCGCTCGTCGTTGGTCGCGAAGCTGATCCTCACATGGCAGTTGTCGAGGATCGAGTTGTTCGGGCCATACGCTTTCTCGATCTGGTTCAACGACTGCGCGATCAGGAAGCTCTTGAGGCCGTAGCCGGCCATGAAGGCCAATGCGGATTCGAAGAAGTCGAGGCGACCGAGCGCTGGAAACTCGTCGAGCATGAGAAGCAGGCGGTGCCGGCTTCCCTTCGCCTGCAGATCCTCGGTCAACCGTCGACCGATCTGGTTGAGGATGAGACGGATCAGCGGCTTGGTCCGCGCGATGTCGGAGGGCGGCACGACGAGATAGAGCGTCGACGGCCGCGCGCCGCCAACAATGTCTGCGATACGCCAGTCGCAACGGCGCGTCACCTCGGCGACAACGGGATCGCGGTAGAGCCCGAGGAACGACATGGCGGTGGACAGCACGCCGGACCGTTCATTATCTGATTTGTTCAGCAGCTCACGCGCGGCCGACGCGATGACCGGGTGCGGCCCGGCTTCGCCGAGATGCGCCGTCTTCATCATCGCGGCCAGCGTCGACTCGATCGGCCGTTTAGGATCGGACAGGAAGGCGGCGACGCCGGCGAGTGTCTTGTCGGTCTCAGCGTATAGAACGTGCAGAATGGCGCCGACGAGGAGCGCGTGGGACGTCTTCTCCCAATGATTGCGGCGCTCTAAACTCCCCTCGGGATCGACCAGGATGTCGGCGATGTTCTGGACATCGCGGACCTCCCACTCGCCGCGGCGGACCTCGAGCAGCGGGTTGTAGGCGGACGACTTCGCATTGGTGGGATCGAACAGCAGCACGCGGCCATGTCGGGCGCGGAAGCCGGCGGTGAGCTGCCAGTTCTCGCCCTTGATATCGTGAACGATTGCGGAGCCCGGCCAGGTCAGCAGCGACGGCACCACGAGACCGACGCCCTTGCCAGAGCGGGTCGGCGCGAAGCAAAGCACATGCTCCGGCCCGTCATGACGGAGATAGGCGTGGTCGAACTTCCCGATCACGACGCCGTCGGGCCCAAGCAAACCGGCGGCCCGCACTTCGTCAGCCCGCGCCCAGCGCGCCGAGCCGTAGGTTTCGACATTCTTAGCCTCGCGCGCTCGCCAGACCGACATGCCGATGGCGACCGCGATGGCAATAAAGCCACCTGATGCTGCGATGTAGGCGCCCTCGACGAAAATCGCCGGCGCATAGGCGTCGTAGAAATACCACCACCAGAAAAAGGCCGGCGGATAATAGATCGGCCAGCCGAAGAGTTCGAACCATGGCCGGCCGAGCTGCGGTTGGAAGCCGAGCTGCCAGGCGGTCCACTGCGTTGCGGCCCAGGTCGTGGCGAGCACAATCAGGGAGACGAGGAGAATTTGGCCCCAGAGGATTTTGGTGGCTGACATGGCTGAGTCCCTTCTTGACGAGGCGTGTTGTTCACAGGCCCAGCCCCCGCTTGCGGCCGAAACTCCAATCGATGCCGCCGTCGCTTCGGGCGAGACCGGAGACATGACGGCCGAGCTGTTTTTCGAGCGAGGGCGACCAGGGCACGAGCTGGAAGCCGAGGCCGTCGTCGATCATCGCGAAGCGGCCGGAGGCGAGAGCGATGCGCCGCTGGTAGGCGCCAGCGACATACTCGCCGGTCCCAGCCTTGTTGAATTGGCGCCCGCTCTCCGCCGCGAGCTTCGCGCCGACGGCATCCAGTTCGCGGCGGCGCAGCGTCTCGATCAGGTTGCGGTTGAAGCTGACGCCGCGGCTCTGACGTTCGGCCAGGCCTTGCCCGATCAGATGCTCGGCGCGACGGTCCAGCGCGTCGCGCACCTCCGTCCCGAAGCCGCCGCCGAGCTCAACTGGCTCACGCGCGATGGCCTGCCGGTCGAGCCAGGTCGCACCCGCCGCCGTAATCTGCTGCTCGATCGTGAGGTCCGACCGGATCGCCAGTGCGACGCGCCGATTTCCGTTCGCGTCGTCGAATTTGCGCAGTTCGACGATCGAGCCAGGCGCGCCGTCGCCGGCGGCGTCAAAGTCGGCCAGCTTGATGTGATGGGTGCGGCCGTCCGTGCCGTCGACCACAGCATAGGCGGTGCCTTTCAATTCGTCGTCGAGGCCGCGGGCGACCAGACGGCCGACAACCGGATCGTTCAGGCCTTCACCGGCGAGCACATAGCTGGCGGCGCCGCGTTCGATCCCGCGTTCTGAGAGGCCGCGATGGATTCGCTTGATGATGTCGCCTCGATCGCCCAGCTCGCGCAACGTCGTCTCGGCATTCTCGGACACCGTCCACTGGCCGGAGCCGATCTGTTCGGCGAGCCCGAGCGATTCCAGTTTGCGGAGGCGTCCGACCTTAAGGGCGTGGAATTCGTCGGGCTGCCGGTTGGAATGCGGCGCGAGGTCGATGACGCCTGTGCGATAGCCGTCGCGCGCGAGTTGCCGATCGAGATTGGTCCAGCGCTCGGCGCCGATCTGACGCTCGAGGGTGCGGCGGATGTCGTGATCCGTGCGCGGCCCCAATTCCTGCGTGATCAGATCCCGTGCCCGATCGCGCATTCCTTCCTTGATATAGTCACGGGAGATGACGAGGTTCTCGCCGTCCTCGCGCACGCCACGCATAATCAGGTGGACGTGCGGATGCTCGGTGTTCCAGTGATCGACGGCGACCCATTCGAGCTTGGTGCCGAGGTCCTTCTCCATCTGGCCGGCCAAATCGCGGGCGAAGGTCTTGAGGTCCGACATCTCCACGGCGTCGTCCGGCGAGATGATGAACCGGAAATGATGCCGGTCATCCTCGCAGCGTTCGGCGAATTCCTTCGGATCGGCATCGTCGCTGCCGGGACCGAAGAGCTTGGCCTTCTCTCCGTCCCGAGTGACGCCCTCGCGGCGCAGATAGTTGAGATGGGTGGCGAGCGGCGCGCCACGTCCGGCGTGACGGACGACGCGCGCCTTGACGACGGCGCCGCGCGAGCGGGCGGTGATGAGCCGGTTGGCCTGCACCGATGCGCGCTGACCCCGGCCGAACCGGGAGCGATGGCCCGGCCCGATCATTCCCTTGCGGGAGACCGATCCGCCGGCCCGTTGGGCGGCAGCGAGCGCCTGGGCGATGAAGGGTCTCGCGCGCTGCACGCGCGTCGAGCGGATGCGGCCAGGCCGGATGCGGAAATCGTTCTCGTCGCTCATGGCGGCAAGACCGCACATCGCGCGATGGCGCTGATTTGCTTATGAAATCGCCGAAGCCGCAGGCTGCGCCGAAGAGGCGCACCTCGCGAATTCGCTACGTAAGCCATTGAAAAAGCACGACCGAACCGAAGCGCACATCGCGCCCCTTTATCCTGCCATCGTGCGGTTGTGTTGCCCTGCTTCCCCCGCCACGCACTCCATGATGCGCTGGAGCCCGCCAGACCGCGATCCGGGAGAAGCGCCGTCATCGCGGGCCTCCACCATCCGAGCGCGCCACGAACAGGCCCGAGGATTGCGGGACGATCGCGGAAGTCTCGCGCGTCGGAGCTGCTGCCGGAGCATCGTCCGGAGGATTTTCCGTCTGCGCTCGATTGACAGCGGTGATGCCGTCAGCGCGCGTGATGAACAACGGCGCGCGAGTCCAGGCGGGAGGATCAGCCGCGGCGACGGTGATTGCACCGGGCAGGTCACCGCCGCCGAAGGAGGGGACCAGCGCGGCCACATATGCGCGGGTCTCGGCCGGCAACGGGCGGCCCGCGAGATACTCTTCGTAGCGCCCTGGTCCCGCGTTATAGGCCGCAAGAAATCCCGGCGAACCGTAGCGATCATACATCTCGCGCAAATACGCCGCGCCGGCCAGGATGTTGTCGCGCGGATCGTAAGGATTGCGCCCGAGCCTATGGCGGACGCGCAGCTCCGCCCACGTATCCGGCATGATCTGCATCAGGCCCATCGCGCCAGCAGGGGAGATCGCATGCACATCGCCAGCGCTTTCCGCGCGCATGACGGCGCGAATCCACGCGGCCGGGATGCGAAAGCGCTGTGCGGCCTCTTCAATGTAGGTGGCAAACGGATGGGCCGGCGCCGTGCGCATGGCCGGTGCATTCTGAGCGTTCGCTGTGGCGTTGAACGGCGCACCGAGGAGCAGGCCGGAAAGAAGAAGGATGGCTGTCAGTCGGACGGCATTTGGCCGCCCGACGACAGTTTGTTGGCGCGGGCCGAACATCGTTCAGTCCCGCTCGCCGCGCTTGGGCGGACGATTCCAGTGCAGGTTCCAGGCCGATTTGTCCTCGGTCGATTGGAAGAGGTTCGCGCGGATCGGCTGGACCAAGGTGGGATCGTCGATCTGCAGGGAGACGTAATCGCCGGCTTTTTCGCCGGTGCGTTTCCATCCGGCGCCGATCTCAGGTCCGTTATCGTCGCCGTGGTGAATACGATAGTCCGGCGCGTTCTCGGCGTCGGTGTGCTCAGCGGGGATGAGCACGATCTCAACGTCCAGCGAGAGCGTGCGGATGTGGCCGGCGTAGCCGTTCTTCGTGCGCGTGAATTCGCCGATCTGCGGCATGGGAAGACTCCTTTGTTGTGCGGTGAGGTCGGATAGGCGCGTCGTTCACCGCGTCGCGGCGCGCCATTCAAAGCGGCCGCTGCCGTCTTCATCGGTCCACACCGGGGTTGCGCGGCCGATGATCGAGCGGGTGGAAATCGGACCGAAGTAGCGACCGTCGAGGCTGTCCTCGACGGACCAGTTCATGAGGAAGATTTCGCCGTCGGCGATGCGCCGGCAGCCCTGCCAGACGGGCAGATCGCGGCCGAGACGGTCGCGCGTCAGCGCTTCGCCCATGGCAATGCCGTCGACGGTGACTTGTGCGCCGGTGCGGCAGACCTGCTGCCCGGGAAGAGCGGCGACACGTTTCATGAGGGGGACGCCGCGCGGGACGTAGCGACGCTCGGCGAGGAACGATGCGAGCGGCTCCGGGGCGTCCACGGCGACGAGGTCCGTCACTTCAAGGCGTGGCGACCGCTCGAGCGAATAGAGTCCGATCGGCGTGCTGGCGGACGCGTTCCAGATCAGCCTGGGCGTGATGTGGATGAAGGACAGGCCACCGATCAGCATCACGGTGAAGTACGTCGTCATGATGTAGCCGAAGCGACTCATGGCTCGACTCTTCGGCGCAGAAGGATGGCGCGATGCTGCTCGGCCGTGTAGCTGCGCGGCTCTTGGCCGGCAGCGAGACGATTGTGAACGTGCCGCCAATGATGCGGCGAGACCTCGGCGGGATTGATGCCGATCGACTCGATGGCGTCGACGATCTGCAGAACGCGCTCGACCTTCGGCCAGCCGTCCATCCTCAGCAGAATGTCGCCGCCGGGGCGCACGAAGGGGAGCGTCTGATAGGGTTCGCCCGGCGAGATCGCGCGCACGATGTCGATGCGTGAGATGATCGTCCCGAAGTCGTTGGCCGCCCAACGGACAAAGGCGAAGACGCTATGGGGCGGGAAGCTGACGACGCGCCGGCGGCGGTCGAGAATCTGTTCGTGGACGTCCTGGCCGAACCTGACCCAGTATTCGATCTTCTTCTCGATCCAGGTCAGCTCGACGTGGGTCAGACCAACTACGGTCGGCGTCGCAACGCGACGTAGGTCAGGAGCGCCATTCATGGCGTGCCTCCTTCAGTTGGGGGAAATTCGCGGGCGAGCAGTTCGCGCAGCAGGTCGGCGACAGTTACACCGCGCTGGAACGCGACGATCTTGATCTGGCCGCGCATGTCGGGCGTGACGTCGATAGTGAGGCGTGCGGTGAAATTGGCGGCGGCGCCGCCGCGCGCGGGGCGCGGATCGGGGGCTTTGACCCAGCTCTCAGGATCGGCCGGGCGTGCAGTGAAGGTACGTTTGTGGGATCGCTCCATCATGACGCGATCCTCCCGAGCTCGGTGCAAAGTGCGGTGATCTCGCGCGCGGCGGGGCTGCGTTCGTTGATCTCCGAGACGAGGCGGCCGGAGCGCGCCGCGTCGGCGAAGGTGACGCGCTGGCCGACGGTGCTGGTGAGTACCGGCGGATCGTGATCGGCGAGCGTCTCGGCCGTCTCGCGGGCAATGACCGTGCGCGCTCCACACCGATTCAGCACGAAGCGGGCGGCGAGCTGGGGGCGGTAGATCCGCGCCTCGCCGAGCAGCGAGAGCATTTCCGCAGAGGCCCAGCCATCGAAAGGCGATGGCTGCACGGGGATCAGCACCAGGTCGGCGGCAAGCAGCGCGGACCGCATCAAGCTGGCGACACGCGGTGGTCCGTCGATCACCACATAGTCGGCGCTTCGCGCCAGTTCCGGCGCTTCGCTATGAAGCGTATCTCGCGCCAGACCGACGACACCAAACAGGCGTCCGAGGCCTTCGCGCGCTCGCTGCTGCGACCAGTCGAGCGCTGAGCCTTGGGGATCGGCGTCGATGAGCACGACACGCTTTCCTCGCCGAGCCCATTCGCCGGCGAGATGCAGCGCGAGCGTCGTCTTGCCGACGCCACCCTTCTGATTGAGGAGCGCGACGATCATGACGCGCCGCCGCGGCGCACGGGCATTCCCCCGGCGGGCGTCGCCTGTCGCTTCGCAGGGTGGACAACACCGTGGCCCGGATCCGATGTCGACTGCCGTGTGCCGCGATCGGCCCAAGCTTGCAGATCGTCGAGCGCATAGACAATGCGGCCACCCAGCTTGCGATAGACCGGTCCCGTGCCGTAGGTGCGGTGCTTCTCCAGCGTGCGACCAGACAGACCGAGGAAGCGCGCCGCCTCAGGTGTGCGGAGATAGCGTGGCGGGGAGTCGAGTCGCGCTGCTGACATTGGGGCCTCCGGGGCATCGGCCGCCCCGCCGGCGTGCAGTGGCGAAGCGGCGACCACGATGGCGAACCACCGGCGTCAGGGTGGATGACGGAGTGAGACCCCTGCGAGCGCGTACCCCGTCGGCGATGGTGGAGAGGAGCTGGCGCATGGGTCAGCGGCCGGCGAGCAAGCGGAGATAGCCGCCGCGCATCATTGTCTGGGCGTCCTTGACCAGGCGGATCGTCTGCGCACGGATGGGCGACGTTTTCCATTCGGTGGCGGACTGGCCCGGCGTATCGAACAGGACGCCGGCGATTTCGCGATAAGTTGCGCCTGATGATCGGCCGTCCAGCGCGCGCACCATGCGCGCCAGCCGCAAGCGGTGACGCGGCGTGAGCGTGAGCGCACGAGGGAGCGGACCGGCGGCACGTCCGAATAGGCGGCGTTGGAATCGCAATGCTGCTTCGGCGCGGATGTGGAAGTTGTCGTCAAGCGGCAGCAGGACGGCGAGCGGTTGAGACGGGTCGATGGCGTCGGCGACCAAATGATGATCACCGTCGGGATCGGCTAATATAATCGCACCTTCACCGCCGGGCTGCGCGTGCAGTGTGGCATGGGTCAGGTCGAGTTGTTCGAGTCGCCGGGCCGTGCGGAAGACCGCCGGCACGGCTTCAAGCATCAGAACGCTGGCGACCAGCTCGGGCCGCCAGAAGATCGCGGCCTCATGAGCGGAGCGATCGGGATCGAGCAGGAAATCGCAACCCCCATTGCGGGGCTGAGCTCCTGCGGGGCAATGAAGCGCCTGGCCGGCTGGCCGGCGTGCTGCGCAGGCGGTCATAGTCGCTGCGATAGTCGGGATTCCGGCGCAGGAATTCCCACGCGAACCCTTGCCGCTCCAGCCGGTTCAGCGCGCGTTCAGTGGTCTGCAATCGCCAATCGGGCGGCTCGGCCATACGCGTCTCCTCATCCGCGTTCTAAGTTGGCCCCCTGCACGCCTAAGCCTTGCCGCCGAAAAGGCGCGACGGAAGTCCCCAAAACGGGGCGGCGCGATGCCCCGTACAACCGGGGGGAGTGTCCTGCTCTAGGACACGCGGGGGCGGAGGAGCTCGCGATAGCCCCTGGTGGTCATCCAGCGGGCGCGGGCGAGATGGCTGTCATGAACCATTCGGGCGCGGTCGGGATCGCCGTCGGGATCGAGCCCGAAAAGAATCTGGACCGCCTCACGCCAATCGGCGCCTTCGGCGGCGGCGTCGAGGAGCCGGATATAGAGCGCAAGATGGCTTTCGTCGTAGCCTGTCAGGCGGTCACCCTCGGGCGGACGATCCTGAAAAGTAATGACGGTCATCGACGCGCTCATCTACTTTGGTTAACCGATCGTATCTGCATCGCCAATGCAAACCAGATCGACAACTGAAATTACCCGATGCTTTTCACGCATCGCGGCAGACCACTGGCGGCATCACGCGCAGGCTTCCTGGCCGTGTATTATAACACGTAGCGCTATAATACACGATTGTCTTCTAACCTGCGGATGGACATTCGCAGGATTTTTGGCGCCAACGTCAGGAGGTATCGAATCGCGGCCGGCCTGAGCCAGGAAGCGGTCGCCGTGAAAATGGGCGTGGACCGCGCCTATGTGAGCGGCATGGAGCGGGGCCAGCAGAATGTGACGCTGTTGACGATGTGGCATTTGGCGGAAGCGTTGGATGTCAGGCCGGTCGATCTGCTCGACGAGACGGTAAAGAAGGGTGAGAAGTGAGTCTCCCCGAGTCGCACTTCTGACCGGCGGAAAGGCGCAAAGCGATAAACCGCCGAGGCGCAAAGCCGACATTGCACGAAGCCGAAACGGCGGATCTTAAACGACTTGCCCCGCCCGAGGATCGGGCGGGGCGTCGCGGGCGGGTTAGTCGGCGCGGCGGCCGTTGGGGCGGGACCAGATGAGGCTGTACCCCTCGCCCTCCTCGTCGTCGAAGAGGTTGGCGTAGATCGGGGCGGTGAAGCTCGGATCGTCGAGCTTGAGGCCCAGATAATCGCGGCCCTCGTTGCTGCGCTTGGACCAGGCGGCGCCGATCTCGACGCGGCCGGCGAAGACGCGGTGGCTGGGGGCGTTCTCGCCAGAGCGGTTGGCTTCGGGGACGATACGGACGTTCTTGGCCTGGACGCTGAGGGTGACGATTTGGCCGGTGAACTCGTTCGTGCCGGACTTCTTGAAGGTGCCGATGGTCGCCATGATAGTTCTCCTTGAACTCTGTTCCGAGCCCGCACCATTGCGGCCTCGATGGCGATCGGCAGGCCGAAGGCGATCGACGCGGCATCGCTTGCGACCGCAGCGCAGCGGAGGATGGCAGCCAGGCGACTTTGTTGTTTCGCGAGGAATGACGGCGCAGCCGGCAGGGGAAGAAAGTCGATCGGCGCCATTGCCGCATAGGCGATTGAGGCATAGCCGGCCTTCGGCCAGATCAGCCCATTGAAGAGGCCGTTTTGGAGCGGTCGGTCAGACAGAGATGGATTGAGGAGAACGTGGCGAGCACTGCGCTGCCGCTAGGATTTCGGCAACAACGGAGTCGGCGATTCCACGGGACAGTCCAGGCTTGACCGCATCTCGATGCCAGATGTCGCTCTGGCAAGAAAGCCAGCGCACCGATGTTGATGGCGCGACCGAATGGCGTCACACGCAGCTCCAGCGCGAGACTGCGATGACGCGACACGGATTGGCTGAGGCCAAGGTCTGGCCGCCGACCGCCATTTCGTGATTTCGATGACGAGGGTGGCGCAGTGAAGATCGGCCGATGGTCCGGCCGTTGCTGCCTGATGGCGTCAGACGCGCGCCAAGCCCTGCCCCGATGGTCCGGGCGCTGCCATAGCCGTCACCCGCATGAACACCGTGACGCCGACGGCAATCGCACCAACGATAGAAAAGATGATCTGCCACGTATCGGAGGGCATGGTGTGCCGCACGATGCCATGGGTGGCGTGATAGCCGGCGAGCGCCGCGGGCGCGACGAAGGCGATCGCGATCGCGAGGCGCAGCCAGAGCGGCCGTACGAAGGCGAGCAGGAACTGGCCGATGCCGAACGTCAGTGCGGCGGCGACCAGGCCGACGACGATGCCGCCAATCCAGCCTGCGCCGGTCTGATAGGCCCAGACTCCAGCGGTGACGCCGACGAAGGCGGGCAGTGCGAATACTGCAAGGTTGAACAAGAGCCAGCAGAGCATGCCAATGGTGGCAATGCTGGCGAGGATGCCAATGAAGATCATGGCGATGGTCTCCCGTAAGAAAGGTCTGACGGTCGCGCCTTCCACCACCACCACGGCGCAAACCAACTATAGTCGAAGTTGTGCGGCGGCGGGAGCGGAAATCGGACATCATTTCCGGTGCGTTGCGTTGCCGGGGTGGTAGGGGGACGACTTTCCAGCTCTCACCGAGCGGGACCTCAATCCGGGGCAGGCGCAGGAGCGACAAGAGGAGAATGGCGGTGGAGCGTGGCTAGCGGATTCGTCATACCTGACGGCAACGAGGCGCTTCGAGACGACATCCCGGCCGTGGTGGAACTCATCGAGCGCACGGCGCGGTGGGTCCATCCGGACACTTTCCGGACCTTGCCGGTCTGGGCTCCGCACACTGCGCGCGGGCGACCGCTCTACGACGCGGGATGGACGCGCCGATACACGAATACGCGCAAGGCGACTGGCGTCACGGCCGAGAAGTTCGAAGGCAACGTCGCCGCGCTTAACGCGTTAGTCGCGGCACTCGACGTCGCGTCGCCCAAGCCGAAGAATTGGACCGTGTGCCACATCTGGGGGTACGACGATCCGTCCTTCGCGCAACGGAGCAACGTCGTCCAGGATCCTCGCTACTTTTCCTGCGTGGCCAACATGGTGTGGCTGCCGACATCGCTGAAGGGCTTCACCGACACACTTCCCGAGATCAAGGCCATGCTACGTGTTTGCGCATTTCATCTCTACGGATGGGCTTGCGAGCATCCTTCGGTCGCCGATCAAGCCGACAAGGTGAGAGCCGGCTGGGTTGAAGAAGGCTATCCGAAGAGCTGGCCAAGCCCCGATCGCCGTGGCGTGCTGCCGCCCGGCACGGCTCCGTTCACCCTGCGGATCGAGCGGGAGATCGCCAAGCGCAAGGAGAAGATCAAGGCCGACATCGCGAATGCCGCCTTCCTTCACTATCCGAAGGATGAGGTGCAGGAAGTGCTGAGATTCTGGAAGATAGAATTGAGCTAGGGGGCGCTCACGCGCCGCCCGATGCGAATTTCCAGACCGGAATGCCGAGCTTGCGAGCCTTGTCGGCGAGGTTGTCCTGAATGCCGGTGCCCGGGAAGTGCATGACGCCGATCGGCAGTATCTGCAGCAATTGATCGTTGCGTTTGAAAGGCGCTGCCTTGGCGTGTTTCGTCCAATCGGGCTTAAAAGCGACCTGTGGCACTTTTCGATGGTCGGCCCAGCGGGCAGCGATGCGCTCGGCGCCCTTCGGCGACCCGCCATGCAGTAGCACCATGTCGGGATGCTTGGCGTGGGCCTGATCGAGCTTGGCCCAGATGAGCCGGTGATCGTTGAAGTCGAGACCGCCAGTGAGGGCGATCTTCGGACCTGCCGGTAGCATCACTTCGGTTTCGGCACGACGCTTGGCGGCGAGAAAATCGCGGCTGTCGATCATGGCCGAGGTCATGGTGCGGTGGTTGACCATCGACCCGCTGCGCGGTCGCCAGGATGAACCGGCATGGCGCTCGAAGTGCTCGGCGGCCTGATCGCGCATCAATTCGAAAGCGTCACGGCGTTCGATCAGCGTCTGGCCCTCAGCGGTAAGCCGCTCCAGCTCGACGGATTTCACCTCGGAGCCGTCCTGTTCCCGTTGGCTCCGCCGCTGAGCCTGTTCGTTGTCGTCGAGTTCGCGTTCGATCCGGTCGGTAGCTCGGTGGAAGAGATTGACGGTCGACCAGAGTAGATCGTCGAGGTCGGGCTCGAGGCGGGTGTCCTGCAAGGTGACAATCAGCGCATCGAAGATGTCGGCGATGGCGCCCGCGACGGCGTTCCCCTCGGGCAGCGGCCTCGGGTCGAGTTCGTCCTGGAAGGGGCGGAAGCCGTAAAGCTGAAGCTCGGTGAGAAGGTGGTCGGTAGGAGATGAAGCGTGATGTGGCTCGAAGTCGTCGCGATCGCTCGTCATGGGATGCTCCTTCGTCGGTCTGACCGCGACCCTCGCGGCCTTCTGGCGACTAAAGCCGTCGGGCGGGCCGGACCTGCACCCGGAGCGAAGCGCAGGGCCGAAGCGTCAGCGGAGGATGGCGAAGCCCGGTTGTTTTGCTTCGCGATGCAAAGGCCCGAAGGGCCGGCGGAAAAGAACCGGGCGCAGCCATTGCCGGGCCGGATCGTTTGACGGCCGATCGCCCTCTCGAAGGCCGGGTCGCGGTCTCTCCGGCGAGATGGGAAGCAGTCAGGGCGATTGCGCTGACAGCGCCGCCGCTCTTGTCGCATCCCTCCGGAACTACATCGCCTCGGCCGCAATGAAGCGCGCGACATCTTCCGGGGCGAGCTGGACGCGGACGTTGGCCCAGAGCGCGACGATGCCGATCAGTCTGAGATCCTCGTTGAAGTCTCCGAGTGTCGGCGACAGAACAATCGCCTCGATCCCGACAGCGTTTGCCCGTTCGATCAGGCTGTCGCGCGCGCCGTCGCCGGCCGGATCGTCGTCACGCACGATGTAGAGTCGGCGTAGAGTTGCCGGGAACAGGATGGCTGCGAGGTGCGCGGCCGATAGAGCGGCGGCCATCGGCATGCGGGGCGCCACCATTCGCAGCGACAGAATGGTTTCGATTCCTTCGCCGGCCGCCATCACGTCACGCGCCACGCCAAAACGGACCGCATGGCCGAGGAGGCCGCCCATCGCTCGCCGCGGCGTGTCAATCGGCGCCTTGCCGCTGCCGTCGGGTGCAAGCCAGGTACGATGCGCGCCGGTGATCCGGCCGCCAAGATCGGTGACGGATGCGATCATCGCCGGCCAGTTCTCGGTCGGACCGTGCTCGTCCGGCCTATAATAGCATCGGGGATGGAAGCGCAGCGATCCGGTTTCGTGCAAAGCCGTGATGCCGCGTTGGCGTAAGTACGTTTCCACGGCCGTGCCTGGTATCGGTTGCGACATGGCGAAGAGCCGGCGTGCCGCCTCCGGCGATCCCGTCGGAGCTGGCGCCTGCCGCGGACTTGATTGCCGCTCAGGCTCGGGATGCGGAAGGCTGAGGAAGGTTCGCGCCTCATCGGCGACGTCCTTGAAGTCGACCAGGCCGCGGCTCTCGCGGATGATGTCGAGTAGATCGCCGTGCTCGCCAGTGGCGGCGTCGGTCCATTTGCCGGCAGCGCCCTTGCCGGATTCGGCGCCCTTCAAGCGGACGAACATGGACCGCCCCGGCGTGTTGCGGGCATCGCCGACCAGCCAATAACGTCCTTCACGGCGGCCGTTGGAAAGATAATGACGGCAGGCCGCCTCAGCCTGCCTGGCCATACGGCGTGCCAGATCGGATGCATCTTCCGACATCGTGTCCTCCGAGACGAAAAAGGGCCCGCCATCGCTGGCGGGCCCCTGGCAGTGCGGTTAGCTCCTTCGTTATTCGGCCGCGGTCGCGTGGGCTTCGAGCGCGACCGAGTCATCCTCGACCACTTCCTCATCTTCCACCACGGCCGTTTCGCCGCCGTCCGCCGCCGTTTCTTCGCCTGCCGCATCGGCGTCTGCTTCCACAGGGTCGATGGCGTCGGACTCAACGGCATTCGGCACATCGCGACCGGGCGTGCGGAGCGGCTCCGGCAGCCATCCGGACCCCTCGAGCAGCGTCTCGGCCTGCTCCGCCATCTCGGCCTTCTTGAGGTGCTCGATGCGGTCGCCCGCCCGCGCGCCTTTCGCCTGCCGCACGGCTGCGAGGATGCGAGCCTTGGTCACCCGGCCGAAATAATTGCCGATCGTCGGCGTCCAGCCAGCTGCGACCATGTCGAGATCGACGGCCTGGGCGATCCGGTCGGCGTGGGCCAGCGCGCGAGGCTTGCGATTGTAGGCCTCATAAATCGCGTTGACCGACAGCGAGACGCAATGAGCGAACAGCGCCTGGCGGCTGTCTGTGTCGAACGAAATGAGCCCGTCCCAAAGGTCGGCCGGTTCCTTCGGCAGCGCGTTGAGCCAAGCCTGATGCCGGGCGTCGAAAGCGACGGCGAGCGCGCTGTCGGCAAGGCTCGGCGACTGAGCGCTGAATCCCGCGCTCTTCAGGTCGAGCTCCAGACAGGTGTCCTGCGAGTAGCGGTAGAACACCTTGAGGCACAGGGCGTGAAGCGCGGCGACGAAGGCGATGTCGGGATTCTCGCCCAGGGCGTGGCGAAGTGCGAGGGTCCGATGGGACGTCAGCTCGGTCATCAGCCGATCGGGGATCGGCTTGATACCATCGTCTTCCTCGGGCTCATCCGCAGGAGGCTCCGTGCCTGCGGCCACGCTCGTACCATCATGCTCGGTTCGCGCCGCGATCGTCGGCTCGTCGGCCGGATCGGTCTCGGCGTCGTTCTCCGGGGCGATCGGAAGTTCGTCCTCGGGGCGGACATAGCCACGCTCGATGCGCAGCGCGCCCGAACCGTCGATGCTGACGAAGGCGCCAGCGCGCGCGACCTCCTCGGGATCGAAGGCCTGGGGGCGATCATCGAAGGCGGCAAGAGCCGTCTCGATTTCGCCGAGCCGCTGATCGGCCTCGTCGGGCAGCTCCTCGGCTTCGGCGTAGGTCCCCTCCAGACCGTCCATCTCGGCTTGTAGCGCGTCACGCGTCGCCTGCTCATCGTCGGTGAGCGGAACCTGCTCGCCGCGCAATTGCCGCAGGCCATAGATGTGGCCGTAGGCAAAGTCGGGCGCGACATCGATCCACTTCCAGCCTTCAGCGCGGATCGCCTCGGACTGTTCGCGCAGTTGTTCGGCCACCAGCATGTCGAGGAGACCGACATCCTGCAGCCACCCGCCATCATCACCTTGGAACAGGTCGCGCAGAATCACGCCGCGCGCCTCGGTGTAGGCGTCGAGGCCGATGAACTGCGCGCGCTTGTCCGATGCCCGCACGGCGCCCTCGGTGAGCATCCGGCGGATGACATGCGGCTCCTTGGAGTAGGACTGGCTCAGGCGCTCGAACACCTGCTCCTGACGCTCGTGGTCGCCGTTGACCGTGAACGCCATGAGCTGGTCCAGCGTCATGCCGTCGTCGGCATAGACGTCGAGCAGCTTGGGCGAGACGGCCGCAAGGCGGAGGCGCTGCTTGACGACGGACACGGCGACGAAGAAGGCCGCGGCGATGTCCTCCTCGGACTGGCCTTTCTCGCGTAGCGCCAGGAAGGCACGGAACTGATCGAGCGGGTGAAGCGGCGCGCGCTGGACGTTCTCGGCGAGGCTGTCTTCCTCGGGAATGCCGTCCTCGCGCACGACGCAGGGCACGGGCGCGGTCTTGGCCAGGCGCTTCTGCTTGACCAGGAGTTCGAGCGCGCGGAAGCGGCGGCCGCCGGCCGGAACCTCGAACATGCCTGTCTCGACGCCTTCAGTGTCGCGAACCGGCCGCACGGTGATGCTCTGCAGGAGTGTGCGCCGGGCGATGTCCTCGGCCAGCTCGTCGATCGAGACGCCGGCCTTGATCCGACGGACATTGGACTGGCTCAGCACCAGCTTGTTGAACGGGATGTCCCGCGATGAGGACAGGACGATTTTCTGAACTCGGGTCATGGTCATTCTCCATGACGGGCGGCCGTGAGACTCTCTCTCGGCCTCAACCCGTCACGAAGTGAGCGCAGCCCTCTTCCTCTAAGAGGCTGGGGCTGCGCGGAATCGTAAAGGCGCGGAGCCGTGGACCCGGCTCCGCGCCTCCCGGTATTACCGGACGCTGGAAAGGAGCTTCGCGGCCTTTCCCTCCAGCTCCAGCCGCGCATCCTGGTGCGGCTTGGCGCGCGCGAGCGCCGTGATCCCCTGGACGAAGTCGAAGATCGACTCCGGCGGCCGCCCTTCCTCCTCGAGCACGGTGGCGATGATCTTCTCGGTCTCGGGACGCGAGAAGCCGCGCCTGCGCAAGAAGCTCTCGCGATCCTCATCCTTGCGGGCGACGATCTGTTCGCGAGCGGCCCTGATCCCCGCCAGAAACGGCGCTGGCGACGATGTGGCGAAGCGTTCCAGCGCCGGCGCCGCCTGATGCGCAAAGCGGTGGCTGGCGAACTTGCTGTGGCGGATCGAGATCTCCTCGAAGCCCTCGGCGCCCCAGATGTTGCGGTTCATGCAGACGGCGCGGAGATAGAAGGACGCCATGCCGAGCGTTTTGGAGCCCACCTCGCTGTTCCAGCAATAGAAGCCCCGGAAGTAGAGATCGGGGTCGCCGTTGGGCAGGCGACCGGCTTCGATCGGATGGGCGTCGTCGACCAGGAAGAGGAAGACGTCGCGATCGGAGGCGTAGAGGGTGGTGGTGTCCTTGGTCACTTCGACGAACGGGTTGTGCGTCATGGTCGACCAGTCGAGCAGGCCCGGCACCTTCCAGCGCGTGTCGCCGGTGCCGTCGCCGGCGATCTTCATGACGGCGGCGACCAGTTCATGGTCCCAGATACGGCCATAGTCCGGGCCGGTGACGGCGCGCAGCTCGATCCTCCCGTCGTCCGCCTCCAGCGTCTTCACCAGCTCGGCCCGGTGCGAGAGCAGCCCGTGCTGCATGTTGATGCCGGCAAGCGGCGCAGGGAGCTGGCGCATATAGCCGGCAGGCGCGCCGACCAGGCTGCACATCTGGCCGAACGACCAGTGCGTGGGAGCGACGGGCTCCTCGCGATCGGGCACGATCAGCGCCAGGCGTTCGGCGTTGTCGCGACTGGCTTCGACACGAAGGGTCCGGGTCTCGACGGTGCGGGCAGTGGCGCGGTCCGCGCGTGCGCGAACGGCGGCGTAGAGCGCGCTGAGCGACAGGTAGCGCTCGTCGTCGGGGCGCGAAAACCATTCGGACGACACGCGCCCGATCCGTTCGCCGCGCGAGATGTCAACTTTGTAGCCGGCTGAAACCGGCGGGGCGCCGAAGGCGTCCCGATCGGCGATGGTGGGTAACTCGGTCATGGCAGAATCTCCATGACGGGCCGGCCGGGAGCCTCTCTCTCGACCCTCAACCCGTCACGGCGACAGCCGCAGCCCTCTCACTCTCGGGGCGTTGCGGGGTGTCCCCGCAGAAGGGGGCGGCAGAGACCAAAGGCTCGACCGTGGGGGAAGGCTTTCCCCGTCAAACGGCGGTTCGGGTGAAGAGTGGTTTCTGAAAGTGCTGTGGATAAGGTAATATATAGCCCATACGGAGCGTTTTTTGCGACTGAGACAGGGGCGGGCGTGTCTTTGGATGTTGACAAATATGCGTCAAAATGGCTATTTCTTGCCCACTTTAACGCAGAATCGTAGACCCGCTATGCAACCTCGCCAGCACAAAACGGCCAGCTTTCTGTCGGCTCATCCGGTGTTCACCCGCGCTGAGTTCGCGGCGGCCTTCGGCCACCCGGCGGGCGGGGCCAATGTTACGAGCCTGCTTCGGCATCACCTGCGGGCCGGTAATATCAAGCGTATCAGTCGTGAGGTGTTTGCCGCGGTGCCGGCCCACTTGGCGGTCGAGCGGATGGTGATCGACCGCTTCGCTGCAGCGAGCAAGCTGCGCCCCGATGGCGTCTTGGGGTTTCACTCAGCCCTTGAGTTGCACGGCATAGCCTATTCCGAGTTCAACGAGGTCCAGCTCATCAGTGCGGGGCGAACCGAACGCGTGGATCTGCCATTTGGCGCTTGCCGTTTCGTCGCGCCGCCGAAGGCATTGGCCGCGGCCGGCAAGGCAGACTACCTGACCACGACCATGGATCGGCAGGGCGTGGCGGTCCGCGTGACGGCGGTTGAACGCACGGTTGTCGATGCCTTGCACCGGCCGGAACTCGCTGGCGGCGTCGAGGAGGTTCTGCAGTCGCTGGATCTGGTGCGCTATCTCGATCCGACGAAAGTCGCCGACTATGTCGAACTGCTGGACAACCGGTCGCTCGCTTCCGTTTCCGGCTGGTGGCTCGAGAGGCGACGTTCGGCGCTCGGCGTCACGGACGACGTCCTGACGCGCCTGCGGCGTCGTCTTCCACGATCGAAGCATTACGCGTTGGGCGCCGAACCTGGTCATGCCGTGCTCGTCGAGGCATGGCGTGTGCTTCTGCCGCGGCAGGCTGTCGATGCTGCTTTTGAGGGCGTGTGATGGTCGCGTCGCGAGAAACGCTTCAGGATCTTGCGGCAGAGCGGCAGCTTCAGCCCGCGACGCTCGAACGGGTGATTCGGCTGATCGATATTCTGGATGCGTTCGGTGCCGATACGCTGATCGGGCCGCGGATCGCCTTGAAGGGCGGCACGGCGCTCAACGTCTTCCACTCCGATCTGGACCGCCTTTCGGTCGATATCGACGTCAACTATGTCGGCGCGCTCGAGAAAGAGCAGATGGACGCCGACCGGCCAGGATTGGAAGACCGGATCGAGCGCTTGATGGAATCGAAAGGCTATGCCGCGCGGCGTGAGCCGTCCGAGCACGCCGGTGGCAAATGGATTTATCGCTATGCCTCCGCGCTGGGCGGCGCGGGGACCATCGAGATCGACATCAACTATCTCTATCGCGGCCCCCTATACGGCGTGGATCGCATGCCGTCGGTGGCAATCGGCTCTTACCAGGCGACGAATGTGCCGGTTCTCGATATCCATGAGATCATCGCCGGCAAGATGGTCGCGCTGGTCACGCGCCGCACCGCGCGCGACTTGTTCGACGCGCATCGGATCATCGCCATGCCCTCGCTCGACTGGTCGAAGATCAAGGCGGCTACCTTGATGATCGGCGCGAGCGCCAAGAGCGTCGATTGGCGTTCAGCCTCACCCGCGGCGATCGGCTGCGAGGTCGGCGATATCACCGGTAAGCTGACCATGTGCCTGCACGATCGGTATTTCGACGCCTTCGGTGGGCCCGCCGCCTGGATCGAGAGCGTCACGGCCGAGTGCCGGGACAAGCTCGCGCTGCTGTTTCAGTTCACGGCGGGGGAGAGGGCATTTCTGGACGCCATACTGGACCGGGGTGAGATCGACGCGTCCGCGCTGGAGGCGCCGGAGCAGGTGCGCGCCGCGATCGAAGCCAGTCCGGCCCTGCGGTGGAAAGCACAGAACGTCAAAGCTTGGAAATCTGGCGACAAATCGCTGGCGCCACGTGCGAGGCGGGCAGGGCGGCCACGCGGAGAGACCCGGTGAATACTGAAGCGGATACTTGCCGAAAATTCGTTGTTCCGCGCCTGCAAACTGCGGGTTGGGAAGGCGCGCCCCACGCTATCAATGAGCAGCGGACATTCACCGATGGTCGAGTGATCTTCGTCGGTGGCAAGGCGAAGCGCGGCCGGCAAAAGCGCGCCGACTACATCCTGCGCTACCGCGCCGATTACCCGATCGCTATCGTCGAGGCGAAGGCCGCGTACAAATCCGCCGCCGACGGCATGCAGCAGGCCAAGGATTACGCTGAAATTCTCGGACTGAAATTCGCCTATGCCACCAATGGCGCGGAGATTCTCGAATTCGACTTCCTCACCGGCTTGGAAACCGAGCGGACCGATTTCCCGACGCCCGCCGAGCTATGGGATCGGCAACGGGCCGGTCTCGGTCTGACCGATGACGCAGCCGCCGAGCGCCTGCTCGCGCCCGGATTTCCCGATCCTGCAAGGCCGCTGCGCTACTACCAAGAGATCGCAGTCAATCGCGCGCTTCAGGTTGTTCTGACGGGCCAGCGGCGGGCGCTCCTCACTCTATGCACGGGAGCGGGAAAGACCGCGGTAGCGTTCCAGATCGCGTGGCGGCTGTGGACGGCCGGGTGGAACAAGCGCGGGAACTTCCGCAAACCCAAAATCCTATTCCTCGCCGATCGCAATATTCTCGTCGACGACCCGATGGCCAAGACCTTTGCGCCCTTCGGCGACGCGCGGTTCAAGATCGAGAATGGCGAGATCAGCCATGGCCGCGACATCTATTTTGCGATTTACCAGGCCATCGCCAGCGACGAACGGCGGCCGGGTCTGTATCGGGAATATGCGCCGGACTTCTTTGACCTGATCATCATCGATGAGTGCCACCGCGGCAGCGCGCGTGACGACAGTAACTGGCGAGACATTCTGAACTATTTCGAGCCGGCCTATCAGCTCGGCATGACGGCGACGCCGCTGAGGGAAGATAACCGGGACACCTACACCTACTTCGGCGCGCCGCTTTACACCTACTCCTTGGCCCAAGGCATCGCAGACGGCTTCCTGGCGCCCTATCGCGTACACCGTGTCGTCACGGACTATGACGCGGCGGGGTGGAGACCAACCAAGGGCGAACTCGACCGCTTCGGACGCGAGATTCCCGACGATGAGTACCACACCAAGGATTTCGAGCGCGTCGTCGCGTTGCGCGCGCGCACTGAGGCGATCGCGCGCCACCTCACGCATTTCCTCGCGCAAACCGATCGCTTCGCAAAGACGATCGTGTTCTGCGTGGACCAGGAGCATGCAAGCGAGATGCGTCGTGCGCTCGCCAATCTCAATGCCGACCTCGTTGCGGATTATCCGGACTATGCCTGCCGTGTGACGGCCGACGAGGGCGATATCGGCAAGGGCAAACTCAGCCGTTTCCAGGATGTCGAGACAAAGGTCCCGGTGATTCTGACCACGTCTCAGCTTCTCACCACGGGTGTCGATGCGCCGACGTGCAAGAACGTCGTGCTGGCGCGCGTGGTAGGCTCGATGACGGAGTTCAAGCAGATCATCGGTCGAGGGACACGGCTGCGCGAAGACTACGGCAAATTGTTCTTCAACATCCTCGACTACACCGGCACCGCGACTGAAAAATTCGCCGATCCGGACTTCGATGGCGAGCCCACAGCGGAGACGATCACAGAGATCGATGCCGACGGTGAGATCATCACCACCCAGGAAGAGGAAAACCCCGCGCCCGAGGCGCCGGACGACGTTGAGACGGGACCCGATGGCGGCGGTCTTCCCCCCGATGAGGAGCCCGGAGAACCGCGGAAACTCTACGTCGATGGCGGTGCGGTCGAAGTGGTGGCGCATCTGGTTTACGAGCTCGACACAGACGGCAAACGGCTGACCTGCAAGAAACTGACGGACTGGACCGGCGAAAAGGTGCGGACGCTTTATCCGACCGCTGCAAGTTTCCGCGCCGACTGGATGCTCGCCGACAAGCGCCACGCGATCGTCGAGGCGCTCGCTGAACGGGGTATCGATCTGGAGACCCTGGCTGAAGAATCCGGCCGGCCTGAAGACGATCCGTTCGATCTGCTTTGCTACCTCGCCTGGAACGCGCCGCTGCGCACGCGACGTGAGCGCGCCGAACGTCTCAAGCGAGATCGCACCGATTTTTTCGAACGGTACGGCGCCGATGCGCGGATCGTATTGGAGGCGCTTCTCGAGAAATACGCCGAGCACGGCGCCGCGCAGTTCGTGCTGCCGGGTATCTTGAAGGTGCCACCGCTGGCTGGGTTCGGCAATCCGAGCGAAATTGCTCGCCGCTTCGGTGGTCCGGACAAGCTCCGCGACGCAGTCAACGAAATGTCCGGCCTTTTATACGCCGCTTAAGGAAGAACCTGTGAATGCCCCCTGAGAAGAAAATCAAGCCGGCGAAAACAACGGCACAGCGGCTCGACAGCCTCATCAAGTCCGCGCGCAACAAGATGCGCAAGGACAGAGAGCTGAAGACCGACCTCACTCGGCTGCCTACGCTCACCTGGCTGATGTTCCTGAAATTCGTCGACGACATGGAGCGCGTCCATGAGGACGAGGCGGTGCTCGCCGGTGAACCGTACCGCCTCCTGATCGATGCGCCTTACCGCTGGCGGGACTGGGCTGCCGATCCGGCGGGCATCACCGGGCCGGACCTGCTTTCGTTCATCAATGGCGAGCAGTCCGTTCGCGCGGACGGTACTCAGGGCCCAGGTTTGTTCGCCTTTCTTCGCAGTTTGCGTGGCAATGGCGCCGGTCGCCAGCGTCGCGACGTGGTCTCCGCGGTGTTTCGTGACCTCCGGAATTACGCGACCAGCGGGTATGTGCTGCGGGACGTCATCAACCTGATCAACGGCATCCATTTCGACAGCACGGAGGACATTCAAACCCTCGGCCGGATGTACGAGACCATGTTGCGCGAGATGCGCGATGCCGCCGGTCAGAACGGAGAATTCTACACGCCGCGTCCCGTCGTGCGGCTCATGGTCGAGATGATCGATCCCAAGCTCGGCGAAGTCGTGGTCGATCCCGCCTGCGGCACGGGCGGTTTTCTGGCAGCGGCCTTCGATCATATGAAGCCGCAGGCCGGTACGGTCGAGACGCGCGACATCCTTCAGCGCAAGACCTTGCGAGGCGGCGAGGATTCCTCGCTTCCCTTCCTGCTCGCGCAGATGAACCTGCTGTTGCACGGGATCGAGGCTCCCGACATCGAGTTCGGCAACGCGCTGCGATTCAAGCTGACCGAGATCGGCGAACGGGACCGGGTCGAAGTCATCCTGACCAATCCGCCGTTCGGCGGTGAGGAAGAAGCCGGCATCCTCACGAACTTTCCGGACGATCGCCGGACCGCCGAAACCGCGCTTCTGTTTCTGCAGCTCATCATGCGGCGGCTCAAACGCGGTGGCCTCGGGCGTGCCGGCGTCGTCGTGCCGCACGGCATTCTGTTCGGGGACGGCATCGCGGCGCGGATCAAGGCCGACCTCCTCGAACAGTTCAATGTTCACACCGTCGTCCGGCTGCCCGAGGGCACGTTCGCGCCCTACACGGACATCCCAACCAACATCCTCTTCTTCGATACGTCGGGTCCGACGCGCGACATCTGGTATTGGGAGCAGCCGCTTCCGGAAGGCCGGCGGAAATATTCCAAGACGCTGCCGCTGCAATATGAAGAGTTCGCCGATTGCTGTGCCTGGTGGTCCGACCGGAAGGAAGGATCGCAGGCCTGGAAGGTGTTCGGTCCCGATTTGATCAAGCGCGACGACCAGGGGCGGGTCGTCGCGGTTGATTTGGACCTGCGGAACCCGCACGCGAAGGCGGTGACCGATCATCGCTTGCCGGCGGAGATCGTCGATAGCGCCATCGCCAAAGAACAGCAGGTGCTGGCCGTCCTGAACGAGATCAAGGCGCTTGTGGTGGAGCGCGCATAGGTCATGCCGAGCTTTCCGCTTGTCCCACTGGGTGAGCTCCTTACCTTCTCGCCCGATCCGCACGCCGTGGATCCCGACGGCTCCTATCCGATCGCGGGCATCTATGGCTTTGGTCGCGGGATGATTCGGCGCTCGGCGGTCGCCGGGCGGGAAATGGCTGCCACGCAGTTGTTTCGGATCCGGGCGGGCCAGTTCATCTATAGCCGCCTCAAGTCGTTTGAAGGCGCTTATGCGATCGTTTCTCCAGAGGTCGACGGCTATTTCGTCTCGAACGAATTCCCGACCTTTGATCTGCATCGTGAGCAGCTCGAGCCCGGATTCCTCGGCTGGTATTTCAAGCAGGACCGCGTCTGGCATCAACTGGCCTCAGACGGGAAGGGCATCGGCGCTCGCCGAGAGCGGCTACATCCCAGACGTCTTCTCGATCATGCCATCCCGCTTCCTCCACTCGATCAGCAACGCCGGATTGTCGCGAAGCTCGACGGCGCGGCGTTGCAACTTACGACGATGGGTCGGAGCGCCGATGCCGCGCGCGCCGAGCTCGAAGCAACAATGGAGGTGGCGTTTCGGAAGGTGGTCGCGGGCGCGCCGCGCGTCGCCATGGGGGGCATCGCACCCATAGTCCGTCGACCTGTCGAGCTTGAAGCGAATGGCGTTTACGCAGAACTTGGCGCTCGGTCCTTCGGCAAAGGACTGTTCAAGAAGCCGGACGTCATTGGCGGCGAGTTAACATGGCAAAAGCTCTTCCGCATTCACTGCGGCGACATTGTCTTCAGCAATATCAAGGCGTGGGAGGGGGCTTTCGCCGTTGCGAAAGCGGAGCACCACGGCAAGGTTGGCTCTCACCGCTACCTCACTTGCGTTGTCGATACTGAGAGGACGACACCAGACTTCCTGTGGTACTTCCTCCAGAGCGACGAAGGCCTTGGCCAAGTTCAAACGGCTTCGCCGGGCAGTGCAGATCGAAACAGGACCCTCAGCCAGAAAAAGCTGGCGGCTATCTCGGTTCCATTGCCTTCCCTGGACGCGCAGCTGTGGTTCGACGCGCTTCGTGAAAAGGCTGGTGCTGTCCAGGTGGGGCAGCGTGAGGTCGCGGCGGAACTTGGTCACTTGATTCCGGCCCTGATGGATCAGGCCTTCGGCTGAGCGCGCCGCTAATCTGCACCGATGAAGCTCACCGTGCATCGCGCAGCGCCACGATGCCGAACTCGCCAGAGATCGAGCCCGGCTGACTTCGGTTTGTGGTCTCCAGTATCGGCCCTCGGGCCATCCGCTTGGCCACCGGGGTTGACTTCAGGATAAATTAGGAGAAAATAGGTCCCAGAAAAATATGGAGGCCATGATGGCGAATCCGCAGACCTCAGCAGCGTCGACCGTGCGTTCCAGTCCCATTCACCACCTTCATCCCGTCGACGACGTCTGTCCGGTTTGCGAGCAGGCCATCCCACACGATCGCGCCGACGAGGTCGCTGAGCGGCTGCAGGCGCGTGAGCAGGCGCAGTCCGCCACTATCACCGCGCGGCTGCAGGAGAAGTTCGACACCGAGAAGACAGAGGCGCTCGAGCGTGCACGGTTAGAAGCTGACCAAAAAATCACCGAGGCCAGAGAACAGGCCCGCCTGGCTGCTGAGCTCCAGTCGAAGGCGCTGGTGGAAGCGGCGGAAGCGGCGCGTGTCGCAGCCCAGGACGCGCTTCAGGCCAAGACCGTCGAGGCCGCGACCGAGAAGGCCGACGCTGACGCGGCGAAGGTTGCGCTTCAGGGCCAACTCGAACAGGTCCAGCGTGAATCCGCCGCCGCGATCGAGATGGTGAAGGCGGACGCGGCGGCGCAGGAAGAAGCGATCCGCTCAGAGGCGGCGCGCATCGCCACGGAAGCGGCTGCGAGTCGGCTGGCGGAAGTGGAGGCTCAGAAAGTGATCGCCGAAAATGCCGGCGAGGCACTGAAGGCCGAACTGGCGCAGGCCAGACTGACCAGCGAACAAGCCCTGGCGGACGCCCAGGCAAAAGCGGCCGCACGCGAAGTGGAAGTCCGTGCTGAAGTCAGTGCGGCCGCTGAGGCCGCGGCCCAGCTGCAGATTGGCGCCGCCGAACAGGCCAAAGCTGACGCCGAAGCCAGGGCGGCCGCTGCAGAGACGACGGCGAAAAGCCTCCAAGAATCCCATGAAGCCCAACTCAATGAGCGGCTGCAAGAACAGCGTGAGGCCCTCGAGGCCGACAAGGTAGCGGCCGTCAACGCCGAGAAGTCGGCCACGTTTGAAGACCGCCAGAAGTTGGCCAACAAAGTGGAAGAACTGCAACGCGCCCTTGAGAAGAAGACCGCCGAAGAGCTCGGCGAAGGCGCCGAAATCAATCTGTTTGAAGCGCTGAAGGCTGAGTTCGATGGCGATCGCATCGTGCGCGTGACCAAGGGCCAGCAAGGCGCAGACATCCTGCACACCGTTATTCACAACGGACAGGAGTGCGGCACGATCATCTACGATTCGAAGAACCACAACGCGTGGCGGAATGATTTCGTGACCAAACTGCGGTCGGACCAGCTAAGTGCGCAGGCCGACCATGCCGTCTTGTCGTCCAGCAAGTTCCCGGCCGGCGCCCGGCAGCTGCATATCCAGGACGGCGTCGTGATCGCGTGCCCGGCGCGGGTCGTCGCCCTCATCCAGCTCGTTCGCGCCCATCTGGTTCAATCTCACACCCTGCGCATGAGCAACGCCGAACGGACCCAGAAAACCGCGGCCCTGTACAGTTTCATTACTTCCCAGCAGTGCGCCGATTCATTCTCGCGGCTGGACGAACTGGCGGAGTCGCTACTGGATATTCAGACGAAGGAGGTCAAAGCCCACGAAAACGTCTGGAAGCAGCAGGGTCTTGCCATCCGCGCCGCCATGAAAGTGCAGGCTGAATTGCGCAATCAGATCGACTCCATCATCGGTACGGCGTCCGCGCCGGAGAGCCCTCAATGAAGAGCCCGCAGGTCATCTCGGACCGCGACAATGTCATCAATCTTCAGGAGCGCCGGCTGGATCGTACAGTCCTGCGCACATACCGGACCAAGGCCGATATCGACGACATCGTGCCGAACGAAAAGCAGCCCCGCATGGGCCCGAAGATCGATGAAGAGCTGCAGCGGCAGATCGAAGCGAATGGCGGCCTCTTCGAACCCCTGCTTGTCGAGCCCCATCCTGACCTACCGGGAAAATTCCGGATCATCGACGGCGACCGCCGGTGGACCAATTCGCGGATCCTGGTGGAACAGGGGAAGGAAGATTATCGGCAGATCCCAATCGAGGTTACCGACCGAACCTTGAGCGAGGAGGACCGACTTCGCGTCTGGATTTACATCCATCGCCAGCGGAAGGAATGGGACGCCAAGGAAAAGGAAATGGTGGCCTATCGCCTGGTCGACATGATGGGCCGGTCGAGCGCCGCCAACATCCTCGGCATCACGGTGCGTGAGCTCGACAAGCTGGTCGATGTATTTGAGCTCTCAGAAAAATTCATCAGTCTCCGTGACCCGAGCGCTGCAATCACCTGGTCGCGTGAGTTGATGGGGGTGAGCAAGAAGCTACTGACGCCGGCTGTCATCGAGGCGGTGGTCAAGAAGGTCAACCAGAAGCGCATTACCAATTCGAAAGACCTTCGAAAACTCCGCACGATCTTGCCCGATCCAGTCGCGCGTTCGCAGTTTCTGAGCGATGCGGGAGATTTGGAGTCGGCGATGCTGCGTCTTGGGCCCGCGCCTAAGCCGGTCAAGGGCGGCCTATCCGGCGATCTTGAAGCTGCGGTAGACGCGATGAAAAAGGTCCCTTTCTCGACCCTGCAGGAACTCAAAGGGGACGTAGATATCTTGAAGAAGATCGACGAAGCGGAGGCGTTGTTGCAATCGCTCCGCGACGCGCTTGCCTAGAATGGGGATTGTCGGCGCGATTTCAGTAAGCAGGGCGGCTAATTTATTCAGAACAGCTAGAATTGCGAGTCGTTCCTGGCGAAAAGTCCTGCGTTATAGCTATCGGGTGTGAAGAAATATTGGTCGTCGCAAGACTGCCAGAGCGTCGACTGCGGGGGAAACTGAAGGTGATACTGACCGACAACGAAACGAAGGTCGATCTTCTTATGGGACCGATCGGGCGAGGCTCGGGGAGGGTGCCGGCATGAAGCTGGAGGCTGACGCGCACCGTGCGGACGAGGCGGCGGTGACGCCGCTGCGAAAACGGCGCCTCACCGGAGAGCTTTATGCGCGCGACCCGAAGATAGAAGCGCTCATCGCCGAACTGGCGGTCCTGCCGCGTGACGCGTTGATCGCGAGGGCCGCGATCACGAAGCGCGCCGACCCAGGCTATATCCCCAGCGAATGTCTCGTCTATTTCCTCCGCGCGAGCCGCCATGACAATAATGAGGCGGGGTTCGAGCGCCTCTATCGGATACTGACCGAACGGGTGCTGCGTAGTCTGCCTAGAGCGGAAAGCTTCGACCGCGAGACGGAGTCGCTGACGCGCGGAGTCATTCGCGACAAGGTGTTCGGCCGGTTCGTCGAGCTGCTTTCGGCGGATCGCGCCGGCTATGTCGACAAGGTCGACTATTTCGAGGTGCGCTTCGACGGCGCGCTGGCAAGTCTGCGGCGCGACGCGCAGGAGCAGGCTTGGCGCGACGAGAACCGTTCCCAGCCCCTCGAATTTGACGAGGAGAGCGGCGAGCTGTCGCCGGAGGTCGAGGCGGCCGCGGGGGTCTACGACCCGTTCGCGGCGTCGGATTTCGACGATCCGGCTTACCGGTTGCGTCTGGATGCGGCGATTGAGGCTCTACCGACAGAACAAAGCAGGATCATTCACATGCTGAGGCAAGGCTTTCCCATCGACTCCAAGGAGCCGGACGTCATGACCATCGCGAAAGCCCTGGGCCGCTCCGAAAAGACTGTTCGAACCTATCGTGACAAGGCCTTTGCCGCGCTACGGGCGGCCATGGCCGAAGGAGATGAGCGGTGAGCCCCGCTGGCGCACGTCCCTCCCGCGAATCTGTGCTCGACGCGTTTGCGGTCGAGAGCGAGCCTGGTCGGTCGACCTTGGAGCGCTATCTGCGGCTCTACCCGGAATATGCCGGGGAGCTGATCGACCTCTCGCGCGAACTCAGTCGCGAAGCCTGCGACGATGCGGCACCACTTTCCGGTGCCGACCAGGCCTTGATCGACACGGCATGGTCGCAACACGCCGCGGCTTCTTCGGCGGCGGCGGCCGACCCTTTTGCGGCGCTGACGGTCGATGACTGGCGCGCGGTGGCCCGAGGTCTGGATGTGCCTCGACAGGTCGTGACCGCATTACGCGAACGGCGGGTATCCCTCGTGAGCATCCCGCGGCGGTTTCTTCAGCGATTCGCCGAGGCGGCGAGAAGCTCCGTGGCGCAGTTGGAAGCGTCTTGGGGGCCGGGTCAGCTGGCCGGGGCGCGCAGCTACAAGGCGGATGCCAAGCCGACCGCCGGCGATCAGGTCACCTTCGAGCAAGTGCTGATCGACGCCGGCGTCCCGGCCGACAAGCGCGCCCGGCTGTTGGCGGAGGCGGACTGAGATGGACGGCGTGGAGCTCGCCAGGCAGGTCGCCGCCGAGCTCCATGCTCGCCTCGTCGCCTCGGGCGTCGATTCCTGGTCACCCTATGACTTTGCGGTCGCCGAGGCCAGGCGGCGCGGGATCGATGTCGAACCGACAGCCGTTGGCGCGGCCGTCCTCAACGGCGGCCGCGCGACCTTCGTCGCCGCCGACGATCTGATCCTTCACGAGAGCGCGGGGTCTCGCTTCGAGCAGGCCTTCCTCGTGGCGCACGAGATTGGGCATGTCGAGCTCGGCGACGATTCCGACAGCGAGCCGGCGCCGACGATCGATCCGGCGCGCGCGGCAGAGCCTTCGCCGGTCGGGATGGATCGGGTCGTCGATTATGGACGCCGGCAGCGCCGCGAGGTCCAGATGGACCTGTTCGCGCGCGAGCTGCTGCTCCCGCGCACTGTCGCGCGCGCGCTCCATGTCGACCAAGGACTCTCTGCCTCCGCCATCGCCGCGAAGCTCGGCGCGCCATTCGAGGTCGTCGCGCAGCAGCTGTTCGACGCCCTGCTCCTCCCAATCGTGCCGCCCGCCGCGGCCGCGACGCATGTGGAGCGGCCGCTCAATCCCTTGCAGGCCGCGGCCGCGGCGCATCGCGGCGAAGCCTATCTGCTCGAGGCGGGCCCCGGCACCGGCAAGACGCAGACGCTGATCGCGCGCGTCGAAGGCCTTCTGGAGGAGGGTGTCGATCCGCGGCGCATCTTGCTGCTGACCTTCTCGAACAAGGCCGCGGGCGAGATGGCGGAGCGCATTGCGCGCAAACGGCCCGAGGCTGCGGCCGCGATGTGGATCGGTACGTTCCACGCCTTCGGTCTCGATATCATCCGTCGTTTCCATGCCGAGCTCGGGCTGCCGAAAGACCCGCGGATGATGGATCGGACTGAGGCCGTCGAACTCCTCGAGGAAGAGTTCCCGCGGCTGAGGCTCGCGCATTACCGCAATCTCTATGATCCGACTCAGATCATCGCCGACATGCTGGCCGCCGTCTCTCGGGCGAAGGACGAGGTGGTCGACGCCGAAACCTACACTGGGCTCGCCGACGCCATGCTTGCCAAGGCGGCGGACGCCGAGACGCGCGAGGCCGCCGAACGCGCCGGCGAGGTGGCCCGCGTCTATGCCGCCTACGAACAGCTCAAGCGCAACGCGCATTGCGTCGACTTTGGCGATCTTGTCGCCCTGCCGGTCAAGCTGCTCGAGACCGAGGCGGCCATCCGCGCAACGCTGCAGGCGCAATATGACCACGTCCTGGTCGATGAGTATCAGGACGTGAACCGCAGCAGCGTGCGCTTGCTGAGCGCGCTGCGGCCAGACGGCCGCAATCTCTGGATGGTCGGCGACGCCAAGCAGTCGATCTATCGGTTTCGAGGCGCGTCATCCTTCAACATGACCCGGTTCGGGAAGGGGGACTTTCCCGGCGGCAAGCGCGGCCGCTTGAAGCGCAACTATCGCTCAGTGCCGGAGATCGTCGCCAGCTTTTCCGGCTTCGCGATCACGATGCGCGCGGGCGACGCGGACAGTGGTCTCGACGCGGAGCGCGACGGCAATGGCCAGAAGCCCGAGCTGCGCACGGTGCAGCGCGCCGAGCAGCAGCAAGTGGCGCTGGCCGACGTGATCGAGGCGCTTCGCGGCGAGGGATACGCCTATCGCGACCAGGCGGTTCTCTGCACCGGCAATGAGAAGCTGTCGACGATCGGGCAGGATCTCGAGCGGCTCGGGGTGCCCGTCCTGTTTCTGGGCAGCCTGTTCGAGCGGGCCGAGGTCAAGGATCTCCTCGCCTTGCTCTCCATCCTTGTCGACCGTCGGGCCATGGGCCTGGTTCGCATCGCCTGCTGGCCCGACTTTGCGACTTCTTTCGCGGACGTGGCGGCGATCTTCGAGGATCTGCGGGCGGCCGACCACGCCCCGGGCAGTTGGCTTCAGCAGGTGGATGCGATCCCTGGCGTCAGCGACGCCGGTCGCCAGGCGTTCGCCAAGCTAGCGGCCGCGCTCAGCGGCTTCGACCAAACGGCCTCGCCCTGGATCGTGCTCGCAACGCTGCTGCTCGATCGCACCCGCATCGCCGCGCGCCTTGGCGTGTCGGCGGACCTCGCCGATCGCACGCGCGGCATTGCGATCTGGCAGTTCCTCAACTTCCTGCGGGTCCAGCCGGCCAGCCGCGGCCTGCCGATCACGCGCGTGCTCGATCGGGTGCGCCGGCTGGTCCGCCTCGGTGACGATCGCGACTTGCGCCAGTTGCCGGCGGCCGCCCAGCATCTCGACGCCGTGCGGCTGATGACGATCCACGGCGCCAAGGGCCTGGAGTTCGGCGGCGTCCATATTCCAGGGCTCAACAGCGACACCATCCCGCGCACGCCGCCGGCGCCGCCCTGTCCGGCGCCCGACGGCATGATCGCGGGCGCCGAAGGCAGTGCGCTGGAGGCGTTTCGCGCGGGTCAGGCCGAGG
Organism: Rhizobium sp. rho-13.1; assembly: GCF_007000305.1. NCBI lineage: Bacteria > Pseudomonadati > Pseudomonadota > Alphaproteobacteria > Hyphomicrobiales > Rhizobiaceae > Rhizobium > Rhizobium sp. rho-13.1. The sequence goes on along the minus strand of NZ_SCFL01000002.1, from coordinate 45,896 downwards.
AGCAGGAGTGCCTGTTCTACGTGGCGCAGTCTCGTGCCCGCGACCGCCTGATCCTTTATGCGCCGACCGAGAAGAGCAACGGCCACAATCGACCGCTATCGCCCTTCCTCGATCGTCTCGGGACCAACTTGACGCGCCGTTCGGTCGTGCCGGCGCGGCCGCTTCCCACGGCGGCGGAAGCCCAGGGCATCGAGTTGATCGTCGATGGATGGCTGCAGTTCGGGGCCGCGCAAATCGCCCTCTATGAGTCCTGCCCGCGCCGCTTCTTCTACACGCATGTCTTGCAGGTCGGCGGGCGGCGGACCGCGACCGCCTTCATGCACCTGCACGAGGCGGTGCGCGCGGTGGTCGAGGGGGTGATCACTTCGGATAGCCCTATAACCGAGCGCGACCTGGAGGACAGCACCGACGCGGCGCTTGCCGGCCAGGGGCTCGCCGATCATGGCTATCGCGCGGAATTCCGCGACCTGGCCCTGGCGATGCTGCGCTTCCTCCTAGCCAATCGCGCCGATGCGGTCGCCGAGGCGCCGGTCGCGCTCAGCCTCAATTTCGGCGGCGAAGAGATCATCGTTCGGCCGGACGAAGTGCTGGTGCGGCCCGACGGCGTTCGCGCCGTGCGCCGCATCCGCACGGGCCACAGGCGGTCGGCCGAGAGCAAGGATGTCGGCGCGGCGGCGCTGATGCTGGCGGTCCAGCAGGCCTTCCCTGGCGCCGTCGCCGAGCTTGTCCATCTCTCCGACGGCGAGACGCATGTGCTCGCCTTGTCGGATCGGGAGCTGAAGGGTCGCAAGGATAAGCTCGCCAAGTTTCTCGGCGACATCCGCGCTGGGCGGTTTCCGGCCGAGGTCTCGTCGCGCACCTGCCCGAATTGCCCGGCCTTCTTCATCTGCGGGCAGACCCCCGACGGCCCCCTGCAAAAAAAGTTCGCCTGACCTTACCGGTCGGCGGATCCCGCCCCGATTGGACCCTTAGAGCCGCGGCGTCGCCTCGGCAGAACCTAAGGACCCAATCTCATGAACGCCGAAGAACTGCTTGATTACGACGACCTCGGCGACGCCCTGCGCGAAGGCCGGGCGCTGCGTCCGGCGCGGGCGTATCGCTTTCTCCTCGCGCAGGGCGATCTCAACTTCCAGTCCCGTCAGGTGAGCGATCCCGTGCCGCTCGGCCGTCAGTTGCTCGAGGCCGGCACCCTGGACCCGCGGGACGGCTACAGCCTGTTCGCGATTCTGCCCTCGGGCGACTTCGAGGACGTGCGGCTGAACGAGCCCTTCGACCTGCGCGAGCACGGCGCCGAGCGGTTCGTCGCCTTCCTGACGGATCGCGACTTCAAGTTCACGCTGAAGGACGACGAGCTGCGCTGGGGTAAGCCGATCATCAGCGGCGCGGTGCTCTACGATCTCGCCAAGCCCGGCGAGGGAGAGGCTGTTTTCCTCGAGGTCCCCGGCGGCGAAGATCGCCTGATCAAGCATGGCGAGCTGATCGATCTGGCCGAGCCCGGCATCGAGCGGTTCATCACCGCGCGGGTGACGTTCGAGATCATCGTCAATTCGCGGCCGCGGACGGTGAACGCCTGCACGGTCACGTTCGAGCAGATCGTCCAGCTCGCTTTCCCGGGCCAGCACGAGCCGAACGTCGTCTTCTCAATGACCTACCGGCACGCGGCGTCGACGCCGCACGCGGGTGAACTCGGGGCTGGCGGCTCGGTCGACGTCAAGAAGAAAGGCACGGTGTTCAATGTCACGCGAACTGTTCAGTCGTAGTCCCGACCTCAAGCGGCTGCGGGACGAAGGCTACTTCGTCCTGCGGCAGGGCGGGCATCTCGTCATGCGGGAGGTGCCCTATGTCGATGCGCGTCGCGAGGTGCGCATCGGCACCCTCATCTCGAGCCTCACGCTAGCCGGCGATGCGACGCGCAGGCCCGACACCCATGTTGTCCATTGGGACGGCGACTTTCCGTGCCGCGCCGATGGGACGCCTATCCAGGGGATCTCGCATCAGGCCGGGGCCTTCGACCTCGGCCATGGTCTGAAAGCCACGCACAGCTTCTCGAGCAAGCCGGATGGCGGCTACACGGACTACCACCACAAGATGACGAGCTACGCGAACATCATCGCGGGCCCGGCCGCGGTGCTGAAGCCCGGCATGACCCCCCGCACCTTCCGCGAGCCGGAAGAGGAGGAGGACAGCGTCTTCAACTATGTCGAGACCGCCTCCGACCGTGTCGGTATCGGCATCCTGACCGAGCGGCTCGTCAACGAGCGGGTCGCCATCATCGGCGGCGGCGGCACCGGCGGTTACATCCTGGACTTCGTTGCCAAGACGCCGGTCCGCGAGATTCGGCTCTTCGACAGCGACGAGTTCCTGACCCACAACGCCTTTCGGGCGCCGGGCGCGCCGACCCTGGAGGAGCTGCGCGAGGCGCCGAAGAAGGTCGACTATCTGAAGCGCATCTACAGCCGGATGCACCGCAACATCGTGGCGCACGATGTCGAGCTCGGGGCCGACAACCTGCACCTTCTCGACGGCGTCACTTTCGCCTTCCTGTCGCTCGACGCCGGCGAAGCGAAGCGGTTGATCGTCGAGAAGCTCGAGGCGATCGGCGCCGCGTTCGTCGATGTCGGCATGGGCCTCGAACTCGACGAGGGGTCGCTCGGCGGTATCCTGCGGGTGACCGCCAGCACGCCGGAGAAGCGGGATCATGCGCGCCAGCGCATCTCCTTCGTCGGCGGTGGCGCCAAAGACATCTACGCCTCCAACATCCAGGTCGCGGACTTGAACGCCTTGAATGCGGTCCTCGCGGTGGTGAAGTGGAAAAAGATCCGCGGTTTCTACCGTGATCTCGAGGGCGAGCATCACTGCACCTACACCACCGACGGCAACATGCTGATCAACGGAGACCTCGGGTGATACGGCACAAGCGGCTAGAGCATCGTTTCGTAGAGCACATCCCGGAGCGCCTTGAGGCAGGCATTCTTTATGTCTCGATGGAATATGCGACATCGGCCCACAGCTGTTGCTGCGGTTGCGGCGAGGAGGTGGTGGCGCCCTTCACGCCGACGGACTGGAAGATGACGTTCGACGGCGAGACCATCTCGCTGCGCCCGTCGATCGGCAATTGGACGCTGAATTGCCGGTCACATTATGTGATCGACCGCGGCAAGGTGGTCGAAGCCGGTCCTTGGAGCGACGAGCAGGTCGAAGCCGAGCGCCGTCGGGATCGCACCGCCAAAGCGCGCTTCTACGGGGACTCGCCGAAAGTCGAACCTTTGGCACAGCCTGCGCCGCCCAGGGAGGAACCGGGCTTCTGGCGCCGTGTCTGGGCCCGAATATCTGGCGGATCGTAGACAACAAGCCCGGCGGTCACGCGCCGCCGGGCTTGTCAGACTTCGGTGCTGCAGGGCTGGGGCTCGGGTAGAAAGTTGCGATCCAGCGCTGCTTGAGCTTGGCGAAGGCGAGCCGGCTCGGAAGGCCCTGCGGCCAGTCGGCCGGAAAGAAGAGGTTGAGCTGTTCGCCAACCTGGATCGCGAGGCGGCCCATTTCGGAGACGACGGCCTCCAGGGTCGTCGCCTCCATGAACGGGCCGATGGCCGCGTCGCCGTCGCGCTGCGGGCGCATCATGAAGGCGGACTTCATTGTGGGATGCCCGGCGAGCTCGGAGAACATTTCGTACATTGCGAAGCGCTTCTTGTCGGTGAAACCGTCGCGGGCGTCGAGGGCCTCGCGAACCTTCACTGGTCCGAAGTCCCTTAGGCGCGCCTTCTTGTCAGCGAAGCGCCAGCGCTCGATCAGGGTCCGGTCACCGGCGAAATAGTCGATCAGAAAGACCGTCTCCAGCACGTCACGCAGGATGAGCGCGCTGTTTTGGCTGTAGCCCGATAGAGCAAGCTTCACGCTCGCGCCGAAGGCATTGAAGGTGCGCATGCCGAGGAGCTGGACGACCTTGAGGTCCTCGTCGGCGGTGTCGAACTGGCGGAGGACATCTGCGAGATCCATGGCCGCTTCGGTGATGGCCAGGTGCAGCCGCAGGCGCTCGTCGCTGGCGATAAGGCCGATCGCCTTGCTGCGCAGGAATTCTTCGCCGGCATGAAGGCTGGCGAGGTTTGGCGGGATGGCGTCGTTGGTGTCGGGCATGGACAGCTCCGGCCGTCGGGGGCGTGCGCGGGCGCTCTTATACGTCAGCGAGCGCGCCGTGCAGTTCGAGCACCTTCATGAGCACATCGTTCGCGGTGCTGAAATTGCCGAGCTGGCCTTGCAGCTTGTACTGCCACTTCACCCCGTGGAAGAGGTTGTTGCGGTAGCGGAAGACGATGATGAGGACGGCCGCGACGCGGCTGCATGGGTCGTTGTCGCCGCCGTCGATCACGACGCGCACCAGGGCCTCTCGGTCGGGATTCCTGAAATGCAGATGGTCGAAGTGATAGGTGAAGGCGCCATCGGCGTAATAGCGTTGCCGGAAATAGGCGAGTTCGGCGTCGAAGGCGTCAGCGTCGAGCATCCCGGCGTTCTGCCAAGCCTCGACTGTATCGCAGATCGCCTTGACATTGCCCTGGGTGTTGAGGACCCGCGACTCGAACAGGCTCCAGAGTAACGCGAAGTCAGTAATCGCGGCCTGCTCGTCTTTGGCGAGATGATTGAATCCGGGCGCATTCGCCTGCAGCCATTTCATGCTCTTGGTCATGGGCTGGTCTTATCGCAATATTGCGGGATCGTGTAGAGAGCGGCGGCTTGATACAACAGGTATAGAGCGTCGCGGCATCGATGCCGATCCCGACGATTTTGCTGCGGACCGGACGCGAAACCGGCTGGTGGATGGGCTTAGCGCACCGAGCCATTACGCCGCTGCCTTCTCGTCACCATCTCGGACCTTTGCTGGCCATGTGTCCTTCCACATCGCCGCAGCCAGAGGCGTTTGCCTATCCGCTCATTCGCTTTGCATCAAGTCACCCGGCCCAGGGAGTAGATCCGGAGGGGGAGAGACGTTGAGTGCATGGTGAGTACGAACGTCCTGTGCTATGAACGGTGACGGTCTTTTCTCGCATCGGCGCGTAGTGCCCTGAATGGGTGATGGCGCGAAAAATTGACCGATCGTTGTCGATAGACGATGAAACCGCGCTAAATCCAAATCGCGCGAATTTCCCTTTGAAATCAAAAGCGAAGAATTTTGACGGTTCGACGGTCGGGCTTTGACCGTCAGAGGAAAGATTTTGCGCTTATAAATCAGCGCGTTACGATGGTTTGAGAGAATCGAGTGGGAATGAGATCACTCGCCTGGCTGGTTCGTTTGAAGGAAGCTGCCTAAACGTCGATCCGCCAGTCAGCGAACCGAGTAGATTGTCTAGTGTTTCGATCCTATGAGCTCGAACTTAGCGACATAACAAATTTGCGCGCATAGATATATTACAGCTTAGTCCGGTCCGATCCGTCTCACAGCGCTACCGCCCGCTTCATATCATCATGCTCGAATGCGCTTGCCATCCGGGTCACGTCCGCGGAGTGGGCGCGCTTACGTATCGAAGTAAGCGTCTGAGAATGTTTCAAGTCCCTTCGAACCTCTGACCTGCAGACATCTAGCCTGCGAGCAAGCGCAGTCTTGCCGTCCCCGGAGACAGCGGTGCGGCGGTCTTTCTCCCTGATATCCCGCTTGGGATGCGCACTACCCGAGATAGTGGATGTGCGGCCTCTGGGTGTGCGGCGACAGTTCCACCCTGGCGTCGACGGAGAATACGTCGCGCAGCAGCGTCTCCGTCAGCACCTCCTCGGGAGTGCCTGAGGCCACGACCTTTCCTCGCTCCAGGACGATCAGTTCATCGCAGAACATGGCGGCGTGGTTCAGGTCGTGGAGTGCGATGATGCTGGTCATCGGCAGGCTGGAGACGAGCCTGAGCAGGCCGATCTGGTGCTGGATATCAAGGTGGTTCGTCGGCTCGTCGAGGATGAGCTCTTTCGGCGATTGTGCCAGCGCCCTGGCGATCTGGGTGCGCTGCCGTTCACCGCCGGAGAGGCTATGCCAACGGTCCTGGCGCTTCTCCCCCATGCCTGTGCGCGCTAGGGCCGCTTCCACCGCCTCCTCGTCTGCGATCGACCAGCCCGAAAACATCGAACGGTGGGGAAAGCGGCCGAGCTTGACCACATCGATGACCCGAAGACCGGCATTGGTGGTGGCATGCTGCTCCACGAAGGCGACGCGCTGGGCGATGTTGCGACGGCTGACCGTGCCGATGTCCTGCCCGTCGAGTGTGACTTGCCCCGTATCCGGTTGCTTGAGGCCCGCCAGCAGGCGCAGGAGGGATGTCTTGCCGGAGCCGTTGGGGCCGAGCAGGCCCAGCATCTTGCCTGATCGGGCACTGAAAGAGATCCCGTCCAGGATCGTCTTCCTGCCAATGCTCCAGATGAGATTTTCAGCTGCAATGCTCATGATGCCCGCTGGAACCGGTAGAGAATGAAGGAAAATACGGGCACGCCGACGAGCGCGGTGACGACGCCGATCGGTAGCACCTGATGGGGGATCAGCACACGCGAAGCGATATCCGCCAGCACCATGAAGATCGCACCGAAGATGGCGCAGGCTGGCAGCAGCCGGATATGCAGCGGCCCGACGATGAAGCGTGCAGCGTGGGGCACCACGAGGCCGACGAAACCGATCGAGCCGACCATGCTGACGATCGTTGCCGTCATGACCGCCGTCAGGGCAAACAGGACAATCCGGGCGCGACCGACGTTCACTCCCAACGATGAGGCTGTCTCGTCGCCGAAGGCGAAGGCATCCAGCACGCGCGCATAGGCAAGGCAGGCAACTAGCGAGATGCCGATGACGATCGAAACCAGCGTCAGTTCCGGCCAGCGCACGCCGCCAAAACTGCCGAGCAGCCAGAACATCACGTCGCGCGCCTGCTGCGCGTTGCCCGAGGTGGTGACGATGTAGGATGTGGTGGCATTGAAAAGCTGCGAGGCGGCGACGCCAGCAAGGATCGTGCGATCGGCGCCGCCGCGCGCGCCGTTCGACAGTAGCGCCACGAACAGGAAGGCCGCGAAAGCGCCGGCAAAGGCGCCCGAGGATAGCGACACCGCGCCCGATCCGATGCCGAGAATGACGATGGCAACTGCGCCTGTGGAGGCGCCGGCCGAAATCCCGAGCACATAAGGTTCTGCCAGCGGATTGCGCAGCAGCGACTGCATGATGGCCCCTGACAGAGCCAGCCCCGCACCGCAGAATGCCGCCACCAGCGCCCGGCTGAGGCGGTAATCCCAGATCACGGTTTCATGGATGCGGTTGAGTTCGATCGCCGTCATGCCGAGGCGGTTGGTGACAGCGGCAAACGTCGTCGCAAGCGGGATCGGCAGATCGCCGATGCCGACGCTGATGCCGACCACCAGGCCGATGGCGGCGAGCGACGCCAGCACAAGCAGGCTGACTGTCGCCAGCTGTCTTAGAGACCGGCGCGTCACGGTCACTTCAGCAGGCCGACGGCTTTCAGCTGGGTCTCCACCTGTTCGGCACCATAGATGGTGCGGATTGTCGGGTTCATCGCCTGACCGTCCATGACAACGATGGCCTTGTTCCTCACGGCTGCGATCTGGCTGACGGCAGGATCGCTGGTGAGGAACTTGATCTTCGCTTCCGGCTTGTCGAGTTCCCAGCGATTACGGTCGAGATTGGCGACGACGATGACGTCCGGGTTGGCAGCGATGATGCTCTCCCAGCCAAGCGTTGGCCATTCGGCTTCCGCCTCGATTGCGTTTCGGCCGCCCAGCGCATCGGCAATGAAGCCGGATGCGCCGTTCTTGCCGCCGACATAAGCGTCTGCCGAAGGGCTGGGGCTGGAGAACCAGAAGACGTAGGACAGCTTTTTTCCGTCCTTTGAAACGCTGGCGCGCAGGGCTGCTTCACGCGTCTTCAGATCGGCAATCAGCGCCTGGCCACGATCTGCGACATCGAAGATCTGGGAGAGCTCGTCGATCTCCTTGTAGAGCAGATCCATGTTCCACAGCTGGTCGCGGCTGCCATATTCGTTCTTGACCTTCTCGGTGCTGAGGCAGGTGCTCGGCGAAAGGTATGTGGGCACGCCGACCTTGTCGAAATCCTCGCGCTTGGCGACCTTGCTGCTCGGCCCGATCAGGCTCGGCAGGGCGGCGGCCACAAAATCGGGATTTTCGGCGAGGATCGATTCAAAGGTCGGGAACTCTACCGTCAGGAGTTTTACCTTGGCGTTGGCCTCGGCGAGCTGGGGAAGGACCTTGCTCGGCCAGAACGCGGTACCTGCCATCCTGTCCTGCAGGCCGAGCAGCAGCATGATCTCGGCGCTGTTTTGCCCGAGCCCGATAGCCCGCTGCGGCGCCTTGCTGATCGTGATCTTCGCACCGCAATTGTCGATCGTAAGCGGATATTTCGTTGCCGCGGCGAGCGCCGGCTGGCTGACGAAAACCTGCACGAGGCAGACGCCAATTGCGGTCAGGAACGATCTGAATACGGTCACGGAAAACATCCTGCTCTTGGCCTTGCGGCAATGTGAGATTGTCAGCGCGGTATAACCATTCCGTCGGGATAAAAACAAGAGTTGTGCGCTCATATTTACTCCAGTTTAGCAGCACCACCTCAGCTGCCTGCCCGATTCATACCGAAAGCGCTTGTCGGCGGGGGAGCCTGCTTGCTATTGAACCTCTCGTCATCAGCCAGGGAGCCGCATCTATGGACGTTACCGAGATCGTCATCGAGGGCGATACGCCGGGCATCGCCTGGAAGCTGCCGGTGCTGCATTTTGCCGGCTCCGATGCTTCTGCGCCAAAGGTCTATATCCAGGCGGCGCTGCATGCCGGCGAATTGCCGGGAACCGCGCTGTTGCATTTTCTCTGCGAGAAACTGCGGGCGGCGGAGGCCAGCGGCGGCATCCAGAGCGACATCGTCGTCGTCCCGCATGCCAATCCCATCGGTGCTGCCCAATCGCTGTTCGGCGGCATGGAAGGCCGCTTCGAGCTCGGCTCGCGCACCAATTTCAACCGTGACTTTCCGCTGATCGCACTTGGCGACCGCGACAAGTTGCTGGAAAACCTCGACCGCCTGCCGGCCGTGGTGCGGCTGAAGCGCCAGCTGATCCACATGGCGCTCGGCGCAGATCTGGTCATCGATCTCCATTGCGATGATGAATCGCTGCAATACGCCTATATCGACAGCGCCTTCTGGCCGGAGTCTTCCGACCTTGCCGCAGCGCTCGAGATGGAGGCGGTGCTTTTGTCCGACGGGGAAAGCTCCGCCTTCGAGGAGGCGGTGAGCTATGCCTGGAAATACGAGGTGCCGGGCGAAAAGAAGCAGCGGCTCCCAGGGAAACTGTCGGTGACCGTCGAGCTGCGCGGTACCCGAGACGTCTATCCCGAGATGGCGAGAAAAGATGCCGATGGCCTGTGGAATTTCCTTGCAGCCCGCGGCATCGTCCGCGACGACGATGTCCGTCTTTCCGCCTTTACCGGGCCGGCCGTTCCGCTCGACAATATCGAAATGATCCGAACCCCTGTCGCCGGCACGGTGCTCTTCCACCGCAATATCGGCGAGCGCGTTGAAAAGGGAGACCTTCTGGCGACGATCATCACTGCACCCGGCATGCCCGACAGTACGCTGGATATCGTCGCGCCGCAGGGCGGACTGATCGTCACCCGCGTCTCCGACCGCCTGGTGCGGCGCGGCGCAGACCTCATGAAGATCGGCTGCGACGCCCCGAGCAGCGTCGTTCGCAAGCCCGGCACATTGGAGGACTGAGCGTGAGCGTCACGATCTACGGTATCAAGAACTGCGACACGATGAAGAAGGCGCGCAGCTGGCTGGACGCCCACGGCATCCCGTACCGTTTCCATGACTACAAGGCCGAAGGCATCGACCGCGAACATCTGCAAGGCTGGATCGGGCAAGCCGGCTGGGAGACGTTGCTCAACCGCGCCGGTACCACCTTTCGCAAGCTCGACGAGGCCGACAGGACCGGTCTCGACGCCGAAAAAGCCATTGCGCTGATGCTGGCCCAGCCCTCGATGATCAAGCGGCCGGTGCTGGAAGCTGAGGGTAAATTGCTGGTGGGATTCAGGCCTGGCGAATACGACGCCCTTTTCAAGGTTTGATCCATGTCAAAAACCACCCGGGCGACGCAGGTCCTTAGCCAGGCAAAGATCGCTTTCACTACCCATGTTTACGACTACGACCCGAACGCCGAGCGTATCGGACTGCAGGCGGCGGAAGCCTTGGGTGAGGAGCCGCATCGGGTTCTGAAGACGCTGATGGCGGAAGTCGATGGCAAGCCGGTTTGCGTTGTCGTACCCTCGGATCACGAAGTCAGCATGAAGAAGCTGGCCGCTGCCTTCGGCGGCAAGCCGGCCCATATGATGAAGCCTGTCGATGCCGAGCGGCTGACCGGCTACCACGTTGGCGGGATCAGCCCTTTCGGCCAAAAAAAGCTCGTGCCGACGGCCATCGAAGTCAGTGCCATGGACGAGGCCTATGTTTTCATGAACGGCGGACAACGCGGCCTGCAAGTTCGGCTCGATCCGAAGGATGCTCTGGCGGTTTTGAAAGCCGTTGCCGTGCCGCTGGTCGCCTGATTTTTTTCTGCCGATACCGCTGGCGATTTGGCAGCCAGCAAGCTTCATTTTCGCCGCAATGGGGTTTAAGTCTTCTGCCTTCGCATTTCCCAGCAGGCAGGTTCCCATGACATCCGTTTCCCAGAGCGCCCACACCATTGATCCCGTCAAGCTCGACAAGCTTGCCGAAGTGGCCATCAAGGTCGGATTGCAGCTGCAGAAGGGCCAGGATCTGGTCATCACCGCGCCGGTCGCCGCCATGCCGCTGGTCCGCCGTATTACCCGGCACGCCTATATCGCCGGCGCCGGGCTGGTGACCTCCTTCTATGCCGACGAGGAAGCAACCCTTGCCCGCTATGAAAACGGCAGCGACGAAAGCTTCGACCGCGCCGCAGGCTGGCTTTATGACGGCATGGCCAATGCCTTTGCCAACGGTGCTGCCCGGCTCGCCGTCTCCGGCGACAACCCGATGCTGCTTTCCGGCCAGGATCCGGCCAAGGTAGCCCGTGCGAACCGCGCCAATTCGACGGCATACAAGCCGGCGCTCGAGAAGATCTCCAATTTCGACATCAACTGGAACATCGTTTCCTACCCGAACCCATCCTGGGCACGACTGGTATTCCCCAACGACCCCGAGCCGATTGCGGTTGCCAAGCTCGCCAGGGCGATCTTTGCCGCCTCGCGCGTCGATGTCGAGGATCCGATTGCCGCCTGGGCGGAGCACAATACCAACCTGCGCGTCCGCTCCAGCTGGCTGAATGACCAGCGCTTTGAAAGCCTGCATTTCGTTGGCCCGGGCACCGATGTCACCATCGGTCTTGCCGACGACCATGAGTGGCATGGCGGCGCCTCGACGGCGAAGAACGGCGTGACCTGCAACCCGAACATCCCGACGGAAGAGGTTTTCACCACGCCGCATGCCCTGCGAGTGGACGGCTACGTCTCGAGCACCAAGCCGCTGTCGCATGGCGGCACGCTGATCGACGATATCCGGGTGAAATTCGAAGCGGGCCGGATCGTCGAGGCCAAGGCCAGTCGTGGCGAGGAAGTGCTCAACAAGGTGCTCGACACCGACGACGGCGCGCGACGGCTGGGTGAAGTGGCACTGGTGCCGCATTCGTCGCCGATTTCCGCCAGCGGCATCCTGTTCTACAACACGCTGTTCGACGAGAACGCATCCTGCCATATCGCGCTTGGCCAGTGCTACTCGAAATGCTTCCTCGACGGCGCGTCGCTGACGCAGGAACAGGTCAAGGCGCAGGGCGGAAATTCCAGCCTGATCCACATCGACTGGATGATCGGCTCGGACAAGGTAGACATCGACGGGGTAAAGCCGGACGGCACGCGCGTACCTGTGATGCGCAAGGGCGAATGGGCCTGATTTAAGAGCGTTGCGCGCGTCATTTCGGCCCTTGGGCACGAGACGCGCGCTGGCTTGCCCAGACGCTGGCCAGCACGACGGCAACACCGGCCAGTTGCACCGCATCGAGTGCTTGTCCCAGCAGGCTCCAGCCGAGAAGGACTGCCACGAGAGGGCTCAGGAAGCCTAGCGCTGATGCCGCCGGCGCGCCGATGAGGCGGAGGCCGCGAAACCACAGGATATAAGTGAAGGCCGCGCCGACCAGCCCGAGATAGAGAAACCCGGCAAGATTTGCGATCGTCAGCGGCGGCAAACCCGGCTCCAGCAGAAGTGCCGCAGGTGCCAGCATCAGACCGCCAGCTGTGAGTTGCCAGGCCGTGAAGGTCAGCGGTGATACAGGCGGCTTCCAGTGGCGACTGAGGACCGTGCCGAAAGCCATTGAGAGAGCGCCGGCAAGTCCCGCAGCGATGCCGATAGGATCGAGCGACGCACCCGGCCGCAGCACCAGCAGTGCGACGCCGCAAAGTCCCGCCATGCCGGCCACGATGGCAATTGGGCGCACCGAGGTGCCCATGACGAGGCGCGAGAGGCCGATGACGATCAATGGCTGCACCGCTCCCACGGTCGCGGCCACGCCGCCGGGCAAGCGGTAGGCGGAGACGAAGAGAAAAGCCCAGAACAGCGAGAAATTGAGCAGACCGAGCACGAGGCTTTTCCACCACCATGCGCCCTGCGGCAATTCCCTCACCATTACCAGCAGCAGAAGCCCTGCCGGCAAGGCACGCAGCGTCGCTACCGTCAGCGGCACTCCTGCCGGCAGCAGTTGCGTCGTGACGATGTAGGTCGAACCCCAGATGGCGGGAGCAAGCGCCGTCAGGCCAATATCGCGGAGGCGGGACACGGCATATCTCTATTTATCTTGACTTCAAGATAGATCCATAAATCTTGACGTCAAGATAAATTTTGCCATAGTGGCTGCATGGATCATGTCGATAGAATTCTGGAACAGTGGAGCCGAGAGCGGCCGGATCTGGACACCGCGGCCATGGGCCTGCTGGGGCGTCTCGGTCGCCTTCACAGCCATCTCATGCGCGAGGTCGAGACGACCCTTGCCGAACATGGCCTGTCACCCGCGAGCTTCGACGTTATGGCGACGCTCCGGAGAGCTGGTGCACCCTATCGTCTTTCTCCGGGCGATCTGATCGCCGCCACCATGGTGACGTCAGGAACCATGACAAACCGCATCGACCAACTGGAGAAGCAGGGCCTTGTCGCCCGCCTTTCCAACCCGCAGGACGGCCGAAGCGTGCTGATAGGCCTAACGGACAAGGGACTGTCGGTGATCGAGGATGCCGTGACGGCGCATGTGGCGAACCAGCAGAGGATCATCGCATGCCTTAGCGCGGAGGAGTTTGCAGCGCTGGACGGACTTCTTGCTCGCTATCTCGCGCATTTCGAAAGGGCCGCTGTGGAGTAGCGACGCAAATCTCAGAACAAGGTACCCTGTTTCTCACCATCGGCAGGTATCGCCGCCGGTTTTGCGGCGCGCTTCTTCGTCGGAGGAACAGGCGCGGCGGGCGGCGGCATCGTATCCATCCCCTCCCCTGCGGTGGCAGCCACACGGCCGTCTGCAAACTCCAGCGAGATCGCCTGGCCGGCCGAGATCAGCGCTGCCGACGAGAGCGGGCGATCCTCCTCATCGCGCACGACAGCATAGCCGCGCTTCAGGACATTCTTGTAGGACAGCGACTGCAGCATGCGGTCCTGCGCAGAGATGGCACCCTTGGCCATGCTGAGCCTGTGCAAGATGGCAGTATCGGAATGCCGGCCGAGATTGGCCAGGCGGTCGCGAAAGCTGCGGGTCTGGGCGGTCAACCGCGCGGGCACGCCGCGCATCGCAACATCGGCGTTGGAAATACGCTTGTGGCCGTCGAGGAGCAGGCGCTCGACGCGACGCTCGGCGCGCACCATCCGCTCGTTGAGTTTCTGACGCTTCTCGGCAATCCGGGTCGACAGCACCTCGGGGCGCAAGTGAGCGGCAGCGCGCTCGAAACTGCGGCGCTTGTTGAGGGTATTCAGTTCGAGACCGCGTCCAAGGCCTGCGGCCGTCTCGTCGAAGCGGCGACGCGGCAATGCCAGCAGTTGATCGAGCGACGGAAGGGCGCGCACCAGCGCCCGCACCGACTGGCCGTGATGATCCATATGGCGACGGATGCCTGTCTGCAGACGGGCGGAAAGGCCTGCTGCCTGCGCCTCAAGGTCGGCTTTCACCGGCACGGCCATCTCGGCAGCGCCTGTCGGGGTCGGCGCGCGCACATCGGCCGCATAATCGATCAGCGTCCAATCGGTCTCGTGGCCGACGGCAGAGACCAGCGGGATGGTGCTCTCGGCTGCAGCACGCACGACGATCTCGTCGTTGAAACTCCAGAGATCCTCGAGGCTCCCTCCGCCCCGCGCAACGATCAACACATCCGGACGCGGCATCGCTCCGCCGCGTTCGAACGCATTGAACCCACGGATGGCGTTGGCGACTTCCGACCCGGATCCCTCGCCCTGGACCTTGACTGGCCAGACGAGCACATGCACCGGAAAGCGATCGGCGATGCGGTGCAGAATATCGCGGATGACGGCACCGGTTGGCGAGGTGACGACGCCGATCACCTTCGGCATGAAGGGCAGCGGCTTCTTGCGATCGGCGTCGAACAGGCCTTCGGCGCCAAGCTTGCGCTTGCGTTCCTCGATCAACGCCATCAGGGCGCCGGCGCCGGCCGGCTCCAGGGTCTCGATGACGATCTGGTATTTCGAGGATCCGGGGAAGGTGGTGACCTTGCCGGTGGCAATGACTTCCATACCCTCTTCCGGGCGGAACTTGAGTTTGGAGAAGCTTCCCTTCCAGATGACCGCGTCTATGCGTGAACGGTCGTCCTTCAGCGAAAAATAGGCGTGCCCGGAAGAATGTGGACCGCGATAGCCGGAGATCTCGCCGCGAACCCGCACCTGGTCGAAGGCATTTTCGACCGTACGCTTGATCGAGCCGGACAATTCGGAGACCGAATATTCCGCGAGGTTCGATGGCGAATCATTTTCGAATAAGCTGCTCATGCATTCTTTTAGCGCAACTGTGCGCCAAGATCAGCCATCCGACCGCCTTCACCCGCAGTTTTCAGCCATCCGGCAAGCCATTAACAAGATCAGAAGATTGGGCTTGTCCTGTTATAGAACGACGCAGTTTTCAGCCGTTGCAAACACTTTGAACGAGCTGTTTCAGTGTTTCTTAGTGAGATCCGGGTATATCCGGGACTATCTTCTACAGGAGTTTCCCAGATGGTCTTCGTGGTTGCCTTGGCAATCGGCGTTGCCGTGTCCCTGACACGGTCCGTTGCAAGCATAGTGCTTTCGGCCGCCTTGATAGGTGTCGCCTTCGCTGCCGCGGCATTGCTGTCTCCGGCAGGAGCTTCCCTTGTTTCATTGTTGCTGGCGATTGCAGGCTTCAATTCAGCCTTTGCAGGGCAGGTTGCCCTGCTTCTCCTGCTGCAGAAGCCCCGCGTCGCCTAGGTTGGCCGACGCCATCGGAAAACCGGAATTCAGGGCTGCCTGACGCGAAAGAACTTTATGTCCGGACCCTGTTTTACCGAGAGTGGCTCCAGATAGGCAGGCACGTTACCCTTTGCTAGTTGCGCATAGAGGCCGTCAGGGCTCCGCTGCGAGAGCTTTTCGACTTGCGGATCAATTGCGCAATAGGCAAGCAGCGTCACACCGGCCTGCTGCAACAGGGCCTGCGCATCCTTCGGCGTGGCAAGGCCGATCTTCATTTCCGCCAGCATACCATCGGCGTCCCGATGGTATGGGCCCGACAGCGTACGATGCCGCGTAAAGCGCAGGATCGGTGAGCCCAGGTTGGAGGCCGCGACGACCACGCCCGGATCGAGCGCTGCGAGCGGAGCGAGGGCGTCCTTCGAGGAGCATTTGCTCTGGTCGGCTGCGACATCTGCAATGGCCGGC
This sequence comes from Rhizobium sp. rho-13.1, assembly GCF_007000305.1. Taxonomy (NCBI): domain Bacteria; kingdom Pseudomonadati; phylum Pseudomonadota; class Alphaproteobacteria; order Hyphomicrobiales; family Rhizobiaceae; genus Rhizobium; species Rhizobium sp. rho-13.1. The sequence continues at coordinate 29,977 of NZ_SCFL01000002.1, read as the reverse complement.
GTCTTCGAGAAGATATTGCCGACATTGCTATCGGCAAGGCCACCGCCGACCGCCCAGACCGCAGGTACCGAGATCAACACTCCGACCACGTAAAAGAATGCTGCGCGAATGTCCTCGGAATCGGCATTGGAAACACGCCTGAGGTCGAGGACGAAAAGCGTCAGCGGCGGAATGGCGAGCAGGTTGGCAAAGACTGCGCCGCGCACCTGCACCAGCGCAATGATCCAGTTGACCGCGAGCAGCGCCAGCAAAACAGCGTGCAGTTGCGGCCTCTCATGGCGGACAATCCTGAGGACGCAGACCGCGATTGCGAGCAGGCCGACGGCGTAGAACGCGCCAAGCGCTGTCGGTTCTGTAACGCTGAGCGTCACGATGGACTGCGCCTCGCTGACGCTGTTGAGCCAGAGTTCGACCAGCATCGGATCGAGGCCACCCAGCGGGTTACCTAGGCACTGCGGGGCAAGCAGCACTGTGGCGACTGCCACGGCAACACCGTTTGCAACCAAAACTGCAAACCGTGCCTGGCGTGGCAGGTGGCTGGCAAACAGCGCTGAGAGCAGCAGACCCACCCCGCCGACAGCAGTGATGCCGTAAAAGCCGAGCGAAAGATTGTCGCAGGTGACCATGGAATAGAAATGCGGTGGCACCGTTGCAAAGAACGCAGCGCTGATGGCGACGGTCAAGGTCAGCGCAAAGGCTGCGGCGGCCGGTGCGAAAACTTTTCCCTCCCAGGCCCAGAGCGTTGCGACCACGATGCAGGCGACGGCAACGAAAGGCGTCGTTTCGGCGCCTATGCCGATGGCGAGGGCCGAGGCCAGCGCAGCAATGGCGAAGCTCGAGGCTCGAAACCGCTCGTCGACCAGCATGGCGACGATCAGTGCGACAAGGCCAAGTTGGACGTTGTCGTGATCGATCGACCCCGGCAGGTAGCGAACGGAGGTGATGATCAAAAATGCGGTCTGGACGAGCGTGACGTGCAGGCCTGGCAGTCCGCCCAGCCGACGCCCGAGAAGCGCCATGCTGCCCATGAACGGCAACACAAGGAACAACGGCCAGACAGTGACGGCGAGCACCTCTGCCCGCTCCGGGGATACAAACAGACGGAATAAAACGATCAGGCTCGCAATCGGCAAGTCTATGAAGCGGGACCAGTGCATCAGCGTCCCACCGTCGAGGCCTAGCCGGTATTGCATCATGTCGAACCAGCCCTGGCCGCCAAGCAGGTCGCGGACTTCGACGAGGCGCATGGCATCGTCGTTGTCGGCACCGATATAATCGACGGCATTGCGGTTGAGGAACAGCAGGACGAGAATAACCACCAGACTGTAGGCCAGCATCACGAACCAGGCGCTCGACCAGAGCGACGCGGTTGCTGTTTTTCCGTCGATGCCTTCGATCGGCCGCATATCCGTCACACCAGTCATGTCGTGATCCCGTACCCTTACTTGCTGCAGAGACGAAACTACCGTTCCAGCCTCAAGAAAGCGTAAAGTTGCCGGCCATCATCCGTCAGGAAATATTGACAAATTGGTGGGATGGTCAGGGGAGACACTGGTTGCCGAGACGCTTTGTATCGGCCACCGCACCAACGACGTTATGAATGAGCGACCAAGCCGATGCTCCAGCCGTTGACCACCGATATCACCAACCCTCGCCCGGCACCCGATTTCAGCTGCAGCGGTGCAGCATGAAAAAACTGTTTTGGTTTGCCATCGCCGGCAGTATCGGCTTCGTCGTCGATGGTGGCCTGCTGATGCTGCTCCTGCATTTCACCCCGATTGGGCCTTTTGGCGCCCGTGCCATCAGCATTCCGTCGGCGATGCTGGCGACCTGGTTCTTCAACCACAGCTTTACCTTCGAAAAATCCAGCCAGTCGCTGGCCGTCGAGGGGTTTAGGTACGGCTCGGTGGGAGTTGTTTCGGCGCTGATCAATTACGGCATCTATTCCGGGCTGCTGATCACCATCCCGATCCTGCGTCCGACCTTTGCCTTGGTAATGGCCTCGGCGGCGGCGACGGCGTTCAGCTTTTTCGGCTATTCCCGCTTCGTCTTCCGCCGCTGAGTTTTATCGATGGATCAGACTGTTTCCCAGCCGTCTTTTTCGCTGGCGCGGTAGATCGCGTCGATCATCGCTTGGTTCTTCTTCGAGCTTTCCAGCGTCACCACCTCTGAAGCCCCACCGGTAGCAGCATCGGCGAAGGCCTCCGCCTCCAGCTTGTACTGGCGGCTGTCGGGGAAGCGGAAGATCTGCGACTGCCCGTGGCTGCGGTTGGCAAGCTCGACCTCTTCAGCGCCGTAGCGGTCAGCATTGAACGGCGATTTCACCTCGATGAAGCCGTCCGTGCCGTGGAAGACCATGATCTGCCGGCTGGCCATCTGCGTCGAGATGTAGAAGCTCATCTCGAAGTCGCCGAAATCGGCCTTGACGCTGGAGTACATGTCAGTGCCGAACTCGGGATCGCGCTCGGTGACCGCCTGGATGCGCTGCGGCTCCTTGCCCGTGGCAAAGCGTGTGGTGATCGACGGGTAGACGCCGATATCAGGGAGGCCGCCGCCGCCGAGTGCTGGAATGTTTCGCATGTTGCCGGCATCGCGATTAAAATAGGTGAAAGCGCCCTGCACATGCCGCAGGCGGCCGATGGCGCCCTCGGCAAGCAGTTCCCTCACCTTCTTCCAGACCGGCGTATACACCACCATGTAAGCTTCGCTCACCAGCACCTTGTTGCGATCACGGGCAGCAATCAGGCTGTCGATCTCGGCAGCCTTGAGGGCGATCGGCTTTTCGCAGAGCACGTGCTTGCCTGCATCGGCGGCCTTGATCGACCACTCGACATGCTGCGATGTCGGAAGCGGAATGTAGACGGCGTCAATCTTGTCGGAGGCGAGCATCTCCTCGTAGGAGCCGAAGGCGTGCGGAATGGAGAAGCGGTCCGCCATTTCTCGAGCGCGAGCGAGCTCGCGGCTGGCAACGGCGGTGACTACGCAGTTTTCCGCATCCTGAATGGCCGGCACCACGAGTTCGCGACCGATCTTGGCCGTCGACAGAATTCCAAAACGCAACATCGATATCTCCTCATCCTCTTTCGCCTGATCATAGGCAGCGTTGAGGTAGCGCGCAACGGCGGCGGGGCAATTCACCGACGTCCGGTTTCCTTAGCGACGTCCAGGCCCTACATAGGCAGGGCGGCTTAGCGCTGCGCCAATTTTTCAGCGTCCCACTTCATTCAGGAGAGCGGCATGCAGATGCGCCCACTCGGTAAAACAGGACTTTCAATTTCGCCAATCGTCTTCGGCGGCAATGTCTTCGGCTGGACTGCCGATGAGAAGACGTCCTTCGACATTCTCGACGCCTTCTTCGGCGCCGGCTTCAACACCATCGATACGGCCGACGTCTATTCGCGCTGGGTGCCCACCAACAAAGGTGGCGATTCTGAAGAGATCATCGGCAAGTGGCTGAAACAGGGGCATGTGGCGCGCGACAAGGCGATCATCATCACCAAGGTGGGCTCAGAAATGGGCCCCGGCAAAAAGGGCCTGAAGGAAAGCTACATCCTGAAGGCGGTGGAAGATTCGCTGAGGCGGCTGCAGACCGACTACATCGACCTCTATCTATCCCATTGGGCCGACCCGGAGACGCCGTACGAGGAAACTCTGGGTGCCTATGCCAAGCTGCGCCAGCAGGGCAAGATCCGCGCGGTCGGCTGCTCCAATCTCGACGCGGCGCAATTGCAGGCCTCGCTGGATGCTGCAGAAAAGGCCGGCGTCCAGCGCTACGACGTGCTGCAGCCGGAATACAATCTCTATGATCGCGGGAGTTTCGAAGGCCCGCTTGCCGACCTCTGCATGCGTGAAGACATTGGCGTCATCACCTATTTCAGCCTGGCGTCGGGCTTCCTCTCCGGCAAATACCGCAGCAAAGCCGACACCGAGGGCAAGGCACGCCAGGACAGGGTAGCAAAGTATCTGGACGACAAGGGACTTCGAATCCTGTCGGCGCTCGATACCGTCGCCAAGGAGACAGGGGCAACCCCCGCGGAGATTTCGCTCGCCTGGCTGCAGCAGAAAAAGGCCGTGACGGCGCCGATTGCTTCAGCGACCAGCCTTGCGCAGCTGGAGGCTTTGGTGAAGTCTGCGCAGCTGACATTGTCGCCTGAGGCGATGGCCCTGCTCGACAAGGCAGGCGCATAACGAGGACGACGAAATGACGGTGACGATCCGAGAAGCCAGGCCTGAAGACGAGGTCCGCTGGCGCGCACTCTGGGCCGACTACCTCGCTTTCTATGGCGTTGGCATCTCGGACGACATCACCGATCTCACTTGGCGCCGGGTTTTCGACCCGGCGTCGGCGATCTTCATGCGAGTGGCCGTTGTCGATGACGTGGTGATGGGCTTCGCCCTTTGCCTGACCCACGAAGGTACGTGGACCTCAGGTCTCGATTGCTACCTCGAAGACCTGTTCGTCGACGCGGAAGTGCGTGGCAGGGGCGTAGGTCAGGCACTGCTCGACGACCTCGTGGCACTTTCCAAAGCCAGCGGCTGGACGCGGCTCTACTGGCACACGGACGAGACCAACAGCACTGCGCGCAAGCTATACGACCGCTTCGTCCAGAGCGACGGCCACATACGCTATCGCATCACACTCTGATCCGCGGAAAGCCGTCATACGACCGCGAATGATCGTCCAACCAGTTGGCCATACCTTCCCGGGTCAGGATGCCGCGCGGCTCGGCATAGCTGTTGATCGATCGCTTCGGGCGCTCATGCCAAGAAATGTTGACGGCCCAGAGCTTCGGGAAAAATTGCAAGGAGGCGTATGGCAGATGGTCTTGGATCCACCATGCCAGCTTTTGCCAGTCGCCCGGTGCCTGATAGCGATCCCACACCCAGGGGACGACGACGCAGGCCGTCGCGCCCATATAGCCATTGGAATCCCTGAGGTCCCAGACATGGCCGGCGGCGTCATTGCGAGCGCAGTTCAGATTGTTGTCGTTTCCGAACCGGTTAAGCGCCTGCGAGCGGTAGCCTGAGCGAAGATGCAGCCTTCCGAAGGTCGCTTGCAGGGGCTCCAGCAGGTCGGCGCAAAGCCGACTGCCGGCCGCGATGGCAAGGGCGGGGTCATCAGGGATATTGGGGATGCCGTAAAGGCTGTCTATTTCGGAATACAGGAAATCGCGAAGGAAGAAGTTTTCGGACAGCCGCACCCGCCCCAGGTCTTCCAGCCCGCGCATAGATGCCGGTTTTCTCATGCCGCTCTCCTCCCCGCCAGGGTAAGCGGCATTTTCATGCCGGCCACCCGAAATGCTGCATCTCAGCCGCCGACCTTGAAGAAATCGATGAAGGCGCGCAACGCCGGACGCAGTTGCCGGCGGCTCGGGTAATAAAGGAAGGGACCGGGATAGGGCTGGCACCAGTCCTCCAGCACTCTGACCAGCCGCCCGCCGGCCACCTCGTCCTCGACGCGGATGTTGAAGAGATAGGCTAGACCGGCGCCGCTGAGCGCTGCCAGTAGCGCAAGCCTATCCTCACCGACGATGAGCGGCCCGTCGACCGCGACCACCAGAGCCTCTCCGTCCTTGTCGAACTCCCAGCGATAGATCGAGCCGTTCGAAAAGCGGCGCTTGATGCAGCGGTGTGCGACGAGGTCGCGGGGATGGACGGGGATCGGATGCTTTGCGAAATAACCGGGCGAGGCGGCGATGACTGTGCGCATCTCAGGCGAGATGCGCACAGCGATCATGTCGGCATCGAGGCTTTCCTCCATCCGGATGCCCGCGTCATAGCCCTGGTCGACGATGTCGATGAAGCCATCCTCGTTGGCGATTTCCAGCGTGATATCGGGATAGGCATTGAGGAAATCGCCGATGCGGGGTCCAAGCAGGATGTCCGAGGCGAACCGGGGCGCGGTGATGCGCAGGTTGCCGGCGGGCCGGTCGCGCGCGTCGATGGCCGCCTCCAGCGCAATACCGATCTCGTCGAGCGCCGGGCGCAGGCGTTCCAGCAGGCGTTGCCCCTCCTCCGTCGGCGCGACGCTGCGGGTGGTGCGGGCCAGCAGGCGGACGCCGAGGCTCGCCTCCAGGCTGGATATGGCATGGCTAACAGCCGACGGCGCGATCGCCAACTCCTTGGCGGCGTCACGAAAGCTGCGATGGGCGGCCACGGAGGCAAAGACCGCCAGTTGCGAGAGCTGTGTTCTGTTCATTGATCGAAATGATAGAACAGTGCATTGCAATTTGCACCCATATTCAAAAGCTTTCCCGCGCCCTATCTCTTGGGTGTATTGCGTCGCCTGCAGGGCTGACCGTTCCCAAGGAGAGATTTCATGAAGACCCGCAAACTCGGAACAGAACTCACCGTCTCGGCCATCGGCCTCGGCTGCATGGGAATGAGCCACGCCTATGGTGGCCAGGACGAGCAGGATGCCATCCGCACCCTGCATCGCGCCGTCGAGATCGGCGTCACCTTTTTCGACACGGCCGAGGTCTATGGCCCCTTCGCCAACGAGATCCTGGTCGGCAAGGGCCTGAAGAGCGTCCGCGACAAGGTGACTATCGCCACCAAATTCGGCTTCAAGATCGATCCGGCCAAGACGGATTCGCAGGCCATGTCCGGGCTCGACAGCCGGCCGGAGCATGTGCGCGAGGTGGCGGAGGCCTCGTTGAAGCGGCTCGGCGTCGAGGTGATCGATCTGTTCTACCAGCACCGCCCCGACCCGGAAGTGCCGATCGAAGACACTGCCGGTGCCGTGGCCGATCTCATCAAAGCCGGCAAGGTCCGCGCTTTCGGCCTCTCGGAAGCGAGCGCTGAGCACATTCGCCGCGCCCATGCCGTGCAGCCGGTCTCGGCGCTACAGAGCGAGTATTCGCTCTGGACCCGCGATCCCGAAGGCGAGATCCTCGATACGTGCCGCGAACTTAACATCGGTTTCGTACCGTTCAGCCCGCTTGGACGCGGCTTCCTGACAGGCAAGATCCAAAACACCTCCGAGTTCGGGGAAGGCGACTTCCGCAAGAACCTGCCACGCTTCGAAGCCGAGAACATGGCTGCCAACTTGGCGCTCGTGAAGCTCGTGGAGGAGATGGCAGCTGAAAAGGGAGCCACTGCCGCGCAGCTGGCGCTCGCCTGGGTTCTGGCCAAGGGCGATTTCATCGTGCCCATTCCCGGCGCCCGCAAGATTACCCATCTGGAGCAGAACACTGCTGCGGCCGACGTCGTGCTGACGGCCGAAGACGTGACGAGACTGGATGACATGCTGTCGCCGGACAAGATCGCCGGGGCGCGCTATGGCAAACCTGCGGCCTGGAATGCAAAGCGCTGACGGAACCTGGCCTCCTCAAGAACGTTAAGAGAACAAACAAGGAGGCTAGCAATGATAGACGAGCACAATCCAAAGACCGATCCGGACCCTTCCTCCAACACGGAAAAGGATCCGGACGACTGGGTCACCGGCGACGAACCGATGACCGGTGCCCAGAAGTCCTATTTGAAAACGTTGACGGAACAGGCGCACGAGCCGGATGCTTTTTCCGAAGAGCTCTCCAAGGCAGAGGCGTCCAAGCGTATCGACGAGATCAAGAGCCGGATGCAAAAACAACACTGAAGCAGTTCGCTGCATACAATGGAAAAGCGCGATACAACGAGGCGACGTCAGCGAGAGCAGACGCCGCCTTTTCCATTGCGGATCCGGTCATCGGCATCGAAAATTCAGCTCCTGCAGTAACGCCAGAATGAGCGTCTTTAGTTGATGGAGCGGGGTTTGTCTGATGCACGCACGGGATCATCGCTATGCCGGCTCCGGATGCGCCGGACCGTAAGCCAGACGCCGACAATCACGAACGGCACCGAGGCACCCGTCAGCGTATCGGACGAAATATTGAGACCGATGGCGTGGATGACCTTGGCGAGATAGCCGACCAGGCCGATGACATAATAGGAAATGGCAGCTACCGACAGGCCTTCCACCGTTTGCTGCAAGCGCAGCTGCAGATGCGCCCGCTTGTCCATCGATGCCAGAATTTCGGTGTTGAACTTCTGCAGGTCGACGTCGATCCAGCTGCGCAGCAGGCCGCTGGCGCGCGCCAGTTTGCTCGAGAGGTTGGCCTGCCGCACTTCAACGGACTGGCATGTTCGCATGGCCGGCGCCAGGCGCCGCTGCAGGAAAGCACCGAGCGTCTCGTTGCCGGGCAATCCCTTCTCCGCCAGCATGGCGACACGATCAAGGACGATGTCGTAATAGGCGCGGCTGGCGCCGAATCGATAGAGGCTCAGCGCCGCATTTGCCTCCAGTTCGGCAGCAAGGCGGGTGATCTCGGCGAGCATCGCATCGGCTTCGTCACGCGCGTGCTGCTTCATGCCCTGGGTGATGGCGGTGAAGCTGTTCTCGATCTGGCGGATCTCGGGGGAAAGGGTCTGCGCAAGCGGCAAACCCATCATCGCCAGCGTGCGATAGGTCTCGATATCGAGAATACGCTGAGTGAGCATGCCACGGGCGGCATCCGTCATACCGCGGTCGAGGATCAGGAACTTGGTGAGGCCATCACCATCTTGGCGGAAGTCGGTCACGATCGTCGCCTTGCCGTCCGCCACGGTGCTCTGACAGAGACTGGTCAGGTCGAAATTCTCGATCACATCAACCGATACCTCTGTGGCAGGCCGGATCTCGATGCGGACACCGGAGATGAACGGACCGGGCGCTACAAAGCGGGATCCAAAGGGATTGATCGGGATATCGCCGCCGAATTTCGCGGGAGCCGGGGTGTCCCAGAAATAGGTCGAGAATTCCGTATGACGCTCCCAGCGCAACGTGCCGCCACCCCAGGTCATCGTATGATGGCTGGAATCGGCAGCCGGAGCCGGAACACCCTGCCCTAGCGACAGATCCGTGAGGATTGCGTGGTCGGCAGTGAAATTTGCTTCCGTCAGGAAGGCAATCTGGAAGACGACGCGCGGAAGTGCGAGCAGCGTATAGGGCCTCGAATGGATCTCACCGATCGCCTTTGCGCGAATCTCGGCACTGGGGAAGGAAAAACTGCGCTTCGACACTTCGCTGCCCTCGAGCGGCCGTGATGGCCAGCACCATTCCTCGCTATGCGCAAATGCGCTCATGGACAAGGGGTCGAGGTTTGGTGCATCGCAAAAATATGATGCAATGCACCAAACGTGCCCTCACCCGCCGTCAGAACGTGCTGGCGGGTGAGGCGCTTGCGGGTTGACTGTATCAGCCGCGCAAGACGCCACCGGTCGTCTTGGTGACGTTGGCGACGATCTTCTGGGTCAGCGCGTCGAAATCCTGATCGGTCAACGTGCGCTCAGCCGGCTGAATCTGCACTTCGATGGCAACGGATTTCTTGCCATCGCCGAGCGAAGCCCCTTCGAACACGTCGAAGACGTTGACCGACGTTACCAGCTTGCGATCTGCGCCGGATGCCGCCCGGATGATCGCTCCAGCTTCCACCGTCTTGTCGACGACAAATGCGAAGTCACGCTTGACCACCTGCAAGGGCGAAAGCTCGAGCGCCGGCTTGGTCCGCGTTGGCTTGCGCTTCGGCTCGGGCATGACGTCGAGGAACACCTCGAAGCCACAGAGAGCGCCAGACACATCGAGTGCCTCCAGCGTCTTCGGATGGAACTCGCCGAAATAGCCGAGCACGACCTTTGGGCCCATCTTGATGGTACCTGAGCGACCCGGGTGATACCAATCCGGCCCGCCATGCTCGATCTGGATATTGCCCATCGGCAGCCCGCAAGCCTCGATGACGGCCAGGGCATCGGCCTTGGCATCGAACACATCGACCGGCTTGCCACCGCCCTTGGTGGCGTTGGACCAGAGGCGACCGGCGCCTGAAAGCGTCGCCGTGCCCCGGCGAATGCCGCCGGCGACACGCCGCTGGCCTTCCGGCCGGTCGTTCTCGTAGGTGCCGGAAACTTCGAACAGCGCGACGTCGCCGTAGCCCTTGTCGGCATTTCTCTGGGCAGCGCTCAGCAGGCCCGGCAGCAGCGACGGGCGCATATCGGACATATCGGCGGCGATAGGGTTCGCGAGCCTGAGGGTATCGGATCCGCCGCCGAACAGCTTAGCCTGGTCCGTCGAGATGAACGACCACATGACCGCTTCCAGCATGCCGCGCGAGGCCAGCGCACGCTTAGCGGTGCGGGTGCGAATCTGCAGCGTCGTCAGGATCTTGCCGTTGACGGCGGCATGGCTTTCGAGAGGCGTCGGCTTGATATTATCGACGCCGTGGATACGCATGACCTCTTCGACGAGATCAGCCTTGCCATCGACATCCGGGCGCCAGGAGGGGACGGCAACCGAGACGCGCTCGCCGGAGCCCGAGACCTTGAAGCCAAGGCGCGTCAGGATTTCGGTGCTCTCGGTGGTGGAGACCTCAAGCCCGGTCAGCCTCTTGATTTCGGCGAAGGGGAACTCGACGATCTTGGGCTCGTAGGGCGTGTAGCCGACGACATTGGCCTTGGCAGCAGTGCCGCCGCAGATCTCCAGCACCAGTTCCGTGGTGCGCTCGAGACCCGGCAGCATGTATTCGGGATCGACGCCGCGCTCGAAACGATAACGGGCATCGGTGATGATGCCGAGGCCGCGGCCGGACTTGGCGATGTTCATGGCATCCCACAGTGCGGATTCGATCAGCACGTCGGTGGTGTTCTCGTCGCAGCCCGAGTGCTCGCCGCCCATGATGCCACCGATGGACTCGATACCGTTGTCGTCAGCGATGACGACATTGTTGCCGGAAAGCTTGTATTCTCGGGTATCCAGCGCGAGGACGGATTCTCCGTCGCGGGCACGGCGCACGGTCAGGTCGCCCTTGACCTTGGCAGCGTCGAAAACGTGCATGGGACGGCCTTGGTCAAAGGTCATGTAATTGGTGATATCGACCAGCGCGCTGATCGGCCTGAGGCCGATCGCCATCAGCCGCTGCTGCATCCAGGCCGGGCTCGGGCCGTTCTTCACGCCACGCACCAGGCGGAGCGCGAAGCCGGGGCAAAGCCTGGGGTCATCGAGATCGAGCGTCACCTTGACCGGCGTTTCGCCCTCGATGGGGAACGCAGGCGCCGCGCGGGTCTTCAGCGTGCCGAGGCCGGAAGCGGCGAGATCGCGGGCAATGCCGTAGATCGAGGTGCAATCCGGCCGGTTCGGCGTCAGGTTGACGTCGATCATGGCATCGTCAAGGCCGGCGTAAGTGGCATAGCTCGAACCGACCGGTGCATCTGCTGCCAAGTCGATAATACCGTCATGATTGTCGGAAATCTGCAGCTCCTTCTCGGAGCACATCATGCCATGGCTTTCAACACCACGGATATTGCCAACCGTCAGCGTCACATCGATGCCGGGCACATAGGTACCGGCGGGGGCGAAGGCGCCGATCATCCCAGCCCGAGCATTCGGCGCGCCACAGACGACCTGCACGGGCTTGTCCGCGCCGGTATCGACCATCAGCACCTTCAGCCGGTCGGCCTGCGGATGCTTTTCAGCCGACAGCACCTTGGCGATAACGAACGGCTTGAACGCCGCCTTGTCATCGACAGCATCGACTTCAAGCCCGATCTCGGTCAGGCGCGTACAGATCTCATCAAGCGTCGCCTCGGTGTCGAGGTGATCTTTCAGCCAGGAGAGCGTGAATTTCATTGTTGCACCCTTATAAAATCGAGCGGGTTTTCTGGCAGACCCCGAGCCACATCAAATAGTTTCGAAAGGAGTGACGCATAACCGCGTGCGTCATCGATAGCCTTGTGGGTATGCGGATGATGACCAAGCAAGTCATCGGGAAATTTGTCTGCACCCGACTGAGGCTGAGTTTTGCCAAATACACCCAAAAGATAAGTCCCGATATCCAGTGGTCCCGCGTTAAAAACGCATTGGCCCCAATAGGGGACATCCAGCAGAAAACGGTCAGCAAATGTCCTCAAATAGTGGTCGATCCAGAGACCATCGAACATGAGCGGGCGCGCAGCGAATGCGCGCTCTCCGGCAAAGCCTTCAATCCATTCCACGAACCGCACCATAACAGCCGCTGGATCTTCTGGATCAGCAGTTGCCGCCTCCCATGCCTCCGGTTGCGTCCCCCACCAGGCCATGGTCCGCTCATCCGTTCCTCGATCCACGCGGGGCATCAGAACCGCCTCGAACTCACCGCACGCGACCCCATCAGAACGCAACGCAACTGTCGCGAAACTCAACATCGAATGACGCAAAGGATCCGGACCGTTCGTCTCGACGTCCGTGACGAAGTAATAGGTGGGCCGTTGTTCCGTCACTCAGGCCACCTTCTGCGGAGCCTTCGCCCCCGGTGCCTTGACGCCACGGAACATGCTCTGGACAGAGATGCCCTCGTCCACTTCCGGCCACCAGACGCCCTCATACATCAACTCGATATCGTTGAGCGCGGATTGATCGAGATCAAGAAGAAACGGATACCACCAGAGCGGAGCCGAAATGGTACGGCCGTCTGCCAACGTTACATGGACCTCATCCGCAGAGCACCAGGCTTTGATGGGGCGCATATCCTCGGTTTCAAACTCCAAAGAAGTCATTCGACGCACGCCTCGATCCATTGATCCCTGTGTTCTGCAATCGCCGCAAGAAGGCGGTCAACATCCCGCTCATTGTAACCAACATTCCGCGCAACCGCCACGCTTTCCAGCCAGACCTTCAACGACTTCCCCTACTTCACGACGTGAGTATGGGGAGGTTCGCCCATATCCAGCGCATAGAACCGGAACTCGTATCCATGCCAGACCAGCAGGGTTGGCATTTAAACGCTCAAGCCCCCAAACAGCGTCGGCATGTCGAGGGGGCGGAAGCCGTAGTGGGAGATCCAGCGGACGTCGGCGTTGAAGAAATCGCGCAGGTCCGGCATGCCGTATTTCAGCATGGCGATACGGTCGAGGCCCATACCCCAGGCAAAGCCCTGATATTCGTCCGGATCGAGCCCACCGTGGCGCAGCACGTTCGGATGGACCATGCCGCAGCCCAAAATCTCCATCCAGTCGGTGCCTTCGCCGAACTTGACGCTCGGGCCGGAGCGGTCGCACTGGATGTCGACCTCGAAGGACGGCTCGGTGAAGGGAAAGAAGGACGGGCGGAAGCGCATGGTGACGCTGTCGACCTCGAAGAAGGCCTTGCAGAACTCTTCCAGAACCCAGCGCATGTTGCCGACATTCGCCTTTTTGTCGACCACCAGGCCTTCGACCTGATGGAACATCGGCGAATGGGTGGCATCCGAGTCCTGGCGGTAGGTCTTGCCGGGAATGATGATGCGGATCGGCGGCTTCTGGGCTTCCATGGTGCGGATCTGCACCGGCGAGGTGTGGGTGCGCAGCACCTTCCGCTCGCCGTTCTCGTCCGGCTGGAAGAAGAACGTGTCATGCATTTCGCGGGCCGGGTGGCCTTCCGGGAAATTCAGCGCCGTGAAATTGTAGTGATCGGTCTCTACGTCGGGACCTTCGGCAATCGAGAAGCCCATGTCGCCGAAGATGGCCGTGATCTCGTCGACGATCTGGCTGATTGGATGGATTCGACCGCGCTCGGCCGGCGAGGAGCGCACCGGCAGGCTGACATCGACTGTCTCCGCCTTGAGCTTCTCCGTGATCGCGGCGTCCTTCAGCTCTGCCTTGCGGCTGACGATGGCCTCGGTCACAACGGTTTTCAACGCATTGATGGCGGCACCGCGCGTCTGGCGTTCCTCCGGCGACATTCCGCCCAGCGTCTTCAGCAGTTCCGAGACCGAGCCCTTCTTGCCGAGCGCTGAAAGCCGGACGGCTTCGATGGCCGCCTCGTCGGATGCGGCATGGACGTCGGAAAGCAGCTGCTGTTGCAATGTATCGAGTTCGGTCATGGTGTCCTGCCTTGCGGGCGTTCTTCGTGGGTCGTGCTGGAGCGACTATCGGACGGCACCGTCGCCAGATAGCTCGTGGCGACAATGAAGCGCCGCAGATCACTACCCATGCGGACGCGGCCAATCAACCGGGCAAAGGACAAAAAATGCCCGAGGAAGCCCGTCATGCGTCGCAATTCGGCAATCGCTGCCGCTGGCGCCCGCGCCGACCACGCGTTGTAGGCAGCGTCGAAGGTGTCGGTACCGCGCCGGGCCGTGCTGGCGATCTGCAGAAACAGCAGCCATATGTCGCGCGCCTGGGCAACCGGCAGCGGCATGACGCTTTGCGGCTCCTCCTCGAAATCCATGAAACCGAGCCTGTCGCCGGCAAAGAACATGTCGCGCGGGTAAGGCCTTCCATGGCAGAGACCGGCGGCATGGAGACGCCCAAGTTCCTCGGCGCAGGCAACCAGCAGCCCGTCGCGGACCGTATCGTCGTCCGACTTGCGCAGGCGCGCCTGCACCGTCTCGCCGACATGGGTCAGCACGATGGCGCTTCTGGAGGCATAGAGGATCTGGGGAGCGGCGATGCCGCTGGCAGCAAACAACCGGATGCGCCGCTGTTCGCGCTCTGCCATCTCTCGTGGTGTCAGATAGGGTGAGGGCCTGAGGTAATCGACGGGGATCAATCGTGAAACAAAAGCCTGCAGGTGACGCCACCATGTCGGCTTCTCCGTGCCGTAGCGCTTGATCCAGACAGTCCGCTGAGACAGGACGACCCGCTGAACGCGCTTCTTGCCAGAAACCAGCACCGCAAGCAGCGTCTCGATGTCGCTGGCGGTCAGATCCGGTAGAGAACGCAGGTAATCTTGCTGGTCTTCCACTTTGCGATCCTGTCTTGCGGGCCTGGCGCGCCGCTCAGAGACTGGGTTGATGAAAAAACGGGGTGACGAAAACGCGAAACCCGCGCCAGCTTGCCGGCGCGGGTTTCAAACCTGGAACACAAAGGGTTCGTCGCGCCGTTACTTAACGACCGCTTCGAATTCGTTCTTCGTGCCGGCATCCTTCAGATAGTCCAGCGCCTTCTTCGAGGCAGCAACCAGGGCGCCGAATGCTTCGACTTCATGGATCGCCATGTCAGACAGAACCTTGCGGTCGACTTCGATGCCAGCCTTGGTGAGGCCGTCGATGAAGCGGCCGTAGGTCAGGCCGTGCTCGCGGACGGCAGCGTTGATACGCTGGATCCAGAGGGCGCGGAAATTGCGCTTGTTTACCTTGCGGTCGCGGTAAGCGTACTGCTTGGAACGATCGACCGCTGCCTTGGCGGCGCGGATGGTGTTCTTGCGGCGGCCGTAGAAACCCTTGGCCTGCTTCAGAACCTTCTTATGCTTGGCGTGCGAGGTGACGCCTCTTTTGACACGTGCCATGTCATGATCTCCTTAATAATAGCGGGCGAAGGGTCTTAGCGACCGTTCGGCAAGTAATTCTTGATGACCTTGCGACCATCTGGCTCGGAAAGAACCATGGTGCCGCGTGCATCGCGAATGAACTTGTTGCTACGCTTGATCATGCCGTGGCGCTTGCCAGCAGCGGCGGCCTTCACTTTGCCGGTTGCGGTGATCTTGAACCGCTTCTTGGCAGAGGACTTCGTCTTCATCTTGGGCATTTTGCTACTCCTTCTATGCCCCCGGTCGCGCTCTTTTTGAAAAAGGCGCCTCTCGCAGGTCCGGCATGCCGGGCTTGCACAAAGTGCGGGTGGCTTGGTTGTTGAACTGCAGGTGCGGTGACGAACCGTTCTGCAAGCATTCTGAACTGCCACGGCATGCCCTGCCGGTCAGTTCGGACGGGGTCCTATAACCGCAGTCCCGCCAAAGTGCAACGGGGCCGCAGCTGAATCTTTCGAACGCAGCCCTGACAAAAGAAAAAGCCGCCCGGACGGACGGCTTCGACTTCCAGTGTGACGGTCCGCACCTTACTTCGGCGCGAGCACCATCATCATCTGGCGACCTTCGAGCTTCGGTTCGGCTTCGACCTTGGCAAACTCGATCGTGTCGACCTTGACCTGCTGCAACAGCTTCATGCCGAGTTCCTGGTGGGCCATTTCGCGGCCGCGGAACTTCAGGGTCACCTTGACCTTGTCGCCTTCATCGAAAAAGCGGCTCATGGCCTTCATCTTCACCTCGTAGTCATGGGTGTCGATGTTCGGACGCATCTTGATTTCTTTGATTTCGACGATCTTCTGCTTCTTGCGCGCTTCGGCCGCCTTCTTCTGGTTGGCGTATTTCAGCTTGCCGAGATCGAGAATCTTGCAGACGGGCGGCTCTGCGTTAGGGGAAATTTCCACTAGGTCGAGACCTGAGTCTTCCGCCATCTTCATTGCTTCGTCTGTGGGGACTATGCCCAGGTTTGCGCCGTCCGCTCCGATGAGCTGGACTTTCGGGATGCGAATTTCCCGGTTTGAACGCGGCCCGTCCTTAACGGGAGCGTCGGTTTTAAAAGGTCTGCGAATGGTCGTATTCTCCACGAATTGTTTAAAGTGTTTGCGGCCCCAAGCTCCCGTCGGCGCGGTTGGCGGCAATGTGCTCAAAGCGGCAGCGATGTCAATAGCACAGTGTATGGCAGAAATCACCTCCTGTCAGCCCGGAAGCGAATCTGTTTTAAAAGCGGCCAAACAGGAGCTCAGCCTATGTCCGAAACCGCAAATGCCCTTCCGCTCGAGACAATCACTGTCGGCAGCGGCGATGGTGCCCGTCCGATTGCCATGCGACTTCGCGAGACCTCGAACCCCGAAAAGCAAGCGACAATTCTCTGGCTGTCCGGCTATCGCTCCGACATGGGGGGCTCCAAGGCAGTCGAGGTCGATGCGCTGGCCGAGCGGCTGGGTCTTGGATGCATCCGGTTCGACTATTCCGGTCACGGCGTCTCGGGCGGCGAATTTCGCGATGGCACGATCTCGCGTTGGCTGGAGGAAACGCTGGCGGTTGTCGATCACGCCAATCCGCAACGCCTCGTGATCGTCGGCTCGTCTATGGGCGGCTGGATCGCGCTACGGCTGATCCAGGAGTTGCGCGCCCGGAAGAGCGCGCCAGATATCAAGGGCCTGGTGCTGATCGCCCCGGCACCGGACTTTACGATCGACCTGATCGAACCAAACCTGAAAGATGTCGAGCGCCAGGCTTTGGCGGAGAAAGGTTTTTTCGAGGAGCCGTCTGCCTACAGCCCTATCCCCAATATCTATACGCGGAAGCTGATCGAGGACGGCCGGGCGAACCAGGTGCTGTCAGGCATGATCGAGACTGGCTGCCCGGTCCACATCTTGCAGGGCATGCAGGACAAGGACGTACCCCACGCCCACGCGATGAAACTGGTGGAGCATCTGCCGGCCGACGATGTGGTGCTGACGCTCATCCGCGATGGCGACCATCGCCTCTCCCGCCCACAGGATCTGGAGAGGATGCTCGGTGTGATCGCGGCGTTCGCAACGGTTTAGAGGTCCTTGGCGGCCTTAAACCAACATCGATTTCTGTTGCATTTTAACCATGTTGCACGGTTCACCCTGTTAACGTTTAAGTAACGATTGACCATGCGGCCTCGCGTCCATTAACAATTTGTTAAGAATTAGGGACGGTACGAGGTTGCTGGCGTGGATTTCAAGGGCATCTTTCTAGCCTTAGTGGCGATATTTGCCATGTCGACATCGGCTATGCCGGCGTCCCAGAGTGGGCCTTCGATGGTTGTCGGCGGCACCACCTCGCAGCCAATCGGCCATTATGATTTCTGTCAGCGCTACCGCAGCGAATGCGGCCCCAATTCGGATCTGATGCCCGTCAAGATGACCGATGCAAACTGGGCAACGGTCAAGCAGGTCAATTTGCAGGTTAACACCACCATCATCCCGGCCACGGACATGGAAGTCTATGGCAAGGAAGAATACTGGGCCTATCCGGTCACCGCTGGCGATTGTGAAGACTTTGCACTGCTGAAGCGCCGTATCCTGATCCAGCGCGGCTTTTCTCCGTCCAACCTTCTCATGACCGTCGTCCGCAAGCCGGATGGCGAAGGTCACGCCATTCTGACGCTGCGCACCGCCCAGGGCGATTACGAGCTCGACAACCTCACCGATGAAGTGAAGATCTGGTACCAGACGCCTTATTCCTACATCAAACGCCAGGCGAGCTATAATGCAGGCCGCTGGGTGACGATCGAGAATGGCCGTGACGTACTGGTCGGCGCCTTGAAGTAAGGCGGGACTGCATCCGGAAGCCTGCGGATGCAGCGGCTCGACCGGAGCCGGGCAAGATATTTCGTCGCCATGACCCGTTTGTTCATACCGCCTCACAAACGCATCGAAGCATTCCGTGCACGCGGATGGAACTTCGGCGGGTCAGCTGCATTAGAACGTTCAGAAATACAAATTGCCTCGGCTGCGAATTGAAAACCTGTTTTCATTCCCGGATCCGAGTGTGGGGAGAAATAAATGAAAATCAGATCATTGCTGTTAACGGCCGTTATGGGTCTCGCGACCCTCACTCTTGCCGGTTGCGTGGAAGGCGGAGGCTACAGCGGCGCCTACGTCACCACCTATGACGCGCCTTATTACGGTGGAGGCTATTATGGTGGCTACCGTGACGGAGGCTACTATCGCGGTTACCCGGGCTACCGTCGCGACGGCGGATATCACAGGCGAGATTATGCGGATCGTCGCCGGGATAACGACAGGCCCCGCGGTCCAGGACGCGGTGACGGCAGGCCCGACGGCCCAAGAAGAGACTACAACCGCGACCGCCCCGACAACAACCAGATCATCGTGCCTAATCCAGACTCGCCGCGCGGCCCCATGTTCAGCCGCGGAGGAAACTGAGCCCGGCGCCCGCCGTCAGGTGATTTCCGAATACAAACATGGGACCGAAGCCGGATGGCTTCGGTCCCATTTTCATTGCTGGTTCAGGTAAGATCTGTCGGAGCGAAATATCGTCAGACATTGCCGATCAGAATACCTGCCGCCAGGACGAGACCGCCACCGAGGACGACCTGGAAAGCGGCACGCAGGAATGGCGTTTCCATGAACTTGTTCTGGATAAAGGCAATCGCCCAGAGCTCGAAGAAGACAACGACGCCAGCGGTGATAGTGGCCGTCCAGAAATCCGGGATAAGGTAGGGCAAGGCATGTCCGAGGCCACCGAGTGCCGTCATGATGCCGCAGGCCAGACCGCGCTTGATCGGCGAGCCACGACCAGAAATCTTGCCATCGTCATGGGCAGCCTCTGTGAAGCCCATCGAAATGCCGGCACCGACGGACGCTGAAAGGCCGACCAGGAATGTCTGCCAGGTGTCCTGGGTGGCGAACGCTGCGGCGAAGATCGGCGCCAGCGTCGAGACCGAGCCGTCCATGAGGCCTGCCAGGCCCGGCTGCACATAAGTGAGCACCATCTGCCGACGGGCATCGGCATTTTCGTTCTTCTTGACGTCCTCCGGCGTATGCTTCTCGCTCAGCATTGCGGCGACGTCTTCGTGGCCCTGCTCGGCCATGGCGAGATCGTCGAGCAGCTGACGCGTCCCGGCATCGGAGGTCTGCTTGGCCGCCTGGAGATAGAAGCGATATGCCTGGCCCTCCATCGTCTCGGCCTCCTGGCGCATGGCTTCCAGAGACAGCGTGTTGCGCAGCCAATCCGGCTTGCGCTCGTAGAAGCCCTGTACATGCTCGCGGCGAATAAGCGGAATGCGCTCGCCGAACCGCTTGCGATGCATCTCGATCAGCATCTTGCGGTGCGTGCTTTCGACTTCGGCCATGTCCTCGAAGACCTTGGCAGACGCGGGATACTTCGGCCTCAGGGTGTCGGCATAGGCGAGGTAGATGCGGGAATCGTCCTCTTCTGCCGCGATTGCCACGGCAAGGACTTCCTGCTCCGTCAGGGACTTGAACGGGCGCTTGGACGATCGGAACAGGCGGGTCAGCATGGGTGTCTCCACTTTAGAATTAATCTAAATCTAAAGTGCGATATGGCACGGGTCAAGATCTTGGCAAGGGCAATCGTGCAATTTGAGCAAAGCTGCCGGGCATGGCCTTCTGTATCCTCTGCAACGCGGCTATACCGGCTGTTCTTACGCGGCCTCCATGGCTGCAGGAGCGGCTGCGGCAGGAGCGAAACCGAATGACCAACGAGTTGCAGGGCCGCGCCGCCCAGATCGCCGCGATGCGCGAGCGTGCCGAGGCGGACATGCTTCGCATCGGCATCGATGCCGCATTCATAGACAAGTTGGTCGAAGAGTTTTACCAACGGATCCAGGTGAACTCGCGACTTGGGCCTGTCTTCGAGGCGCGGCTTTCCGGTCGCTGGCCGGAGCATATGGAAAAGATGAAGCGCTTCTGGTCGTCGATCCCCTTGAAGACCGGCGCCTATGGCGGCAAGCCCGTGCAGGCGCATGCATCGGTGGAGGGGCTGGTGCCGGAGATGTTTCCGGAATGGCTGGGGCTATTTGCTGCGACGCTCGAGGATATCGCGCCGACGCCAGAGGCCCGTGACTGGTTCATGACAACGGCCGAGCGGATCGCCAAGAGCATGTTCCTGGCGCTTTTCTACAGTTCGGCCAACGACGCCCCGGCCGGTCCTCCTCCAGCCTAGGGCGCGAGAGTGGCGCCTACGCTGGCTGCGACGACAAAGGCCGTGCCTAGCATCTGCAGCAGTGTCATCGGCTGAGACAGCACCAGGAAGCCTGCGAGCGCGCCGAGCGCTGGCTCCAGGCTCATCAGGATGCCGAAGGAGGCTGTCGGCATGCGCCGCAGCGCCACCATTTCCAACGCGTAGGGCAACAGCGGCACGAGGATGGCGAGGCCGAGCATTTCGCCCAGACCTTCCCAGGAGAGAGCCCCGATCGAGGCCGGCAGGCCGAAGGGCGTGGCCAGCAGGGCCGCCACCATGAGCGACATTGCCAGACCCTCGAAACCCTTGAAGGCGGCACCGACTTTCTTTGTGAGGATAATGTAGATCGCCCATCCGACGGCCGAGGCGAGCGCGAACATGACGCCCGGCAGGTTGCCCACCCAGCCCTGTCCGTCGCGCGCCAGAAACAACACGCCGATGCCCGCCACCAGCGGCCAGGCCAGCCGCCAGCCGATGCCATAACCGAAAGCTGCCACGGAAAGCGGCCCCAGGAAGTCGATCGCCACGAGCAGCCCGAGCGGGATGCGCTGGACTGCCGCAAAGAACGACATCGTCATACAGGCCGTTACCGTGCCCAGCAACAAGGCGCCCAACCATTGCCGGCGGCTGTAGCGAGAGATCGGAGGGCGGACGATGGCGACAAGAATAAGGGCTGCGAAGCCAAGCCGCAGCCAGCTGGCGCCGGCTGCCCCATAGAGCCCGATGGCCGGCGACGAAAAAGCCGCGCCGAACTGGATCGACGTCATCGACAGCAGGCACATCAGCGCGCCTGCGGCCATGCCGCCCTGCGGCGCCTTGTCCGGTACGGGCATCAACGGCGCACCGCCATCGCTTCCCATCGTCGCTGCGTTCTGATCCATGCCACTCCCCCTTTGCCACCGCTCCTAGCGGGCGGCGGGCATGGCGGCAAACGCCAAATTGTCATGCTGACATCAGGAAAACCGATGGCTACGGATCAGGCTTCCAGGCCCATCAGAACATTGGCGACGTTGAGGCCGATTTCCGGAACGCCGTAGCCGCCCTCCATGCAGGTGATCACCGGCAGGCCGGCCGCCGCGATCATCGCTCCCATGCGGCTGAAGTCCTCGGAGGTCAGCCTGAAGAAGGAGATCGGGTCGCGCTCGAACGTATCGACGCCGAGCGACAGAACGATCGCCTCTGCACCTGACGCCTTGATGCGGGCGAGCGCATCGGCGAGCGCTGCAGACCAGGCCTGCCAGGCAGTGTCGCGCGGCAGCGGATAATTGGCGTTGCACCCTTCGCCAGCGCCTGCCCCGATTTCGTCGGCGTAACCCCAGAAATAGGGGAACGCATTGGCCGGCTCGCCGTGCAGCGAAGCAAAGAAGATATCGCTGCGCTGGTAGGTGATGTCCTGCGTGCCGTTGCCGTGGTGAAAATCGACGTCGAGGATGGCGACCTTTTTCGCGCCATGCTCGATCAGCCGCTCGGCGGCGACGGCGGCATTGTTGATGAAGCAATAGCCGCCGAAAAGATCGATACCGGCATGATGACCGGGCGGGCGGCAGAGCGCGAAGGCAAAGCGGTTACCGGCATTCAGCCAGTCCGCGCCATCGAGGGCGCAACGCATGGCGGAAAGCGCGGCCTCATAGGTACCATCGGTGATGGAGGTCTCGGTAGCGTTGGCATAGTAGCCGAGCATTCCGTCGATATCGTTGGGAATGCGCTGGGTGGAGCGGCGCACCGGCAGCGAGGTCGCGATCGCCTCGCCTTCCGCCCCACTTGCCTTCCACAGGCGCCAGACCTTCGACAGAAAATCGAGGTAGCCGGCATCATGGACCTTTAACGCGGTCTCAAGTCCCTGCGGACGCGGCGATACCACGTCGGAAAAACCGGCCTCCCGCACCGCCGCGAGGATCCACTCAGCGCGGAACGGCCCCTCGAACGGGGTCACCAGCAAGCCGCCATGGAGTTCCGTCTTTGCATCGCGCAGCTTGTGGTCTTCGGAATAGAAAATGCGCATTGGAGGTCCCCAATTGTCGTCCGGGAGGATAGAACGGGGACGAGGCCACCGCTGTCAAGCAGCAGGAAGCCCTATCCGCTTGTAGAACAGCGTTACATCGCCGAGGCCACCCTGGGGCCAGGCGGCATAGTCCGGAATGATGCCGACCCTGTTCCATCCGAGGCGGGGGTAGATGGCTTCTGCCGGGCTGCCGGTTGCGGTATCGAGCACCAGCAGGCTCTTGCCATGCCGTGCCGCCTCCTGCTCGGCGGCTTCCGTGAGCAGCCGGGACACGCCCTTGCCCCGCGCCGAGCGGTGGACGAGCAGCTTCTTGAGGTCGCCGCGATGGCTCTGGTTTGGCATGCTGGCAAAGCCGATCTGCACCGTACCGACCATCTCACCATTGATCTCGGCGACAAACAGAAGCGTCTTGCCGGATGCCACGTCATCGGCGACGCCAGCCCAGAAGGGCAGCGCATCCGAGACGCCGAAGGGGTGCATGAAACCGAGGGAGGCGCCGTCTTCGACGCAATCCACCAGGATTTCGGCAAGCTGCTGCCCTGCACTGCGAGCCTGGTCGGCATCGAGCATGCGGATATCGATCATTGTTTTCTCCAGATGTTGGTCATCGGCCGCTCTGGTCGAGCACGATGCAATAGCGCGCGGGGCGTTCGGTCGGATTGTGAAAGACGTGGCCCTCGCCAATGGGCATGAACAGGCAATCGCCAGCCTGTAGCGGCTGGACACAATCGGCGGTAATCACCTCCATCTCGCCCTCGAACAGCCATACGTGCTGAGTGATGCCACGGCCGGCAGCATGCGGTGGAAAACTGACGCGGGCGCCGGGCGGAAACGAAATCTCGACGATTTCGACGGGCGAAGCGGTGCGCGCCGGCGAGACTGCGCGCCTGACATAGCCCGTCTCCGGATCCCGCCAGACCGGCTGCTCCTCGCGCCTCGCCAAGGGCGACGCGGCCCTGCCCTCGTCGGCAAAAAAGGCGGAAAGAGACAGACCGAGAGCCGCGCAAAGGCGCGCCAGCAGCGACGCGGTCGGGCTCGCCTCGGCGCGCTCGATCCGCGAGATCATGGCACGGCTGACGCCCGAGGACCGGGCCAACTCATCCAGCGTCAGCGCCTTATCGATTCGCAACTGTCGGATCCGGGCGCCAACTGCAATGTCGAGCTCCTGTTCCATGACACCCTCTTTTTCTACTATTAGGGAATATATTATTCATATAATGGAATCGACCCCTGTCAAGCTTAGAGATTTACCGCCTCGGGTGCTTTGCAAATTGCCGCAAAGCCCTGCACTGCACCCGTTTTCCGCTTTGCGGCTGAGGACGGCGCTGCTATATGGCGCGCATGAGCACCGATCCGAACCGCATCCCACTCGACCATATCCGCAACTTTTCCATTGTCGCCCATATCGACCATGGCAAATCGACGCTTGCCGACCGGCTGATCCAGTCGACGGGCGGCCTTGCCGAACGCGACATGTCGGAGCAGGTGCTCGACAGCATGGACATCGAGCGCGAACGCGGCATCACCATCAAGGCTCAGACCGTGCGCCTGCACTACCAGGCCAACAACGGCGAAAAATACGTCCTCAACCTGATCGACACACCCGGGCACGTCGACTTCGCCTACGAAGTGTCGCGCTCGCTGTCGGCCTGCGAAGGATCGCTGCTGGTGGTCGACGCGTCACAGGGAGTCGAGGCGCAGACCCTTGCCAACGTCTACCAGGCCATCGACAACAACCACGAGATCGTCACCGTTCTCAACAAGATCGACCTGCCGGCCGCAGAACCCGACCGCATCCGCGAGCAGATCGAGGAAGTCATCGGCATCGACGCCAGCCAGGCCGTGCTGATTTCGGCCAAGACCGGCTTCGGCATCCCCGAGGTTCTGGAAGCCATCGTCCACCAGCTGCCGGCGCCGAAAAGCGAGATGGGCGAAAAAGGCCCGCTGAAGGCGCTCTTGGTCGACAGCTGGTACGACACCTATCTCGGGGTCATGGTTCTGGTGCGTATCCTCGACGGCGTGCTGACCAAGGGCCAGACCATCCGCATGATGGGCACCGACGCAAAATACCAGGTCGAACGCGTCGGCGTGCTGACGCCGAAGATGCTGGCGGTCGACAGCCTCGGCCCGGGCGAGATCGGCTTCTTCACCGGCTCGATCAAGGAAGTGGCAGACACCCGCGTCGGCGACACCATAACCGAAGACAAGAAGCCGACGGCCAAGGCGCTGCCAGGCTTCAAACCGGCCCAGCCGGTCGTCTTCTGCGGGTTGTTCCCCGTCGATGCGGCCGACTTCGAGGATCTGCGCGCTGCCATGGGCAAGCTGCGCCTCAACGACGCCTCGTTCTCGTTCGAAATGGAATCGTCCGCAGCTCTCGGCTTCGGTTTCCGATGCGGCTTCCTCGGGTTGCTGCATCTCGAAATCATCCAGGAACGCCTCGAGCGCGAGTTCGATCTCGACCTGATCGCGACGGCACCGTCGGTGGTCTACAAGCTCAACATGACCGACGGCAGCGAGCGCGAGCTGCACAATCCGGCCGACATGCCGGATGTCGTGCGCATCTCGGAAATCCACGAGCCTTGGATCAAGGCAACCATCCTTACCCCGGACGATTATCTCGGCGGCATCCTCAAGCTCTGCCAGGATCGCCGTGGCGTCCAGACCGAGCTTACCTATGTCGGCAAGCGCGCCATGCTGACCTACGAGCTGCCGCTCAACGAAGTCGTGTTCGACTTCTACGACCGGCTGAAATCGATTTCCAAGGGCTATGCCTCCTTCGACTACCATCTCGACGGCTACAAGGAAGGCAACCTTGTGAAAATGTCGATCATGGTCAACGGCGAGCCGGTCGACGCGCTGTCGATGCTGGTACACCGGACCGCCGCCGAAAAGCGCGGTCGCGACATGTGCGAAAAGCTGAAGGACCTGATCCCGCGGCACATGTTCAAGATTCCGATCCAGGCGGCCATCGGCGGCAACGTCATCGCCCGCGAGACGATCTCGGCAATGCGCAAGGACGTGACCGCCAAGTGCTACGGCGGCGACGCCTCCCGCAAGCGCAAGCTGCTTGACAAGCAGAAGGCTGGCAAGAAGCGTATGCGCCAGTTCGGCAAGGTCGACATTCCACAGGAAGCGTTTATTGCGGCGCTGAAGATGAGCGACGAGTGAGGGGAAGCCCTTTCAAGGCATATGATTGAGGGCGCCGAGGCGCCCTTTTTGCTGTCTGGTTTGCGGCAAACGTGCGCTTCGGCTCAAGCTTGATCCATTGCCTAACCTCCCGGCTTGCTGCAATACGCGATTGGCTCTATGCCTTCGCATAGCGATCGCTGGGCCAGTCCTTATGAAGTCCTTTCTGAAAACCATAGGATTGATGGCCAACGACCTCGGCGCGAGCCTGCTTTTTGTCATCCTCTTCTCTTTAACGCAGAACGCAGTGCTGTCGGCTTGTCTCGGCATGCTGTTCGGTGCCTGCCAAATTGCTGTCCAGGTCTCAAGGAGGAAGCCTGTCGACAGCATGCAGTGGCTAAGCCTGTTTCTGGTTTTCGCTTCCGGTACGGCAACGATGGTGACGGACGATCCCCGTTTCGTGCTCTTCAAGCCGAGCGTGATTTATGTGATTGTCGGTGCCGCGATGCTGAAGCCCGGATGGATCAATCGCTACCTGCCTGCGATTGCCCGCGCCGTTTCGGCCGATATCGGCATCGCGCTCGGCTTCGTGTGGTCAGGCCTTATGTTCACCACCGCAGCGCTCAATGCGTACCTCGCGCTCAGCACTGAAATCAAAACCTGGGCACTGACGATGGCGATCTTTACCATCTCCAGCAAAGTGCTTCTCGTCTTGGCGGGGTTTGCCGCGATACGCCTGGTAACGCAAAGCCGACTGCGCGCCATGCCAGCCAAGCAGCGCGAGTCCCTGCTGGTGACGACCGGATGGAACACTAAGTCACCAGTGCCCGCTTCGCGATAAACGTTTAGCCGTTGTGACATGGGGCCCACGTCCCTAGACTGCGGGTCGCACAGGAGAACCGACATGACCGCAAAACCCCGCATCAGCATCCTCTACTGCACCCAGTGCAACTGGCTGCTGCGCGCCGCGTGGATGGCGCAGGAACTGCTCCAAACATTTGGCGACAGTCTCGGCGAGGTGGCCCTCCTGCCCGGCACCGGCGGCAATTTCGAGATCCGGGTGGACGGTGAGCTGATCTGGGAACGCAAGCGCGACGGTGGTTTTCCGGGCCCGAAGGAATTGAAGCAGCGGGTCCGCGACATCATCGAACCCGAGCGCGATCTCGGCCACACCGACCGGGAGCGCAGCGAGAGCTGGAGCGATCAGCGGCGCTCCGGCAGGACGCAGCGCACCGGCCTTCCGCCCGGCGCCTTGTAGCTGTCGGTCAACGGGTCGTAGGAGCGGTAACGGTTCATGCAGCTTTGGCGGTGAAAGCTCGGATCGGCGGCAGGCACCCGGACCTGCGGCGGCAGCCTCGGGGGCTGGGGTCGGAAGATAAAGCGAGGCGGCCGTGCGCCGGGACTATAATATCGGGGTCCGGTCTGGCCGAGCGGACGATAGTTTGGCCGCTGATAGCTCTGGCGCGGCCCGAATGTGAAACAACCGCGCGTATCGCACACCGTCGAGATCTCGATCAAAGCCGCCGAAGGCTCTATCTTGGCGACGGCTGTGAGAGGCAAGGCTTGAGCTGACATTGCAGTCAGCGAAGCCATGGCTACCACAGCCATCGGAACGAGGTTACGAAACCGTGCGGCACCACCTCCCCTTGGAGCGCCGGGGCTCCTTGCGGTAAATTTCATCATTTCCCGTGCCGCTTTCTTTCGCGCGTCATATGGTAGGCTATATAGGACACCATCATGTCCTGCCCAAGTGCGCAGGGCCAAACCTGGTGCGTCCGACCGTTTGCGTCGGTTGATCGATCTTCGGTCCTGCGCCATAAAGCCTTATCAATGTCGGGAGTTATCGCGTGAGCAGTCTGAAATTTGGAACGAGCGGCCTTCGCGGCCTTTCTGTCGATCTCGAAGGCCGCGCCTCGGCTCTCTATTCAACGGCGTTTGCCCGTCATCTCCTGAAGAGCGGCCATGCCAAGCCTGGTGACCCCGTTCTCGTCGGTCGTGATTTCCGCGAGTCGAGCCCATCAGTTGCTGCGACCTGCATCGGGGCGCTGGGGCGCGCGGGCCTCGTACCGATCGATTGCGGCGCCATCGCCACGCCAGCGCTGGCACTCTATGGCCTGGAACTCGGAGCCGCCAGCCTGATGGTGACCGGCTCTCATATTCCGGCTGATCGCAACGGCATCAAATTCTACCGCCCGGATGGCGAAATCGACAAGCAGGACGAAGAAGCCATCACAGCGGAAGCGGCCGCCATCGGCGACAGCGCCATCGACGCCTCGCCTGCCAGCGCGGAGAAGCGCGGCGAGCAGGCTGAGGCACAGTTCTTGAGCCGCAACGCAGCACTCCTGCCGGCAGGCAGCCTTGTGGGCTTGACCGTCGGCGTCTACGAGCACAGCACGGTCGCCCGCGACCTGCTGGGGCAAGTCCTGGATCATTACGGCGCCCGCGTCGTGCCGCTCGGTCGCTCCGACAGCTTCATCCCGGTCGATACCGAAGCCGTTTCTGCCCAGACCGTCGAACTGCTCCGCGGATGGACGAACGAACACCGGCTCGATGCCATCGTCTCCGCCGATGGCGACGGCGACAGGCCACTGGTCTCGGACGAACACGGCGAGCCGCTGCGCGGCGACCTTCTCGGTCTCATCGCCGCCAATTTCCTCGGTGCCGGTGTGCTCGTTACGCCTGTCACCTCTAATTCCGGTGTCGAGACCGCCGGCCGCTACAGCGTTACCCGCACCCGCGTTGGCTCGCCCTATGTGATCGCTGGCATGAACGCCGCGCTGGCGGACGGCCGGCCGGGCGTCATGGGTTTCGAGGCCAATGGCGGCACGTTGACGGCAAGCGCCTTTACCGTCAACGGCACGACCATCCAGCCCCTGCCGACGCGCGATAGTTTTCTGCCGATCCTTGCCACGCTCCATGCGGCAGCGGCTTCGAAGAAGACCCTGTCTCAGGTCGCCGCCGGCTACAGCCTGCCCTTTGCCGCAGCCGACCGGCTGGAGAATTTCGCACTAGAGACCAGCGGCGCGCTGATGGCGCATCTGCGCGCCTCGGAAAGCAATCTGGCTGCGTTTCTGGCACCTGTTGGATCGGTGGCCTCAACGAGCGACATAGACGGCCTGCAGGTCATGCTGGAGGACGGCCGGATGATCCATTTCCGTCCCTCGGGCAATGCCCCGGAAATGCGCTGCTATGTCGAGGCGGCCAGCGAAAACGAGGCAAAGTCGCTTTTGGTCCAAGGACTTGATCTGGTCCGCGCCTTCGCCCGAACAGCGCAATAAGTCGCTTTTTCGGGGAATGACATCAAAACTTCAAAAACGTTGTTGACAGCAGCGGACGACCCCCTTACATGCCTGACCGTCGCCCAGATGGCGGAATTGGTAGACGCGCCAGCTTCAGGTGCTGGTACCCGAAAGGGTGTGGAGGTTCGAGTCCTCTTCTGGGCACCATTCCATTTTTGATCTCTGCCAGATCAACAGCTTAGCTTTCATAGTAATTGTTAGCGGACGCCCCTTCGGGGGTGTCTTTTGCTGTCGTTACGCTGTGCGAAAACTCGGTGTCGGACAGGTCAGCGATTACGATTGTTATATTGCCAGTAGCTGTAGTTGGGTGGGCGGGTGCTTTCGGAAATGACGCCGTTCTGGTCGCAGAAGTAGACCAGGCGCGGGTAGTCGCGGTAGAAGCTGCGATAGCCGAAATCGAGGTCGGCCAAGCGCGTCCAGCACTTAAACTTTTCCTGAAATGCCTGTGGTGCCGTGACGCCTGGCAAATCCTTGTAGGGATAGATCGGCTTATTCCATGTGAGTTTGCCCTCACCTTCGGCAAAGCCGTTGTAGGGTGTCAGGGCAAGCAGCGTGGCTCCGACCAGAGCAACTCTCATTATCCACATGAACGCCAACCCTTCTGCTGGGCGGAGCATTGCGCAACACCCCGTGCTATCCGCATATAGTCATTACAGGAACCGAGGGAAAGCCTGAGCGGCTTGCAAAAGGCAGCGCGGCCTCATCACATCTTGCTGAAACCGATGTCCCAACGTAACAGCCTGTCACAAATGGCGATCCCGGACGCGCTTGAACTCGCTCGGACGACATGGCATTAGTTAGAGCGGGAACAAAGTTGCGATCGCTGTACTGCATCTGTCCAATCTTTTCCGGTTTTATGACGTTTAAGTCGTGCTGATCTGTCGGGAGTTGAGTGAATGCTTGAACGGGTCGAGCGAAAGGATGCCTGTCGCGGGATTGACAGGGCAGTACCCGCGTCTCCGCTCCTCATTTACGTTATCAATCTGGATCGCTGCATCGAGCGCTGGGATCGCCTCCGCACCCAGGCCGTCCAGCATGGCCTGAACCTCGTTCGGGTCGCAGCCGTAGACGGCCAATCTGTGC